>JAOACS010000025.1 GCA_026417655.1 Syntrophobacterales bacterium
AGATGTGTATAAGAGACAGGCCCTTGCCTACCGTAATCTTATGCGGGAAAGGTTTGGAACGAGTGGAGGTGATGAGCCTTACGAATATGCCTTGATGTATCTATCCCCAATGGAAGATCCAGGTTTGGTAATACTCCCTACCCACAGGCTCTTCCCTTCATTTCCTGTAAACCTTGTGGAGTCCTTTTTCGACAGGGTTGGAGAATTCTTCGACCTAGAGTTTTTCTCGTCCTCCAGCGATGGGGAACGTTATCTATGGATGGATGCTCTAGCGAGAGAAGGTCGGGAGCGTCGAAATGCCTTCGGACTCGCATTTCACGGTTGGGATAAGTTAGTTTTACTTAGAGCCAAAACCGAAAAGGTCCAACCTTTTCTTTTAGACACCGGGGTTGCAGAAGAACTTCTTGACATTGATGTAGTAATTTTGGATAGCCTTATCTTTGGCCATCTCATGAATTTAGATCGGACCATGTTGGAAGACGAATTGAAAATCTGTTTTTCCCACAACACACCAGAAGCTCTCGAAAATGTGCTTAGCGGCTCTAAGGCGGCGGGATTTTTCATAAACCCCACAAGGATTGACCAGGTTCGACGTGTGGCTTCCCGATGCCTTGTTATGCCTCACAAATCTACGTATTTCTACCCTAAGGTGGTAAGTGGACTCGTAATATATCCAATGAATATTGGTGATGAGAATCTATCTGGACCAGGGCAAATCAGTTTCACATAAAACATGGTGGTCTCTTCGAACATTTTTACTAAAGATACCCTATTTCATGGGAAACTTGTAGTCTATCAATACAGTAGGGGATACCGTTTTTCAATCGATGCAGTAATTCTTGCAGGACTTACCAATTCCACATCCCAGGACATCGTCATAGACCTAGGAACAGGATGTGCGGTTATCCCTCTCATTATGGCTTGTCGAGGAAAGGCAAAAAAGATTATAGGCGTAGAAATCCAGGAGGATCTAGTTAATATTGCAAGAAGAAATGTCGAAGAAAACGGCCTTAATCAAATAGTGGAAATTAGACACGTGGACATCCGAAAAGTTAGAGATTACTTCGAACCAGAGTCCTTTGATGTGGTAGTAAGTAATCCTCCCTATCGTCCTGTAAAAACAGGGAGGGTTAATCCCGAGACGCAAAAAGCTATAGCCCGTCACGAACTTCTTTTGACTTTAAGCGAACTAATGGAAGCTTCAGCTTATCTCCTAAAAGACGGAGGGAGCCTTTCCATCATATATCCAGCCTGGAGATTGGATGATCTAATTATCACAGCTTCATTATATTATCTTCGTCCCAAAAGACTTACCTGTGTCCACTCTAGTGCCGAAAGCCCTGCCCAACTAGTTCACATGATAGCGAAGAAAAAGGGGGGACGGGAAATGTTTATTGCTCCACCCCTTTTCGTTTACGAAACGGGTGAAAAACGGTATACACCACAGATGGCGAAATTTTATGAACTTTAGGAGGGACAAATGGATCTCGGACTCAAAGGAAAGGTTGCTTTTATTGCTGGAGGAAGTCAAGGTCTTGGAAAAGCTGTAGCCATGGAGATGGGACGCGAAGGCGCAAGGCTTGCAATATGCGCTCTCGACGATCCTGAGCTACCAAAGGCCGTTGAAGAGATAAAGGCTAGGACTGGAGCTGAAATTATAGGAATTCCTGCTGACGTAAGTATTCCAGAGGAGGCAAGAAAATTCATTAAAAAAGCTCTTGAATACTACGGCACTGTGGATATCCTAGTAAACAACGCAGGAGGGCCCCCATCAAAAACCTTTTTAGAAATAGACGATGAACTTTGGTCTTACGGTTTTCGTCTTAACCTTCTTAGCACTATCGTCATGACTAAAGAGGTTGTACCCATAATGAAGGAAAAAAGATGGGGACGAATCATCAACATGACATCCATATCTGTAAAGCAACCCATAGATGGACTAATCCTTTCAAATACTATCCGAGCGGGTGTTGTTGGTTTTGCTAAGACCCTCTCTAATGAACTTGCTCCCTACAATATTACCGTAAACAATGTCTGTCCAGGTTATACTATGACAGACCGAGTTCGCAATCTTGCAAAGGTTACGGCAGAGAAAGAAGGGGTAACACCAGAAGAGATTATCAAACGTTGGGAGTCTCAAATTCCCATGGGAAGGCTTGGAACTCCAGAAGAATTTGCTGCCCTAGTAACCTTCCTTGCATCTGAAAGAGCCGGCTACATTACGGGGGCGTCTATACAAATTGATGGAGGTTGGTATAAAGGGGTAATGTAGAATCTCATTTCAAGGATAAAAGAATGAAGCTATACAGGAAGGCCCATATAAGATCGGTTGGTAGGTTCCTTCCAGAAAAGGTTCTTACTAACAAGGATCTAGAAAAGATTGTGAATACAACTGACGAATGGATTGTTACCAGAACAGGGATACGGGAAAGGCGTATTCTTGAGCCGGGCGTTGGAAATTCTTATATGGCAACTAGAGCAGCCATAGAATGTCTTGATCGAGCTGGTGTAGCTCCAGAAGCAATCGATGCGATTATAGTCGCCACCGTTACGCCAGATATGTTTTTCCCCTCAACTGCCTGTCTTGTTCAAAGAGATATAGGAGCCAAGAAGGCTTGGGGATTTGACCTTTCGGCAGGTTGCTCAGGCTTTGTCTTCGCCCTTGCAACAGCAGCCCAATTTATTGAATCAGGCCGATACGAGCGAGTTCTTGCTATTGGAAGCGACGTTATGAGCTCTATCATAGATTACACCGACAGAAACACCTGTGTTCTCTTTGGTGATGCTGCCGGGGCGGCTTTAGTAGAACCTTGTCCTGAGGAGGGCTACGGAATTTTAGACTTTATCCTCCACTGTGACGGCTCTGGTGAGCCATATCTTCACATGAAGGCAGGAGGGAGTAGAAAACCTCCCTCTATTGAAACAGTTCAAAAGAGGGAACATTATGTTTATCAAGAGGGAAGAGCCGTTTTTAAGGTCGCCGTAACAGAGATGGCAGCAGTCACAGAGGCGATTATAAAAAAGAACGGTTTGAGGGGAGACGATATCGCCTTTCTCCTTCCCCATCAGGCTAACCTTCGCATCATTCAAGCCTGTGCGGAGAGAGCAGGTATCCCTATGGATAAGGTGGTGATAAATATAGACCGTTATGCAAATACTACAGCCGCTACAATACCCCTTTGCCTCTACGACATCCTCTACGACACTAAAAGAATTAACAAGGGTGACTATATTGTAATGTCAGCCTTTGGAGCTGGCTTTACCTGGGGAAGTATTCTGATTAAATGGTGGGAATAGATGGCGATAGGAGGTCGCCAAATACCATAGTCAATTTGATGGAGGTTCTAATGAGCTATGTAATTTCTCTTGGTGGAAAGGGTGGCACGGGGAAAACAACGGTTGCAGGGCTCCTCATTCGATACATGCTCAAAAGAGGCATGAAACCAATTCTTGCGGTAGATGCGGATCCAAACACCAATCTTAACGAAGTCCTCGGCATAAAAATAAAAACAACTCTTTCCGATGCCCGGGAACGTATGAAAAAGGACGTTCCCACCGGGATGACGAAAGACATTTTCATGGAACTCCAAATGGAAGAAGCCCTCGTGGAGGCCGACGGGGTTGACCTGATTGCTATGGGGCATCCGGAAGGGCCAGGCTGTTACTGTGCTGCAAACAGCATCCTTTCAAATCTTCTAGATAAGCTTATGGCAAATTATCCCTACCTCGTAGTGGACAACGAAGCGGGAATGGAACACTTTAATAGGCTAACCCAAAAAGATATAGATCTTTTACTCCTTGTCTCCGATGGAAGCAAACGGGGGCTTACCGCCGCTTGCCGTATTTCTGACCTTGTAAGATCCCTTCCCATTAGGCTGGGAAGACAATATCTTATTGTTAATCAATGGTCGGGCGATCCCGATATGTTTCTTGCAAATCTTCCAGAAGAGGTGGCTCAAACATTTGAAAAAAATGTTACTGTTTTCCCCATAGACCCGCTAATTGCCCAATACGATATCCAAGGGAAACCAACTATATCCCTTCCTGACGATTCAGCCATAGTTAGGGCGAGTGAAGGCTTTTTTGAAACAATCTTTGCCGATCTAAAACCGGTAGCTCAAAAGGCCCGAAAGGCTGTCATATAGAGAGCAAAAGGAGAAGCTATGATAATCATAACCAGGGCTCTCATAAGTGTAACCGATAAGGCTGGGATAGTGGAGCTTGCTGATGGGCTTACAAGATATGGAGTCTCTATTCTATCAACAGGTGGAACCGCGAAAGTGCTTAGAAAGGTAGGTATTCCCATAACCGATGTTTCCGATTTTACCGGCTTTCCTGAGATACTCGATGGCCGCGTGAAAACGCTTCATCCTAAAATCCACGGGGGTATTCTTGCTCGACGTGATAATGACAAGCATATGAATACAATAATAGCTTACGGCTTACAGCTAATTGATATGGTAGTGGTAAACCTATACGCTTTTGAATCGACCGTCTCTCGAGAGGGATGTTCCCTTGAGGAGGCGATTGAAAATATCGACATAGGTGGACCAACACTTATTCGAGCTGCAGCCAAAAACTTTCGGCATGTGGTGGTTGTTACAGACCCATCCGACTACTCAAGCATTCTAGAAGAAATGAACAGGGAAGGTGGAAGAATTTCAGAGAAAACCAGCTTCGCATTGGCAAAAAAGGCGTTTTGTCTGACCCATCGGTATGATGGTGCAATTTGTGACTATTTAAATAAGCAAAGCCTATAATAACGAAACAATGGAGGATTCTCGAGATAATGAAGGTCCTTGTCGTTGGAAGTGGCGGTCGAGATCATGCTATAGCGTGGAAATTTCTTCAAAGCCCTAGAGTTAAAAAGGTCTATGTAGCCCATGGGAACGCTGGAATCGCCAAAATGGCAGAATGCGTTAATCTTCAGGATATAGAGGAAATTGCAGACTTTGCGGAAAGGGAAAGGGTAGATCTTACCTTCGTTGGACCCGAAAAGCCCCTTTCTGCAGGTATTGTAGATGTTTTCAGGGCTAGAGGACTCCCTATTGTGGGTCCCGACAAACGAGCGAGTCGTCTTGAATCGAGCAAATGCGATACAAAGGTTCTTCTTAGAGAACTGGGAATACCTGTTGCCGAATTCGCCATATTTGATGACCCTGATAAGGCAAAGAAATATGTGAAATCCGTAGGCTATCCTGTTGTGGTTAAGGCCGATGGGCTTGCGGCTGGAAAAGGTTCCATAGTATGTAATAGTCCAGAGGAGGCCGAAGAAGCCATTCACTCTATCATGGTAGAAAGGATCTTTGGTGATGCTGGAAATCGAGTGGATATAGAAAAAAGGCTTTATGGAAGAGAACTTTCCTTCTTCTGCTTTACCGACGGAGAAACAGTTCTTCCCATGGTTGCAGCTCAGGATTATAAGCGGGCCTACGATGGAGATCGAGGAAAAAACACAGGTGGTATGGGCTCCTATAGTCCCCATCCATGGCTTACAGAGGAACTTAGTGAACGCATAATGGAACAAGTTGCTAGACCCCTTGTAAAGGGAATAAAAGATCGTGGTATTCGTTATGAAGGAATTATTTACTTGGGTCTAATGCTTGTCGAAGAAAGGGGATCCATTACCCCCTACGTCCTTGAAATAAATATTCGACTTGGTGATCCCGAAGCTCAGGTTATCTTACCAAGACTTAAGACAGACCTTGTGGATATCTGCGAAGCCATTTCGGAACAACGTCTAAAAGATATTAAACTCGAATGGGATCCTTCCTATTACCTTTGTCTTATTGCTGTGAGCGGACGGTGCAAAGGTAGGAAGGGGTGGTATAAGGGATACCCCGATCGATATAAGATTGGTGTGCCCATAAAGGGGTTAGAAGATATTGATCCATCCTGCATTGTATTTCACTCGGGAACTGGTATCGGGGAAAATGGTGAGTTCATTACTACAGGAGGAAGAGTTTTTGGTATTGTCAGCCGAGGCGACACCTTAGCAAAAGCCCGTGAAATCGCCTATAGGGAAATGAAAAAGGTAAGCTTTGAAGGGATGTATTACCGAAGTGACATAGGCAGAGAATAAGGGAGGGGTTGACATGACAAATCCGGTAGTAGCCGTCCTTATGGGAAGTGATTCCGATATGAAGGTTATGGAAGGAGCGCTGGAAGTGCTGAAATCTTTTGGTGTGCCCTACGAAGTAAAAATACTTTCTGCCCATAGAGTGCCCGACGAGGTGGCTTCCTTTGCAAGGGGGGCTGAAGCTCGTGGTATTAAAGTGATCATTGCAGGAGCAGGCTGGGCAGCTCATCTTGCGGGAGCCATAGCCGCCAATACAATCCTTCCTGTAATAGGGGTCCCCATAGATTCATCGCCCCTTCAGGGCTGGGATGCCCTTCTTTCAACGGTCCAAATGCCACCAGGTATACCGGTTGCTACGGTCTCTGTAGGCAAAGGGGGAGCGAAAAATGCAGCCTTTTTGGCTATAGAAATTCTAGGACTTGAGAATAAATCTCTTAGAGAAAAACTCATCTCCTACCGTACCTCCATGAAGGAAGAGATAATGAAAAAGAACGAAGAGCTTTCTAACAAACTTGAATAGATCTTTACCGTCATGGAACCTCTATACTGGCGCTTTGAAAAAGGCGAAAAGATCCCTCGAGAAGTAAGAGATCTTTGGAGAAGACTTCTAGGGGAGGGAAAAATCTTTTTCTATCCCACCGAAACTATTTATGGTCTTGGGGTAGCACCTTATCAAGAAAAGTGGGTTCAAGATCTTTACGAAGCCAAAGGTCGCCCGGAAACAAAACCCCTTCCTATAATCGCTTCTTCATTAGAGCATGCCAAGAAGGTCTGGGCGGAATGGAACCCCATAGCCGAGCGACTTATCAAAGCCTTTTGGCCAGGGCCCCTTACAATTGTCCTCGAAGCCAATACTGAACTCCCAGAGATTGTTCATGCAAAAACAGGAAAGCTTGGAATCCGCGTCTCGCCCCATCCCCTAGCAAGACTCCTTGCAGAACTTTCGGGAGGTCTAATCATCGCAACAAGTGCAAACCCTTCAGGTGATGCTCCCATATCCGATCCATCCCTTATCCCAGAAAGTATAAAGAAATCCATCGCCGTTATTATTGACAGCGGAACCATCTTGGGCCTTCCATCAACGGTGGTCGATTGTTCTAAAGGAAAATTTAGGATTCTGCGGGAGGGAGCAATCTCCATCAAATCACTCACGTTAGCTTTGGAGGAAAAAATATAGAAAGTTATGACAACGTTTCTAGTTGGCGTTATAATTACCATTTTCTTTGTTTTCGGAGCCATCTGGTTTTTAGTAAACAAACGGATGGCAATTTTTAGGAAAAATCCAATAGTTATCCTTTCAGGGGGTGGCACGGGAGGGCATGTCTACCCCCTTCTTGCAATATTGGAAGAGATCAAGCGTAGGCATCCCAATTACCGGATTATATACATAGGAAAAGCCGGCAAAGCGGAAGATCATATTATCCCAAAGGAAGGGCTTCAGCTAATCCATACCTGGGCACATCCCTTTGAAGGAATAAGAAATCCTGCAAAACTTATCTTGTGCCTAGTAATCACAGCCTTTGGAACCCTTAGATGTATGATCTATTTTTTGAAGTTTCCTCCCCTATGGGTAATTTCCACCGGAGGTTACGTAAGTGCTCCAACAATTCTTGCAGCAATTGTATTTAAAGGGCTTTTCAGAGCTCCCATAGGGATCTTTCTCCATGAGCAAAACACCATACCGGGACGGGTAAACCTTCTGTTTGGAAAGTGGGTAGACCGGGTATTTGTAAGTTTCGAGCAAACTCTTGCTTTTTTCCCAGAAAATGGCGTTGTAAGCGGGTATCCTGTAAGGCAATCTATTTACTGCGGGGAGAAAAAAGACTCTCCTACTTCCCTTCCCTTTTCCGTCCCTTCAGGTAGGAAGGTTGTCTTTATATTTGGTGGGTCCCAGGGTGCTAGGACCATAAATCGTGCGGTCGTTGAGGCTCTCCCCTACCTTTTTCCCTATCGTCATAAGATCTTTATCATTCATGGAAGAGGGCTCTCCAAAACCGAAGTCTATGATGCTCAACGGGATACGGAGGCTCGCATCGCCAGACTCGATGAGGAAATTAGGCGAGAACTACCTAACTTCTACTACGCCCAAGATTACTTTTATAATATCCAAAGAATCTACGCCATATCCGATCTAGTGGTAGCAAGAAGTGGTGCCGGAACTATTAGCGAAATAGCTGCTATGGGAAAGCCCTCCATCCTTATCCCCAAAAGTGGTCTTCCTGGGGATCACCAGGTTATGAATGCAAGAGCTATGAAACAGGCAGGAGCGGCCTACGTGCTCTATGAGAACACTACCCATGATGAAGGTGGCAATTTAACTGAGCGCATTGATGGTCAGGTTCTGGCCCAGATGATTTTAAGAATTATTCAGGATAGTGTATTACTTTCAACAATGTCACTCTGCGCTAAATCCTTCTTTCGTCGTAACGCATCGAAAATCATTATTGACGTTATAGAGGGAAAAGCTGTGCCCCTGGATCCAAAAAAAGTTTTAGCCTCCGTTGAAACTCCTCCTATATGGACAAACGGTAGACTCCTTCGATCTTTGCAGGCAGCTTATGCTAAAAATTCATCGGCCTATACACCCCTTGAGGTTCTAAAAGATGAGGATGAACTGGAATATTTTAGATACCGGGTCGGACGTCTTCTTTACGATCCAAACTGGGAAATAAGAAATATAGGGGTTAAATTGGTTGGCTACCTGCTACATAGAGATAAGATCCCCCATCTAGCCAAAATGATAGAAGATCGAACCCCTGTTCCTTGGTGGCAGAGGCTTTTAGGAGGCGATTACAAGGAGGTTGGCTTCATCCGCCGAAACGCTCTCACCTCTATAAGAATACTTGGTGTTTTTGATACAACCGTAGAAAGGGCAGTCCAGAAGGCCCTTGAGGATCCCTATTATGAAGTTCGAGCTGAGGCTTGCCGTGTAATAGCCCACTTTTCAGATATGCTAGCCGGGAAAGAGATCTGGTTGAAAAAGTTACTCGAAAGACTTAAGGATCCATCCTTTGAGGTGGTAGCTGAAGCCGCCGTTGCAATAGGACGCATCGGGATAGATAATCGGGCGTTGGAAGCTCTCTTTTCCTTGGGAACACATCATTTCTGGCAGGTCCGTGAAGCTGCACTAAGAGGTATCCTAAGCATGCTGGAAAGACACGTAATCTGTCCCTCTATAGAACTTTACAGGGGACTTCAAGGATTTATCTTGACATCAACGGATTTTGTTCCCCACTTTCCTATAAGAAACACCTATAGCGCCATATTAGCTCTCTGCGAGGAAAGAATACGTAGACGTCAATGCCCATCAATAACCGATCGGGAAAAACTCTTCGAGGAGAATAACTGATGCTTTATTGGCTTGGAAACATTCTAATGTCTCTTTCTGACATCTTCTCATTTTGCCGCCTCGTAAATTATATAACCTTCAGAGCTATCATGGCGGCTCTTACTGCGGTTATTCTGGTTTTGATCTGCAGTAAACCCTACATCATGTTTCTCCATCGTAGAAGAATTCTCGATCAGCAACGCAATACGGGTCTCGGGTTAGCTTTGGGAAAGAGCGATACACCAACTATGGGAGGAATCCTTATTATTGGAGGAGCCTTTTTTTCTCTTTTCCTCTGGGGAAACTTGTCGAGTTCCTTTCTATGGAGCGTTGTTTTTGCCACGACCTGGTTTGGGGCTTTAGGGTTTATTGATGACCTAAAAAAACTAAGGAAGCGAAGTGGTGATAAGGGTCTTTCGGAAAAGACCAAACTTATTGCCCAGGCAGCCTTTGCTGTAGGTTTTGCCTGTTATGTCACCAGCTCTTTGAGTCCTCTCCATCCAAGGGAGGCAACACTTTTATATGTGCCCTTTTTAAAAACCCCCCTTCTAGACCTTGGTCATGGGTTTT
The DNA here is from genome assembly GCA_026417655.1 of Syntrophobacterales bacterium. GTDB lineage: Bacteria > Desulfobacterota > Syntrophobacteria > Syntrophobacterales > Thermodesulforhabdaceae > JAOACS01. Next base: position 9,978 of record JAOACS010000025.1, read on the forward strand.
ACACAATCTTTATCATTCTTTTTGTCATGTTCGTCACCAACGCTGTCAATATAACCGACGGATTAGATGGACTTGCAATTATGCCCTCAATCTTTACTATCTCCGTCTTGGGGGTATTTGCCTACGTTTTAGGAAATAAAATCTACTCTGCCTATCTTTATTACCCCTACATCCCAGGATCGGGAGAACTTGCTATTGTGGCTGCTGCTTTAGGTGGAGCTGGCCTTGGGTTTTTATGGTATAATACCTATCCAGCTCAAATCTTTATGGGAGATACGGGCTCCTTGGCTCTTGGTGGGGCTATCTCTACCATGTGTGTTCTTCTAAAGCAGGAAATGCTATTTCCAATCCTGGGAGGGCTCTTCGTTGCAGAAGCTCTCTCCAGCCAGATTCAGGATAAGATAGGCGTAAAATTCATTGGAAAGCGCCTTTTTACAAGAGCTCCCCTCCATCATGCCCTGCAGTATAGAGGACTCGCAGAACCTAAGGTCGTGGTCAGATTGTGGATTGTGTCGGGAATTCTTGCTTTAATCGCTCTTGCCACCCTTAAGATAAGATAGGGATTTCATGATCGAGATATCCGAAAGAGATCTCCTCAAGTTAGCGCAAGATCTTAAGATATCAGTTGGGGAGGCAACAGCGATCGCCATAGAATCGGGAAAAATCCCTAGGCGGTATATAAAAAACCTAGGTGCAATATCGGCGCTTGAACAGGCTTCAATATGCAGAAGCCGCGTTCTTGTTTGTGGCTGTGGAGGACTGGGAGGACATGTTATATTGCTTCTTGCTAGGCTTGGTTTTGGATTTTTAAGAATTGTCGATCCCGATAGCTTTGATCCCTCAAACCTCAATCGTCAACCCTTCTGTATGGAAGACACTCTTCATCGTCCAAAGGCTATTGCCACAAAGGAGATCCTCAGTCATATCAATCCTTTAATTGACGTGGAAACCTTCGTGGGATCGCTTTCTCCATCCCATTTCGTAGATGTTCATTTTGTAATTGACGGCCTTGACAGCCCCCAAGACCGCATTATGGCAGAGAAGGAAGCTATAAAAAGGGGAGTGCCTTTTATTCATGGGGCAGTTCGGGGATGGTGGGGACAGGTAACTACTATCATGCCCCATGAGGGTCCCAAATTGGGTCTTCTCTACGGAGAAATCAATGAGGAGATTCAAAAATTTGAAGAACAAACCGGAACTCTTGTTCCAGTAGTATCGCTAATCGCCTCCCTTCAAGTTCATGAGGCCATGAGGCTTGCTATTTCAAAAACTCCACTTTATGCTGGAAAACTTCTTTATTGGGACGGGGAAACTGGAACCGCTATGGTTCTACCCTTTGACTATTTTAAAACAGCTCAATACTAAAGGAGGGGAAAGTCATGGAATTTTCCTGGAAGAATGCCCCCTATGAAGATTGTGCCGATACCTTGATGCTTCTCTCCCTTGAGGAAACGAGAAATGATTTAATACAACATCTATGGATAAAAAAACACTTCCCCTGGCTGATAGAAACACCCCTATGGAGTGATTTCGAAGCCAAAAAAGAGCAGGTAATTTTAGGCTACAGTCCTTTCGGACATCCCTTTAGAAAGATTATGCTTGTAGGTCTTGGAAAAAGAGAGGATCTATCCCAGGATACTCTCTATTCCACCTGGGCTAAGGCTTTTAAAGAGGCGGCGGAAAAGGGCAGTTCGAAGATAGCTTTACCCTTTCCAACCTTTGGACTTATTACAGAGGAGGTCACGTGGTTTCTTAGGGAGTTGTTATTTACCGGTTTTTCGGTTTGCTACGAATACACCGAATTCAAAACAAAAATTTCAGAACCTAGGAAACAGATCGAAGAACAGGTAGTACTTCTTGAATCGGAGCCTGATGGGGCTATATTGGACGTTCTTTCTTACTTAAAATACCTTCAGGGAGGAATGGTTCGGGCAAGGAATCTAATTAATGCCCCATCTAACGAGGTCACTCCCGAGCGGCTTGTAAAGGAAGCAAAAGCCATTTCTGAGGCATGGGACCTCAAAATAACAATCATAGATCAGGACGAAGCAGAAAGAATGGGTATGGGAGCCTTTGTTGGTGTGGCAAAGGGAAGTGCCAACCCTGGTTACATAATCGTTCTGGAATATTGTCCTAAAGGATGCGAAAGCGAAAAACCCCTTCTATTTGTAGGAAAGGGGATAACCTTTGACACGGGAGGTATCTCTATAAAACCTGCATCCGGTATGGAGCTTATGAAGCACGACATGGCAGGAGCTGCTACGGTCCTTGGCGCCATGGAGGTTGTGGGTACCCTAAAACCTGCCAGAAGAGTTGTAGGTGTAATGCCCTGTGCTGAAAATATGCCAGACGGCAAAGCCTACAGACCCGGCGATGTTCTAAAGACACTTTCAGGTCAAACGGTGGAAGTAATCACTACAGATGCGGAAGGGAGACTTATTCTCTGTGATGCCATAACCTATGCTATAAAAACCTTCTCACCGGCTCTTATTGTCGATCTCGCAACCCTTACTGGGGCCTGTATCATAGCCCTTGGAGATCGAGTCGCCGGCATCCTTGGAAATAATGATGAGACGGTAGAGAAGGTGCGACTTATTGGAAATCGGGTTGGTGAGAAACTCTGGCCCCTTCCCCTTTGGGATTTCTACGCAGAGGATATAAAAAGTGACGTTGCCGATTTCAAAAACGTAGGAAATCGAAAGGCAGGAACTATTATTGGTGGAATCTTTCTTAAACAGTTTGTTCCTAAGGAAATCCCCTGGGTTCATATAGACATAGCTGGACCAGCCTGGGCAGAAAAACCTTGGTTTCAAATGCCAAAGGGTGCAACGGCCTTTGGATTACGAACTCTTATTGAGTTAGTAAGGACATGGTAGGGTCGAAAGAAAGAAAAATTCAGGGAATTATTGAGGGGCTCAAGAAAATCTATCCTGAGGCCCCTCTCGAACTTAGGTTTTCTAATCCATTCGAACTTCTGGTCGCCACAATTCTTTCTGCCCAATGTAAGGACGAGCGGGTAAACCAAGTAACGGAGAAGTTATTTGCCCTTATCAAAGGGCCTTTGGATCTAATTTCAATACCCCTTGAACGGCTCGAGGAGTTGATCCGTCCTACAGGATTTTTTAGGCAAAAGGCGAAGATTCTTAAGGGTTGTGCTGAAATACTTGAAAGGGACTTTGGTGGTGAAGTCCCTAGGAAAATCGAAAAACTTACAAAACTTCCTGGAGTTGGCAGAAAAACGGCAGCAATGGTTTTGGGAAATGCATACGGTATTGAAGAAGGTATTGCCATCGATCGCCATGTTCACCGAGTAATCGGTAGGCTTGGGTTGAGTAAATCCGATCAGCCTGAAGCTATGGAAAGAGAACTTATGGCATTAGTTCCTCGCTCTCTGTGGACATGGTTTAGTAACGCCCTTATTCTTCATGGACGGAGGGTATGTACTGCTAAAAATCCAAAGTGCGATGTTTGTGCATTGAGACCATGGTGCGATTACGGACAGGGTATAAACAGAGGCTGACATGGAAAGGGATATTTTGATAGGTGGCATCAAAAAGGGGTTTTCTAGTTTCATTTGGATGATAAAAATAATTCTCCCTATATCCTACATAACAGCGATCCTATCATGGACAGGTATACTCGAAACTCTTACAGCTCTTCTCTCACCCCTAATGAACCTCCTGGGACTTCCAGGAATAAGTGCCATACCAATCCTGGTTGGAGCTCTAACGAGTGTCTATGGAGGAATCGCTGCCATGTCCGTTCTACCATTCTCCACAGCCGAAATGACTCTTATAGCCAACTTTATCCTCATTTGCCACAATATGATCCAGGAGACCGTCATTCAGGCCCAATCCGGTATAAGGGCCTGGAAAGCGATAACCGTGCGCCTAATCGCTGCAGTTACCACTGTTTATGTCCTGGGATTTTTCATTAAAACGGATCATCAAAACTTAGGAATCGACCTAGGTGTTATAAGTCTTACCAAAAATTATGGATTCTGGGACGTATCTCTAAACTGGTTAATGACCACCGGTAAACTATGTTTAAAAATCTTCTTTATAATTATGGCCATTATGATCTTCCTTGAAATCGCTAAAGCTAAACAATGGATTAACCCAATTGTAAAGATAACAAGCCCTATTTTAAAAATGCTCGGTCTTTCTGAAAGAGTTGGTCTTCTGTGGATGACAGCAGTCCTTTTTGGCCTCGCCTATGGGGGTGCCGTAATCATTGAAGAGGTGAAAAACGGTAATATCCCCCCCGAAGAACTCGAAGCACTTCAGCTTTCTATTGGGATTAACCATTCCATGGTAGAGGATCCCCTTCTTTTCATACCCCTGGGACTTCCCCCTTTATGGTTATGGCTTCCTAGGATCATTGTTGCGATGATAACTACTCGAATCTTTTATTTTTATCTTAAAACAAGGCATCTTTGGTTAACCACAGGCTAAAGCTGGAGAAAACTTTTCCATAGCTATCATAGCAGCCCCAAGGGCTCCTACTATTTCTGGATACTCTGGAACAATCACCTCTGAACCAATGACCTCCTCTATGAGAAACCTCACACATCGATTCTTAGCAACCCCACCGGCAAAAAACACTGGATATCTAAAACCAACCCGCCTCAACATAGCTAAGGTTCTAGAAACTATAGCCTCGTGAAGAGCCATAGCAATATCCTCGGCCCGCTCTCCCCTTGCCATAAGAGATGTAGCCTCTGTTTCAGCAAAGACGGCACACATGCTCGTCACCTTGAGTCTTTTTGTGGCCTTCAGAGCAAAGTCTCCAAATCCCTCAAGGGGGACCTGCAGAATTGTAGCCATGAATTCCAAAAATTTTCCTGTTCCCGCTGCACAACGATCATTCATTTCAAATCTTATGATCCGTCCCCTTTCATCTAGAGCAATCGCCTTAGTATCTTGACCCCCTATGTCTAAAACGGTCCTAACTCCGGGACAGAGAACCAAAGCTCCCCTGGCACAGGCTTGAATTTCTGTAACCGAACTCTTCAACCCTTCCCAATGAACATAGTCCAAGAAGAGGGTCCTTCCATAACCGGTAGAAACAATAGGACCCTTCGAGGGGATGTCCTCTATAATGCATTTAACTTGCTGCAAGGGATCAAAAGTGGTAGGAAGTATCCGTTTTAACCTAATTTCCCCATCTTCCCCTAGGCCTACAAGTTCTATGCTTCTAGAACCTATGTCAATTCCAAAAAACATTTCAATACTTAGGTCCTCAAAATTTCCAAAAAAGCTTCAATTCTAGTCCTGAGCTGCTCTATATCTTCCATGTTATAGTCAGTTCCAACACTTATGAATGGTATTCCTTCCTTGGCGAGAATCCTTCCTATTTTGAAACTTTCAATTTCATAAGGTTGGCAAAAGTTAAGGTGATAATGTATCACACCTTTAACTTCCCACTCCTTCGCCGCCTGAATTATGTTATCGATACGCTCCTCATTTGGAGTAAAGCATGCACAGTTTATACGACTATAGCGATCTACAAGGGCATCTATCCATTCATCTAGACTTTTTGATGATTCCTCAACAAGGTCCCTAGTGTTTCGGCTACCCACACAGGATTCTTCGAACACTATAACGGCCCCAGAAGATTCAACAACATAATGAAGTTTCCAGTTAGGAATCGCCATAGGGCATCCAGAAACCATAATCCTTACAGCTTCCGATGGAACAATGCTATCACCTCGCTTTACACGATCTTCAATTTCATCACAGAGTTTATTGATCTGCTGAGTGAACCTTTTGGGGTCATCATAAAAACTTATCTGATTTACAAGTAACGCATCTCGACCAGAAATGGGTGCAGGATGGTGGCGACGGAGGTTGTTAAGTCTCTGAAGGGCTCGCCTTCGATCATTTATTATTCTTACAGCCTTTCCTAAGTTCTCTGCCGTAATTTCTCTACCTGTAAGCGATTCTATCTTATCTTTGAACCGAACTATTTCCTTGCGCCAGAGCTCCTTATCAATACTACGTTTCATTTGGGGAATTTCCATCACATACATAGGAACATAGTCCCCAAAAATCTCATACGCTTTCTTTTTACCATCACAGGTCGTTTCTCCTACAATGAGATCGCAGGATTCAAAAAAGGGACACAACCGCGATAACTTAAATCCTACAAAGGATTTTATCAAAGAACATAGATTCCTTGGAAGAATTTCTTCAGCTTTTTCTTTGCCCGCCTCCGCTCCAGCACAGAGTCCAATAGCAATAGCGTCCGCTGCCCAAATGATCTCCTCAGGAACGAAAATACAAAAGGTTCCAACAACTTTTTGCCCATTAGCTTTGGCCTCTTGAAGTTCCCTTATACGTAACCCGTGAATTTCAGAGATTACGAAATCGATATACTCCATTCCCTTCAGACGTTTCTCTTGGCTAAGATAAATGTCTCCGTAAAATTTTCCAAGGACTTCCAACAATGCAGCATGGGCATCAAGATCAAGATTAAGCTTCTCCCACATAGAATTGTAAAGATCTGTCATAGATCTTCCTCCTTTATTAGGGTCGTTACCAAGGTGAACTTCTAAGTATCAACGGGTAATGGGGTTTGCAAATAGATTATCGTGATAATAAAGGTCCGATCTCATAGCTGTTTGCTATCTGTATAAGCCAATTACTACACTATAAGAAATGGCGCAAACTATGGTCTGAACGGAAATAACAGCTGAGGCTAACGAAGGAGAACCTCCAAGCTGAGTTGCCATAACGTAAGTTATGGTCGCCGAAGGAGAGGCGAGAAGAATTAAAAGAGGAAGTAAAAACCGATTTTGCAGTCCCACCATACCAGCTATTGCAACCCCCAAAGCGGGCATGATGGCAAGTTTTAAAATCCCTATGACCGTTATCTCCTTCCACATGTGACGAATATTATCAAATGTAAGCCCAGCACCAACAAGTAGAAGCCCTGTTGGTAGCCCCATGTCTGCGAAGATCTTTATAAGTCTTGAGAAAAATACCGGTAGCTTTATACCCGAAATTCCCACCATAATGCCGAGAAAGACCGATATAATAATTGGATTGGTAACAACCATTATAAATATCATCCTCAATGAATCCCTATAAGACCAGGATCGCCTATGGAGCGTAAGGATTACCACACCTAGGATGTTTTGAACAATAATAAGTATTGAACTCAAGATAACCACATTAGAAAAGAGTTTCTCCCCAAGAGCATAATATGAAACGGCATAGGCCATGTAACCCACGTTTCCATGGATGCTCGAATGAATAAAGGTTCCTCTAGAGTTATTTGCTAGGCCTTTAAAAAAGATTAAAACTAAAAGCCATCCAAGTATAGCTGTAATAAAAAGGGGCATTATAACAGCTATGAACAGCTCGAATGAGAGAAAGGCTTTAATGTTTTGTTCCGCTACTGACTTAAAAAGAATGGCAGGAACAGCTATATAGTAGGTGACTCTATTAGCTGGGCCGGCCCAGCTCTCATTTAATATACCCTTTGTGGTCAGTGCATAACCAGCCATAATCACAAGAAAAAGAGGAAGAATCGTATCCACGAAGACTTGTAGCATAGGATCTTTTCCTTCTAGAAATAGGTAAAGAATCTTCTAGTTAGAAACCAAATTGAGCCAGTAAGGCATCTACCTCGTCTTGGGAACGAAGTGCATCTTCTATCTTTTCATGGGCTGGACCATAAAGTTCATCCTTCCTCTTACCTCTCTTCTCAGCCTTAATTCCAAAGGTTTTTATTATCCCTATAAGTCGATCCTGAAGATTTCTCATAATGTCCATAACCTTCATAACCGTTTGTCCACTAAGATCTTGGAAGTTTTGAGCAGAGAGAATAGTATTTATATCATTTTTGTCCGAAGATATTGATTCCTCAAGTTTTGCAAGAATCACTTCAATGTCGCTAAGTCGTTCTTCAGCTCCTTTTCCTATGGGTTTCAACCTGGAAATATGTCCTTTTAGCTTTTCGATGAGTTCCATATCTTGAGCATTCCTCTCATTCATCCGCTCCGTACAGTCCAAGGTGGTATTGGCTGCCTCTTCCGTAAGCTTTAGAAGATGTTTAAGCCGACTCTCAGAATCAGGAAGGTAGTCTAAAGCAAGTTCCTTTAAAGCAGGATCGAGGGCCTCCATAAATTCCCTGAAGGCAGAGTGAAGCTGCCTAGCGATCTGCCCTATCTCCTTAAATATTTCGCTACCTTCCTTGACCTGGGATAGATCTTCAAGGATTTCCTGAGCCTTCTCAAAATCCCCCTGTGAAAAGGCTGCCATAAATTCCTTTATACGACTGAGGACCTCCTTTTCTGTCTCTGTCTCAGCGGGAATAGTCTCAGAAAAATCTATTTCTGGATCGGCAGGAGCTACCAAACGTTGAAGCTTCGGAACCTGATCTGGCGGAAGAGTGATCGTTACATTCCCCTTTTCATCCGTCATTACCATCCCACCGAGATTCTTCACTGCCCGATCAACAGATCTAACCTCCCTCTCGATCTCCTTGGGTGGTAATGCCTCCTTTTCTGGCTTTTCATCCTTTACTCCCTTGGAAGTAGGTCTCGAAACCACCTTGGGAGCCGATTCCTCTTTAGGCTTTTCCTCAACTACTACGAAAGTGCTCGTCTGCCAATCTGTCGGAACGGGTAGATTGAGAATTTCAAAGGATTCTAATACAGCAACTCTTATATCCTCTATGGTCTCTGCTTCGAGGCCACCCCTTATGGTGGGAAAAACAAAGGCGAGAGCTGTAAGATCTTCAGCGCTTAAACTCCGATTCTTCATGAACTTCTCGATCTCTCTTCCTAATCTCCTGAGAGCTACAAGACCCGCCTGTTCCGAAATCTTCTGAAAATGCACCATAAGCTTTACTAGTTGCGTTAGAGCTTCACTACTTCCCAATTCTCCCTTTTCTACTTTGCCCATAATATCTTCGCATCGCTTGATTACTTCGATAAGCTGAGGAACTCCTTTAATTGGCATATTTTACCTCCCAAGATTTTTCAGAAAATACCGTTATTTTTAAAAACATTACCTACTCTTCGGAAAAATTTAACAAAGGTAGAGCCATCTTGCCGTTCTCGATACATCAACAAAGGCTTTCATCTCTTCTGGTGTCCCGCAGGCTACAATTCTTCCACCATTGGACCCGCTCCCTGGACCTATATCTATAACATAGTCGCTAAGTCTTATAAAATCCATGTTATGTTCTATCACAAGAACCGTGTGTCCTAGATCGACAAGCTCCCGGAGCACAGAAAGGAGCTTTAAAACATCCGCCCGATGGAGTCCAGTAGTGGGTTCATCGAGCATAAAGATCGTTGGACGGCTTTGTTTTTGAAGCTCCTTTACAAGCTTTATCCGCTGAGCTTCCCCACCAGATAAAGTTGAGCTAGACTGTCCCAGAATGAGATAGCCCAATCCCAATTTCTTTACAAGCTCAATGGGCTTTGAAACGAACCCATAGGCCTTAAAAAGCTCTCCTGCCTCGTCGAAGGTCATGGACAAAACGTCAGCAATGGAGTAGCCCTTATAATGAACCAGGAGCACCTCTGGTATAAACCTAGCTCCACTGCAGGACGGACAGGTTCTTGTGACATCCGGAAGAAACCCCATTTTTTCAACAATGATCCCCTGTCCTTTGCAAAATTCACACCGCCCGACTTCGAGATTAAAGGAAAAATGAGATGGGGTAAAACCTAGAGCTTTAGCCTCAGGAAGGGATGCAAAAATTCTTCGAATCTCATCCCATATACCAATGTATGTTGCTGGAATGGAGCGAGATGTTCGACCGATGGGTTGATGATCTACCTCCTTAACCCGGGAGATCCCTTCATATCCATCAATTGAAGAAAAGGGAAGATCCTTTAAGGCGGATCGACCCTTAAGAAGGATCTTTTCAAGCCCTACTTTAATAACATCAAAAAGTAATGTGCTTTTTCCCGAGCCCGAAACACCCGTAATACAGGTAAGAGTCTTTAGAGGGATGGAAACATCCACATTATGAAAATTTCTTATGGATATGGATTTAATACTGAGCCAATCCTTATGAGATCCTACTAACTGTCTTCTCGACTCTAACTCTTCAAAAGGCTCCACAGTTCCAAAAAACTTTTTTGTAAGAGTTCCATCCCTCCTAACAAGCTTATCAAAGCTCCCCTGAAAAACAATACGACCGCCATTACGTCCCGCTCCTGGTCCCATTTCGATTACCATATCGGAGGCCCTCAAGGTATCAAGATCATGTTCCACAATGAGCACCGTATTACCCCTATCACGGAGCTTTTTAAGACATAAAAGAAGTTTCTCATTGTCCGATGGATGAAGGCCTACGGTTGGCTCATCCAGAATGTAAAAAACTCCACAAAGATTAGATCCAAGATGGGCAGCAAGCCTTATTCTCTGCACTTCTCCACCTGAAAGGGTATCACCCGATCGGTCAAGGGTAAGATAACCAAGTCCCACATCCATTAAAAATCGAAGTCTGGTAAGAATCTCAGCTCGGATAGGTTTCAATACATCACGCCATCTAGAAAAATCCCCAACTTTAAGTCTTTCTCCCAATTGATCCCAAAAATCTAAAGACTCCTCAACGGTAAGGGCTGTCCATTCGTGGATCGCCCTCGACGCCCATTTGACCGATCGGGCCTGTTCATTCAAACGACTCCCCTTACAGGCTATACACTTTTGGCCATCTTCATCTAGCCCCGCTCCCCCACACTCAGGACAAGCTCCATAGGAACTGTTGAAGGAAAAAAGCCTTGGTTCAAGAGGGACAAAACTCCGGCCGCATCTAGGACAGTTAAAATGAAGGCTCAGGATCTCTTCCCTACCATCTTTATGAACTAAAATAAGAAGTCCATTACTTATTCTAAGAGCCTTCCGTAGTAGCTCTATCCCCTCTTTCCCAATTGGTGCAGAAAGTGGAAGCCTACACTCAATAGTATGATCTGAAAATCGAGAAAGAGGTCCTCCAGAGGATGCAAACTCTGAGGCCTTTATCCACTTTCCGTTTACCCGAAGATCGTTAAATCCCATGCGATTCAGTCTCTGAGCTAAATCACGATAGAGACCCTTTCGTCTAAAGACCACTTGAACTAAGACCGAGGGAGGATTAGATCTCCGAAGGGCCCTTTCAACACGTTCAATAACCTCATCCTCGGTAAGGCTTTCTACAAGCTGTTCGCATTTAGGACAATACTGTTCTCCAGCTCTAGCAAAGAGTACTCGCAGAAAATGGTAAATCTCCGTAACTGTCCCAACGGTAGATTTATTACCGAGTCGGCTCAAAGGCTGCTCAACAGCAACCGTTGGTGGAAGCCCCTCCAAGAGATCAACTGTTGGTCTTTCAGGAAGGGGAAAATAATTTCTAACATAGTTAGAAAGACACTCTAGATAACGCCTCTGTCCTTCGATAAAGAGCACATCAAAGGCAAGGCTCGATTTTCCTGATCCACTCAAACCGGTAATAGCTATCATCGAACCAAGGGGAAGTCTTGCTTCATCAATATTCAAAGTATGATGTCTCACACCCTTCATAAGGATTTCCCTTGATGGGGAACCTTGACTGCAACCTAAAAGTCTAGGGGGCTCTGAAACAGAAGAGGTCTCAAGTACACCCCTTATAACTCTTCCGGTAACGCTCTCTTGACATTTTATAAGCCCCAAGGGAGGACCTTCGTATATCAATCTTCCTCCCTCCTCTCCAGAACCAGGACCAAGATCTATAATCCAATCGCAACGTAGAAGAAGAGAGATGTTATGCTCCACTATTACTACTGTGTGTCCTTTGCCGGTGATAAGTTTCAACACCTCTAATAGATTCTCTAAATCTCGAAGATGAAGCCCCTTCGATGGCTCATCTAGGATAAAAAAGAAATGATGGCCACGATCAACAGAATTACCTTCCTTCTTCAAAACGTCATGGATAAAGGGGACAAGTTTCAAACGTTGAGACTCTCCAGCCGAAAGGGTCGCTAAGGGTTGACCAAGTTTTAGGTGATCCAGCCTAAGTAGAAAAAAGGGTTGGAGCGCTTTAACAATGCTAGGGTGGTCGTTAAAATGGGTCACAAGATCATGGGCTGTTGCGTCCAAAAAGTCGGCTATATTCCAGCCCCTGTAGCGAATCTTTAGAGCCTCTTCTTTAAACCGCTTCCCACGGCAGGCAGGACATTCAGAATAAACATCGGCAAGAAATTGCATTTCATGATGTTCGTAACCTTCTCCTTGACAAACTTCACATCGACCACCAGGTTGATTGAAAGAAAAAAAACCCGGTCCATAACCCTTCTCTCGAGCTTCCTCGGTATTGGCAAAGATACTTCTCACAGTGGACATAATTCCCGAATAGGTTAGAAGATTAGCTCTAGGAGTCCGAGTAAGAGGACGGTGATCAACAAACATCATCTGATTAACAAGTTGTAAACCCTCCACTTTCCAGTTCCCTGGAGGAATTTCATCATCCACAGGGAGCCCCCTATGACGAAGCCAACTAGAATAAAGCACTGTCCGAACAAGAGTTGTTTTACCAGCTCCCGACACACCACTTACACCTATAAGCCGTCCAAGGGGGAAGGTTGCAGAAATAGTTTTCAGATTATGGACCTGGGCCTCTTTTACAACTATAGCATTAGGCGATATTGTAACCTCTTCGGTTTGAGACACCTTGAAGGAGGCCACATCGCCTCTTCGTAGATAGGGTCCTGTAATACTATGGGGGTTAAGGGCCAATTCTTTAGGGGTTCCCCGGGCGATTATTTTTCCCCCCTTCCTTCCTCCACCTGGTCCAAGTTCGATAAGTTCGTCGCAGGCTCTCAAAATTTCGGGATCGTGATCTACAACCAAAACCGTATTACCCTGTTCTACAAAACGCCTCAAAGCTTTAACAAGGTGTTCTAGATCCTGAGAATGAAGCCCTGTGCTAGGTTCATCTATGATATAAAGCACGTTACTTAAACCACTTCCAAGAACTCTGACAAGGTGGACTCTCTGAACCTCACCACCAGAAAGGGTCCTGGAGGGGCGATCTAGAGAAAGATAGCCTAGGCGAAGTAAAACCAGAAGCTCAAGACGTCGAATAATCTCTTCTGTGAGGATAGCCGACGATTTTGTAAAAGATAAAAGATTTCGATGTTTCTCAAAAAAATCTAAACACCTTCCTATACTCCAGCTCTGGAGTTCATATATTGGAACCCCAAGGAGCCTAAAAATTTCGGCTTCTTTACGATAACGGGTCCCATGACAGACCGGACATGGAATAAAGGCTCGATAACGGGAAAGAAAAACCCTCACATGCACCTTGTAACGTTTTTCCTCTAACCATTCAAAGAATCCTTTGACACCATAAAAATCATCGGTTCCATTAAATATTTTGTCCTTTGCGTCCTGAGGAAGCTTCTCATAGGGAACGTCCGTGGGAATCCCTTCTCTCCAGCAAAATTTCATAAGATCCTTGTATTCGTAACTACCAGGGGGCCAAGGTTTTATCGCGCCTTCGGAAAGGCTAAGAGTCCGATCAGGCACAACCAGATTAGGATTGACACCAATAATCCTTCCAAAACCCTTACACTCGGGACAGGCACCTATGGGGCTATTGAAGGAGAAAAGCTCTGGACGCTTATCAGGCACGTTAAAACCACACTTAGGGCAGCATTTTTTAGTATGAAATAACTGGGTTGTTCCATCGGAAAAAACAAGCTCTACAGTACCGTTTCCTAAATCTATAGCAACTCGAAGAGCTTCAGTAATACGAGCTTCTTCATTGGCGGTATGAACCAAGCGATCCACAACAACCGACACGGGAGAGGTAAAGTTATTAGGAATAGGCTCCTCCTCAAGATGAATCTGCCGTCCCTCAACATAAATCCTAACAAATCCCCTGTAGATTAGCTCTTTAGGATCGAAGCTACCCATGTTGAGAGGAGCAAGGATAAGAAATCGTTCACCCCTTCTGAGAGATCGAATCCACGACAGGATGGACTCTACTGTTTCTGAGCGAATTGGGACTTGGCAATTTGGACAGTAAGCCTCTACGAGCGGATTTGAATTAGAGGAAGTATCCATAGAGTAAAGAAGCTTAAGGTAATCGTTTAGATCGGTCAAGGTGCCTACAGTAGAACGGGCATTCTTTACTGTAGTTCCAGACTCGAGGGCTATAGTAGGTGGGATGTTTTCAATAGATTCAGCCGAGGGAGCAGCAAGTCTTTCTAAAAATTGGCGCACATAGGGAGAAAAGGTTTCCACGTAGCGCCGCTGTCCCTCTGCATGAATGACATGGAAAGCAAGGGAAGATTTACCTGAGCCGCTTACGCCACATAATCCGATCATCTTCCCTAGGGGAATATCAAGATCTATGTTAGAGAGATTATGTTGAGTTACACCTCGAAGCCTAATTACCATATCTACCTAATTATTTCTTCACCGTTGAAGAAGCGGCTCCAAAACGAATGTGGAGAATGTCACCGTCATGAACAACATAATCCTTGCCTTCTAAGCGAACAAGGCCCTCCCTTTTAGCTGCATTATAACTACCGGTCTTCCTTAAATCGTCATAGGCCACAACCTCCGCTCTAATGAAGCCCTTTTCCATGTCTGAATGGATTGTCCCAGCAGCCTTAAGAGCCGTTGTTCCTTCTGGAATAGTCCAAGCTCTAACCTCATCTTCTCCTATCGTGAAGAAGGTTATGAGCCGTAGAAGCGAATAGGATCTTTTTATAAGGAGATCCCTAGCCAAAATCTTTAGACCAAAGCTTTCTTTGAAGGATTCAACCTCCTCTTGAGGAAGTTGAAGAATCTCCATTTCAAGCCTTGCTCTCACAGCGATAGCATCTACATTTTTAAAATCGACATTTGGCAAAACCTCCTCGAAATCTTCATTATTTACCACCACAAGCAAAGGTTTTGCCGTAAGAAATGTAAAACCCCGTAACTCTGGAACTACCGCAATCGCTGGGTAATTTCTCAAAGGTTCTTCTCGGCTAAGAATGTTATTACATTCGTAAAGCAGCTCCGCCTCACGGTCGAGGCCCCTTCGTCCCTTTTTCCGTTCCTGTTCAATCCTTTCGAGACGTTTCTCTACAGTGGAGAGATCGGCTATAAGAAATTCTTCCTCAAGTCTTCTAAAATCCCGAATAACATCTGGCGCCCCAAGGACCGGATCATTAAAGTTTCTAACTACCATAATAAGAGCGTCTAGGGGACGAATGCTTGTAAGAAGCATAGATATATAACTTCTTTTGTCCTCCGTGTCAGTTCCACCATGAAAATCAAAATAGGTCACCATCGCTGGCACCGCCCTTTTTGGATGGTATCTTTCAGCAAGCCATTCAAGTCTTTCATCGGGGACAGGAACGACCCCCTGGATGCTTCCAGATTTACTAAAGGCTACAAGTTCCTCATATGGACGTCCCGTTAGAGCAGAAAAAAGAGTAGTTTTTCCCGACCTTGGAAGCCCAACTATACCAAGTTTCATTACCCCTCTCCTTGTATTCAAAAGTATTTTAAGCGAAACTAGAATAGATTTTTTTTACGGAGCTGGAAAGAGGGCATATCTACTTTAATTCGGATTCCTTCCAAGGATTAGACTTTACGCCCATACTATAATACCTAAAAAGCCAAAGCCCTATCATAAGGATTACAAAATCTCTAAAAACCTCAAGCCACATTGTGGCAGTAGATACATTTTCGATCTCTGTAAAAAAACAACCACAACTTATATCGATCCCCCGGATTATATTGAAAATAATAAGCCCTATAAATATCATGAGAAGACTGTTGAGAACCGCAAGGGCTCCCATAACTCCCCATCCACCTACCAGAGAGGAACCGGTTACAAACTCAACCCATGGAAGAGTCACCGCAACAAAATTTATAAGAACATCTGGAAGGACATGATAATTGAAGATAACCTCAGCAAAGGATTTTGGATTAAGGATCTTGTCAAGGCTTGCAAAGATAAACACTCCCCCGAATAAAACTCTAAGAAGTAGAGCTAGCTTTTCCTTGAAAGCAGGTGATTTAATAAAACTCGTATAGGAAGATATAGACCGATCCCTGGGTGTTCCGTCATGATTAGAAGCCTGGTATTCAGTGCAAGCCAACTCGCAGATCATTGCCCCTGTACCGCATGGAGCAGTTTCAAACTGTAAAATAGGGTGGTTGATTTGGAAGCGGACATTTAACATATCTTCAATGTTTTTCCTTAGAGAAGCTACACTACTAAGAGGCTGGTCCTCTACTACCACATGGCATGAGAAGGCCACATTGGAGGGGTGAACCATCCAAGCATGCAGATAGTGAGCTCCTAAAACACCCTGTATACCTTCGATAGCTTCCTTGACCTTACATAGATCAACATTAGGAGGGGTCGCTTCCATAAGAATCCTTAGAGCATCCCGAAATATTCTCCAACAACCTTTAATGATAAGGACTACTATGGCAAATGACAAAAGGGGGTCAATCCAATACCAAGGTTTAAAAAGAAGCACAATACCTCCTAAAAGCACACCAAGAGATGTCAAAAAATCCCCTAAGAGATGAATAAAGGCACTTTTTATGTTCATGTTGCCCTCGGTATGGCGATGAAGAAGGAATACCGAAATCCCGTTTCCTATCATGCCTACCAAGGCAAGACCCACGACCCACTCTCCCAGAATGGGTTTTGGATGCAAGAACCTTTCAACGGCCTCTGCTAAAATTAGAGCCGAAGCACCTACTATAATCATGGTATTAAAGAAGGCCGCAATGACTTCCGCACGCTTATAACCAAAGGTATGGGTAGCTGTTGCCGTTTTTCTCGCCGCGATGAAGGCTATGTAGGTAAGTATCAAGGTTATAGAATCGCCAAGATTATGGAGGGCGTCCGAAAGAATAGCGGTGCTGTTTGCGTAAATCCCACCAATAATCTGGAAGATAGGAATAAGGAGGTTGAAAATTATTGAGATGGCAAGAGAACGTTTTACTACGGTGTAACAATGACTAGAATGTTCCCCTCTGGGGCTTATAGTAGAAATGTTTGATTGAAAACTACAGCAATTGCTCCCACTCATTTTTCCCTGTTATCCAACATGAGAATCTTTCCTGCAAAAATTTTAAATACCAAAAAAACTCTAGGATGGAAAGTAAAGGTTAATAGAAACTGTTGTTGCCATAACATCGATTTTTCAATAGGATTTAAAGGATTTTTAAGCGCACAAAAATTACACCGAAGGGATAGGGACCTATGAAAATTGGGTTAGCTCAGATCAATCCCCTCATTGGAGATTTTTATGGAAATGTAGAGCTAACAGCTCGGATGGCAGAAGAGGCCAAACAGAGAGGTTGTAGCCTAGTTATCTTTCCTGAACTTTCCCTCATAGGTTATCCACCAAGAGATCTTCTAGATAAACCTTCCTTTGTCGATTCAAGCATGAAGGTCCTTCCGTATCTTGAAAGGATAAGTGAGAAGATAGGCATAGTTTTTGGACTGATTACTCGAAATGAGCTCCCCTCTGGAAAACCCTATCGAAACACGGCAATATTTATGAATAAGGGAAAAATAATTCTCAAAGCCCACAAAAGACTCCTACCTTTTTACGATGTCTTCGATGAAGAACGATACTTTGAACCAGGGATCGAAACAGCCACCTTTTCCTTTGAAGGATTTCATTTTGGATTGACCATTTGCGAGGACATTTGGAATCGAGAAGGGATATTGCCTCGTAGGTTCTATCCTGTAGATCCCGTTGAGGATCTTAAGAAACATAGGATCTCGGCCGCTATCAATATAGCAGCCTCACCGTATTTCGTAGGAAAGATGGAACAGGTGATGGTACCACTTCTTTCAAGAGTTGCTAACGAAATTGAGGCTCCTGTGATTTACGTAAACCAGGTAGGAGGCAATGACGAGCTCATCTTCCAGGGACACAGCATGGTGGTAACCCCAAAGGGGGAAATAGTCTGTAGAGGAGCCTCCTTCGAAGAAGATCTCATCGTGTTTGACTTAAAAGAGATAAAGGGAGATTTACGAATAGATTATTCACTTAGGATAGATCAACTAATAGATGCCCTCGTTTTGGGTATAAGAGACTATGTTAGAAAATGCGGATTTCCCGGTGTTGTTATAGGACTGAGCGGGGGGATAGATTCAGCCGTTACAGCTTCTCTTGCGGTTATTGCTCTAGGAGCAGAGAGGGTTTGGGGAATTGCTATGCCAGGCCCCTACAGCTCCCCTGAAAGCCTTGAAGATGCAGAGCAACTATCTATGCGGCTTGGGATTAGATTTTCCGTAGTCCCAATAGTTGAAATGTATAAAGCCACCTGCGATGGACTCTCTGAAATTTTTAAGGGAATGGCTCCCGACGTTACGGAAGAAAACATTCAGGCGCGACTCAGAGGTTTAGTTCTTATGGCAATATCTAACAAATTTGGACTGCTACTGTTATCCACCGGAAATAAATCAGAACTCGCCGTCGGATACTGCACTCTATACGGCGATATGAATGGGGGACTTGCCGTTATTGGCGACGTACCAAAGAGCCTCGTTTATCAAATCGCTCAAAGGATTAACTCCCACCATGACTGGATTCCTAAAAGAATCATTGAAAAACCTCCATCAGCAGAGCTTAGACCAAACCAAAAAGATCAGGATACCCTGCCTCCTTATGATATACTAGACTCTATCCTAGAGCTCTATGTAGGTGAAAATCTTTCATTTGAAGATATTGTAGGCCGTGGATTTGATAAGGCCACTACCGAACAGGTAATTCGAATGGTGGTAAAAAATGAATACAAAAGGAGACAGGCTCCCCCAGTGCTTAAAGTAACGTCTAAAGCCTTCGGTTTAGGACGCCGTATGCCAATCGCTCATGGTTACAAAGAGGTTTAAATAGTTTAGGAGAAAGGACCTATGAAACTTATCTCAGCGATCATAAAACCCTTCAAACTTGACGATGTTAAGGAACGCCTTTCAGAAATTGGCGTAAAGGGTATGACCATTACCGAGGTCAAAGGATTTGGCCGACAAAAGGGTCGCACGGAGATCTACCGTGGAGCCGAATATGTAGTAGATTTTATCCCCAAAATCAAAATAGAAATAGCCTGTGAAGACCACAGAGTAGCTGAAATAGTCGAGGCAATAAGGGAAGCAGCGAGAACGGGAAAGATAGGAGATGGTAAGATCTTCATATTTTCCTTAGAAAACTGTATGAGAATAAGAACTGGAGAATGGGGTGAGGATGCGCTCTGAAAGCGATCCCTCTATCCAACCTGGCCTTTCTGAACTTATCCGCCAGGCTCGTCGTGAGTTTTATGAGCTTTCCCGACAGGGATTGCCTGGTCTAGAGGAGGCCCGGGTCTTTAGTTCCAGAATCTCCTCAATAATCGGTAGTTTTTTCCTTCCGATGAAACTCAACTGCCCATGGGCAATAATAGGTGTAGGAGGGCTCGGTAGAGGTGAACTAAGCTTTCTTTCCGATATCGATATCCTCTTTCTTTACCGAGGAAGACTTGAGAAAACCTACCAAAGGTTCATTCAGAAGTTTACCTACTCCCTTTGGGATATAGGTGTAGAAGTAGGTCACAATGTGCTTCCTCTGTCTGGAGCCCTAATACTTGCAAAGGAGAATTTCTCAGTCCTTACGAGCCACATTACATCAAAACTCATAGCAGGAGATTTGCTTCTTTATAACGATTGGCAAAGCAGGTTAAGAAAACTTGTAGGGAAAAAGGGGAAAAGCTTCTTCCTGGAAGAGCTCAAGAGATACATTCGATCTAGGTTCGATCGCTATGGCGACAGCTCCTACCTCCTTGAACCCCACATTAAAGAGGGGATCGGAGGACTTAGGGATGTTCATATCGTAAGGTGGATTTGCTGGGCCATGACCGGCTCTACCGACTACGAAAGCCTTCCCGATAGCATACTATCGAGAGATGAAAAACTTTGGCTTATAGAGGCTGAAAACTTCCTTTGGCAAGTCCGGCTTCAATTACATGCCCTTAGCGGAAGACGGCAAGATCAAATCTATTTCGCCGATCTTGAAAAACTGGTTTCATCGGCCTTAGGGGAATTCATAGGGGCCTATTCATCCCTGGAACACAGGCGTCAGCCCCTCCACAACTTAGAAAGAAAAGACATAAAGGAAATGGTTGAGGCCTTCATGAGAAACTATTATCAGCATACATCGCGGATACGAAGGACCTCTACATTTTTCTTCGAGCGTTTCAAAATGATGGCCACAGAAAAATCCCTTTCCGATTGGAAACTACAACTCTATGTTCCCAAAGGAGAGCCAATAGGTGATGGAACATTCCTACTGGAGGGGCACCATATACGCTTCGCAAATCCTTCCCAAATTGCGTCAAATCCTATAATTATCATGCGACTTTTTCATGAGGCAGCCTCAAGAGGATGTCATTTTCATCACAGAACGGGCCAAATAATACGAGGTCACCTTTCGATCATAAATGACGATGTAAGGCAAGACCCAGAGGCGAGCAGACTCTTTTTTGAAATACTCCTAAATCCTAAAAATGCTTTTAACGTATTAAAGATGATGGTTGAGACGGGTTTTCTTCAAACCTTTATCCCCGAGTTTCAACATGTTAGGTATCGAGTTCAATATGACGTCTACCACCTCTACACCGTCGATGAGCATTTGCTTCGGACTGTAAGGGAACTCCACCTAATAGAAACAGATCCCGATCCATCCGTAGAACGTATGGGTGCACCAGAGCTCATCCGAGAATTAACTCCGTATCAGAAACGATGCCTTTTCTTGGCCTCCCTTATTCACGACATTGGAAAGGGTCATGGGAAAAACCACGCCGAGCACGGAGCTCGCCTATCGGAACATATCTGCCAACGATTAGGTATGACAGGTGAAGAGACAGAACTTATTGTTTTCCTAGTAAAAAATCATTTAATTCTAGCTGAAACGGCCCTAAAACGTGACCTCTCCGACGAAAAGCCCATTGTTAAATGCGGAGCTATAATCGAAAATCCGACTCGCCTTGATATGCTCTATCTCCTTACTATAGCCGATTCCAGGGCAACTGGACCAAGTGCCTGGAATACATGGCGCACCTCTCTCTTAAGGGAACTCTACGGGAAAATTCGACGAATTCTCACAGGGCGAGACTGGCAAAGGGACGTGGGTGAACGTATAAAAAACATTCAAGAAAAGTGCCTAGAAGCCTTGTTGGAAAAGGACGACTCAGAAAAGCATATCCCCAAAATCGTTACTTGGCTTGAGACCCTTTCCCACCGGTATTTGTTAAGCCAAAGTCCAAAGGATATTATAGAGCATTACTTCATGGAACAGGAATTATCCAATGAAAATAGGCTCGTAGTAAAAACCTACCAGGAAGAAAAGGATATTTGGCAGGTGACTGTAGCAACCTATGATCGGCCCGGTCTTTTTGCAATAATTACCGGCGTATTATGGTGCTGTGGTGTTAATATACTTTCAGCAGACATATTTACAAGGAGTTCTGGCATCGCTTTGGATGTCCTAAGGATAAATGAAATCCCAGATCCCCTAAATCCAGATCGGTTATGGAACCGCTTCAAAGAAGATATGAAAAAGTCCTTGGAGGATCGGTCCTACTTAGATAATCTAATTAAAAATCGCGTAGCAACCTACCACATTAGAAAAACCATACCCCCCGTTAGACCAGACAGGGTAATAATTGATGAGGAATCCTCAGACTTCTACACCATTTTAGAAGTCTATACCTGGGATCGACCTGGAGTCCTTTACGCTATCTCAGATGAACTCTTCAAACTCGATTTATCTATACAACTTGCTAAAATTACCACACCTGGGGCCCAAGTTGCTGATATTTTCTATGTCAACACCTTGGAGGGATCAAAGATTCTAAACCCGGAAAGGCATGAAGAAGTTAAGAAAAGGATTCTGGAAAGACTAAAGACCGTAGAATAGCCCTAACTTCCCCCATCCAAGTTCATCACCATAATAGGCAACCCAAAGGGTCGCCTATTACACCTACTAGCCAATGGATTTATCAACGCCACTTAATGTCAAAGCGATCAAGATTCATAACCTTATACCATGCCTTGACGAAATCACGAATAAACTTCTCCATCGCATCATCCTGAGCATAAAACTCCGAAATGGCTCTCAATTGGGAATTATGGCCAAAGATTAAATCAACCCTTGTAGCAACCCACTTCAATTCACCCGTTTTCCGATCCCGTCCCTCAAAGATATACCTTTCCTCCGATAGGGGACTCCAAAGGGTGTCCATATCCAATAGGTTAACAAAGAAATCATTTGTTAAAACACCAACTCGTTTTGTAAACACCCCATAGGAGGATCTCCCAAAGTTACAGCCTAAAATCCTCATTCCCCCAATGAGGACAGTCATTTCTGGAGCTGTAAGAGTCAGCAATTGAGCTCTATCTAAGAGAAGCTCCTCGGCGGGAAAAGTTACTCCTTCCCTTAAATAATTTCTGAATCCGTCAGCAACTGGCTCTATTTGAGTGTAAAAATCAATATCTATCTGATCCTGTGACGCATCCGTTCGACCCGGATCGAAGGGAACCTCCAGTGGGTAACCGGCAGCCTTAGCAGCGGCCTCTATTGCCACGCTACCACCAAGCACAATAAGATCGGCCATAGAAATCTTCTTCCCGTTATTTTGGGAAGAATTAAACTCCTGTTGGATCCCCTCTAGGACCTTCAATACCTTAGCCAGCTTGTCGGGTTCATTAACTTCCCAGTCCTTTTGGGGAGATAGGCGAATTCGAGCCCCATTTGCTCCACCCCTTTTATCCGAATCACGATAGGTAAAAGCGGAGGCCCAAGCGGTCATAACAAGCTCAGGGATAGTTAGGCCCGAGGCTAGTATCTTAGCTTTAAGCTCGGCTATATCCTTTGAATCAACCAGCGGATGATCAACTGGCGGCAGAGGATCCTGCCAAATGAAGTCCTCGGAGGGAACCTCAGGTCCAAGATAGCGGGATTTTGGCCCCATATCCCTATGAGTCAGCTTGAACCAAGCACGAGCAAAAGCATCGGCAAAGGCCTGGGGATCACCATGAAAACGGCGGGCGATCGATTCAAATACAGGATCAAAGCGAAGTGACAGATCGGCAGTGGTCATCATAGGACGGTGTTTTTTGGACGGATCGTGGGCGTCTGGGACCATGTGTTCCTCACTAACATCCTTTGCGTGCCACTGCCAAGCTCCTGCGGGACTCTTCGTCAGTTCCCATTCATAGCCAAAGAGCATATCGAAATAACTCATATCAAACTTGGTAGGTGTAGGCGTCCAAGCTCCCTCTATACCACTTGTAATAGTGTCAGGACCTTTTCCAGTTCCAAATTTACTAATCCACCCAAGTCCCTGTTGCTCTATGGGAGCAGCATCAGGCTCAGGACCGACAAGAGAGGGATCTCCTGCACCATGGCATTTTCCTACCGTATGACCGCCGGCAACAAGAGCTACGGTTTCTTCATCGTTCATGCCCATACGACGAAAGGCCTCTCTAACATCGCGGGCCGAAGCGACGGGATCGGGGTTACCATTTGGTCCCTCCGGATTGACGTAGATAAGCCCCATTTGAGTTGCCGCAAGAGGATGTTCCAGCTTGCGTTCCTCCCTGTGGCGCATATCACCTAGCCATTCAGTTTCAGGTCCCCAGTATATATCTTCTTCTGGTTCCCAAATATCAACTCGACCAGCACCAAATCCTAGAAGCTTAAACCCCATAGATTCTAGTGCACAGTTTCCTGCGAGAATAATAAGGTCCGCCCAGGAAATCCTGTTCCCGTACTTCTTCTTTATAGGCCATAGAAGCCTTCTGGCCTTGTCGAGATTTGCATTATCAGGCCAACTCCCAATTGGGGCAAAACGAATATTTCCATTACCACCCCCACCCCGACCGTCCGCCATACGGTATGTTCCAGCACTGTGCCAAGCAAGCCTTATTATAAGACCTCCATAGTGTCCCCAGTCGGCGGGCCACCATTCTTGAGAGGTCGTCATAAGCTCATAAAGATCCTTCTTCAAAGCAAAGTAATCAAGTTTTTTGAACTCCTCAGCATAATTAAAACCCTGATCCATAGGGCTGGAGGCAGGAGATGGACGGTGAAGCATCCCGATGTTTAACATATTAGGCCACCAATCCCTAAGTGTTGGGCCCCTATTAAGGGTGGTTCTACTACCAACAAAAGCTTCTACCTGTTTCTTGGTCATCTCGCTCCTCCTAATGTTTTACTTTTATTAAAGGGACCCTATTTTAGGATCCTAGCTCCACCTAACCCACTGATAATTGAAACCCTTCCTGCGATGTCACCCGGGGGACTTTTAGTCAGCACCCTTCGCTAAAGGCTCTCTGATTGCTGACACTCGGGGCAAATTCCAAAGAAGTCAACCCTATGGGAAAGTATTAGAAATCCCGTCTTATGCCTGATCTCTCGCTCTAGCTCTGGCACTCTTTCTAGTTCTGGATCAATTATCTTTCTACATCGAAGGCATATCACATGGGGATGAGGGTAGGGCTTCCTCGCATCGTAACGATTGCTCATATCTGGAAATCCCAATTCAAGAATCTCTCCAAGATCTTTCAGAAGAGCTACCGTTTTATATACGGTGGCTATGCTTGTTGTAGGAAATTGTTCTCTAACCTGGTGGAAAACATCCTCTACACTAGGATGAATATCCGAAAAGACTAAGGCTCTAAGAACCGCTATACGTTGAGGTGTAAATCTAAATTGGTGCTCCTTCAGCTTCTCCATAAGCTTATGAAATCTAGTCTCTAAGTCCTCGGAAGCCTCTTTCATGAGGTTTATCCTTATTAAAAAATTCTCAACAGAAAATCATTATCATGTAGAATAAAATCTTAAAAAAATATCTCTGTCAACTAAAAACTTTATTACTTTAAAATAGTAAGCCCCACCGCTGTAATCCCCATTCCTATTATAAACCCAACAAGGCTATCATGCCCTTTACCGTAAGCTCGACTTATTGGAAGAAGCTCGTCAACACTTACATAAACCATTATACCTGCAACCATTGCTAGTATATATCCAAGGACATTCGAAAAAAGCGCACTGTCCTGAAGGATCAAATTAAGGATAACGTAAAAGAATAAGGCACCAACTGGTTCCGCAAGACCAGTTAAAGCAGAGTAGATAAAAGCCTTCCAGCGCCTTCCTGTGGCATAAAAGATTGGAACTGACACAGTTATACCCTCTGGAATATTATGGAGGGCAACGGCCAGGGCAATTGTTAATCCCATCTGGAAATTCTCGAGAGTAGAAAAGAAGGTAGTGAGACCCTCGGGAAAGTTATGAATCCCTATAGCAATTGCAGCAAATACCCCAGCTCGAGAAACCATGTTCTTAGAAATTATCTTGTCCGCTTCCCCTTCTCCACAGGTAACTTTAAGGGCCTTGAAACTAGTCTCGCTTCTGGTTTCATGGGGGTTCTCTTCAGAGGGAACTATGATATCGATCACCCCAATTAAAGCTATCCCAGCGAAAAAAGCTAAGAGATGAAACCACCTACCGGAGATCTCCCCGTATTGGGCCACAAAATATGAAGCACTTCTTGGAAGGAGCTCCGAAAAAGAAACATAGAGCATGGCTCCAGCAGAAAAGCCTGTTGAGATAGAGAGGAAGCGATAATTTGTTACTGTAGCAAAGAAAGCGATAGCGCTTCCTATGGCTGTAGCCATCCCAGAAAAAAAGGTCATGCCTAGAGCTACAAAAAGATTCTCCATATAAGAGTTACTTAGGCGCTTCTTTAAGGTTATCGAAGGCACACCTTGCTGCACCAAGTATGGCAGCACTATCAGCCAAGGGACTCTTAACGATTAAAATCTTTTGAAATTCTACCATTGAACAATTGTCCTTCAGAGCTTCATAAAGCGATGGAACAAATAGATCCCAGGCATTACTTACTCCACCACCAATAACTACCCTATGGATTCCAAGAGTTGTGAATACATTGGAAATGGAAATCCCTAGCATTCTTCCGAGTTGATCAAAAAGATATCTAGCATAGGCATCATCCTCCTCTAATGCCCTCTTAAAGAGTATCTTCGCAGTAAGATTAGACACGTTTTTAATATAAAAGTCAGGATCCGAGGGCCTAACCGGAGAACCCTTCCATCCCTCTTTTACGTCAATAAAAACCTGTCTTCTTAGTCCTCCCTCAGAAGAGTAGGCCTCTAAACACCCCTTTTTACCGCAAGCACAGACGAGTCCTCCAGGAATGACCGTGGTGTGGCCTATTTCCCCTGCAAAACCTGCCTCTTCATCCCCTCTCCAAAGTTTCCCATTCAGAAAAATGCATCCTCCTACCCCAGTTCCCAGCGTTATCCCTAACCAGCTCTTCCATTCCCTTGCACCCCCCATCCAAGCCTCACCGAGACCAAAAGCATTGGCATCATTTTCTATAAATACGGGAAGAGAAAGGGAGGAGGACAGTTCAGAAACTAGGGAAATATTGTGTGATACCGGAAGATTGGGAGAGAAGAGAATAAGTCCTCGACGATAGTCAATCTTCCCGGCTACGCCAAGTCCTACCCCCAGAACAGAAAGTCTAGATTCTTTAGCATATTCAAATAGTTCTATACACCAGGCCTTAACGGAGGCTAGAAAAACATGGGCATCATCTCTAGAAGTTTCATTAATTTCCCTTTTTACCATTGAATAGATTCGACCATCCTTCCCCACGAGGGAAAGTCTAATATGGGTTCCACCAATATCTCCCGAAATAACAACTTCGGAACAGCCCATGGGATATCGCTCCGAAAGGTTATCAAAAAGCCCTCTATGGACTTCATAGAGGGCCTATTTCTACGCTATTAGAACCTACTACTATCCGGTCAAAAAAGAAAGCTAATTTACTTCAGGTCTTGGCAGCAATCCTGCCCTTTCAAGAATCTCCTTGGCCTTGTGTTCCCACTCTATAGCCATGAGATGGATACCTGCGACCCCTGGGATTTCCCTAATCTCTTGGATCTGCTCAACGGCCATCTTAATACCCTCTTCGGCCTGCTTATCTTTGGGAACACCCTGGAGACGCTTTATATAGTAATCGGGAACATCAAGTCCAGGAACCGATTTAGCCATATACCTTGCCATGCCAAGAGATTTTAAGGGTGTAATCCCCGCCAATATATAGCATTTTTCGGCAAGTCCCATATCAACAACTCTTCTCATGTATTCTTTGAATTTGTCCATGTTGTAGATGCACTGGGTCTGAACAAAATCAACTCCTGCTGCTACCTTCTTTGCAAGACGTATGGGTCTGAAATCGAAGGGATCTCCAAAGGGGTTCACTGCCGCCCCTATAAAAAAGGAGGCCTTTCCTTCACACTCCTGCCCATTCAAAAGCTTTCCTTCATCCCTCATCTTTCTCACGACCTGGATAAGCTGCATAGAATCGAGATCGAAAACGTTCTTAGCTTGAGGATGATCCCCAAACTTATTATGGTCGCCAGAAAGACATAGCACATTTCTAATTCCCAAGGCATAAGCTCCTAGGAGATCACTCTGGATGGCAATACGGTTTCTGTCTCGGCAGGTCATTTGAAGATTAGGTTCAAGACCCATATCTACAAGAAGCTTACAAACCGCCATGCTACACATTCTCACAACCGAAGTCTGGTTATCCGTTACGTTTATAGAATCCACAATCCCTCTTAGATGTTCAGCCTTTTTACGTATCACCTCTACATCGGCACCTCTAGGGGGGCCAAGCTCTCCCGTTACAGCAAAATGCCCAGCAGCCAATACCTTTTCAAGCTTGCTTCCTACTTTCATAGCCTCATATCCTCCCTGACCACCTTGCGTGGTCCACCGTCTCTACTGGTTGACCAATCCTTTACAGGAAACACCTTCGTAAGTTCATCAAGTTTTCCAAGGGCTATCATGCGATCATAGATAAGTTGCCATGCACAATCTATTTCGGAGCTAACTTCGCACTTACCTTTAGACGAACCGCCGCAAGGTCCATTGAAAAGGCTCTTTGAACATCTTGAGACCGGACAGATGCCACCAAAATGATGAATCACACAGTTTCCACAGGCTTGACAGAATTCAGCCCATACACCATGTTCTAAAGAACCGCCTATGAAGGTGGTATTTAGCGATGGATACACAGGGATATTATACCTCTTAGCCATATATTGAGGACCAACACTACAGGCCATTGAAAGAACAGCCTCAACACCGTCCCTTTCAACCACATCCGCTACCTGCTCTATATACTCCGGGTCACATTGGCGCTCAAGGGTGCGTTCTACAATTTCAATAGGTTTTCCTTCCTTTTTTCTCGCAATCCTTAAAGTCGAAGCGAGAATGCCTACTTCCTTTGTGCCGCCAGCACAACAAACGGTAACACAACCCTTACAACCCACTAGTAAAATCTTGTTGTAACCGGCGACCATTTCCATGATTTCTTGTATAGGTTTTCTTTCTGCAACAACCATTAGATGGTTCCTCCCTCTAAGAAGGCAACGGTTCTTTTTCCTTGCGACCCAAGCCGCCCCTTGTTAAGATTTGTTCCATTTAATAATACCAAGTAACCTTACCTTTTCGGTCATCTCCTTTGCTACTCTAGCAAAAAGCCCTCCCTGAGATGCGCTTATATGAAACATTTCAAGCCTCTCAGGCTCAATACCTATTTCTTCTAAGATTCTCTTCAGAAAAAAAACTCTCCTTTTCGCTCTAAGATTTCCGCTTACAAAATGACAAGAACCCTCTTCACATCCCGCTATATACACGCCGTCAGCTCCGCTCTCAAAGGCTTTCAAAATAAAGAGATCATCAACCCTTCCAGAACAGGGCATAAGAACGATATGAACATTTGGTGGATAGTTTAGCCTCATCGATCCTGCTGCATCCGCTGCCGCATAAGCACAATACATGCAACAGAAGGCGATAATCCTTGGTTCTTCAACAGGAGAAGTTCCACCATTTTGGAATTCCACAGAAACAACCTCTGCTAATAGTGCAATGGGATAGCTGAAGACCACCATAGAAAACTATTAGGATATTCGAACATAGGGTACCTCTTAGTTGCCGATTTGGAAGAAGAATTTCACAATCACATTGACTCTTTACTACGTTTATGCACATATCTAAAGCGTGATTTATTGTCAATCGCTTTCTTCCTGAAACCCCGTTGAGACAAGGATCACAAGGAGAAAAGAGATGGAATTTTTAAGAAGTAGCAAAGCTCCACAACCGGTAGGCCCCTACAGCCACGCTGTTAAAGCAGGGGATTTTATCTTCATCTCTGGTCAAATAGGCATGGATCCAAAAACTGGTGAATTAGTCTCCCATGATATTCGCGATCAAACAGCCGTGGCTCTTTCTAACATTAAGGCGATCCTTGAAGAGGTTGGACTTCCCATAGAATCCATAGTAAAAACTACCGTATTTTTAACAGACATGAAATACTTTACCTCCATGAATGAAATCTACTCCGGCTTTTTCGGATCTCACAAACCAGCTCGCTCATGCGTTGCTGTAGCCCAACTTCCAAAGAACGCTCTTGTGGAAATAGAAGCTGTGGCCTATGTTAGCTAGAGATATCACGCCACCATGGGCATAAAGAAGGCCATGTAGCCAGGATCTTCAGGGTCGGTAACAAATCCACCTTCCATATCTGGGCTCCACTCAAATCTAAAAATATCCCCAGAAACTACATTTACAGCATCTCCTAGGTATTTAATATTAAAAGAGGCTGAAAAGGAGGCTTTTCCACCATAGTTTATGGGTATCTCTTCCCGTCCAATGCCAATCTCTGGATTTCCTGCAGAAATTTCAAGGACCCCTTCATGGAGAAAAAGGTTTACGTGTCTCAATACCTGGTTAGTAAATACAGACATTCTTTTAAGAACCTGCTGAAAAGTTGCTACCGGAATCTCGGCTACATAGGGACGCTCTTTGGGAATAACAGCGTCAAAGGCAGGAAATGTCGCGTCGAGAAGTCTCATAGAAACAATCATTCTATCACTTTTAGCATAGAACACGTTCTCATGGATCCCAAGAAACACTTCGTTCCCTTCAGCATCATCAATAACTCTAATAACCTCCTGGACACCCTTTCTCGGAATCACAATTTCCTCGGAGATAAAGCCTAGACCAACCTTTTCTATAGGCACCTGATATTTTGCTAGTCTAAAGGCATCGCAGGATATGAATTTAATGTCTTCAGAATCCTTCGACAGACATAGTCCTGAAATACCGATCGAACTTGCTGTAACGGGGATGGCGTAAAAGGTTTTGGTGAGAGACTTTTTAAGAATTTCCCCATTACAGGGACTATAATCAACTTCTTCTTCCAGTTGATCCACAGGAAAATCTGACACATCAAGGCTTGGAAGTTGAAAGTGGGCTCTTTCAGTTGAAATATTTAGCCTTCCTAAATGATCGAACACAAGCTCTATCTCTTTTCCTGGAAACTCCCTCGCTATCTCGAGAAAGCTTCTCGCAGGCGCTGTTGTCTTACCCTTTTCCATTACTAGAGCATCGACAAGTACCTGAATTGTCAAGTCAAAGTCTGTGGCAAACAACCTAAGCCTTCCATCCTCCGCTTCAAGAAGAACATGGGACAGGATAGGTGGTCCCTTCTTTTCTACAACCGACTGAATAGAACTTAGAGCCTTTACAAGAGCTTCTTTCGTTATCTGAAGCTTCATTCGTTCCTCCAGGGTGTTTGTGTTGCTCCTCTATTGTTGTTCTAAAAAATTATACACAAAAGGATAGTAACCTCAATAAGGGATGTTGAAAATGTTCAAAACTAAGTTAAGTTACTGTAAATTCAAGAAAAGTTTTCGACAGACTTTTCGACAAGTTTTCGACATTTTCGACAAAAAACACTGTTTCATTTTTCGATTGTCGAAAACTCGGGAGTTTTGAACATGTTTTCGACAAGTTTTCGACATTTTAGGAATTATTATCAATTAGTTTAAACATTATGTTAAAAGCATTCCGTCTTTACTTTTCTTTTTATTATCTTTGGACTAGCTGAAATCGTATAGGAATTTTAACGTAACAGGGGATTGGCACCCCCTTTTCCCTGGCTGGATAAAAGGAGGATTTTTTTATAGCCTCAACTGCTGCTTCATCAAAAGCCTTTCCTCCACTTTTTATTACCTCTACTCTTCTTGGTCGTCCTGCTTCGTCCACAAGAACCTTTAGAAGCACATAACCTTCTTGGCCTAGACGTCTTGCGAACTCAGGGTATTCTGGCTTTACCATGTCTTTAAAGGATGGTCCTTGATTTCCGCCTAACGCCATCTCCTTTATTGTGCTTGAGACGTCTTCACTAGCTCCTGTTCCCTTATCGGGTGTCGTACCCATTACGGGTTCGGGGATGATAGCAGGGGGAGCCTTATCTAATTTTTTATCGGCGGATAGGAGCGGCACCTGAGGAGCATCGGAATCTTTTCTATCGTATTGTTTTGTAATTAAAGGAGAGATACGGGAAGTTTTTCCTTTCTTTTCTGCTATGGGCGCCTTTTTAGTGACCTCCTTTGGGAGTGGAGGAGGAGGGAGAGAGACGGCTTTTTCAAGTTCCCGTTCCACTACGGGCTCGGTGGGTATGGGAGGCTCTTCAGCTTTAGGAATTTCTTGATGGGACCTTTCCTCTTTTAGAGTTACAAGTTCTATAGGAATAGGGTCACTGATTTGTTCTTTCCAGCTTTTATGAGAAGTGATTACACCAAATATTAAAGTGTGAAAACTAATGGAAATAGTAAAGGCTAAAAGGCTTATACTTTTTTCACTTAGGTTGGACCTGAAGAGCAAGCTTCTTCACCCCCTCTTTCTTTAGTATATCTAAGACCCTTACGGCGTCGCCATAAAAGACCCGTTCATCGGCGGAGAGAATCACCTGAAGGTCACTATCTTCTCCCAACCATTTTCTAACACTTTCCAAAAGCTCACTTTCCGTTACGATGTAACCGTTTAAAGCAAGCTTTCCCTCTTGATTTATCCAAACGGTAACAGGCGATCCTTTGGATTGGTCTGGGTTTCCAGCTTCTGGTAGTTTGATTTTAAAAACGGAGGGCCCCATAATCTGGGCTACGAGAAGAAATATGATGAGAATGACAAGAACTATATCAACGAGAGGTATTACGTTGATTTCAGTTATCAGTCCTTCATCATCTTGTTTCATTGTTGCACCTCCTTAAGAATAAGGCGTGTCATTGCATCGGCATAGGCCATAAGATGAACTTCCTTTTTTTTGAAGTAATTGTAGGAGATAGTGCAGGGGATAGCTACAAAAAGCCCTAAAGCTGTTGCTATAAGGGCTTCCGCGATTGCAGACATAATCTGGGCGCCACCATGGCCTGTGGTTCCTAAGACTCGAAAGGCATGGACAATACCAATTACTGTTCCGAAGAGACCTATAAAGGGAGCATTTGAACCCAAAGTTCCTAGGAAGGATAACCGCTTATTTAAGGTTAGTCTTATAAAGATCTTTTCAGCTTCAAGAGCTCCCTCTATTTTTTGATAGCCAGAGGGAAGAGTTTCAATAGCCACATTTATTAGGTTTATAAGGGGTGTTTGAAAATTGTATAAACTTTTTTGAATATCTTCAAGCCTTCTGTTACATAGGCACCGATTAAAGGTTTTCCATAGTTTTTCCGTCTCCTTCCCCCAACGGTAAAAAATGATATATCGCTCGATTATAAAGGCGATGGATATACAACTTAAAATTAGAAGTAGTAGTAAGACCCAGTTTCCCCCAATGATAGCAAAGTTCATAAGAAAGTTTGTCATATTCATCACTTCGACCCTTGTGTTTCATTTTGCTTGTTTTTTTGCCAAAAAAATAAAGCCATGAAGCGCTTTTTGTAAAGCCTTCATGGCTTCGTTTTAGACGCGTAAAGAATAGTCCTTTGATTTTTCCTAGTCAAGAGTGAACAGAGCTTTTTTACTTTAAACCTAACTTCACAAATTTTTAAATTTTACTCATTAAATTAGTGACAAGAGTTTTAAAATTTGTTAAATTGTAATCGAAAGCACAAGGTATACTGTAAGGGCTTTTAAAATCTTGAGGGAGGATAGAAAATGGTTTGTAGGTATTGCGGCGGAATAATTGTTCTGGTAAGAACATGACGAGCTATCTTCTGGCGCTGCAAGGAATGCGGCGAAAAATTTAAACTTGAGCAGATCAGAGAGGCCATTACAGAAGAGCTAGAAGAGCTTGTAGGATGGTGTCGGGTTGATAGATTGTGAACCAAGAGATGGAACTTAATTTTGTCTTTGTAGGTAAAACGGCTTTTACCGATGTTGAGCAAACAATTAGGCGGTATCTAAAGAAAATCAGAGGTTTTGTCCCCGTCCACGTCAATATCGTGAGGGAGGAAAGGGAGGCAAAGCATCGGAATCCCGAAGAGGTTATGGATAAGGAGGCCGAGCGGATTCTGAGAGCCATAGGGAAGAACGCCTATTTGGTTTCTTGGGATCGCTCGGGAAAATTGATGACATCAGAGGAATATGCTCTCCTTTTAAGAAATTGGTTGGATCGGGGAATAAGGTCTGTTTATATGGTTGTAGGAGGGCAATTAGGGCTTTCCCCTATTGTCCTTAAGGTGTCGCAGGAGATAATCTCCCTATCCCCCATGACCTTTCCCCACGATCTAGTAAGGGCTATAATAGCCGAACAAACATATAGAGCAATGACAATTATCCACGGTGTCCCCTACCATAGGTAAAATATAACGTTCTTGATTAGCTTATTGGTTTGATCTAATATAACCTCTGGTTTTGCTAGTCTTTCCAAGGAAGCCAAAACTTGGCGAGGGATTCCAATGTATATCATAGGATTAGACATAGGCTCAGTTAGCATCAACAGTGTGATTATACGTAACAGTGGGTCTTCCTCAAAAGAAGTCGAGGAGATATTGGTAGAAGAGCTTCCCTACAGAAGACATTTTGGTCTGGTGAGAGAAGAGACCTTTAAGATACTAGATGATGTTATATCTCGTTATAGGGCGGAAAACATCACGGCTATAGCCATCACTGGCTCCCATGGAGAAAAGATCGCTAAAGAACTTGGGGCCTTCTACGAAGTAGAGACTATCGCTCAGGTAGTTGGAACCATTCACGTTGCTCCGGGGGTAAGGACCATTATAAGCATCGGTGGTCAAGATGCGATGCTATTTCAAATTGGTTATAACGAAGATGGAAGATGGTTTCTGGAGGGTTTTAATATAAATGGCCCCTGCGCTGCCGGGACAGGTTCTTTCATAGATCAGCAGGCTGAGCGATTAGCCCAGGTTATGTATGGAGGTAGTTCCTCTCAAGAACACCTTCAAAAGATCCTTGAAGACTTTATCTCTCTTGGACTTGAAAGCTCCTCTCCTTCACCGGTGGCCTGTCGCTGCACGGTCTTTACGAAGTCCGATATGATCCATCTTCAAAATAAGGGAGAACCTCTTCCTAATATTATTGCGGGTCTTCATTACGGGAATGCGGCAAATTACATAAGCACAATTGTTGGAAACAGGGAAATTTTTGAACCCCTAGTGTTCGTTGGAGGCATGGCTTCTAACAAGCTACAGGTTCAGGCCTTTCGTTCCTATTTTCCTTCCCTTATTGTTCCCCCCTTTCATACCTCTGTGGGTGCCCTGGGGGTGGCCTTAATTGCCAAGGAACGAATGGCTAGTCACAAGATCGAGCTTAATGTCCTTAGAAATTACTCTGAAGGCAGTGAAGTCTTCGACCGTGCAGAACCTCTTAGGCTGGAATGGACAGTTTTTCCCACCGATAATAAACTCCCACCGATAAAGAAATCTAAAAACAAACGTTACAGAGGGTTTCTTGGAATCGATATCGGTTCTACCACAACAAAGTATGCCTTCGTTGATGAAAGGGGTCTAATCATCCATAAAAACTATGTTCCCACTAGGGGACGTCCGATAGAGGTTACTCAGAATCTTCTAAAGGAGCTTTTTGAAACCTTTGGGGGTCGATGTAGCATCTTCGCTGTAGCGACGACGGGATCAGGGCGAAACGTTGTAGGTGATTTCCTCAATGCCGATCTTATAATAGATGAGATAACTGCCCACGCCAGGGGAGCGGTTGAGATAGATCCATCGGTTGACACGGTATTTGAAATTGGGGGTCAGGACTCCAAGTATATCTTTCTTCAGAATACCCATCCTATTGATTTCGATATGAATAAAGTCTGTGCAGCAGGAACTGGGAGTTTCCTCCATGAATTGGCTAATAAGATGAAAATAAATATTGTGGGAGAGTTTCAGGAGATTGCTCTATCGTCGAAATCTCCTCTAAATCTTGCAGATCGTTGCACTGTTTTCATGGAATCGGATCTAATAAGTTATGCCCAGAAGGGGGCTCGGCGCGAAGATCTAATCGCTGGATTATGCTATGCAATAGTTTATAATTATCTTAATCGAGTAATTGGGAAGAGATCGATAGGCGAAAGGATTATGTTCCTCGGGGGTCCTTCGCTAAATAAAGGGATTGTAGCGGCCTTCGAAAGAGTTATCAAAAAGCCGATCATTGTTCCGAAGCACCGAGAGGTAATGGGTGCCTTTGGAGCTGCTCTTTTAGTAAAGGAGCAGTGGGAGCAAAGGGGACTAAATTATAATTCCCCCGAGGTTAAGAGAAAAGTAGACATTAGAACCCAATCTATCTTTGAACTGATTGGGAATAGAGTGGAACACAAAGAAACTATATGTCGTGCCGATTCTAAGTGTCATAATGAGTGTAAACTCAAAATCTATAGTTTCGGTGGTAGAAAAAGCATTTGGGGAGGGGACTGCGGAAGATATGAGATCACCCATTACGATGGTCCAGCGGAAGTGGATTACGTAGCTGAACGGAATAGGCTCTTTTGGACCCTCCTTAGTGAGTGGGATGTAGAGCCAGGAAAACTTTCCCAGGGTAGGTCGGATTTTCCTGTGATTGGTCTTCCCCTGGGACTTCATTTTTGGGAATGGGCTGTATTTTGGATTCCAATTCTTAAACAGCTAGGATTTTCGGTGGTTCTTAGTCCTAAGACAGATCATGCTATAACTCGGGCAGGGATTGAATCGGTAACGGCAGAGATATGTTTTCCCGTTAAGGTTTTTCACGGTCACGTCAAATGGGTAGCGGAACGTTCGGACATGATTTTCCTTCCCACAGTCATAAACATGCCGGCTCTTCATGAAAGAGAGGTCAGCTTTTTCTGTCCACTTGTTCAGAGTAGCCGTTACGTTAGCGTCCAAGCCCTTTCCATTGAAAGATCAAGGCTAATAGATCCAACGGTTTATCTCAAGGAGGGGTATGAACGGGTTGCCCATGTTTTAGCAAAATCTCTTCCCTCTTCCCTGAGGATTCCTCAGGATACGGTTCAGAAGGCGGTGTTATCTTCTTGGAAGCGGTATTGGAAGTTTAGGGATGATTTGAAGACTATGGGAGAGTCTATTATAGATAAGTCCCTTGAAGAATCTAAACCGGTTTGGATCATCTCTGGAAGGCCCTATAACCTATATGATGGTCGTCTTAATCTCCAACTTGGTCAACACCTTGCCAAGAGGGGTATTAGGGCTCTCACCATAGATATGCTCGATCTTGCCACTGAAGACATAAGTGATTTCCCCCGTATGTATTGGGGATTTGGATCAAGGATCATCCGAGCAGCCAAAAAAATTGCAAGGACTCCTCACCTTTACGGTTTACATATTACAAACTTTAGCTGTGGTCCCGATTCTTTTATTGAACATTTCTATAGACATGTCCTTCAAAATAAACCAGCTCTCATTCTAGAGTTCGATGAACATACCGCTGTAGCTGGAATCCTTACCAGGGTTGAGGCATACCAAAATGTGGTGAAGAATATTGAGAGGGGTCTCACTACATCAGCCTCTGTAGAGGAAGTTTCCTTTGAGCAACTTAGCAATTAGAGGGGATAGGAAGGTGACGAATGTTCTTGAACACCCAACATTCAAACGTATCACCGATCGGGTAGGGAAATTCAACCTAAAGGGTAAAAAATTACTGATCCCGGACATGGCACCTATTGGAGCTAGACTGTTTGCGGCCTCTTTCAGATCCTTTGGGGTTGATGCAGAGGTTATGGAGACCTGCAAAGGGCTTGATCTGGGAAAGGCCTTTACTTCTGGAAAAGAATGTTACCCCTGTCAGGTAACGCTAGGAGATGTGCTCTTTCATCTAAACCGTGAAAAGGAAAGGTTGGGAAAGGATTTTTCTCCTGAAAATTATGTTTATTTTCTACCGGAAGCCGATGGGCCCTGCCGATTTGGTATGTATAACAAGTTCCAGCGTCTTGTGTTGGATAGATTTCCTCAATTTGCTGATGTAAGGATCGCCTATCTATCCACTGCGGATGCCTATTCGACCGAGGGAATTCTTCCTCCTGAAGAGGCTTCTCTTTTTAGGAAGCTTTCCTATGTGGGTATGGTCGTTGTTGACGTCTTAGATAGGATCACCTGGAGAGTAAGACCCTATGAACGTATTCCTGGATCGACCGATAGGCTCATAGAGGAAGCTGTGAGAAAACTTGAAGCTCTTCTCTCTGAGAGGGGAAGGAAGTTACCATTTAAGGAAATGTATGAAATTGTCGAGGACACAGCGGAAAAGGCTAAAGCCCTTATTGACTATCGGATACCTCGTAAGCCTAAGATAGGTATAGTTGGGGAGATTTATCTTCGGACTCACCCTGGATCAAATCAAAACCTCATCCGTCTTATAGAGCGCTTTGGTGGCGAAGTGGTCAATGCCTCACTTTCCGAGTGGTTTAATTTCGTGAGCTATGAGGGGCTTAGAAAGCTTTCTAGAGAGATTAGACTTGCCTGGCATCTTCGGTATCATCGTTCTTTATGGCCTTTTACCAAAAGACTTATCGCTCAGGGGCTAGAGGTCGGTTATCAAACTATAAGGCAGAGACAAGTTTACAGGAGGGTCCTTGATAAGCTCGATATACAACCGGATCATTCTGTGTGGAGGATCGAGAGCCACTTAAGGAAATCGGGGCTCTTTTCTTTTCAAATAGGTACAGAGGCTGCCCTCAGTATAGGGGGAGCCATTGAGTATATCCTTGAGGGCTTCGATGGTATTGTAAATGTCTTTCCCTTTACCTGTATGCCCAGTACAGTTTGTGCGGCAATTCTTAGGCCTATTCTCGCAAGATACCGTATTCCCTATCTCGATGTGGCCTATGACGACTCGATCCAACCCAATAGAGAGATGGCTATAAGGACCTTCGTCTATCAAGCTTCTCAGAGGAGATTTCAAAAGGCAAAAGGGGCATGAGTAATCAGATCTTACTAATTAACGCTATTCATCCTGAGGAATTTCGTATCGCCCTTTTGGAAGGTTCCAGCCTGGAGGGTTTCTTCATAGAGACGACATCGAGAGCCAGCTACATCGGTAATATTTACAAAGGCGTTGTAGAGCAGGTTCAACCGTCATTACAGGCTGCCTTCGTAAACTATGGTGCTGACCGAAATGGGTTTCTCCCTATCGATGAAATCCATCCCGAGTATTTCTTCCAAGAACCCGAAGGTGAACTACGCATACAGGATCTTATTCAACCTGGACAGGAGGTTCTTGTGCAGGTTACTAAGGATGCGGGAAATCATAAAGGTGCAGCCCTTACAACGTATATATCCCTTGCAGGAAGATATATTGTATTAATGCCGGGGCGAGACAATAGGGCTATATCAAGAAAAATTCTGGATGAGGAGCAAAGGGAACGTTTGAAGAGGATAGCTCAGGAGATGCCCCTTCCCGACGAGTTTGGGATTATAATAAGAACTGCTGCTGCGAACCAAACCAAGAAGGAGATTTTCAAAGATCTACGCCGCCTTCTACTGATATGGGAAAGCATCAAGGAGAGGGCCTCCTCCCAGCCTGCACCGTCTTTAATTTATCAGGAGCGGGGGCTGGCCATTAGGGTAATAAGAGATTATTTTACGCCGGATATTAAGCGCATTGTGGTGGATCATAAGGACGTTTATCGGGAGGTCAAAGATTTTATAAGAATCATCAGCCCGAAACATCAAGGTTGTGTAGAACTCCATCGTCATACAACCCCTCTTTTTACTCACTATAGGATTGAGGATCAGATCGAGCGGATCTTCGACAAAAGGGTTCCTCTCAAATCGGGTGGATATCTAATAATAGAGCAGACCGAGGCATTAGTAGCCATCGATGTCAATTCTGGGGGCGCCACGTCAGAGAAGGATATCGAAGAGACGGCTTTTAGAGTCAATATGGAGGCTGCGGCGGAGATCCCACGGCAGTTACGTCTCAGGGACCTTGGTGGGTTAATTGTTATCGATTTTATTGATATGAGCCATCCGAGTCGGAGGGCGAGAGTGGAGCAGGAACTAAGGAGAATGGCTCGCAAAGACAAGGCGAAAATAACTATTGGCAAAATCTCCCGTTTTGGTCTCCTTGAGATGTCTAGGCAACATCTTGGCATGGGTATTCAAATGGGGTCATACCGGGAATGTCCCTATTGTAACGGAACAGGAATGGTAAGGACAGCAGAGGCGGCGGCTTTGTCTTTTTTGAGAAGAATTTGGTCAAGGCTTGCAATGGATGATGAGATCCAAGGTCTTCGCATAAAGGTTTCACCGGAGGTAGCTTTTTATCTTCTCAATAGAAAGCGCCCAGACATTATGGACCTAGAGGAGAGATACCGGGTAACCATATTTGTTGAGGGTGATCCATCTCTTAGGCATGATGATGCGGTAATCGAAGAACTAAACGGTAAGAGGTGTGACCTTTAGGATTATTTTTTTTCTATAAAAGCTCTGTTGGGGACAAAGATCTTCCCCGGATTTAATATGTTATATGGGTCAAGAGAGCATTTTATTCGCCACATGGTTTCCAATGTCTCGGGGGAGATTTCCCATCTTATGAAGGGGGATTTGGCAAGACCTATACCGTGCTCTCCGGAAATGGATCCCCTTAACTCAATAACCGCCTGAAAGAGGGATTCGGTGGCTTTTATGGCGGCCTTTCGTTCCCCTTCATCCTCGGGATTGTAAAGGATGTTTACATGGAGATTCCCATCTCCTGCATGTCCAAAACTCACAATAGGAAGGCTAAACCGTTTGGATATGGCTTGGACAGCCTTTACAAGGTGAGGAAGTTTTGACCTGGGAACAACAACATCTTCGTTGATTTTTGCAGGTCTTATTCTTGCTAGACTCGGAGAAATCGCTCTTCTAACCGACCAAAGTGATTCACTTTCTTTTTCATCGTAGGATGCCGATACCAACAATGCACCGTTATCAATACATATTTGACGCACAGCATCGGTGTTTCTATCTAAGAGTGGTTGGGGATCATCTAACTCTATAAGGAGAATGCTTCCAGTTTCATCAGGTATGTTGGGCTTTGGTTCTTCCCTTGTATCTCTTAAATAGGAAGAGACCAGGGATATTATAGCCCCGTCCATAAATTCTATCGCCGAAGGAAGGATCCGGCTCTTTAGGATGCCTACCACAGCTTTTGCAGCGTCTTCTTCGTTACGGAATGGCACAAAAAGTAGGTACCGCTCCTTTGGCATTGGGATAAGTCTTAAAAGAATTTTTGTGATTATTCCCAAGGTTCCTTCAGAGCCCACCATGAGCCGCGTAAGATCATAGCCTACAGCCCGTTTTACAGTCGACCCCCCTGTCTTAATAATCTCTCCCGAGGCCAGGACCACCTCAAGTCCAAGCACGTAATCCTTCGTTACACCGTATTTTACCGCCCTTGGACCGCCAGCCCCAGTAGCCACATTTCCACCTATTGTTGAAAATGCAAGGCTTGATGGGTCGGGAGGATAAAACAATCCATGGGAAGCTACAGCCCTTTGAAGTGTTCCTGTTACCACTCCTGGCTCCACAAGGACAGTGAAGTTATCATCATCGATTTCGATAATCCGATTCATCCGCTCTGTAGAAAGAACAACACCCCCCTCTGTTGGGACAGCTCCACCGACCATCCCACTTCCGGCCCCTCTTGGGTAGATTGGTATTCGTTCACGAGAGGCTTCTTTGAGGATGAGGGAAACCTCTTCAGAAGAGCTCGGCATAATAACACAGGCTGGCATAGCTTCTAATCTGCTAGCGTCAAAGCCATAGGCCAGTCTGTCTTCAGGATCTAGCAGAAGATTTTGGTGACCTACTATTTGGGCGCATTTCAAAAGGAAGCCGTCTTTTTCTACCATGAGCTTTCCTTCCCTTTTTCCAGTTCGTAGGATTTTTTAATATTGGAACCATGAATAGGGCAAGGTTTTGTAGGTTCATGGACCTTTATAAAATGCTCCGTGTAAACGTAGGAGCAATTGTCTGTGGAAAGGGCTCCAGAGTCTCCGCATATAGGTCTTTCAACGATATTTGAAGGGGGATGGAAGGGTTGGGGATTTAGGAGATAGGATATACGTTTCATGAAATTTCCCCAGACAGGCATAGCCCCTGTTGCTCCAGTAAGTCCCATAGGATAGTCTTTATCGAAGCCTACCCACACGAGGGCCACCATATCGGTTGTATAGCCTACAAACCAA
This sequence comes from Syntrophobacterales bacterium, assembly GCA_026417655.1. Lineage (GTDB taxonomy): Bacteria > Desulfobacterota > Syntrophobacteria > Syntrophobacterales > Thermodesulforhabdaceae > JAOACS01. The sequence goes on from JAOACS010000025.1 coordinate 51,470, forward strand.
GCGTCCTGTAATTGGTTGGTTGTTCCAGTCTTGGCAGCACAGGGGAAGGTTATTCCCATTTCGGAAAGGGACTTAGCGGTACCTCGTTTTACAACACCTTCTAGGGCGCTGGTTATGAGGAAAGCCTCCTCACTGGAGGCGATCTTGAGCCATTCTATGTGGTGCTGTTGTTGAAGGACGCCATTGGCATCATAAACCTCCTTTACAGTTATAAGATAGGGTTTATCGCCATTGTTGGCTAGAGCTGTATAGGCCGATGCAAGATTTAACGGTGTGACCTCCATTGTCCCTAAAGCTATCGATGGATAGGGGGTTAGCTGGTTGTAGAGGTTAATTTTCCGAAGGAGGTAACCAATATCCTCAAGTCCTACATCTATAGCGAGCCTTACTGTTGGAACATCGAGGGACTGTTCCAATGCTTCCCTAAGGGTTACGCTCCCTCGAAAGTTACGATCGTAATTTTCAAGAATCCATGGGGTTCCATTTATGGAGATTGTGAACGGCCTATCTTCAAGGCGGCTAGCAAGAGTCCAGCCCTTTTTAATAGCTTCAAGATATATGAAGGGCTTTATTACGGAGCCTGGCTGCCTCATCGCTTTGGTTGCCCTATTGAAGATACTTACCGAATAATCCCTTCCTCCAACTAGGGCTCTGACCATACCAGTTTTAGGCTGAACAGATATTATGACGCCCTGGAGAAGTTCTCCTTCAGGATCTTTTAAATGCGGGTTTGAGGCCTCTATCTTTTGAAGCTCCTCTCTTAAGGCCTGTTCGGCTTCATCTTCTATTTCTGGGATGAGGCTTGTGTAAATTACTAAGCCTTCGGATTCGAGAACTTTCGGATCGTAAAGTTGTTTTAGTTGTTCAAAGACCAAGTCCACAAAATAGGGGGCCTTTTTGATAGGGATACTGAGGCCGTGGAATGTCTCAATAGGCTTATTTTTTATTGTTTTCATGGTTTCCTGGTCAATTTTTCCCTGTTCTGCCATAGCTTCTAGGACAACATCGCGCCTAGCTTTGGCGCGGTCCGGGTGAAGTATTGGATTATATAGATTTGGAGCCTTTATCATACCAGCAAGGGTAGCCGCTTCCGAAAGGTTCAAATCCTCTACGTTCTTTCCAAAATAAATTCTAGCCGCTTCACCCATGCCTCGGATTTCGATGCCGCCTCTTTGCCCCATGTAAATCTCGTTAAGATACATTTCCATGATCTCGTCTTTAGTGTAACGCAGTTCAATTATCAAAGAGATAATCGCCTCAAGAAGTTTTCTCCTAAAAGTTCTTTCCGGTTCTAGAAAATAGTTTTTCACTAATTGCTGTGTTATGGTTGATCCTCCTTGAACGATCTTCTTAGCTCGTAGATCCACTATGAGCGCCCTTATTATTCCCAGAATATCCAAACCAGGGTGTCCGTAAAATCGTTTGTCTTCTATAGCTACAACGGCATCCTTAAGGAAGGGTGAGACATTACGGATACTTATGAGTAATCGTTGTTTTTTCTCTGTGCCAAAAAGTCTAGAGAGCTCTACCGGTTCTAGTTCCCAATAGGGTAGAGACTCTCCTTCTGAAAATATTTCCTTTAAAAGATCGTTTTTAATTTTAAAGTGAACCTTCCTTTCCTTAATATTTTTTCCAGGGAACTTAAAAGCTCGGAACCATACTACACATTCGCCCCTGGTTTTATCTATCCAATATTCTCCAGGGCGAATGGACGGTTGGAAACCCTTTCGATAGAATCGCCTCTCAAGCATCTTAGAGAGCGTTTCTAAACTAAGAGGTATGCCTGGGAAGAGGATGACCGTGTCTGAGAAGATGTAGGATGGAATGCTCCATCGCTGGCCGGAAAAACGTTTTTCTACCTGCCAGGAAAAGTAAAAAAATATACCCGCCATGAAAACCAGGACAGAGACTAAACATCCTACAAAGACATAAAAAACTCTAAGCCGTCTTTTCCTGTATAACCTAAATGACAAATAACATAACCCTATCTATTTACTAATCCAGAGGGCACCATTTTCGAAATCACTGAGCATCTTGGAACTGCAGGATCCGGTAAGCCAGCTCCAGATTGTTCCCTCCTTAGGTTTGCTCCTTCCTATGGCCATTACCATTGCGCTGGAATCGCGGGCTTTTTTAAGTAGTATCTCTGCGGGCTTTCTTCCGGGAATAATTTCAGTAGTAATGCGTTCCTTGTCAACACCATTGGCAACTATTGCTTCTACCGCCTCATCTACAATTTTCTGACTTTGGAAGGAGGGGTCGCCAACATGACATACTGTAATTGTATGGTCCTCATCCTTTATCATGAATCCTACGTGATCCGCTATTCTGAAACTAGCTTCTGAGCCATCTGTAGCTACAATAATATGTCGTTTAAGGGCTTTTGTATGTTTACACACCCAAACTGGGAAGTCTATGCGGGCATCTAAGATCTCGCGACTAGTGCTTGTGCCTAAAAGTCCTTCGAAGGCGAGGTAACCTCTTCGACCAAGCACCACCGCATCATAGAGTCCTTTGTGCCCTTCTCTTACAATATCCTGAACGATGCCGAAACGTTTTTCAGCTATTTTAGTCTCGATATTGGAAGTAGCAAAACCGGCCATTGTGAGGAGTTCTGTTGCTACCTTTTGAGCTTCCAAGACATCTTGGTCTCTAAAGTTGTTACGATCCTTTGAAGGTGAACCCACGTAAAATAAGGTTATCCGAACATTTCTTTTGTTGGAAAAGAACATAGCTACAAATCGCACCCCATAAAAACAGCTAGGTTCGTTGCTCATAGTGATAAGCAGGTGTTTATTCATTTTTAGGGCTCCTTCTTGTCCTTGGGTTCTCTTTATCTTTCGTGGATTCTTGTAAACTTTAGATTACTTCCAGAGGGTTGACAAGTCCAAGGTGAGATTATTTAGAGCTCATCAGTTTTATGTTTTCAAATGATCAAGACTTTTCTATTATGATCTACGATAATAGGGGTTATCTTCTAAAATACCACAGAAGTTAATTGACCGCTTTTCAAAGGGAGCGAGACCATGAAGGTTGGAGTAGTAGGAACTGGCGGTGTTGGTGGATATTTTGGTGGCCTTATCGCTATGTCGGGCAATGTAGATATTCATTTTTTAGCTCGAGGGAAACATCTTCAGGTTATTGAAGAGGAGGGTCTTACGGTAGTTTCAAATGATAAAAGCACGACGGTTTTTGTCCATGCTACTTCTGAACCCCAAGATATAGGGTATGTTGATCTTATCCTTTTTTGCGTAAAGTCCTATGATACGGAATACACGGCTCGTTTTATGGAACCTATGGTTGGTCCTGATACTGTGATCCTTACATTGCAAAACGGCCTCGATAATGTGGACAAACTTGCTCAGTTCTATGATCTATCCCAGATTATGGCCGGTACCACTTACATAGAGTCCAGAGTAGCCTCTCCTGGTGTGATTGTCCACCGAGGACATCCTGGTCGTATCGTTTTTGGTGAGCTTAACGGTGAGATTACTGAGAGGGCGAAGAAGATATTAGACATGTTTATTAAGGCCAAAATAGAGGCAGTCTTGAGTGACCATATTTACCAGGTGCTTTGGGAAAAGTTCCTTTTAATATGTGCTATCCATGGGGTATGTACTGTTTCACGTTCCTCGATAGGTCAGGTTCTCGCCTGTGAAGAAACGAGGGAGCTGTTAAAGGGGGTTATGGAGGAGGTGAAGAAGATCGCCTTTCTTAAAGATGTAGGGCTTCCTGATGATATTGTAGATAGGTCGGTGATTATAGCCGAATCTTACGATGGAGCCTTCAAGCCTTCGATGTTAAGGGACCTAGAATGGAAACAACCCCTTGAAGTTGACGCTCTTAACGGGTTAGTGGTTAAAATGGGTCGGGAGCTTGGAGTGAGCACCCCTCTTAACTTCGCCATTTATGCAACTCTTAAGTTAGAGGATCTTAAAATTCAAAATCCCTACTGGGCTTCGGTAGTTGAAAAGAGATAAGGAGTAAAAAGGGAGATAGGGGGAATACGTAGGGTATGAAGGATTATTATAAGATTCTTGGTGTGCCCCGTAATGCTTCCCATGAAAGTATATGCGAAGCCTATCGTAGAGCCGCTAAGAAGTATCATCCCGATGTGGTAGGTACGGGTGATCATGAACGATTTTTGGAAATTAGGGAGGCCTATGAAGTATTAGGGAATCCTGAGCGTAGAAGGCAATATGATCGTATTAGAGAAAAAAGTAGCCAGAGATTCAATAAATTGTATTCTAAGAGGGAAGGATATTCTCGAGTATTTAGAGAATGTAGCACTGTTAGGGCCGAGCTCATTTTATCTCGATCAGAAGCCTATTATGGGGGGCTCTTTACCGTTAATGTTCCCTTTAATATTCTCTGTACTTCTTGTAATGGTCTGTGGTGGCACTCTTGGTATTGTCGACAATGTCACGGTAACGGTATAGTCAACATGTTAATGCCAATTACGGTTAAGGTGCCTCCTAGAACTATTCCTGGAACTGTCATTATTCTTAAGTGTACTGACCCCTGGGGAAGACTGGTTCAGGTCGAATTTTTTTGCAGGATAGAAAGTCTCTTATAGAGAGGGTAACAAATGAGTTTTACCATTATGGCTGGAGGTTCGGGAACTCGATTTTGGCCTGTGAGTCGCCGAAAATGCCCGAAGCAGTTTCTCAAAATTGTGAGCGAAGAGCCGATGGTGGTTGATACCTACAATAGAATAAGGCCCTTGGCGAAAGATGATAGGGAAATTTTTATAGTAGTTGGATCTGAACACGAAGAGATCGCTAAAGAATTTTTTGCTGGTACAAAGGTAAACATTGTCGTAGAGCCTATCGGTAGAAACACAGCCCCCTGTATAGGGCTTGCCGCAATTGTTGCCCAGTCTAAAGGACTTGATGAGGCTATGGCAATTCTTCCCTCAGATCATTATGTAGCCCTGCCGGATGTGTTTCGAAGGGATCTTTCAATGGCTATGGACCTTGCCAACAAAGAAAGTTGTATTGTAACTTTGGGAATCCTTCCCACAAGACCGGAGACAGGTTACGGCTATATCGAAGTTGTTGTAGAGGGGGGAGCCCTGGAAGTGGGAAAGGCCTTTTCTGTAAGGAGTTTTAAGGAAAAGCCAGATCTTAGCACTGCTAGGCACTATATTGCATCCGGTAGGTATCTATGGAACGCAGGGATATTTGTGGCCAAGCCGTCCGTGATTCTTAACGAACTATCCCATTCCTTGCCAGATTTTTACCTAGGTTTGGAAAAACTCAAAACTGCTATGGACTCCCCCAATTTCTATGCATTACTGAACTCTCTCTACCAGCAGGCTCCAAATATCTCCTTCGACTATGCCGTTATGGAAAGGGCTAAGGTGCCTATCTTTGTCATCCCCTCTTCGTGCGGCTGGAGTGACGTGGGATCATGGTTCAGTTGTTATGAGCTTAAGTGTCAACTAAAGAAACATTCCGAAGATGGAAATATTTCGGAAGGAGAGGTTTGGTTTTTCAGCGCAAGGGAAAATTTTGTTCATTCCCAGACCTCCCGATCTATAGTATTACTTGGAGTTTCTAGGCTTTTGGTTGTAGATACTAATGATGCCCTTCTTATTGCCGATTTGGATCGACATCAGGAGATTAGGAAGATAACGGAACACTTTAGTAAGAGCGAAAAACACCATCTGATATAGGAGATTAGGATTCGTTGGATGAACTGGGGACTATGGCGTTATTGTCCTAAGTGTGGGGGGAATATAGTTAGAAACCTTAGGTCGGTAAATTCCTCTACAAGGTTCATTTGTCCATTTTGCAGAGGAATTTTTTATAGAAATCCAACTGTAGGTGTAGCGGTTATTGTTTTGGAAAGGGATAAAATTCTTCTGGTGAAACGAAAAGGTTCCTATGAAGGCATGTGGTGCATTCCCTGCGGTCACGTGGATTGGGGAGAGGACATAAGGGATGCTGCAAAGCGGGAAGTGTTTGAGGAAACGGGGTTAACAGTTGAGGTGGGCCCTGTTTTTGACGTTCAGTCTAATTTCCATGATCCACTTCATCTTACCGTAGGGGTGTGGTTCTTGGGATGGGTTAGGGGAGGAACTCTTAGACCAGGGTCCGATGCTAGCGAGGTAGAATTTTTTAGCCTCGATAGCCTTCCAGAGCCTATGGCATTCCCAACCGATAGGATAATTTGTCATAAGCTTAAAGAACACCTAGAAATCCTGCCATAATTTTACACCACCTTAGCGGTTTCCTGCGTGCATATAAAAAGGATTGAAAGGCAGGATGAAAGCTAGATGGAAAACCTTTAGCTTGATCTAAGAGCTCAAGTAATTATTCGACTAGGTTGAAAAAGTGGAAATGTTTCTTTAAAATAGGCACTATAAAAAAATGTTATGGTTTTATTATTGCTACAAACTGGGTAAAGGAGGAGGTCTACTTTATGAGAAAACATAGTCAAAGGGGTTTTACCATCGTGGAACTTGCCATTGTCTTAGTAATAATTGGCATTATTCTTGGTGCAGTTCTTAAAGGTCAGGAGTTAATAAATAACGCGAAGATCAAAAGAGTATATAACCAATATCGCGAGATCTTAGCTGCTGTATACACCTATTATGACAAATATGGTAAGTATCCAGGTGATGATCCAAATGCCAAAGCTAGGTGGGGAAATGCGGAAAATGGTAATGATAACGGTTTGATAGATGGTTTTACCCTTGGATGTACGGACCAAAACACTAATGTAGAAAGTTGCCAAGTCTGGAATCATTTACGCCTTGCAAATATTCTTACTGGCTCCGGAACTCAGGCACCATCTAATGCCTTTGGTGGAACTATCGGTATAGGATATGGAACCGTCCAGGGGCTTGCCACTATGTGGATTGGTCTTAACAACTTACCAGGGGATGTATGCGCTAGTCTAGATCAGCAATACGATGATGGAGTTTATAATACGGGGAGTATAAGAGGTTCTGGGGATTATGGAACGAATCCTAATGCTATGTACATCTTGTATATAAGGCTTTAAGGTATTCTCAGTACCTAATAATATGCGAAGCGAAGGAAGGGGATTTTCCCCTTCATCAAGGAAATGCAAACTATGAGCGGCGAGGGATCTAAATTTGGGTGCCGCTTTTATGGTTTTACCCTGATAGAGATTGCTATAGCGCTTGTTATAGTAGGGATTTTAATTGGGTCTGGAGTTAGTCTTGTAGCCTTTCTTACAAAGAGAGCCAAGTTTTCTGAAAATAAAGAGAGACTAAAAGAGGCTTACGAATCAGTTCTAGCCTACGCCGTCCAAAGAAATACGTTGCCTTCCAGCATCGCCGATGCTGGAGGGCCTAGCCGAGATGTTTATGGTAATGAATTCCTTTATGTTTCAGTAGCTAATTGGGTTGGAAAAGACATTTGCACCACAGATCCTTTGATGCTTCTTACCGTTAATAATATCTCAGAGGGAGTGTCTTCCTCAGAGGTTGCCTTTATTATCATATCTAGGGGGGAAAATTACTGTAATCAAACAGGCTTAAATTCACCGTTTTCTATTTACCCTAGGGGTGCTAGTGGAAATTGTTGCTCTCCCCATCCACCTGTGCCACCCTGTCCAGCTTCGAACGAATATGACGATTTAGTGATCTATATCGATAAAGGCAAGTTAAGACAAAGGGTATGTGATGCCTTTAAGATAGTAACTGAAGTCCTACCAACCGGTGAGGAGTATAAGGAATATCCAAGGGTCACTTTTGAAGCAGCCAATGGAACCCCTTTATACACCTGGTCGATCTCATCAGGTAGACTTCCTAATGGAATAGAATTGACCCCCTCAGGTGTTATTAGTGGAAGTCCTACCGAATCGGGAACTTTTCCTTTCACAGTTCAGGTAAAAGATGCTGAAGGAAGAGTAGCCACCAAAGGTTTTTCTATTACGGTAGAATCTAACAAGCCCCGTATAACTACGGAGTTTTTACCTATAGGCTATGTAGGAGAACCGTATCCCTACGCCCAATTAAGTGCAACGGGAGGTAGTGGTGGATATAGCTTTTCGGGGGTATTACCCCAGGATTTGGGTTTGTCTATTGACGCAGACGGAAAAATTGGGGGAATTCCCACACGGGAAGGCACTTATTCAGTATTGTTTACGGTGATCGATTCTTCGGGAAATAAAAGTCATAAAACTCTTTCAGTTACCATATATCCTGCACGTTCGGGTGGTCTTATTCTGAGTCCTCCCTCTGGTACATCTTGGAGTGCTACGATTGGTCAGAGCTTTTCTGCTGTTATTTCTGTGTCGGGAGGAGCTCCACCCTATTCTAATACACAATGTAGTCCTTCAGCCTGTGCTGGCCTTACACTTTCCTGTTCTTCAGATAGAGGGACTATCTCGGGAACCTATACTGGAGGATCCTGCACTTTTTCGATAGGATGGAAGGATTCGCTGCAGCAAAATGCAATAGGGACTTATTATGTCAACCAGTCCTGTTTACCCCTCGCTATTACGCCTTCTTCTGGAACAAGTTGGAATGCTACCGTTGGACAGAGTTTTTCTCAGACAATTAACATCTCTGGCGGGAAACCACCTCTTTACAATACTCAATGTGGACCTTTAGGTGGAACCTGTTCTGGATTAAATCTAAGCTGCACTGCGAACTCGGGAGTTATATCAGGGACACCCACCGCTTCGGGAAGTTGCACAGCTAATGTGGCATGGAGAGATTCCTGTTCACCAAATCAGCAAACAATTAGTGGAACATATACTATTAACATAAGTCAACCTTGCCCTTCTATGACACTTGATCCTACATCGGGAACCGTATTTTTGGCCTATGATGGAGAGTTTTTTTCTAAAAATATTACCGTCTTAGGTGGCTACGGGACGAGATTTAATACCTTTTGTAGCTTAGTATGTTCTAAAAGTGTAGAAGGATTGACCGCAAATTGTACAGGAGATGGAGCAACAATTTCTGGAAAACCCTACTCTTTAAAAACTGGTGAGCCTCAAGAATGTAATTTCAATGCTACGTGGGTGGATAGTTGTCCAAGCGGTAAACAATCAATAGGTGGCAATTACAAAATAAATGTAATCTCTCCCCAGCTAGCTGTGGTTCCGGAAAGTAGCATTTATTACAAAAAAAATAACGACGCCTCCTGTTATCAAGCAGCCCCTAGGAGCTGCATTGTGGTAAGTTCAGGAGAGGTTATAAGTTTTTATCAAAACCTTAACATGTGTACTCGAGGATTATATGCCTGTCAGATCGATTACATGGGGCTAACGCAATACGACTTCAATAAGGATGGAAATATTGGGTTGCAGATCTTGCAGGGTTCATGCTATTTTAACGACTCTCCATCGGCGCTTTGTATGTGATGAAGGAAAGTTACTCGAAGCTACAAAATTTAGTCTCCAAGTCCTTAAAGGAGGATGGTAGCTCAGACTTAATTTTCTTCACTTGATGTAACACCTCACAGGCTCTTTTTCTTTTTCCAAGGATTACTTCAACACCGATAAGATTAAAGGCGATATCTTCATCGGGTCTGATTTGAAAGGCCTCTTGAAGTATCTGTTCAGCTTCGCTGAAACGTCCTTTTGTAATAAGAAGAGCTCCTAGATTATTCATTACCGACGGGTCTCGGTATAAAGAAAGGTATTTTCTATAAAGATGTATAGCTTCTTCAGTATCCCCTTTTTTCCTGGCTTCTTCAGCTATAATTATTATTCCACTTTGGGTTGGTGAGACTGATGTAGTTATAAATTTTTCACCGGGATTTGGAGTCTTTTCTTCTGAATTCTTAGGAGACATCGGTTTCCCTTTATTCGTAACACGGGCAGGAGACTGTTCCTTAATGGGGGAATCATTTTTTTTGGAGGATAACCGATTTTCCAATGAAGCCTTTTCCGGCTTTTTCGTTGATTCGGGACTAGAATCGGCATCTTGAGGCTTATCTGGCTCTTTAAGATTATTACTGGTGTTAACAAAAAACTTACCTTCTGTGTGGTTATTTATAATTGGCGGTTCCGATGGAGTAACAGGTAAAGTATTTGTGGATGAAGCTAAATGGTAGGATGGGGAGTTCTTCGTTTGGACGGAAGGAACTGAAGGGATTTGGGATTTATGGTTTCTAGTTGAATAAAATCCATGGGGACCTAGAGTGATTCCTAGGGTAACGAGTAGGGTTACCATGCCTATGATAATAACAATTCTATAGGGCCGCCATCGACTACTCTTTGAGTCGCGCTCTCCCCCATTCAGCAAGACTATCTCCTGGTGTGGTAAGTTCAACTGAGATCGCTCTTCCATTTGACGTATAATCTCGTAGAGCTTACTCATACCATAGTCCTTGCTCTTAAAAGAATAATTAGCTCTACCTTGTTTTGACTTCCGCTTTTTTGACCAAAGAGAGAACCAAGAATTGGAATTTGGCCAAGAACTGGCACTCGAGAGTTCGCCTCTTTACGCTTATCCGTGATAATACCTCCAATGATAACCATATCTTCAGGGTTTACCTTGACTACTGTGCTGGTTTCTCTGAGGTTAACTGTTGGGAGAGTGATGGTATTTTCTTCTATTACTTTTTCTGCCAGAGAGACCACATCGCTTTTTATGGGAACCAATTGAAGAATAATACTCCCTCCCTGGGTTACGTAGGGAACAACACCGAAGATAAGCCCGTCAAAGACAGCTGACGTTTCTACCGTGGTTTCCCTAGTCTCGGATCCAGTGCCTGTGGTAACTTCTCGTTTAATGGATTTTACATAGGCAATGGATGTACCAGCGCTTATTAGAGCAGGTTGTCCGTGCATTACTCTTATTTTTGGATTTGAGATAATATTTACGGTTCCATAGTTTTCTATCATTTTAAGAATTGCATCGAAATATGGGGCTGCTGTTACATGAGCAATAAGAGCTTTTGTCTCTTCACCGGATCCAAAAAACAGATTGGTCACACTAGAAATGTTCGGCTTTTTCCCTATCTCTTCACTCAGAACTGTCTGCCACTGAACACCGAACTCGTGGGATTTGCTCAATTCTACTTCTACAATTCTTGCTTCTATAATGACCTGTTTAGTATAGCGGGATTCTAGGTTTTCTATGAAGGCCTTTAGATTTCGTAGATTCCTGGGATGATCTCTTACCATTAGGGTTCCAGTAAAACGATCGAAAAAGAAGGTTCCATCCTTAGATAAGAGTCCTCCCCTTAGGTTCCTTTCTATCATAGTGTAGATATCGTTTGCCTCTTCGGAGGTTTTTCCACTAAGCTCGAAAAGCCCAGTAAGGGGACTTATAATCTCCTTCGTACCTTCACCTCCTGTTGTTCTCCCTCCTAACACATCTCCTCCTAAAGTGAACTTTGAAGATCTGAGGGTAAGGAGAAAACTCAGGTTAAATATTTCTTCCTTTGTCGCCTGAATTCTAAGGACACCACCACTTATCGTGTATCCCACATCAAGAGAATCGGTGATAGCTTCAATCGCTTGCCTTAAAGGAAAATTTTGAAGCTCGAGAGTGATAAGACGTTTCTCTGGTGGTATAGCTTGTTCTGCCTCTTTATCTATAATGAGATTGAGACCAGCTTCTCTCGCAAGATAAAATAACACATTGTGATAATCCTCCTGAACAACGGAGATAGAAACTATTTTGGAATCAAGGGGAGAAAGATTCTTGAAAACAGGTAAAAAAATGTTCTGTTCCTGTTTCGTTGGGTTTTCACTACTAGGGTAAGTTGTAACCCTGGGTAACGAGTTTTTCTTCCCTTCCATTGAAGAACACCCAAACGATGCAACAATGATCGCTAGTAGGCTATATTTCACTATCCTTTCCAACCAAAAGAACCCTTTCTTCATCTCCAATCCTTATTTTTACTTTATGGGTATCGATATGGATGATCGTAGCCTTTTGAAGTAAATTGTTACCCTCTTTGTAGGGCATACCATTTATCAAACAAAGCTTATGGCCGTTCACTATGAAGACCGAGCTAACACGAACTTTTTCTTTTGAGACAATAGGGGATTCTTGAGGGACTATAGAAATGGGCTGCTCCTTCCTCATTAAGAAGGGGTTTGCAATAGATTTTTCTCGCTGAATTTCTATTTCCTTATTACTTTGAACTGTCTCAAGATGAGGGAAAAATACTTGGGGGATTTGACCTACTATGATAGGAGGGGCTGGTGGTTTGGACTTGAAGACTTCTAGGATCCCTAGGGCTAGGCAGGCTGTTAGTGTCATAAAGGGTAACCACAGTACAAGCCATGGAAGAACATGTTCAAGGCGTTTCATGGGTAAGATACACCTTTTTGCCCTTTATGTTTACCATTGGGATGCAGTTGGTCTTTTCGGATATCTTCATGTCTTTTATCTCTAGACACGTCGAGATATTCATGGATTCCAAAAAGAAGAAACCCTTACCATTATAGATCGTAGAAATCTTTTTTAACATTTCGTTAAGAGGCTCTGGCATTATATACTCCTCTATCATGACCTCCTTCGGATATGTGAGTTGACTAAGAAACGTTTGATAACGATCTATATCTTCAACGAGCTTTTTCAGTGAAATCAACTTTTCTTCATTACTCCGGAGTGATCTTTCTAGGATCCGTGCTTCATTATAGCTTTTAATTTTACCTACAAGAAACCATGTAGAAATACCAAAGAAAAGGAGGGCAAAAAAATGTAGGACAAGAATATGCGGGTAAATCTTCCACAGGGTTTTTAGGTTCATAAAACTAGCTCCCCCTACCGCTTCCCTTAAGCTCTCCTAAAGTGTTAATTCAAAGTTACATTCCGCAGTCTTTTCATGATCGTTAAAACGGAAAGTGCTTTTGTGGATTGTGTAACTGCCGTGCAAGGAATCGAGAATATGCTTAAAAACCCTATGGGCCTCTTCAAACCCGGCTGTTGCTCCTACGGAGAGATTTAAGCTAAATTGCCTCGAACTCCCATGAAGGAGACTATCTGGGGTTTCCTTTTTCCGTTCTACTCCCCTCTCGCTGTTACTAGCTTGAGGGGAAATTTTACTTACAGATAGCTTTATGACCTTGAAGTCGGGAGGAATAATGGTAGTAAGTCTTGCAATGAGCTCATCCATCCTAGGCTCTTGCTTGTGAGCTTTCAGAGTTTGGTTATAGAGATCTAGGAATTTAAGTTTTTCTAAAGGGATTTTTCTACTAAGCCTTTCAGCTTCAATCTTTACAGCCTTTGATTTGGTATCCACCATTTCCCTAAGTTGACGTTCCTTTAAATGCAGATATCCCCATATCGTTCCGTTTAGCATAGCAACTGTAAGCATCGCCATGGAGACCCTTTTTGCATATTTAAGATGGCTGTTCCAGTTTAACCAAGTAATCGGTAAAAGGTTAAATTCCTTTGGGACTAGAGGGGCACCGAAGAGTTCTGGATATTCCATTACAATTTCTGATTCTACCAAGAATCGATCTGGTAAGACTATAGTCTCTGTATTGGAAAACAGCTTCCTGATTGGTCCAAACACCAAAACCTTCGCTTCGTCAAAACCGGGAAGATACCGATATTGTCCCTTTGTAAGCTCTAGTTCTTCCAAGACAGCATTTTCTGATGGAGGGATAAATTCATCGAATTTTATAAGTCTAATGGACCTAATTCCGGTTTTATCGGTGGTTATGATGAAATATTCTTTGTCATCTCCATATATGGTAAAGACATTAGTGTCGACAAAACATTCAGTAACCAGAAATGCCACGGCGATAGATTTGTGAAGTAAACCTTTCAATCCAATACGGTACTGAGTGAAGTTATCTAGAGTAGGTTCAATTAAAGAGTAATCTATAGTCACAATTGAGCACTCAGAAATTACCCCTTCCGTTTTTTCTATTTTGTAAGAGAACTTGGGAGGATTCCTAAATATGCCAAGTCTATCAATTCTTTCTTGCAACTGAAAACGCATCGCCTCAGGTGGACCTTTGGTAATCCTCTCCCGTGCATAATGAAAGGGTTGAAGGCCGGTAACGTATATAACCTCCTTTCTACCGGAGATCTCTTTTAAATCTACTTCTTTCACTTCAGAAAATAGAAACCTATTGCGTCTCTTTTTTACGTCTACCGCTATGAAATAACCATTCTTTTCAGCTATGATAGTCTCGGTCATAGCTTTTTCTTTAAAAGGAACCAAGTACAGAACCCTGCTAACATCAACATTGTCACAATCAATAAAACCCACATGGGCTTGGAACTCCACCATCTTCTGGAGTTTCTACTAGGGGCTGTGTCAACAAGAGTTGGGCCAAGAGACTCGATAGCCTCCTTCATGATGCCCTTAGTAATTCTACGTTGAAGCTTTGTCGCGGTAACCAACATAGTTCGGTCCATTACTTTGTTTATTAATCTAGGTATGCCTTGGGTTACTTTGTATAAAAGCTTTTCGGCCGGTTTTTCAATAGGTATATGGGCTCCTCCGGCACACCCTAACCTGTGTTGGACATACCATATAGTTTCGTCGCGAGAAAGGTGGGCAATCCGCTCCCATATGCTTATTCGCTGTATAAACTGGGAAAGTTCAGGCGATTTGAGCTTCTCTTCTAGAGTTGGTTGCCCTACTAGTAATATTTGAATAAGTTTTCTTTCCTCTGTCTCAAGATTAGAAAGAAGTCTTATTTCTTCTATGCTGGAAAGTGGAAGGTTTTGCGCTTCATCTATTATTAGGAGGAGTTTTTTCCCCTTGCTAACCATTTCAATAAGGTGCTCTCTAAATTTCTTTATTAGTCTTTCTTTTGTATCGGAAGAGCTAAATTCTACCCCAAGGTCCTCAAGAATTGCCTGAAGTAGCTCCTTTGGTTCCAGAGTTGGGGCAATTATGAGGGCTGTTTCGAATGATGGATCCAGTTCTTTCATGAGGACCCTAAGGAGCATTGTTTTTCCCGCTCCAGGATCTCCTGTAACTATTATGAAACCATCTCCACGATTAAGACCATATTTTATTACTTCTAAGACAGTCTTATGTCTAGATGATGGGAAAAAATACTTCGTATCCGGTGTTAAACGAAAGGGATAGTCGCTAAGTCCAAAGAAATGAAGATAATTTCCCTCCATTAGCGAGTTTTCCCTATAATGGATACAAGTTCATATATTGGCCCCATTAAGGCTATGACTACCACAATGAAGATGCCACCGACAACTATTATTAACAAAGGTTCTATAATCTTTGGAAGAGACTCCACAAATTCCATAAGCCTTTTGTAGTAGAAGTCACCTAGTATTTTCATTTGTTCAACGAGTTTTCCGCTTTCTTCTCCAATACTTATAATGCGTATCTCCAAGGGTCTGAAGAATCCTGTCATGTGACAGGATTCTGAAAACATTCGCCCCGATTGAATATTTGCCGAAATAGACGGGATCAACCGTTTCATAGTTCTACTTTCGGTGCTTTCTTTCATAATATTTAGGCCACCTAGGATGTCTATACCAGCTCCAAGTATTAGACTTAGATATTCGAAAAAGAAAGCCATAATTGAGAGTCGTTTTAAGATTCCGAGGATGGGAAGCCTTAAGATTAGCTTCTCCGCTCGATAACCAATAGGTTCGTATTTTTTGGCTAGAAATAAAAAGAAGGTTATGAGGATTCCGAAGGCTGGAATAACTATCCAGAAGTCCTTTAGGATATCTACAAACTTCATGAGGATTATTGTAGGTAATGGAAGTCTTACGTTCATCTGTTTAAATACAGCAAAAACCTTTGGAAGAACATAGAAAAACCATACCACCAAAGCAATGCCAATGGAACTTATTACAAAGGCTGGGTAGACCATAGCTTTATTTGTTTGGGTAATAATGTCATTGACTCTTGTGAGGTGTGTGGATGCCTTTTCCATTGTTTTATCAAGTTGTCCTGTGGTTTCACCAATATTTACAAGGCTCCTTACAATTGGAGGAAAGATTTCCTTGGACAATTCAAAACTTTCTGAAAGCGATAACCCTCTTCTGACATTCTTTATTACCTTTTTTATAGCCCCTGCCAATTCTTTGTGTTCACTCATTGTGGAGAGATCTTCTAGGCTTTGTATGATTGGGACACCGGCAGAGAGAAGAAAGGAGAAATTTCTACAGAATTCGGCCATCTCAAGTCTGGTTACCTTCTTTCTTCGTCTCAGTAGGAAGATTGGCTTAACTTGAGTGTAAGAAAGTAAAATTTTCCTGTCGACACGAATAGTAGTGATAAGTTCTTGGGGATCTTGGAATTCATCCTGTTCAATGGTAATCTTTCCTGTAATCGGATCAAAGACTTTATATCTGTAGAACGCCATCTTCTAGGCTTATCCTAGAACACGGTTACACTCTTCGACAGTAGTTACTCCAGCAAGGATTTTTTCCTTTGCATCTTCCTTAAGAGTTTTAAAGTTCTCCCTACTCAAGGCTTCCATAATGGTGGTAATAGGGGCGTTATCTGCTATTAGTTTTTGAAGCGTCTCAGATACCACCAATATTTCCGCTAACGCTGTCCGTCCCACATAGCCCCTACCTCGACAATATTGGCATCCCTTGCCCCGTAAGTATTCTACCTCCGCAGGTAATCCGAATTTTTTAAGAAGTTGAGGCTCCGGCCTATAAGGTTCTTTGCAGTTAAAGCAGTTGGTTCTAACAAGCCGTTGGGCTGTTGTGCCTAGAAAAGTCGAAGCTAAAAGTTCTCCAGAAATTCCCAAATCTTTAAGTCTTGGTATAGAAGATACCGCATCATTTGCATGAATGGTCGATAGGAGGAGATGTCCCGTTAGGGCGGCCCTAACTGCCATTTTGGCAGTTTCTTCATCTCGAATTTCTCCCACGAAGATCACGTCTGGATCCTGCCTTAAAAAATGTCTTATTGCTGCTGCAAAATTGTATCCAATTTCCTCGGCAGCTTGGGTTTGCTTTATCAAAGAGAAGTTATACTCTACAGGATCCTCAACACTTAGAATATTTAGATGAATGACATCAAGGAGTCTTAAGGCAGAATGGAGAGTTGTGGTTTTTCCGCTCCCTGTAGGACCAGCGACTAGTACCATACCATAGGGCTTTTTAAATAGGCTTTCTATTGCTGAAACTTTCCTTTTATCAAAACCTAGGGAAGAGAGATGGAGTACCGTAGAACGGACAGGAAGGATTCTGACAACCATATTTTCACCAAAGGTAGATTGAACTGTGGAAATCCTAAGATCATAGGACTCTCCAAGAAAATTAAAATTCATTCTACCATCCTGTGGGAGACGGCGTTCAGCGATATCCATACCGGATCTTGCCTTGATAGCATTTATAAGCCGTCCGTGGATGGATGCAGGAAATACAAAGGCTAACTCTAAAAGTCCATCTATTCGATAAAAGATCCTTGATGTGACTGATGTGGGAGAAATATGAACATCCGTTGCTCGGTTTACTATTGCGAGTATGAACAAATTGTTTATTAACTCGTCTATGGATATGTCTTCCATGGGATTGTTGGCAAGAATTTGCTGAACACGCTCGATATCTTTATCTACTGGATGTTCTAAGAAGTAATAGTGCCATTCAACGGTTTTTTTAAGCTCATTTGCGGGAGCAACCCATGCTCTAAATCTGGTCCCAACGAAGTTTATGATGCTCTCCAAAAGGGGCCTATCAAATGGATCAGACAAGGCTATCTGAATTAGGCCATCCTCCACTGCAAAGGGTAGTATGGTTCGCTCTCTGGCAAATTTTACAGGGATTCTAGAAAGAGCTGTTGAGGACGGAATTAAGGATCTAACATCTAAAAAGGGTAGTTTGGATTGTTCCGAAATAGCCTTTGCAATCTCAAAATCGGTGATAATACCTATTCTTATGAGGACTTCTCCTATACGCTCCTTTGTGGCCTTTTGTTCCTTAAGAGCAAAGCTTATATGTTCGTCGCTTATGTAACCAGCTTCTCTCAGTAGTTGGCCGATGGGTTTTCTTTCCATAAGTTTTTAAACAATTCCTACCTTGATCTCCTTAATAGCTGAAAGGCTACAAGAATTGCTCCTATAAGGTTTAGGGTTATTCCCATAAAGACCTGATTAACAGTTCTTTCAAAGGATGACTCTTCAGAGATGGTATATAAAAGGGTATAGCCACTTACTATCAAGGCTATTCCTATCGCTATAATCATTTGTGGGATTCTCAATACCTTGGTTGGGTTAGATACCTATCACTTAACACCCCTGGGACAATGGGAAGTGTGTCGGCGGAAGGGGGGAGAAATTCGAAGAATCGGCTAAGGAAGTCCATAACCATTCTAAAGGTTGCTCCCCATAATATTTCTGTAGCTACGCCATCCTGATGTATGAAACAGAGAAAGTCATGGTATTGATAGGTCTTCTCAGAGATTCTCGGATAGTTATAGAGTCTATATCGAGCGTATCGACTTCCATCTAGAAGTTCAGAAAAGGGTATCCAAACAACCTTTTCTACTTCGTGACTGTTTCCTCGCATAAATACAGAAGTCTCAAGTAGTCCAACGACAGGGACTATAGTTTTATGGAACATTACAAGTTTGTAAGGAGGAAGGACCCCACATATCCTCACCTTGAAGGGATTTAGTCTTACCTCTTCCCAGGCTTCTCGAAGGGCTGTAACTGAAAGTAAAAAAAGAGTCTGTCTCACCTCGTGGGGATATTTTGAAAGCCCGCCCAGAAAAAATGGACCGAAATAAGATACTATATTGTCAAAGGGCTTCTCAATTCTTCCACCAGGAAAACAAAGATCACCAGGCTGAACCACATGGCGAGATCTTTTATTCAAAGCTATTCCTAATTCCTCATTTTTTATTCTTCCTTTAGGGATCCTACCAACTCTAGATGTAATTGGTTCTGGGCATACGAGGAACAATACCGCGGTGACCTCTTCTGAGACCTTGTTGTTGGAGCTACTTAACCATCTTGCAATATCTTTAAAGATGTCCAAGGGAAAGTCACGATAGAGTATCTCAGAGAGTGTTCCATAGAGGTTACTGGCATTTTTTACAACCCATGCCTGATTTTCTCGCATTCTTTCCATGTTTCTTCCAGTGCCTTTGCAGAGTAGTTTCTTGTTACACCTGTTCCAAAACGTCTTTGAAGGGCCTCCGGTGTAAAAATAAGGGCCTTATGTCCAATAAGTAGCCATTTGAAGTTTCTCGCTATTTCTTGCATTTCCATATCCTCTGGATGGGTATCAATGTATTGTTCAATCCTATTGTAACGCTGTATGTAGGGTATCACAAGTCTCTCTTTGACCTTGTCCTTCTCTGGAGATGAATAACATCGGTCTACTCTTTCCTCAAGACAATGGAGAAAACCTATAGCCATTTTGACTTCACTTAGAGAGTATCGGCTCAGAAAATCAGGAGGCACAATATCATCTAATTCCTTAAGCATGACATCCATCCTCTCCTTTACCGTCATAGCGGATGGGGATCTCAAAGAGCGATCGAGATATTTATTAATTTTTTTCCTTAAAACTTCCCTCTTTTCAATGAGAAAAAGGACTGTCTCAAGCCGCTCCCTTCCAAGGGTAAAGAGATGTTTCTTTGCGAACTCAATTTTTTCCCTAACCTTGTCCCATACAACCTCTGACACAGGCACTCTAGGAGGAATGGAGAAGATGTCGGAGATGATAAAACGTCTAAGTTTTTCATTAAGAGCCGGCATCCCCTCTTTAGAGAACATGAAAAAGGCCGCTTGGTGAAGTCTTGGTGGTATAATCCATGAGGAAGCATATTTTCCTATTACAGGGCGAAGGGCTTCTTCGTATAACCGAAGAAGCCCTTTACTGGTTTCACCTTGAGCTTCAGAAGGTGATCGAAAAAGTTTTACCGAAACTCCCCCATCCTTTCCCTGATCTACCAATCCAGGATAAGCGTAAATGGTGCCAACGGAAGGCTCATTTATAATTTCAATCCGATCCGGTAGAGGATCTTCGGGAAATTCCTTAAGCCCCCTTATTTCAAAACGCTTTTTCGCTTCTTCCCATCGCTCATCTTCGTAATCTCTTGGAACCACCTCTAGAAGTTCTATTACCTCTCTTCCACCGGCTCGAACCTTTCCTGTCGAGTCAACTATTTCAATTCGAAACACCAGATGTTTTGGAATATCAATTCCAGCAAGCTCTCCCGCAGTGATCTCAATACCTCGAAGAATCTTCAGGGCCTCTGAAAGAGCTATCCAGAAACTTTTTTCTGGTAAGATCCTAGAGGGCCAAATCTCTCTAAGCAACTCCTTTACTGTATCATGAATCGGCATAAATGTTCGCCTAATAGCCTTGGGAAGCCCCTTTAAGATATGAAAGATCTTTTCTTCAAGATAACCTGGAACAATCCATCCCAGAATCCCTTCCCTGTAAGCCCTTCCTATGATTTCTATTGAGCTTAAGGGAACTGTTATAGTAATACCATCATCTTCAGAACCTGGACTGAAGCGGTAAGTCAATGAAAACTCTGTTCCCAATATATTAATATGCCCTGGAAAGAGATGATCGAGATCATCGGAAAGAATTTCCTCAAGGATATCCTCTACTGTAATGCGGAGGGATTTATCCATAGGATATCGTTCAAGACGTTGTCCTCCCTCTTTGGCACTGCCTCTTAGGAATTTATCAAAGCTTCTAATATCGGAAATTCCCTCTGGAATCTTCCCATCGTAAAACCTAAAGAGGGCTTCCCTATCTGCTACGAGACCCCTGCGGCGAATTTTCTCCTCAATATTTCGTATTTCCTGAATAACCTTTTCATTGTGAACCATGAAGGGGTAGGTTCTTCCAAGTTTTCCATCGACAAGAGCTTCCATAATAAATATTTCCCGGGCCTCTTTAGGGTTTATTTTGCCGTAGGAAACCGGGCGATTCTCTATGATAGGAAGTCCCTGATAGGTCACTCTTTCAAAGGCTACCACTGTTCCACCTTTTGAATCCCAATGAGGATCTCGATAGGAATAGTGACATAGATGTTGACCAACCTCTTCTACCCATTGGGGCTCTATCTCAGCTACATACCGAGCGAAAACTCGACTCGTTTCAACAACCTCTGCCGCCATAATCCAAGGAGGATTTTTCTTTACAAAGGAACCAGGGAAGATGAACAGTTCTTTGTCACGCCCACCCCTATACCGCCCACGACCTTCATGCATTGCTATTACTCCACCGGAGGTGCATAGGAACCCCGAAAGGAGGCTACAGTGGATAGCTTCATAATCTGGCGGAACCTCTTCAGGTTTTTGTTGTGGGAGAGGATTTACGATGGGGTGATGCCTAAATATTTTCTCAAGATAAGTATCTTCAAGTTCCTCTAAGATCTCTAAAAGTTCTTCATAGATGTTTATCCATTCCCTTATGATCCTGTAAGAAAGGTAGTGACGCCTACACCATTCTTTTTGCTTCGTTTTGCTCAGCCCTGATTCGGCTTCGCGATGAAAGGCCTTCCAAATGTTAAGAAGACTTAAAAAATCTGAGCGGGGATCAGAGAATACGGCATGAGCTCTATCGGCAATTTCTTCCTCACCGAAGGGTCTTTTTCGAGGGTCCTGAACGTTTAGAGCAGAGACTATGATGAACACTTCTTTTAAGGCCTTTCTTCGCCGAGCTTCAATAATAATGCGAGAAAGGCGTGGATCTAAGGGGAACCTAGCCATTGTTCGGCCAATTGCTGTAAGCTCTCCCTTGTCGTCTATAGCACCAAGCTGTTTTAGAGTGAAAAAGCCTTCCCTGATAGCGGTCTTATGGGGAGGATCAAGAAAGGGGAAGGATTCCACATCGCCTAGCCCAAGAGCGAGCATTCGGAGAATGACCTCTGCAAGGTTTGCCCTTTTAACCTCTGGAGGTGTAAATTCCTGGCGGTTTGCGTAATCTTCTTCGCTATAGAGTCTAATACAAATACCAGGGCCTGTTCTACCACACCGCCCTTTTCTCTGATCCGCACTTGCTCTGGAAATTGGTAGAATTGGAAGAGATTTTATACCTGTGCGGGGGCTATAATGGGAAATGCGAGCAAGGCCTGTATCTATAACACAACTTACATTGGGTATAGTAAGAGATGTTTCAGCTACATTGGTAGCAACTATTATCTTCCGGTAGCTTGTGGATTCAAAAATCTTTTCTTGCTCCCAGGGGGCTTGTCTAGCATAGAGGGGATAAACCTTAGCTCCGGCTAGATCCCGTTCCCCTAATCTTTGAACCGTCTCACGAATGTCACGTTCTGTAGGCATAAAGACCAAAATGTCACCCTGAAATAGCCTCCCCTTTCCTTCCATCAACAGTTCTTCTACAATCTCAATAGCTTGGTCAACATAGCTCCACTCATCGCTCTCTCCTATAATATTCCATGGACGGTAAATCACCTCAACGGGGTAAAGCTTTGAAGGGATTTCAACGATAGGGACTTCCATTCCTAGGGTTTGGGAAAAGGTATTAGAGAACTTTTGAGGATCTATGGTAGCCGATGAGATAATAACGGTAAGATCATCTCGTTCGACGACTACTTGCTGAAGCATGCCTATGAGAAGGTCTATGTTAAGGCTTCTCTCATGGGCTTCATCTATCATAATTACCTCATAGGCGCTAAAAAGCCTATCATTCTGAGCCTCCGCAAGGAGCATCCCATCTGTTAAAAACTTTATGATAGTATGGGGTCCCGTAGTATCGTTGAAACGAACCTTATAACCGACGAGATGTTGCCATGAGGGGCCTAACTCTCTTGAGACCTGCCTCGCAAGGGCGATTGCGGCAATACGGCGAGGCTGAGTGCAGCCTATAAGACCTCGTCTCCCTTTTCCGGCCTCTAAGCACATTTTGGGGATCTGGGTGCTTTTGCCAGAACCCGTCGTTCCAGCGACGACAAGAACTTTATGTCGGGATATCTGGCTTATTATTTCGTCCCTTTTAGCAACAATAGGTAGATCTGGAGGGTAGGGTATGGAGGTTGGAATAAGCCTTGATTTGTGAGGCATTACAATATCAGGATTTTACCTAGCTATCATTGCTCGCATCATATCTGCGGCATTTTCAGCATGGTTTGAAATATCACCGATATACTCAACAAGCCTTATTAGATGGAAGGCCATAATGTCTCTCTCGAAGGGGTATTCAAAGAGGTCAGCAATAAGCTTACGTTCTACCTGATCTGAGTGAAACTCATATTCTCTAATCTGCCTTATAGCAGATTTTACCATGTCTCTTGTTTCCTCAGAAAAGGTTGAGAAATAGCTTTCGGAGGCTGAAACCATTGGATAGATAGCCTTAAGGGAATAAATTGAGCGATCTACAAGGAGAAGGAAATCATCTACAAGCTCCGTTGGAATACTGTTTTGTTTGTAGGAAAGCCAGTGAAGGACATTTTGAACAGAATCAAGAACCTTGTCCTGTTCTCTTAGATATGCAAAGAGCTGGAATTTATCCATGGGGAGCAGAACCCCCCTTGGGAGATGCCCACGAATATTTCTTTTTATTACATCACCCTGATTTTCTAGTATGATAACCTTATTGTGGAGATTTTCGAATTCTTTGGTGTTCCTTTCCAGAAAACACATGAAGGCATTTCTATAAATTGGTGCGACCTCACGGATTATATCCGCATGCTTCAAAAGTCCTGGAAAGGGGGATTGTCTAAAGAGCTTCAAGAAGGCCGTCCTCATTAAGTCATCTCCTTTTCGCCAGGTCAACATGTGATTAACAGTGTAAAATTTACTTTTACTACAAAAAGATCAATTTTAAAAGTTTAAAAATTACCATTGCAGGTATAGCCGAAAGAGGGATGGTGACAACCCAATAAGATATAATACGCCACACTACACCAAAATCGACAGCAGCTAACCCACCAGCAAGGCCGACCCCAATAACGGCCCCAACAGCAGCATGGGTTGTAGAGACTGGAAGACCCAACTTAGAGGCGATAAGAACAGCGGTAGCAGTTCCAAAGTC
The DNA here is from genome assembly GCA_026417655.1 of Syntrophobacterales bacterium. Taxonomy (GTDB): domain Bacteria; phylum Desulfobacterota; class Syntrophobacteria; order Syntrophobacterales; family Thermodesulforhabdaceae; genus JAOACS01. The sequence continues at coordinate 75,333 of JAOACS010000025.1, forward strand.
TACAGAGTAGCCTCTGGTGTTATTAAGTTCCGTTATTCTATGCCCTACAGTTTCTATAACTTTGTGTCCCCACATGAGAATACCTAGGGCGATAAACCCTCCCCCTAGAGCTAGCATCCAAAGGGGGACGACAGCCTTAGGGGCTATGGCTCCCGTTTTGTAGATGAGATAAATGGCGGCAAGAGGTCCTACAGCATTTGCTACATCATTTGCTCCATGGGCGAAGGCCACATAACAGGCCGTAAAGATTTGAAGTTTGCGAAAAACCTCTTCAGCAGGATGTCCCCCTTTACTTCCGAGTATCTTCTTAACCCAAGATCTGGTTACAACCCCTATAATCGCTGCAATGGTAAAGGCGCTCAAGACGGCAAAGGATACATGGTGCTTAAATCTAACTCCAAGAGATGTTTCCAAGAACACTGACACAAGGACCACAAAAAAGGTAATAGCACAAAAAAAGGGACTCCATTTTATTGTTTGATCGAGCACATCATAGGTTCTTAGAATCAGCCTCCTTATAAAGACGAAGATGAGAAAGGCAACTAGTCCTGAAAAGATTGGTGATACTATCCAGCTCATGACAATAAATCCAAACTTTCCCCATTGAATGGCTCTGAGGCCACCTTCTATAAGCCCTACTCCTATCAAGGCACCCACTATTGAATGGGTTGTGGAAACAGGATACTGGCTCCAGGTGGAAATGAAGACCCAGAAACTTGCTGAAAGTAAAGCAGCTAAAAAGCCAAGCATAAGAGCCTGGGGAGAAGTAGATAGAGCCTTAATGTCTATAATACCCTTTGTGATCGTAGCCGTCACATGGGAGCCCAGGATCACTGCACCAGCAAAATCGAGTATAGCGCCTATAATGAGAGCCTGACGAAGGGTGATAGCCTTAGCTCCTACGGGAGAGGCCATACCGTTAGCAACATCATTTGCTCCAATGTTCCAAGCCATGTAGGCACCGGCAAAACAACTAAGCAATAGAACCCAGAATTCCATAGAAAACCTCTCGAGGGAATTAATAATCTAGAGAAATACCAAAGATTCGAGCAGCATTTATACTGGTTTGGTTACAAAAACTGTCAAGATCCTCACCTCTTATTTGAGCTACCTTTTCGGCTGTATAAAAGACATAGGATGGTTCGTTAGGTTTTCCTCGATGGGGAAAAGGGGTAAGGAAAGGTGAGTCGGTCTCAAGCAGAACATTCTCTATGGGGAGTTTTTTTACCACATCTTGAAGAACAAGGGCCTTAGGATAGGTTACTATACCAGGAATGGAGATGTAAAAACCAAGGTCGAGGCATTTTTTAGCAACCTCCCAATCTCCCGAAAAACAATGAACCACTCCACCTACAAGCCTGGAAGCCACTGGTCTGACGATGGAGAAGAAGTCTTCAAAGGCATCACGGACGTGAAAGATCGCTGGTTTTCTCACCTCTATGGCCACTTCGAGTTGTTGTTCAAAACACCGTCTTTGGATTGGTCTTGGTTGTCGGTCACGATAATAATCAAGGCCCATTTCTCCCAATGCTACTAGCTTTGGATCAGAGGAAAGTCCCCTGATTAGGTCTATTTCTTTTTCTGAAAGCTCGTGGGCGCCATGGGGATGGACCCCTGCCGTTGCCGAAACCGAGTGAAATGACCTGGCGATCTTAAGGGCGTTGGTGCTACTTTCTATATCGATACCTACGGTTATGATATGCTCGACAAAACATTTACGGGCTCGAACAAATACCCCCTCCAAATCCTGAAGTAGCTCAGGAAAATCGAGATGGGCATGAGTATCCACTAACTTCATGGGTTCTCCTTTAGGACCTTTTTGTTAAAGGAAGCCGGAGGATCTTATAATTTTTACTCCCTAGAATGCAAGAGGAAGTATTACGAATTGAATTTGGAGGTTGATATTTTCAAAATATGATTAGAAAATTCAAATGAGGAAGGTTCATTAAAAAATTATTTTAATATATCTTGGAGGGAAATGAAAGGGTGAAGCAAGAGGAATATTACACCGTATCCTTTGAAAAGGCGGATCCAAAGAGAGTAGATAAGCTGGGAGCGAAGGGGGCTAAGCTCGTTGAGGATTTTCAGAGCCTAAAAAGAGATCTTTCATCCCTTTCTAAGTTTGTCCAGGTTCCCGATGGGTTCATCATTACAACGAACGTATGTCAGTCATATTATCAAAATAACAGAACTCTCTCGGATCTTATATGGCAAAATATTATGAGAGATCTTTTAGAACTAGAAATTAGGGAGAGAAGATACTTCGGCTCAACGGAAGAATCTTTTCCTCTTATTGTAGCGGTTAGAGGGGGTGCACCGGTATCTCTTCCAGGGGCTATAAGCACTGTGCTTAATGTGGGAATGACACCTGAGATAGTAAGAACCCTTATAGAAAAGGGTGAAGATGAAATCTTTGTGCTAAGCACTTACGCAAATGCTCTTCGGATGTATGGGGAGGTTGTGCTTGATGTTCCCTACGGTGAATTTTATCGAATCATGGAATCCTTAGATATTCAAGACGAAACCAATGCTACAGAGGCATCCGTTCTCTATAGACTCATAGACTCCTATGAGAAAATACTCAATAGGAGTTCCCATCCCAAGTATGGTAGTGGCTACCCTTCGGATGCTTTAACTCAACTTCGCTACAGCATTGAAGCCGTATTTGATTCGTGGATGAAGCCTACAGCCGTTTCAGCAAGAATTAGCCGATCTCCCAAAATTCCCGATGAAATGGGAACGGCTGTGGTTGTTCAGACTATGGTGTTTGGGAACAGAAATGATAATTCCCTAAGTGGTGTTCTTTTCACGAGGGACCACAGAACAGGAAGGAATATACCCATTATCGAGTGGGCACCGAGGATTCAATGCGATAAGATAGTATCGGGTCGGATTGGGAAGGAGCTCCTAAGAACCGACGACCTAAAGAAAAGGTTTCCAAAAATTTACGACCACTTAATCTTAGTTAAAGAGTGGCTGGAGAATCGGTCCAGAAGACCCTTGGATATAGAATTTACTGTAGAGGATGGAAGGCTCTTTATTCTCCAAAGGCGACCCCTTAGGATGACCTTTAATGCTACCATGAGAGCCCTTATGGACATGGTCGATGAGGGAAAGACGACTATTCAGATGGCTTCCATGATAATAAACAATGTCCTGGAACAGCCTGAAAAGGTTCTTAGGGAGGATTTTAGTGACTACCTTGTTATCGGAAAGGGAGAGCCTATAACTGACAGTGCTGATACTGGTATCCTTGTATTTGGAACAGAGGAGGCTCTTAAGCTAGCAGATGCTGGGATTAACGTGATTCTTCTTAGGCGTTATCCCTATGGTGAGACGGATGTTGCTGTCAATCATCCCAGAGTAAGAGGTATCATTCGCTATGATGGGAATACGACGGGTCATGAAGCCGTATCTGCTGTCGCCTACTGTAAGCCCTATTTAATAAATGTAGTAGACGCCCTAGGAAGGAATCCAGTTATTGTTAATGGCGAAAGGGTTGAACTAAATCCCGAGAGCCTCTTCTATAATTATATCGGAAAGCCCGTATTTGTTGACGGAGAATCGGGTATTGTTGGATATACAGAGGCTGATGGTTTTCTTGAGGACAAGAAATCTAGAAAAAAGCTCTACATAGATTGGGAATTTGTTCGAGAAAAGTTCGAACAGGAGGGGTATCGACAGCTTTCCTACGAAGAATTGCTAGACATTCATTACCAATGGGAACTTGAATTAGAAAAGTATATGGATATTGAGAGAAAGCTTAAGGATGAAAACCTTCCTGTATCTCAGGAGGAGCTTTTAAAGACCTTTTCGAGATACTTAGATTTTCTTCCTCCGGAGAATCGCCTTAGAATTCTTGAACTTAAGGGAGTCTCTGTAAAGGACTTCGATTTGGAGCGTCCCTTTATTACCTATTACGGGAGAAATCTTAGGCAGGAGGTTCGACGGATACTCAAGACTCTTATGCTTTGTATAACCTGGCGCACTCACTGGATCCATGAATTGATGGTTGAAAAGGCTAGAGAACGGGGTGATACGGAAAATGACGTAATTAGAGACATATTTCTAAAAAACAGAACCATGAGCCTAGTCAAAGGTTTTGAACAGGAAGGCTTCCATGTGATGAGGGTAGGAGGGTTTCATTATCTCATTTTGGCAAGTAATTTCGAATACGATCAGGATCCAAATAAAGTGAATCTAGGGCCGGAGGTTTTAAACTACCAGGACAAGGAGATTCTAGCAAAACACTTTATGGCCCATCTAGAGCAAACCAATCCTAGTATAGCTTCAAGGATCAGGATTATTAAAGGGGAACCGCCTCTTGGTCAAGGACATGCTCGTATTATAAGTGTAGGTCTTGCTATTCCTGATGAGCTCTTTGCTCTTGTGTGTAGGTATCTAAGGGCCTTTATAGACCAGTGTAGAAGCGGTTGTTTAATTCGCAGGGAAGAAATGATTCCAACTAATGATTTCATTGAACTCTACCGGTTGGATCCTTTTTTTGCTCTCTATCCTGAAGTCAAGATTAAGAAGGATCTTGGAGGAAGTTGTTTTGTTACCTTTGGGGATTGTTCCTACGGGGAATTCGATGGTACAGTCTTTGGTGAAGACCAGTATCGAGAACTCATGAAAAGGGTTAAAGAATTTGAATGGTACATGAAGGTCACAGGGCAGCATGTTTATATTCGACCTTGGAGCCTAGAGGTAGACCCCTTCAGAAGGCATAGTATTGTGACGGCCGTTGGAATTCAGTTTCCAATAGAGCATCTTAATGTTGTCCTAGAAAGTTTAAAGAATTTCTTCCAGGAAAAGGAAAAACAAGAGACCAAACCAACCTTTAAGAAGGCCTTTGATAGAACCATGGATATATCCTAGGAAGGGAGGATATTAGGGGCAACCCTTTATATAGTGTTGCCCCCCTTTTCTTTACTGCTCGTGGGAAATAAACTCTTCTTTTATTAACTGTCTTGAAACTGAATAGGGATCCAGCTCCTTCTGGAAGATCCTTTCGGCGATGCTCTCAAGTGTATCTCCTCGCCTCTCAATTCTTCGCACCATTTCCTTAAAGAGCTCATCCCTTAGAGTTTCTGAGAACTGATGAAGCGTTCGCTTTAGCATAACCTTTCGAAATTGTTCAGGCTTTTGAGCTGTGAGGTAGGCCTTATGACGTTCAATAGCATCACAGAGCTCATCAATACCTATCCCCTTATGGGCCTGGGTTTCAACAATGGGTGGTTCCCAATCGTCCATTTCACCTATATCCATCCTGAAACGTCGTCCCATATCAAGAATAGTTCTCAACTCCTGGACAGTCTTTTTAGCTCCCTCTCTATCCGCCTTATTAACCACGAAGATATTTCCGATCTCCATGATGCCGGCTTTAATCGCCTGGATATCATCCCCGAGGCCAGGAACGCTTACTACTATCGTCGTGTGGGCACAGTCTGCAATTTCAACCTCTCCCTGTCCCACACCTACCGTCTCAACGATGATAATGTCCTTACCCATAGCGTCGAATACAGTGATCATATCGTGAGTCGATTTTGTGAGACCTCCGAAATGACCCCTTGTGGCCACACTCCGGATGAAGACGTCCTTGTCGAGAAAGTGTCTCTGCATTCGGATTCGATCTCCCAAGATGGCACCACCACTGAAAGGACTAGTGGGATCTATTGCTATTATGGCGACAGTCTTACCGATGCGCCTGTAATAGGCCGTAATTTGATCCACTAAGGTGGACTTTCCCGCTCCCGGAGGTCCCGTAAATCCTACAACGTAGGCTTTGCCTGTGTAAGGATAAAGTTCCTTCAGTATACTTCGGGTAGAAGGAACCTGATCGTCGATGTCTCTAAGAAGTCGAGCAACCGCCCGAACGTCTCCCCTAAGAACCTGTTCCACTATTTCCATAGAGCACCTTCTCCGGCGTCCTAAATCTTAGGCCGCCGCTTTCCTTGGTTTAACGTTTTCTCTTACCCATTTTATAATATCGTCAAGCTTAGATCCTGGCGTAAATATCTCTCTAATGCCAATAGCTTTCAATTTAGGAATATCCTCAAGGGGGAATATGCCACCACCTACCACAACAATGTCCTCGGCATTGTTCTCTTTGAGAAGTTCCATAATGCGAGGAAAGGAATAGTTGTGGGCACCAGAAAGGATGCTAAGACCGATCATGTCTACATCTTCCTGAAGAGCTGTTTGGACTATCTGTTCAGGTGTTTGGTGGCATCCAGTATAGATCACCTCAAAGCCGGCATCCCTTAAAGCTCTTGCTATTACTCGCGCTCCTCGATCATGACCATCAAGACCCGGCTTAGCAACTAGTATTCTTAACTTTCTTTCATTCGCCATGATTTATCCCTCCTCAATTAGCTCTCAACACTAAAAGGATGCAGGATCGGTATAGGTGCCAAAAACTTCTCGATAAACGTCACAGCATTCCTGCTCGGTGGCTCCTGCTTTGACAGCTTCAATGAGAGCTGGCATGACGTTATTTTCCCAACAGGGTTTCCCCTCGCAGCGGCGTCTCAGTTCATCTAAGGCTTTCTGTAACTTTACTTTGTTACGGCGTTCTTTGAACTTATGGAGCCTCTCAATCTGGAGTCTTTCAATCTCTGGGTCAATTTTAAGGACCTCAAGGGGTGGAATCTCCGATGGGAACATATTGATACCTATAACTACCTTTTCACCCCGTTCTATCTGTTGTTGGAAGCGGTAAGCGCTGTCCGCAATCTCCATTTGGGGATAGTTCTTCTCTATGGCAGCAACCATGCCACCCATCTCGTCGAGTTTTCTAATGTATTCATTAGCTTCTTCTTCCATGCGATCGGTAAGGGCTTCCACATAATAGGAGCCGGCAAGGGGATCTATGACGTTGGCGACTCCCACTTCATAGGCGAGAATCTGCTGGGTCCTTAAGGCGATCTTTACAGCAAACTCACTTGGGATCATATAGACTTCATCAAGTGAATTGGTATGGAGCGACTGGCAACCTCCAAGTATAGCCGCTAGAGCTTCGGTTGTGGTGCGAATGATATTGTTGTAAGGCTCCTGAGCCGTCAAGGAGCATCCAGCGGTTTGAACGTGGAAGCGACACATCATGGATCGAGGATTCTGGGCCTTAAAACGGTTTTTCATAATACGAGCCCACATACGGCGAGCGGCTCGCATCTTGGCTATCTCCTCGAAGAAGTCGATATGAGAATTCCAGAAAAAGGAAAGCCTTCCTGCAAAGTCGTCTACATTAAGACCACGCTTTATACACTCTTCTACGTAGGTAATACCGTCATAAATAGTGAAGGCAAGTTCCTGGACAGCGGTGGCACCGGCTTCTCGAATATGGTAGCCACTTATACTAATCGTATTCCACCGAGGCACTTCTTTGGTGCCAAACTCAACGGTATCCACCACAAGTCTAATGCTTGGTTCAGGGGGGAGCATGAGGGTCTTTTGGGCTATAAACTCTTTGAGACAGTCATTTTGTATGGTTCCACCAAGTTTTTTTCTAGAAAACCCTTCATTTTCGGCGTTTGCTATATACATTGCCCAAATAACCGAAGCGGGGGGATTGATGGTCATGGAGGTGGTGACTTCTTCCAGGTTAATCCCTGCAAAAAGCCTCTGCATATCTTCGATAGTATCGATGGCTACTCCACACCTTCCACACTCCCCTCTAGCAAGCGATGAGTCAGTATCGTAACCCATAAGGGTTGGAAAATCAAAGGCCACGCTAAGACCCGTTTCACCATGACTAATGAGATAATGGAACCTCTCGTTGGTTTGTTCCGCCGTCCCCAATCCGGCAAACATTCTCATTGTCCATAGCCTAGCTCGATACATGGTAGTCTGGACACCCCTTGTAAAGGGATAGCATCCAGGAAAACCTATATCTTCCATATAGTCTTTGTTCTTAATGTCGAGAGGGGTGTATAGATTTTTCACCTCCATATCTGATACTGTTGAAAAACGCTCCAATCGCTCTGGAAGCTTTTGCAAAGCCTTTTCGTAATCCTGGAGCCACTCTTTGTATTCCTTTTCAATACGTTCAATCGCAGATTCTGAAAACATCCTGGTTCCCATTAGTGCGTCCCTCCTCAGATAAGTTTATCAATTACAAGCAGAACAGACAGTCTCTCTTCGAACTAACCCTCTTTTCTAAATTTTCCTCCCTTTCGTCTGTCTTTTCTGCCATAGTTATCTATGAAATAGACCGGCTGTTGTTGAGTGTCAAACTATTTTTAAAATTAAGCAACAGGGGGTAAACTGTGAAAAAGCGAGTATTAGTGACAGGTGGAGCAGGTTTCATAGGAAGTCATATCGTTGATGATCTTGTGAAAAGAGGTTACGAGGTGGCGGTCCTTGATAACTTTAGTACTGGTAGGTTAGAAAACCTTTCTGAAAGTGCGAACAAAGTGGAGATTTTTAAAGCCGACATCACCGATAGGGAAAGGGTTTTTGAGATCTTTGAATCATGGAAACCGTCCATTGTGTCTCATCAGGCTGCTCAGGCATCTGTCAAGATATCTATGGAAAGACCAGATCTCGACGCCATGGTAAACGTGGTGGGTGGTGTAAACGTGTTGGATGCGGCCGTAGCTGTGGGGGTATCCTATTTTATCTTTGCCTCCACTGGAGGAGCTATCTATGGAGAGGTTCCAGAGGGTCAAGCTGCTACTGAGGAATGGATCCCGCAACCTAAGAGTCCCTATGCCGCCGCAAAGGCCTCCTTTGAGTTATATCTAAAGGTGTATAGAGCCCAGTTTGGACTTCCCTTTGTGGTTCTACGCTATGCCAATGTGTACGGCCCTCGCCAGGATCCCTTCGGAGAGGCAGGAGTTGTGGCGATCTTTACAGAACGACTTATTCATGGAAAAGCTGTTACCGTTTTTGCCCGACGCCATAGAGGGGATACTGGGTGTGTGAGGGACTACGTGTTTGTAGATGATGTTGTTACGGTTCATAACATTATGCTTTCAGAAAAGCGGGAAGGAGTCTTTAATGTATCTACGGGCACTGGAAAAACCACAATGGAGGTTCTAGAAACTATAGCGTCCTCCCTCAATCGGAGGCCTCAAATACACTTTGATAACCCTAGAGCAGGAGACTTAGAAGTAAGTGTTTTGGACAACAGTGCCCTTAAAACGCTTTTCTCTTCCTGGACGGATTTCCCCACAGGGATACAAAAAACGGTTAAATGGTTCCTCGCCCACAGCCGGTAAAGTAAAGCCATGGCTTCTATTCTTCTTGTAAACCCCTGGATTACCGATTTTGCAGCCTATGACCTATGGGCAAAACCCCTGGGACTTCTCTTTTTGGCTTCACTTCTTTCTTCTGGTGGAGTGGATGTAGCCTTTATAGATTGCATGGATAGAGCGAAGGCTCAGAGCGAAAGGCATCCCATCTCTGGCTCAAAGAGATTTTATGGAACCGGTAAGTATCCCAAACGACCTATTGAACCACCAAGGGCTTATGAAAGATTTCCAAGGACATACTATCGCTATGGTATCACAGAGGAACTCTTTGACAAACTGATTTCTGATCTTCCGGAAAGACCCCGTCTTGTCATGGTCACATCCATGATGACCTATTGGTATCCAGGTGTGCAACAAACTATAGCCAGGATAAAACTCCATTTCCCAGAGGTGCCTGTATGGCTAGGAGGTATATATGCTATACTTTGTAGGGAACATGCTCTGAAATTTTCAGGAGCCGACTACGTTATAGACATCCCTTTGGGACAACTCCCCTATTTATTGGAAAATAGACTCGGGATACCCCTTTCCAATAAGGCTATGTGGTCAAGTTTATCTCTTTTTCCACCGCCCTTTTGGAAGGCTTACGAAGAACTATCCTATGGTGTTCTTGTCGCTTCCATCGGTTGCCCCTTTAGTTGTCCCTACTGTGCGTCCCCGGTGTTACAACCAAGAGTGGACATAAGAACCGTCGAAAAACTTTACGAGGAGATTTCTCTACTTTGTGATCGCCAAATAAAAGACTTTGCCTTTTACGACGATGCCCTTCTCATCTACGGCTGGCATAGCATTGAGACTCTACTAAAAAGGCTTATTTCAGAGGGATATTCCCTAAATTTCCATACCCCTAATGCCATTCATGTTAAAGCCATAGATGAAAGAAAGAGTGAGCTGCTTTTTCAGGCCGGATTTAAGACCCTTAGGCTAGGCCTGGAAACAGCTTCACCCTACCATCAAAGGGTTTGGGGCAATAAGGCAGAAAATCGGGAGTTTGCTAGGGCGGTTAGGATACTTAAAAAAACCGGTTTCACCACGGATCAGGTTGGGGTTTATTTACTCTCTGGTGTTCCAGGACAGAGACCTGAAGATGTTCGCCAGGCTGTAGACTTTGTTGCGGAGCACGAAGTCCTTCCCTTTATAGCCGAATATTCACCCATTCCAAGAACCCCCATGTGGGAAAAGGCCCGTAGAGTCTCTACCTTCGATATTGAAAATGAACCCCTTTATCATAACAATTCTTTCTTTGCCTGTAGGAACAAGGACTTTTCCTACGAAGATATGGTAGAACTTAAGAATTACACCCGTAAAGTTCGATCTGCTCTTATAAGCACATCAATGGCCGATTCATCATAGATAGTCATGGAAGAATGTTTTCCCTTTATACGTTTTTGTAATGATTGATAGGCCTGTCCCCATAATTCGGGGATGTTTGTCACATCCTGGGGGTACCGAGACATCCCAGAGTAGAACTCGATTTGACAGCCAAATTCTTTTCCGAGAGAAAGTTTATGAAGAAAATACTCGCACTTTTTTATGTCAAATTGGGTTGCCTGCTCTAGCAGGATGCCAAGGCGGTTTTCTCCAAGCTGTCCGATCACTACACCTTCACTGAGGATCTCTTTTTGAAGAGCCATTACAATCCTATGGTTAATAAGGGCTACTGCTGAAGGAAGAGCTATACTACAAATTTCAAGATACGGTTCCCACTGAATTATGATGAGAGCTATGTTTCGATTGTTTTCCATTGCATAGGAGAAACAGGATCGAACATGTTCCTCAAAGGCTCTAATATGGAGAAGACCTGTAAAACAGTCATGCCTTAGAAGATGTTCACACTCTTTGTGGAGGATGACTCGATCGGCAGCAACAAGAAAATGCCTAAAGACTCTATCAACCCCATAAACTCTATCCGACTCCCAGAACTTACCGTCCTTGGAAAGGAAAGCTAGCACCCACTCATCTCCGGAAGTAGCACCATATAGCCCAAGGAAAGATCCTTCTCTAGGTAGGGGTTCCCCTGGAAAGAGAAGGAAATGATCAAGCCCCCTTTTTCCCCTAATTCTTGAGACGGTAGTGAGCCGTTTCCTAGAAAATACAGAATCTACAAGACCACCAGAGAATTTCTTTTTGCTTTTAGGTAAAGTAATGTTTGGAAAGGAAGACCTAATTTGTGTCTCACCCGTTATTATATTCCGATTTATAAGAAGGGCCCAATCTGCATTGATAAATTTGAGGAGCTTTCCGAGAAATTGTTCCAGGGAAGTTGAATCCATTAGATCCGGTGATTCGATGATTCTATCGGTTTCATAAAAGAATGTGAGCATATCTACGTAGTCATCGTGGAGGAAAATCTTTTCAAGATGCCCTATAAGTCGCCTAATAAGGTCTGCCGCATCCTGTATTAAACAAATCTCTTTTCTTCCGAAGTTCCACTTTTGTTTAGTATCAGCGTAAAGGAATCCCTCTCCTACTCCAATGGGCGTTATACAGATAGCCTTGATCATGTCCTCCTGATTGGGAGAATAAAATGGCACAAGGTTGTATATGCCTCTACCCGTGAGGTTTCCAAACTCCATAAGTTTACCTTGTTGACGCACCTGGGCAAATATTCCACATTGATCTAGGGGAATTACAGCATTTCGGCGAAACTGGTCGCTTAGTGAATGGGAGGCGATACAGGTTAATACTCCCTTTCTTTCACTACAGTCTATGTAAGCGACCGTGTGAGCTTCTAGCGCATTGGCGAGAAAACAAACAGTTTTTTGAAGAACTTCTAGGTCTTCAACCATATTTCTCGCCCCTTTTGGGTTTTTGGGTTGTTTTTTATATTATTGGTTAGATACGTAGAGCTTCCAATCCAACCACGATATAATGCAAAGGATTGGGATATGCAACAAGTTTTCGGCAGTAGTGCTCAAAAAAATGACATTATTAAGGGAGAGAGTAACATAAATGGGAAAGATTCGAATATTGCCTGATGATATATGTCACCACATAGCGGCGGGAGAGGTTGTAGAAAGGCCGGCTGCTGTTGTTAAAGAATTGATCGAAAATAGCCTAGATGCTGGAAGTTCCCATATAACTGTAGCCTTCGAAAGGGGTGGTGTGAAACTTATTCAGGTGATAGACGATGGTGAGGGAATGGATAGAGAGGACGCTCTCCTTGCTTTGGAGCGCCACGCAACGAGTAAAATTAGAAGTGTAGAGGACTTACATAATATAAAATCCTTTGGTTTCAGAGGGGAAGCTTTAGCTAGTATTTCGGCAGTGAGCCGTTTTGAGCTTATAACAAAAAGGGCGACTGAAGAAATAGGAACGAGAGTCCTCGTTGAAGGGGGAGTGTTAAAGTCTGTTGAACCGTTAGGCTGTCCTGTAGGATGTGCCGTAACGGTGCGAGATCTATTCTTTAACGTTGCGGCAAGAAGGAAATTTCTAAAGTCAGAAAATACTGAACGTCAGCATATTCTCGATCAGATTAGACGATTGGCTCTTGTTAGCCACCATGTCCATTTTGAACTATACGAGAATAAGAAACGTCTTTGGAATTATCCCAAGACGGAAGATCCCCAGGAACGTATACTCCAATTGTTTGAGCTTAGACCCTCTCAGAGGCTTACTGTTTTCAATCTCCAAAGAAATGGCGTATCCATTAGAGGCTATCTAGGAGATCCCTCCATGGGACGCCCAACAACTTCTTCTACATTTCTTTTTGTAAACGGTAGACCCTTTCGAGATGCTCTTATTCAGAAGACGCTTCGCGATGCCTGCCGATCATTTGTCCCTGAAGGATTTTTTCCCTTTGTGGTTTTATTTCTTCAAATGGATCCAGGGGATATAGATGTAAATGTTCATCCCACAAAGCAGGAAGTAAGATTTCGTAATCTAGGTTTGCTTCTTTCGCTCATCAAAGAGGCTATTTTGGAGGGGCGGCTTCAAATGGAGAGTTGGTCTCCCTTCACCGATGTATCAATTGATGAACCCCCGAAAAAAGCTCTATATCTTAAAGAGACTAGCGCTAGATACGAAGGTTCTTCCCCCCAACAAAAACCTCTTCCTATTGAACCCTCCTTTTTTGAATGTAGAAGATCTCAAGTAGCACTTAATCTACCTGTTTCCGTCCTTGGGGTTTTGGACAATACCTACATAGTTTGTTCAACCTCCGAGGGTTTGGTTCTTGTTGATTTTCATGCTGCCCATGAACGCATTCTTTACAACCGTTTGATCTCCACCTCTTTGCCCCTCCCGTCTCAAGAGCTTACCATGCCTCTACTTCTTCCGATGTCTTCAGAAGAGATTTCTACCGTTGAAAAAAACCGCTCTAACCTTCTTATGCTTGGCTATGATGTAGAGCCTTTTGGCAAAGACACTCTAGCCATTCGGGCCATTCCTGCCATCGGGACAGAAATTCGACACAAGGAGGTTTTGGGAGAGATCATAAGAAAGGGGCTTGGTGATGAATCGGAGGGAAGACTTCTTGAGGAATTTGCTAGTGCTATAGCTTGCCATGGGGCATTGAGGGCAGGGATGTTTATAAATGACGAAACTATTTGTTGGTTATTAGATAAGATTTTAAAGGAGCCCGACCTTTTTACCTGCCCTCACGGAAGACCCGTATGGATAACTATTTCTCTTAAGGAAATTTATAAACGTTTTGGTAGAGGTTCATGAGAGATTCGAAGAAGAGACCCTTAATTGTTGTTCTTTCAGGTCCTACGGCCGTAGGTAAGACCGAAATAGCCCTTAAATTAGCAAAAGACTTCGGTATGGAAATTGTAAACGCCGACTCTATGCAGGTCTACCGCCTTTTAGATATAGGAACTGCTAAACCCACTGTTGAGGAACGTTCTTTGGTGGTCCATCATTTGATCGATATAGTAAATCCCGATGAACCCTTCGATGCAGGCACATATCAGGAAAGGGCCGACGAGGTAATAGGACACCTGTGGAGCAGTGGTATTATTCCGCTGATTGTTGGAGGGACTGGGCTCTACATTAGGGCTCTTACCAGGGGCCTCTGCAAGACACCGGAGAATGATCTATCTAAAAAGGAAGCAATCCGGCATGAGTTAAAAAGGAGACTCCGGGAAGAAGGAAGAGAAAAACTTTACGAGGAACTTAAAAGATTAGATCCTGAACTCGCTCTAACACTTCACCCTTCAGATTCTCAACGTATAATGCGGGGGCTTGAAATATTTATGCTTACCGGGATTCCTCTTTCACTCTTTCAGAAAGAACATCGGTTTTCCGAAGAGCGGTATTCTGCTATAAAAATCTTTATCTATCGAGATAAGGAGGAGCTTATTAGAAGAATCAACCAAAGAGTGTTTAACATGATTGAATTGGGACTGTGTGAGGAGGTTAAAAATATTCTCGAACTTGGTTACTCGCCTTACCTGAAACCTCTCCAGTCGATTGGATACCGACAGATTATTTCCCATCTTGAGGGTCGAATAGGTTTGGATGAGGCTATAAGGGAGATTCAGAGGGAAACAAGACATTATGCCAAGAGGCAGTTTACGTGGTTTAGAAAGGAACCTGGCTTTCGGTGGTTTTTTGCTAGCGAAGAGGACAAACTGTGGAGATTTGTCGAAGAAGCTATAAAATGACCTCCTTAGGGGCTTATGGAGTGGGAATTTTTTTGGATTTTTTTCTTGACTTGTTTTTTGTCATAATGTATTGAATGAATGTTCATTCATTAAATAGGCATTCTCTCAAGTCTCTAAAGGGAAGCGACCAATGGGGCATAAAAACTCAAACGGTAAAAGAACTGAAAAATACGAAAAGATACTCGATGCTGCTGTCAAGGTTTTCGCCAAAAAGGGTTTTTATCAGTCTCGAGTCTCGGATATTGCTCGTGAAGCTGGAGTCGCAGATGGTACCATCTATATCTATTTCAAAAACAAGGACGATATCCTTATCTCCATCTTTGAAGAAAAAATGCGAATCGCCATATCCATCTTCCAGCAGGAACTTGCTCAAGGAGAGAATGCCCTTTCCAAACTTAGGAGATTTGTCCATGTCCATTTGGATCTTTTTCGGCAAAATCCAGAGTTGGCTGCAGTACTTCAAGTGGAACTTCGGCAAAGTAGTAGATTTATGAAGGAATACAAGAAGGTAGAGCTAAAGCGATTTTTAGACCTCATTGGAGACATCGTTAAACAGGGTCAGGAGGAAGGATTTTTCAGAAAAGATCTGCCTGTCAGTCTGGTTAAGCGTTTCGTCTTTGGTGCTCTAGATGAGATCATTTCCACATGGGTTTCGTCAGGGGGAAAGTTTAATCTGATGGATTATGCCGATGCTCTTAGTGACCTGTTTATTCGAGGGCTCGGAACAGTCAAAGTCTTAGAGGGGGTAGTAGATTCATCGGGAGAAGGAGGGGTTCCCGAAAGCGCCTCCTTAGATTTTAAGGAAGGGGGAATGGAACTATGAAACTCATTGTTGACGAAAGAGATGCCAAGTTTGTGCTTTATGAACAACTAAAGGTTCAGGATCTTTGTAGGTATCCCAAATACGCCGATTTCTCTCCGGACATGTTCGACATGGCCATCGCAGAGGCGGCAAAACTAGCAGAAAAGGAATTTTATCCAACCAACAAAATTGGAGATCGTGAAGGCTGTAAGTTTGAAAATGGTCAAGTTAAGGTTCCGGAAGCCTTTCATAGAGCCTATCGTGCCTATGTGGAAGGAGGCTGGCTTGCTATGCCTGATCCGCCAGAAGTTGGTGGACAGGGATTTCCCTTCGTAGTCTCTAATTGTTGTGTCGAGTTTCTCGCCGCTGCCAACTGGGCTCTGTTGATGTATCCAGGCCTCACCCACGGAGCCGCCCGACTTCTCTATAAATACGGCACGCCAGAAATCAAAGAGATCTACATGTATAAAATGTTTTCCGGTGAATGGGGTGGAACAATGTGCCTCACTGAAGCCGGTGCCGGAAGTGATGTCGGAAATCTCAGAACTAAGGCCTATCGTAATCCTGACGGAACCTATAGGATCGAAGGTCAGAAGATTTTCATTTCTTCAGGAATGCATGACCTTACTGAAAATATTGTCCACATGGTGCTCGCTCGAGTAGAGGGGGCTCCTCCAGGAACAAGGGGTATTTCCATCTTTCTCGTTCCTAGACTGCGAGTGGACGAAGGTGGAAATCTTGTGGACAATGATGTCACCTGCGGCGGTATAGAACATAAAATGGGTATCCACGGCTCCGCAACATGTGTATTGAACTTTGGTGAAAATGGCCGTTGTATTGGATACCTCATGGGCAAAGAAAATGAGGGAATGCGCATAATGTTCGATATGATGAATGAGGCTCGCCTTTTTGTAGGCCTCCAGGGACTTGCCCATGCAAGTGCCGCATACCTTCATGCTCTAAAGTATGCCAAAGAGCGATTCCAGGGTGCTCCTGTTGAGAAGATGAAGGATGCTACCGCTCCTCGTGTTCCCATTATCCAACATCCCGATGTAAGAAGAATGCTTATGTTTATGAAGAGCGGAAGCGAAGCACTTCGATCCCTCATGTATGTCGCCGCCTATTGTCTCGATCGGGTCGAGGTTGCGGAAAGTGATGAAGAACGTGATCTTTTCCAGGGATATGTTGATCTCCTCATTCCCATCTGTAAATCCGTTGGGAGTGATCTTGGTTTCCGTATATGTGAGACGGCAATTCAAGTTTACGGCGGTTATGGCTATACTTCCGAATATCCAGTTGAACAGTTCTTAAGAGACTGTAAGATCGCTTCCATTTACGAAGGAACAAATGGTATCCAGGCCCTTGATCTCATTGGTCGAAAGCTTACCTATAAAAATGGTCAACTTGTGAAGAACGCCTTCAAGTTAGCCTCTGAAAAGCTTGCCCAATTTAAGCAAAATTATCGCCTAAGAGAGCTTACCCAAATCTACGAGGAAGCTCAAAACATCCTCATTGAGACCACCAAATACATGGGTTTCAAAGGTATGAGTGAGGATTTTTATGTGACAATTCTTAATGCTAAACCCTATCTTGATCTCTTCGGTGATGTCACTCTTGGGTTCCTCCTTCTTTGGCAGGCAAACATTGCAGATGAGAAGCTCCAAAAGATCTATGCAGACCATGGTGCCGTGGATACCCGTTCTCAGCGAAGGCTTCTAGAGGAGAATCGTGAAGCTGCCTTCTACTACGGAAAGATCGCCTCTGCTCGTTACTTCATCACTCAGACTCTTACACAGGCTCGAGGTAAAGCTCGGGCGATCATGATAGGAGATACATCTCCTCTTGACATTCCAGAAGCGGGATTTGCCCTGGACTAAGGAGTTAAGACATTTGGTCATTGAAGAAGGAGGATAAAAGTATGAAGGCAAGAGATGTGGTGCTTGTTGATGGAATCAGAACAGCCTTTGGTAGGGCCGGAGAGAAGGGATTTTTCTGGTATACAAGAGCCGATGACATGGTAGTAAAGGTCATTAGGGAACTTCTTCGGAGAAATCCTCAGGTTAAACCTGAGATGATTGAAGAAAATGTTTGGGGTGCAACCACTCAGGAAAAGGATCAGGGGCTTACTCTTGGAAGAACCTCGGCTATTTTAGCTGGGCTTCCTGTGGATTGCTCTGGCTTTTCTGTGGATCGCATGTGTGCCGGTGGTATGACTGCGGTAACCTGTGCCGCCTCTGAGATAGCTCTTGGAGCCTGCGATATTGCAATCGCTGGCGGGGTGGAGCATATGGGGCATCATCCCATGGGTGCAACGGCGGATCCTAATCCTCGCTTTCTTACGGAGAGAATAGTTTCTGAGGATGCCCTTGTAATGGGTAAAACCGCTGAAAATCTCCACGACGAATTTCCTGAAATTACTAAGGAGATGTCTGACGAATATGCCTATTGGTCTCAAAAGAAGGCGGCAAAGGCCTACGAAGAGGGGAAAATTCAGAAGACTATTGTTCCTATGACCGTTTATACCAAGGAAGGATGGGTTGTTGCAGACTATGATCAGCAATTGAGACCTGATACTACTTTGGAAGGTCTTAGAAATCTTAGAACTCCCTTTAGACCCCTTGGTAAAGTAACCCCTGGTAACGCCTCCGGCCTAAATGATGGAGCAGCAGGGGTACTTCTTATGTCTGCGGAAAAGGCCGAACAACTCGGTATCCAACCTAAAATGCGTCTTGTGGCCTATGCCTATGCTGGAGTTCGCCCTGAGGTTATGGGCCTTGGCCCCGTTCCGGCTACAAAAAAGGTGCTTGAAAAGGCTGGCCTTACCATAAACGACATAGATATTATTGAGCTCAATGAAGCCTTCGCTGTCCAGTGCCTCGTTTTTATGAAAGAATTTGGTTTTAAAATGCCAAACGATGAACGTATCAATCCCTGGGGTGGGGCGATCGCCCTTGGTCATCCACTCGCTTCTTCAGGACCACGCTTGATGATCCACATGATGCATCTTTTCGAGGAAAATCCTAGTGCCCGTTATGGCCTTACCACCATGTGTGTGGGGCTCGGTCAGGGAGGAGCGGTTATATGGGAAAACCTTATGAGAAAATAATTCCTTCGACTCACGCTTAGCAGAAAGGGGGAATATTATGGCTGAGCCGATTACTCAGTTTTTCGTGAACTTCTATAGGTCGCCCGTCGGAAAAATCGCTATTATGACAATGGATAATGGGCAGGATTACAAAAAGCCTAATGTTTTCAGTGAAGGGGCTCTTAAGTCTCTCAATGAGGCTATCGATAGGGTTCTTTCGGAGGAGGGTGTAAAGGGGCTTCTTCTCACCGGTAAACCCTACATCTTTGCCGCTGGAGCAGATCTTACTCAGGTGCCCTTTATAAACACCTTTGAACAGGGCTATACCATTGGAAAGGCTGGCCATGAAACTTTCAAACGTTTGATGACCCTTCCCTTCCCTACCCTTGCAGCCATAAATGGTGTGGCCTTAGGTGGCGGTCTAGAAATTTCTCTCTATTGCCAATATCGGACTGTTTCAAAGAGCGCTCAAGGGATTGGGTTTCCTGAATGTTTCATAGGTCTTATTCCTGGTTGGGGTGGATGTACTCTTACGACAAAACTTGTGGGTCCTGAAAAGGCTTTAGAGCTAATTATTTACAATGCTCTTAACCAAAATCGTATGATTGATGGTCCTACACTTTACAAAATGGGACTCGCCGATAGGCTATTTGAAGGTGCCGAATTCCTCGATGAATCCCTCATGTTCCTTCAGGATATTATTAAGGGCGAAGTTGTTATTGAGAGAAAAGAGCCCGATATGTCCAATGCTGATGCTGCTATACAGAAAGCCCGTGAGTTTATTGATAATAAGGTCCATGGAGCCGCACCGGCACCCTATAGGGCACTTGAAATTATTGAGGGTGTCTGTGTGTCCCGCTGGGATATGGACCGTGGGTTTGAAGAAGAAAATG
>JAOACS010000005.1 GCA_026417655.1 Syntrophobacterales bacterium
GATGTGTATAAGAGACAGGTATATCGGTTGAGACTTTTTACAACATTGTCGAATCCGTTATAAAACTCCAGCATATTGTGTAGGGAAAGATGGTGCCAAGGTTCTCGGTGGTCGCCTTTGATTGTGATGGAGTGATCTTCGATTCAAGAAAGGCCAATGAGCTCTTTTACAACGCTGTGCTGACCAAGATGGGGCTTGAAGCCATAAGACCCGATCAGATCGAAGTTGTTCACATGCTTTCAGTTAGAGAATCGCTCGAGTTTTTGGTTGGTAAAAAGCGGTTGGAAGAAGCTATCTCTGTGGCAAGAAGTATAGATTTTGGTCTGTTTAACAGATATCTAAAGCTAGAGCCAGGGCTGAAGGAATGTCTCAGTTTACTAAAACCCCTTTATAAGCTTGCGGTAGCCACCAATCGAACGACCTCTACCCATGAGGTTCTCCGATACTTTGACTTACATAGCTACTTTGATCTCATTGTTTGTGCCCTTGATGTCCCAAGACCAAAACCCCATGCCGACATGTTGGAACGTGTAATATGGGTTTTCAATGTTGCTCCCCATCAGGTGATTTATGTAGGAGACTCTATTGTTGATTCTGAGTGCGCAAAAGGATCGGGTGTATTCTTCGTAGCTTACAAAAATCCTCGGATCGAGGCAGATCTTTATGTAAATAGCTTTGATGAGCTTATGAAATGGTTAAAAAACGATGTTAGTCATGTGTATCCCTGACCCCTTCCCTACCCTACTACCTCACTTGTTTTTCTACAAGATCTCCAACGATCGGAAGCCTAAATCGCTCACCTTGAAATGCCTTTATTATACACACTATCCACACTATGGCGGCGAGTATTCCAAGAAGGGTATTTGCAATAAGAAACAGAAGCCCTATTAGTGGAATAGCCGAAAGGTGCCCAAGGATTACAGAAACTATCGTAAAGGCTAGAAAGGTGATTGTTGATTGAGCCGCATGAAACCTAACAAACTCACTTTCCTTCTCAAGGACAAGAAAGGCGATTCCTGTAATCCAGCCTAGAACATAGGTCAGCATAGCCTCAATATTTTCATCCAGTCCGAGTTTGGTTCTCATGCACCCTTCTCCTTTCAAAGAGTCCTAGTGAATTTTTCCAGAGTATGGCAAAATATTAAAAAGTAGGCAATGGTAAACTCATCTTGTAGGAGCACACCTCGATGGAAAGTCTAAAAGGAAGACTTTTGAGGAAGATCCAGGGTGGTAAGCTATCACGATTATTCCTTGGCGTTCAACGTTTATGGCGGCTCTTCTATCTAACACTCTGGAAGTTTGGGAGAGATTCATGTTTTGATCGTTCTGCCAGTTTAGCCTTTGCAACCATAATCTCCCTAATTCCCTTTTCCGTTCTCTTTGTAAGTTTTGTTGGACTCCTTGGAGGTGGTGAGCATATCATGCGTTATGTTCATCAAAAGATACTTCCCGCCATTGCCCCAGAATTTCAAGACGAGATCATAGATTGGCTTCAAAGTTATATCTCTCCAACCGCTTTTAAAGCTGGGCCAGCAGGGTTAATCAACCTAGTGGCTGTAATAGGCCTCTTCATGGGAGCATTAAATATCCTTGTCACAGCCGAAAGGGTTTTTAATCAGATATGGAGAACAAAGACCTCCCGACCTTATTTTCAAAAGGCTACAGCATTTTGGGTTCTTCTCACCTCTAGTCCCTTTTTGATTCTTGCATCGATTTCCATAGGAAATCTCATAGCTCCGCCCGGTGGAGCTATCGAGGTCTTCATGGATCATCATTGGTGGGCTCGCATTACCTACAAAACGGTCATGCCCGTTATTGTTGAAACCGCCTGTTTTGCCCTAATGTACTTCTACTTGCCTTCAACTAGAGTCCGAGCTCTTTATGCTTCCATTGCTGGATTATGGGCTGCTGTCCTATGGGAGCTAACCAAAAGAGCCTTTTACCTTTATGTCTCTCATGCTTTAAACATAATAAACTTTTACAAGCAAATTGCCACAGTGCCGCTATTTTTTATTTGGATCTTTATAACCTGGCTCATTATCCTATGGGGATGCCAGCTAAGCTACGCTCTGCAGCATAGAGAACTTTTGGAACGATTTAGAAAAAGGGGCTACCATGATGAAGAGTCCTACTCATCCTTTTTTCTTGGATTGTTTATTCTTTTCAAGCTCTATGAACATTCAATTGGGCTTACAAAATGCCCGCCCTCGGTTGATGATATGACTAAGGAGTTGGATATACTTTCCACCGACAGGTTTGAAAAGGTTATAGAATCCTTAGTAAGTAATGGTTTTATAGTAGAAGATGGGCGTAATCCTGGTAGGTATTTCCTCGCAAGACATCCTTCCTTGATTTTCCTAACGGATATTCTTCTTCTACTCTATGAGCAGGAATTTCCAGCAGAAGCTAAAAAAATTATGCAGAGGGCCTCTGAAAAGGACAGTCTAGCTACCACGAGCTTAGCTGACGTTATAGTCAGAAAAACCTTTGACCAGATTATGCAACTTTACTTAGGAAAAACAATAGAGGGAGTATGGAAGGAGATGATGGCAGAAAAGCATCCCCCTCCCCTTCAGAGGCTTAACGATTTAAGAAGCTCATCTACAGCATTCTGATCTACCGTGTTTCTTCTTTTCTTTAGGCCCTCTACATGCTTTCTGACTTCTTCACGTAATTCTTCATACCCCCTTTCAAACCCTTCATCTTTAGCTTTCTTGAAAGCCTCGGAGCTAAGATACAATTCAAAGGCTATCTCTTCTACTCTTTTGAGGGACTCGATAAGTTTTTTAATCTTTTGTCCTGTGATGTCCTGAAAACTAAGAATAGTTAGCATCTCAAGAAGAGTCTGATCGATCTCTTCATGAATTTTCCTCAACTCCTCTAACTTCTCTAGGTCTTCCAATATGGCCTTTGCTTCCCTTATTTTCTCCTGAACTAATTCTATAAAGTCCATAATTTTAAGGGTTGCACTTTCAGTTATCGAAAGCACATTATCGAGCACTGATTGGGACTCTCCTAAAGTCTTAAGAGTTCCTAAGACGGGTTGGTCGAGGGAAATTTCCCGTTTTGCCGAATGTATTTCGCTGTAAATCTTTCCAATCCCCTCTACAACATCATCGCTGAGCCCCCTGTAAAACTCACTATCAACTAGAGCTTTCTTAAGGGCTACTACAACCTCCTCCTGAACCGTTTTGCCAATTATATCTTTTATGGAAGGCTCCATTTTGCTAACAATATAATTTGCCAATTTTTCAACTAGTTTCTCTTCGGTATCCATAGCGCTATTCCACTCCAAAGATCCTATACATGCTACCACCTTGACCCTTAGCTAAATACATCGTCGTATCAGCTTTCTTTAAGAGCTCTGAAATTTCAGAGCCATCATCGGGATACACGGCAATACCTATACTTATTCCCACCCTGAGATCATGCCCCCTTATCCTAATAGGAGTAGAAACGGCCTTTATCAACCTTCTAGCGAGAAGGCTTGCGTGGACCTTCTCGACAAGCCCCGTAGAAATAATTACGAACTCATCTCCTCCCCAGCGAAAACATAGATCCCTTTGTCTAATGGACCCAAGTAACCTTGAAGCAACCTCCCTGAGCACTTCGTCACCAACGTCGTGTCCGAGGGTATCGTTAATCTCCTTAAAACCGTCTAGATCCATAAAAAGGATAGCCACCTTTTCAGTCGAGCCCATCCCTTCAAGAACTCGATTTCCGATGAAATTAAGATATTGTCTAGAAAATAGTCCCGTTAATTCATCCTTTATTATGGATTTTTCATCGGTTATTTCAGCGAATACCAAAAGAGAGCATAGCTCGACACCGATAGGAAAAATCTGAATCTCTAAGACCCTATGAGTGTCTAGCTTGATGCATAAAGATTTTTCCTCTTGTCCTACTTTACGGAGAAGAAGGGAAAAGGCACCACCAAGCATATTTCTTGCCCTTTCATTTAGAAACAAACCCCCTTCCCCACAACTCAGTCCCAGTGGATAGGGGACGCGCTCAATTATGGTTCTTACAACGGAAATAACTTCGGAGTAATCCTTCATCTTTCTTTGGCCATTTCAACCACTTTCTGCACAAGCTTTTTTATGCCTTCTGCAACATATTTTATGGTTGGGCCAAGCATATATGCCGGAGTAGTAACGATCTTATTTTTTTCATCCACATGAATATCATCAACAGGGCAGGAAAAGTGAAGGCCGCCCATTGTTTCTATTGCCTTAGCAGTGGATTCATCAGTTCCAATGGTCACTTCAGGTTTTCTTGCGCTAAGGGCCTTAGCGATTAGAGCCGGGGCTATACATACCGCTCCAATAGGTTTTTTCGCCTCAACCAATTCTTTGAGGAGGCGTTCTACATCAGGATTAACCTTAGCTTCTGGTCCTTTAAAGGCGAAGTCACAAAGATTTTTAGCTGCTCCAAAACCACCCGGTATAATCAGCCCATCAATGTCGGAGGCCGACACATCTCTAACATCCTTTATTTGCCCTCTAGCAATTCTTGCAGATTCAACCAAAACATTCCTCTTTTCGGGCATTTCTTCTTGGGTCAAATGATTAATTACATGGTGTTGATCAATATTTGGAGCCATACAGACTATTTCAGCACCTGCCCGATCCAACTCAAGCATGGTAATTACGGCCTCATGAATCTCAGAACCATCTAATACACCACAGCCTGACAGCAAAACCCCTATCTTTACCATGTAAGTTCCCTCCCCTTCTTTGATGCATTCCCTTGAGTGTTACCAATGCAGTGTGTTAAATAACTTACATCGTTAAGATCGGAATTGCAAAAAAAAATTATGGGAGGTTCGGACTGTGCATAAACAGGTGGTTACTAGATTCGCTCCAAGTCCTACAGGGCATCTTCACATTGGAGGAGCTCGGACCGCTATCTTTAATTGGCTCTTTTCTCGGCATAACGAAGGTAAGTTCATCCTTAGGATTGAAGATACTGACACCCAAAGATCAACTACAGAATACACGGAGTCGATCTTAGAGTCTTTGCGCTGGCTCGGGATTGACTGGGATGAGGGGCCCTATTTTCAGACTAAGCGACTTGATCTCTATCGAGCCTACGCTGAAAAACTTTACCACTCAGGATGGGCCTATTACTGCGAATGTAGCCCGGAGGAGGTTGAAAGGAGGCGTCAGGAAGCCTTCGCTAGAGGACTAAAACCCAAATATGATGGGACATGTCGAGATAAGGGCCTTACTCCTGCTCCAGGGAGAGTTCTTCGTTTTCGGTGTCCTCAGGGAGGAATTACGGTAATAAGGGATATCATAAAAGGCTCCCTAGTTTTTGATAACTCGGAACTAGACGATCTTGTCCTGATCCGAAGTGATGGAATGCCAACCTATAATTTCTCAGTCATAGTAGACGATATAACCATGGGTATTACCCATGTAATAAGGGGTGATGATCATGTAAATAACACTCCCAAACAGGTTTTACTTTATCAAGCCCTTGGCGAATCTGTGCCTGAGTTTGCCCATGTCCCACTCATACTCGGACCAGACCGTAAGCGTCTCTCGAAACGTCATGGAGCCACATCGGTTATAGCCTATCGTGATATGGGATTCCTTCCAGAAGCTCTCTTTAATTATCTGGTAAGACTTGGTTGGTCCTATGGGGATCAGGAAATTTTCACCCGAGAGGAGCTTGTCGAGAAGTTCACTCTTGAACATGTTGGCTCTTCGGCAAGCATCTTTGATATGGAGAAATTGAGATGGATTAATGGGTATTACATAAGGAAGAAGTCCCCCCAAGATCTTGTAGACCAGCTTATTCCCTTCCTAAAGG
Organism: Syntrophobacterales bacterium; assembly: GCA_026417655.1. Taxonomy (GTDB): domain Bacteria; phylum Desulfobacterota; class Syntrophobacteria; order Syntrophobacterales; family Thermodesulforhabdaceae; genus JAOACS01. The sequence continues at coordinate 5,818 of JAOACS010000005.1, forward strand.
AAAGGGGATATCCCGAGAGGGAGAGAAGTTACCTTATAAGAGCTATTCAAACCCTTCAGGCCCGTTGTGTGACTCTTTCAGAAATGGCCGATGCGATGGATTTCTATATGGTTGACGAGGTAAAGTATGAACCTCAGGCAGCTGAGAAGTTTCTCACCCCTGATACCGCTGGGTTTCTCAAAGATATTATTGAAGCCATCTCTTTGAGAGATGGGCAGTTCGACGAAAGGGCTCTTGAGGAATTCTTTAGGCGTCTTGCCGATGAACGGGGAGTTAAACTTAAGGTGATCGCTCAGGTTGTTAGAGTTGGTCTTACGGGAAGAACAGCTAGTCCAGGGCTTTTTGAGATCATGGATATTCTTGGAAAGGAGACGGTTATTAGACGACTCGAAAGAGCTCTCGACTACGCTACGGCCTTTCAAAAGAGTGCCACATCTAGCTAATATATTTTAAACGATCTATCCTAAGGGGAAATCTTACCCCTAGGATAGACACACTCATATTAGCAAACAAATATTTTAACCTGCCTATCCCTCCATTCCGAGGAAGCTACCCGTTCAAGACTCTCCAGAGGACCAAGAACTTTCGTTATAGCCCCTTGAGCCCAATTCTTAAGAACTTCCGAGGCCTTCGTGAAATGATCTACCGAGGTGTTAAGAATCTCCTCTCTGATGGCTCTTCTCATTTCGTCGGTCTCTCCAATGAGGTAGCGAATTATGGAGGTATAGGCAAGGTCGTCTGGAAACATGGGAGGATCAAGCCTTCCATATGTGCCAATGATACTCCTTACCAATTCATCCTCAGTAAGGGATGACCTTCTTAGAAAGTCCCAGGTCTTATCAAAAACTTCCTCCGTTTCTACAAGATGGGGGTCCCTATAGGATGTCATAACAAGGGTCTTAGATGGTCGATCGAGAAAACAGTGAACTCCGTAAGCTCCTCCTTGCACTCGAACCTTATCCCACAACCAACTAGTCCTTGCATGGTGGATTACCACCAAAAACCACCCTGGAATATTCATTCCGTCAAACTCCACTGGGCCTCCCTTCCCAACATAATGCACTTGAGCTGGCACCCCAAAGGCCTCAAAGGGGAAAAGATCCGGAAAGTCCCAAGTAGATTGTCTATCGGTTCGACCATTGGATATATATGGTAACAAATCGCCTAACATGGCAAAAGTCTTGGGCATTTCATCTTCTTCACAGGTTAAGTTCACAATCATATTGGATCTTCGAAATAGAGTTTCACGCATAGTGTATAGAACGTCTCTTATCCGATACCACCATCTCTCCCTATTAAAACCTTCACTCCATTCCTTAAGAAGCATATATTGACTTATACCAGAAAGTAGCTCCTTAACTCGCTCGGGCCTTCCGAAATGTGCCCTTATACGATGAAGGGCCATTTTGTGCCCCTCAGGAATAAGCCTCCCTTCTCGAGTTGCTTTATGTCTTAGAAGAATTTGCAAGAATCTTTCACTATCATCGAATATAGCCTCCGTGATAATCTCTCGAAAGATTTCTAGCAACTTATCGAAATTTCTTGTAAGAGCCTTGCCTCGTAGAAAGAGATAAAAGGTATCGTTACTAAAGCCCCTTTGAATAAGAAGTTTTGGTCTTATACCACCGGTAAACCTTGCTATACGTTCCGACATCTCTACAAAATCACGTTTCACGGTGCCCATTTCAAGTATTGCAGAGCAAAAGAGAGAAAGATAGGGAAGAAGGTCCTTATCAAGGTGCTCAAAATTAAAGCCTAGATCGAGATATACGATGCCATGGGTCTGCAGGGCATGCTTTATGAGAAGGGATCCTTCTTCCAAGATTTGAACTTCCTTAGGAACAACTGGTGGCTCTATTGAGAGGTCTTCGCGGCCTATACGAGGTATTTTCTTTAAATCCTCCGGATTATCAACCCTTTCCTGATGTTCCTTAAGACGGCGAGTCTTTTCAATTATCTCTTGACGTTCTTCCAACGAGAGAGTCTTTACATAGCTCTCTATGAACCTTCTTTCCTCAATAACCAACCTTTCTATAAGACTCTCATCGGGGAAAAGGACAACTAAAGAACGATGTTGATTTTCCAGTAGGTGTTCCTCAATAAGCGACTCAAAATAACGGTTGTCAGATTCAATAGCCCTTTTTATCCTTTCGAAAGGCCTTTCAAAGGCGATCAGAGCGAGGGGATCGCCATCGTAGAGCCAGGTTGTAAGAGCCGTTAACATAAGAACAAGACCTCTAGGATAATTTCCCGTATGACATTCACGATACCTAAACTCAATAGTGTTCACGGCAGATTCGATGGTGGATTTTGGAATACCCTCTCGGACAAGTTTCCTTAGGGTGTTTTCAATTAAGGAGAGCATATCATCCACACGGTCTCGTTCTCTTATACCCCGAAGACCTGTGGAAAAATATAGGTTTCTAAGCTCAATTTCTAAACCTGGGCCGGCGATGTCCTCGCCGAGTCCAGAATCTATGAGGGCCTTTCTTAGGGGTGAGCCGGGCATCCCTAAAAGGATATAATTAAGAATCTGGAAGGCTATGTTTTTCTCAATATCTGTGGTTTCAGGGAGAAGAACATTAAAGGTTGCAAAAAACCTTCCATCACCGCTTCCAGGGAGAACAGCGTAGGGTTTTTCTACGAGTCTCATGCCTCTAAAGGGTGTCGCTGGAGGTACCTGAGAGTTTACGGCCAAGGCGGTAAAATCCTTGAGGTATTCGTTAAGATGAGAGAGCTCCTCTTCGATAGACCCATTCCCATAGAAGAATATCTTCGAGTTTGAAGGATGATAAAAGGTTTTGTGGAAGTTGATAAATTGGTCATAAGTGAGTTGGGGGATTACAAATGGGTCCCCTCCAGAGTCAAAAGAATAGGGATGGTCAGGAAAAAGGGATTGCTGGATAGTTTCCACAAGGACTCGTTCAGGAGAGGAGTAGGCTCCCTTCATTTCGTTGTAGACTACTCCTCTAATCTCCAGGGGTGAGTCTAGAGATTCCTGATGATAATGCCATCCCTCCTGGAAGAAAACTTGGGGCGTGATAAGAGGATAGAATACCGCATCTAAGTAAACATCGATTAAATGATGAAAATCTTTGGGATGTGTGCTGGCCACGGGATAACAAGTTTTATCTGGATATGTAAAGGCATTAAGGAAGGTCTGTAAGGAACCCTTTAGTAGTTCAACGAAAGGTTCCTTTACGGGATACTTCCTCGATCCGCAAAGAACCGAGTGTTCCAAGATGTGAGGAAGCCCAGTGGAATCTTTAGGAGGAGTCCGAAATGTAATGCCAAAGACCTTATTTTCGTCCTGATTCTTAAGAAAAAGCACCTGAGCTTCCGTTTGGTGGTGTAAATAAAGTAGAGCCCTTGTATTAAGTTCCGGGATGTATTGTTCTCTCAATAGCTTAAATTCCTTTGGGACCATAGTTTTTTCCACCTTCCTTCAAAAGGATAATCCTTACAACCTCACCTCTTGTGTTAAACCTTACGTAAATTCCCGATGACCCCACTCCTGAAGATGTATATCCCCACATAGGGCCATATCTCCACAGCCCATAAACAAAGCGGCGTCCTGTCCTACTATGGGTAAAAATTACTCCAACGTAGGGAAGTTGAATTTGACCAGCATGGGTATGCCCACAAAGATAAAGGCTTGCTCCAGCTTTAGCCGCCTCCCTATAAAGCTCTGGAGAATGGGCCACAAAGATCACAAAGGAGCCTCTCGGGACACCCTCGAAGGCCTTCTCCACGTCGTGACATCGAAAATAGTGGGGATCATCTACCCCCACAATGTAGATTAGGTCATCTCCTCTAGAAAGAGAAATATGTTCGTTCACAAGAACCTTCACTCCATGCTGTTCAAACCACTCTACCATCTCTATGCAATCGTGATTTCCTAGGACAGCTATAATCCCCTCTCGAACCTTTCCCCGAAGAATAGGAATGAGAAGCTCAAGTTGAGGAAAGGGCGAAGAGTAAAAACCAACATCTTCCATACGATAATCTCCCCCAAGAACACATATATCGGATTCAGGGATTCTATCCAATATACTACAAAGCTTTTCTAAAAGTTTTTCATGACCGTTAATGTGAAGATCTGTTAAAAACAGTATGGAATAACCGTGAAAGGCGGAAGGAAGGTCAGGGATAACAGTTTCCACTGTCCGCGTTTGGATATCCAAGGCATTTTCCACTCCTCTGTGGTAATAGCCAGAGATTCTTAAAATAGCTTCAAGAACGACACGGTAATAAATAGCATCCTCAAAGTTTAGAAGGATCCTAAGAGGATTTTCCTGGACCTGACAGGCTCTCCATTCCCTAAGCCTAAGTCTTGGCGTTAATATGCGGGGATACCTAGGAATAGGTTTGGAAGTAAGGATTTTTTTATAAAACCTAGACCCAAGATAGGCACCGATGGAAAAAACTGTAAGAATAGCAAAAATAGAAAGGATCCCTATTTCATGCCAGCTCCTTATGACTAGTAGAGGAAGTAGACCCTCTAGAAGTTGATCAACCACAGGAATTATAGCTCCATTCGGTTTGTTCATCCTTCGCTTTATAAAACTTGTTATTAAATCGCCCATCATCCCAAAAAAAGCTAATTCCATCCCCTCAAAAAAGGACCAACCAAAAGCTGGAGCCATTAAGGCAGAACCCAGAAGTGACCCTACAATTCCACGAACCGTTTTATGCTTTCCTAGTATAGGTCTTCCATCCATGAATAGACGATTAGAGTCTAGAGGGAAATCCCACCTAGGTCCCATAATTACCGAAATAAAGGGGGGAATAAAGTGTATCCACCATAGGAAGAGAGTTGTCTTAAGAATGAAGACCAATTCCTCAACCACTAACTCACCTCTCACGAAGCTGGTTTTCTCAGACCATTTTGGTCTAATTTACATCGATTGCAAAAAAATCTGAACAAAAAGCTATGAGATCCCTCAAGGAGGTGGTGGTTTGAAAAAAGGAGTAGTTGTTTTCCCAGTAAGACGCGATAACCGGTGGAGCTATATCGCCTTGGCTGCCTCTATTGAAACCCAAAGAGATCGATCTTTCCATCTCCTATGGCTTAACTTATACCGCTCCCATACCGAAGGTTTACTGAAGACGATCAATCAACTTTTTAGGGACTATCATAAGATCATTTTGGCCTATTCATTTATGACTCCTCAATGGTCTGAGATTAAAAAAGAGTGGGAACTAATCAGAAGAGTGTTTCAGGATCGAGATAGACTTGTAATAGTAGCCGGAGGTGCCCATCCTAGTGGTGCTGTAAAGGAGGTGCTAGAGGGAGGAGCCTTAGGAGTTTTCGTTGGAGAAGGGGAAGAAAACTTTCCTCAAGTATTGGAGCTACTTATGGGTGATTCAGAGAAGGAGATCCCCGCCGGCTTCTATAAAATTGTTAACGGAAAAGTGGGTGGATCGAGCCCTACTAAAGTAGTGGGATGGGAAGAAAGTTTTCCCTTCCCTACAAATCCTCCCTTCATTGGACCTCTAGAAATAACGAGGGGTTGTCCCTTCAAATGCTCGTACTGTGCTACCTCCACCTTCAAGGGGATTTCCGTAAGGCATCGAACAATCGATGTTGTTTTAGAGGCGGTCCGTTTTATGATTCGTTTGGGTAAAAAGGATATCCGCTTCATAACCCCTAATGCCCTTTCCTACGGCTCCGAAATTGGCACTCAGCCTAATGTGGAAAGGCTGGGGATTTTACTAGACTCGATCCGCAGTATTTTGCCCGCCGATGGAAGGATCTTTTTTGGAAGTTTCCCATCGGAGGTTCGCCCTGAGTTTGTTAATGTGGAGACTGTAAGCATTATGAAAACTTACTGTGCTAACAGGCAAGTTATTATCGGAGCTCAAAGCGGTAGCGATAGAATGCTTGAGCTTATGCGTAGAGGCCATACGGTGGAAGATGTTCTAAGGGCCTGTGATATTCTGATTCAATACGATTTTGTTCCAGTAGTAGACATGATATTTGGTCTTCCCTACGAAGAGGAGGAAGATAGGGTAGCATCTATTAATCTCATGGAAAGGCTTTCCAAAATGGGTGTTCGTATCCACGCCCACTATTTCATACCCCTCCCTGGCTCGAGATGGGGAGGTTTGAGCCCGACTCCTATTCCCCATACATTAAGACGCTTCATAGAAAAGCTTATCTCAAAGGGGAGGCTTTTTGGTCAGTGGCTTCGTCAGGAATCTATTTCCGCTTCGATCTTGGAAAGGATAGTTTAGGTATACTTTAGTTTTGTCTTGCAAGCTCAAGTGAATCCATGTTTAAAGATAAAGTCCATGAGAGTTGTGGCACAAACAGATTTTTAACATGACATGGGAGGGAGTATTACCGATGAAAGTTCTTGTGCTCTACTATTCAAAGGGTGGAAATACAAGGAAACTGGCTGAATACGTAGCCGAGGGTGTAAATCAGGTAAGCGGAGTTAAGGCTGTATTAAAGACTCCTTCGGATGTTACGAAAGAGGACTTTGTTGAGTCAGCAGGAATAATTGCTGGATCTCCAGTCTATTTCGGTTCAATGGCGGCAGAATTAAAGAAGGTCTTTGATGACTTCGTCGGCATTAGAAAGAAAATGGAAAATAAGGTTGGTGCTGCCTTTACCACTTCGGGAGATCCAACGGGTGGCAAGGAAACAACCATTTTTTCTATTATACAGTGCATGTTGATCTACGGAATGATTATAGTTGGGGATCCAATGAGTGCCACTGGACACTACGGCGTCGCATGTGTGGGAGCACCTGATGAACAGACCGCCGAAAATGCTAGGAAGCTAGGAAAAAGAGTTGCTGAACTTTGTCTAAAACTTCACGGCAAATAACAGAAAGTTTTAAGGGCAGACACTTAGGTCTGCCCTTCTCCTTTTATATATTTCCTGAGCTCTTTTGAGTTGATAAGGAGTATCAACTCCAAGGACTTCCTCTTCATCCGCCTCGATAAAGGTCACACCAAAGCCGTGATCAGTCATTAGGGAGATTAAATCTGTAAGGAAGAACTCTTCTATCGTTTCCATACGGCCCTTAATTGTCTTCTGGACCTTATGGGGTCTTTCGGTAAGAGCAGGTAAGGTAAGGAGCAAAGTCTCTAGACGGAATGCGTAAACTCCAGCATTGCAGATTTCAAGCCCCCTTTTCCGTTCTGTGTCAAAATCCTTCCAGTATTTCCATTCTACAATCTCCTTCACCCGGTGGCCTTCCGTAATTAAATAACCATACTGATGAGCCTTATCCCTAGGTCTGAAGGCCAACACTACTCCAACCGCTCCCGTATTCATCATCTTGCCGATAAGACTTCTATAGGTGCTTTGGCAGATCAAGGGCACATCGGCCATAGTAATAATGCAAAACCCTGGAGAAGCTTTGCTAAGGAACTCTCTCGATGAAAGCACCGCTCCACCTGTACCATTTAGTTGTGGTTGCCATATGAAGGTAGGTTGTTCATCCGGTAGGAGATGGTTCTTTACAACTTCCTGAACCCTTTCTTTATCGTGGTGAACTACAATAGCCTTAGGACCGTGGGGAAGTCTTTCCAATATTTCCAGAATAAAAGGGCGACTTCCCTCATATATCGAGTCTTTCGATGGGATAAGCGGCAGGAGAGCCTTACAGCTTCCATAACCAACCATCCTTGTGCCTCTTCCTGCAGCCAGGATAAGACTTACAAGGTTCATCAACGTTGTTCCTTTTCTGTCTGGTCTAAACCGGCAGATATCTCTCGGATCGCCTGTAGATGCTCTTCGTAGGTATTAGAAAACCTGTGGGAACCCCTACGATCACTTACAAAGTAGAGATATTTAACATTGGCAGGGAAAAGCACCGCCTTTATTGAGGCAAGACCTGGATTGCATATTGGACCCGGTGGAAGCCCTTTAATCATATATGTATTATAGGGGGAACGGCGCTCTAAATGACTCCTCAAAATAGGCCCTTTGAAATTTTCCAAATCATACACAGCCGTAGGATCGCTCTGAAGAGGCATACCCATCCTCAGCCGATTCATAAAGACAGCTGCTATAATAGGTCTCTCTTCCTCCTTTATAGCCTCCTTTTCAACCATAGAGGCAAGAGTTACAACCTGGTGAAGGGAAAGATTAAGTTGCTTTGCCTGTTGGAGCCATTCGGGCTTAAAACGTTTACGAAATTCCCTTACCATGCGTTTCAAAATCGTCTCTACCGTATCTTGCCTAGTAAAGTCATAGGTTGCAGGAAAAAGGTAGCCCTCAACGGTCGAAATGTTCTCATCAAAACCGAGGGAGCGTATGAAATCCCTGTCTTTAGCTTTTTTTGTAACTTCGCTTTTTCTCACTATACCTGTTCTCTCAAGTGATTCGGCAATATCGGAGATGGTTGCACCTTCAACTACTGTTACGATATGACGGACAACCTCCCCCCTAGCAATTTTTCTCCATACATCTATATGATTCATGGGAAAGTTGAAGGCATACTCTCCACTCTTTAACCTAGTGTTCCATCGGAGAAAAAAAACCAAGGCGGTCGGACGGTAGGGATCACTTTCTATGCCCTCCGAAACCAAGAGTTTTGCAATTTCAAAGGCTCCTAACCCTTGGTGTATGAAGACTGTCCTTGGGGTTTTAAGGGAAATAGGTTCGAAAGCCCAGAAAAAGGATGGAACTATGACTAATGTCCAAACCAGCATAAAAGAAGTAATTATAAATACAGTAAACCATCCTAAGCCACGAAGTAGGGATCTCATACCCGATTCCTCAAGCGAAGCTCGATTGGATGAGGATTCAGGTAATACTGAGCTTCAAGATATGGAGGTTTATACTTTCTCACATAGTGGTTTATAAGTGTTATAGGAACAATGAGAGGAACATGCTCTGCCCTATAGGCCTCTATTACCTCTATCATCTCCTGTTTTTCATCTGGCAAAAGATACCTTTTGAGAAATCCCATGCAATGGTAAAGGACATTTGAATGTTTTTTTGTGGTGGCTATAAGCTTCATAACCTTCCATAGGAGAGCTTCATATTCTGGTAGAACCCTTTTCCTGAAATTTCCATTAGAGCCCGATGCGACAATGCGACCCAGCTTCCTAAGTAATTCTGGACTGTGAGCCATAAGTATTAGCTTATGCCGTTCGTGGAACTCGATAAGATATCTAAAAGTTTGCTTCCTTACGACATTATGACGCCATCTATGGAATACAAAAACCCGTTCTATAAAGTTTTCTCTAAGCTTCGGATCATTGAGTCTACCCTCATCCTCAACAGGAATATAGGGGAAACGTTCCATAAACATCTTCGCAAATATTCCTGGACTGTGTCCAACAACGGCTCCCGATTCGTTATAAACCTTAACTCGTTCCATTCCGCTACTGGGAGAGCGGCTTTTGAAAATAAACCCGCATAAGTCCTCTCTCTCTAGTTCATCCAGCCTATTCTTCGCCCATTCAATCATCAAATCGGTTAGATCCCTTTTAGACTTGTGCGTAACAAGGCGTGGCGAAGAGGAGTTACCTTCTAGGCGCATAGCTTCTCTTGGGATCCCTAAGCCACATTCTACTTCTGGACAAACTGGAATATATTCAACAAAGGGACCAAGAACATCAGCCACAAAGGGATCCCTTTGGTGTGTGCCGTCGTAGCGGAATTTATGACCGAGAAGACAGGCACTTACACCAAGCTTTATTTTTTCAACATCTTTTGGCGTTACGATCATAGCCTCCTTCCTAGCCCTTACTGACGCCGGCCTCATCAAAGGTCTTCACATCCCTTAGCACCTTTGCTGCCGCTTCAACGATTGGCATAGCAAGAGCTGCCCCGGTCCCCTCTCCAAGGCGCATTTCAAGATCGAGAATAGGTCGGATACCTATAGCATCGATCATAACGCTATGTCCCTTTTCTTGGCTTCTATGGGAGATGAACAGATAGTCCTTCGCTGCTGGAGCAAGTCGAATAGCAACTAGGGCTCCGGCCGTAGCTATAAATCCATCACATACAACGGGAACCTTCATGAAAGCGGCTCCCAAAACAGCTCCAGCAAGTCCCGCTATCTCACAGCCACCAACCTTATAAAGGACATCAATAGGATCCGATGGGTTAGGCCTATTTAGTTTAATAGCCTCTTCAATGACAGCTATCTTTTTTCTTAGCATATCATCGCTAATACCCGTTCCTCTTCCGGCCACCTGTGATGGTGAGATTTCGCATAGGGCTGAAAATATTGCTGCTGAAGCGGTGGTGTTTGCAATACCCATGTCACCGGTTCCAATGAGACCATATTTTTCCTGCTTTACCGCATTGATTACTAATTCCGCTCCAGTAATAAGTCCTCTTACAGCTTCTTCCCTGGTCATTGCAGGACCCTTTGTAAAATTTTCAGTCCCCTTTCGGATCTTTTTCACAATGACATTCCACTCCTTCGGAAGATCTGCCTTCACTCCCATGTCCACCACACGAACGTCTATCCCTCCGTGCTTTGCCAAAACGTTTATTGTAGCCCATCCCTGAACAAAGCTATAAACCATCTGAGCAGTGACCTCCTGAGGATAGGCACTCACCCCTTCCTCAGCCACTCCATGATCTCCTGCCATTGTAAAGATAATTTTACGACTCAGATCTGCCTTAAGGCTTCTACAGATAGAAGCAACTCTTGCGGCGATAACTTCCAATTGCCCCAAGGAATCTCTAGGTCTTATTTGAGATCTCAAACGCTCCCAAGCGGATTTTTCCCACTCAGCATCTGCTGGTTCTATACTACTTATGAGCTCTACAAGTTCCATGATTGACCTTCCCCTCCAATTTGATTCTTGCCAACTTCGGTTGTTTTCCCTATATTTTGATACCGGAAGTGCCTAGCTCGCTGGTGGGGCTCCCGGACTTCAAATCCGGTGGGGGGTAGTGAAGGCTGCCCCTGGTGGGTTCGATTCCCATGCACTTCCGCCATTCTTTACAGGGCATTAATCCAATGGATATGGACTTTTCTAGTTCGAGGCCCGTCAAATTCGCAAAGGAAGATGCGCTGCCATGTTCCAAGAACTAATTTACCTCCTTCGACGAATAGATGAACCCCATTACCCATAAGGGAAGTTTTTATGTGGGCTGCTGCGTTTCCTTCCGTATGTCTGTAACTCCCCTGCCATGGGACTAACCGGTCTAAAGTGTTCATTACATCCTCCATCACATGGGGATCGGCTCCCTCATTTATCGTTACACCAGCCGTTGTATGAGGGACGTATACAAAGGATAGCCCTCTAGAAAATCCTGCCTCGGTGATAGCCCTCTGAACCTCGTGTGTTATATCTATGGCTACGCTTCTTGATGAGGTTTTAACCTGTAAAATCTTCATAAAATGTCCCTCCTTTAAGCCTATACCCTTTCTAAGAATTCCCTTAAAAGGCTCCATCTAGATTTCTGAGATTCTTGGCTCGGAAGGGAAATAACGTCGGAGGTCCGATTAGCCGTCCCTCTCTTAAACTTTTCCCTAAACTCTTCCACAGTCGTAAATTCCAGGAAAGATCTAACTAGATGGTGTAATATAAACCTTTCCCACTTGTTAAAATTTCTATCTTGAATATCCTGAGATATCTCAAAAAGAAGGCGACCCTTCTCGGGCGATTTTCTTTGTTTTCCCAAGACAACTGCCCAGGCTATTAGAAAAAGTTTATAAAGCCCAAGATGAAAATCGTCGCAAGAGTAAAGTAGGTTAAGTATATTTCTCTTTGCATTATACACCTTAGACTCGATATCCCAAGTCAGAACCGAATCCACAATCGAAAAGAGTGAATGGGCCGTTTCCATCATCTTCCCTATCCTAAACCAGAAAAGACCTATGGATTTTGCAATCTCTATTAAATCCGATTCTTCATAGGGTATGGGCCTAGAGTCAGAATGGCCTATTTCCTCCAATATGCATCTATAGGGATCCTCGGGCAGAAAATTTTTTATGATACCTTGGGCCGATGTGAGACTCATCGGGTGGATATTATTATGGACGTTAGATCCAAAGGTATCAATAAGTTCTTTAGCGACCAAAGCAGCGAAGGGCAAAGTTACAGGAATTGTCTCAACCGTAAAAAAGGGTTCGAGGGTAAACTCCTTATAAAAATTCTTTCCTCCATGTCTGAGGAGGATTTCCAATTTCTCCGGCTCGGTCGTTTTCGAAGCCAAGACTTTAACCCATCTGCCTATGTCACTTGAAACCACTAGTATTTGACCCTCAGATGTGATAGAGGGGAGATAAAATGAGACTCTACACCGTCCAATAGAATAGTAGATCGAAAGATGGGCCTCTCTCGCTTCTAGGGATACGTTCTTTAAGGCCTTGTCAGAAAAGATGACAACTTTTTGTTGGGGTAAGCTTCTGTCCTTTAGAAAGCCTTTCTGTTCAAACCTATATTCGGCTTTCCTTACAACCCTTCGAAGGTTTTTATCCTGCACGCAATCGCTTAAAGCCAGAAACACCTTTTCCCCTGCCTTCGTAGGAGATTTACTAAGGGTATCAAGGAGAACGGTTACAAAACGTTGCCGTTGAGAGAGGGAATTTTTAAGGGAATTTAGCCAACCATGAAATGATTCCCCTTCAGGGTTCTGGACAGAGATCCTATCTAGAATCGCTTCGAGTTCAAGCTTCTCTATGTCCGAAAGTTCGTTAATAAGAGACTGTTTCTTATCCTTTGTCATGACAATTTATCCTCAAGGTAGGAGCTACTAAATCCAGTTTAAGATTTTTTATCAGGTTTAGTCTCAAAAACTTTTAGCCTATCTACAAAATTTTTAAACTTCGATGAAGGGACTGTAAAAACCTGTATTTCGTCGCCGTCGGAGGTTTTCACCCATAGGGTTAATGAATCCTTCGGATCTGAGCTAATCTCCTGCCACCAGTTCCACTCGGTAAGAAGTTTTCCATCACGTCCGTAAAATTGCACCGAGTTAGAAATCTTTTCCGGCAATGATTTGACGGGCTCTTTCATTGTTTCATACTCTATATCAGAAGCTGCCCAAAGGGCCGATCTCACCTTCCAGCCTTCCTTCAGTTTGGAGTAACCCTTTTCTTGGTTCTTTCTAAATTTCCACTCCGAGTCTTTGCCTTCATCCCTCACCAGCTCGAGAATATCACCGCTGCGGCGCCAAACGATCTTATCAATCTCCTCTTCTTTCCAACCCATAAGGGAGCGATCCTGTAAGTCGTCAGGTTTCTTGGGAAGTTCATTGAGGATATAGCGATCAACTAAAGTTACAAAGGGAAGATCGGAACTGAGGGCCTCAATTGATGGTATTTTCTGGACTCCATCAGAACCCTTCTGATCCTTGTGTTCCCCAAGTTGTATCTTTAGGGGGTCCCTGTTGTAAAGGGTAAGATCTAAGTCAACTAGTGGATTAGACAGGCTAAAGGATGTAACATCAACTTTGGAATTGCTAATAAACCTTTGAGCTCTCAACCATTTTATCTGATCCACAATATGGTCAACTCGAGATTTTTTGACTTTTATATTAGGATGGTCAGAAAGCTTCCAACCTTCCGCATCTCTAGTGATCGTAAGAGCCCTCTCCTTCTCTCCATGCCACCTTATCTTTATCTTTTCTACCTGAGGAGCTTCAAAGGCCGTTAGTTCTTTCCTTCTTAGCTCGTAAAGTCCCTTATTAAGGACACCCCATAGACCCGCATCTATGACAAATATGGGCTCCTTCCCCAATGGAGCATCGTTTAAGAAAGCCATTGCATAGATCCCATCCTCAGTTGGGGTCTTTCCACCAATCGCAAGACGGTAGAGATCGTTAGAAGATTTCTTGACAGAGATAGTAATAGGGGGGGCCTTAAGACCAAAGGGTGTAAGATCCCTCTCCCTCCCAATCCATTTCTTTACTCGAAGATCCGAGATCGTATTAACAAATCCTAAAACTGAGGGATTATCGGTTTCCGTTTCTATAGGAGAAACAATACGCCATCGGTCATTTTCTCTAACAAGAAGGATTTTTTCAGTCTCCTTGGCAATGGTTATCTCTCTTATGTCCTCCACATTCAGGGAGAAAACCCTACGTTCAGACTCCTTGGCTTCAGTCTCCTTACGCTTTTTATGAACTTCAAAGACAAAAAAATATGTTGCGAGGGCAAGAAAGATAACAGCATAGCCTATCAGAAAACGCCATTTTCTGGTCATCGCTGGGACCTCCTGACCATGTAAACGTAGCTAGCGACAACGACAACAAGAATAGGCATTGTGACCATACTTATAATGAAGGTAAGACGCATTTGAGTTGACGTAAGAACGAGGGGCTCGCCCTCTTTAGCCCGGCGCTCAATGGTGATAAGGTTTTGTTCCTCGGCTAGGTAGTGGATAGTATTGAGAAATAGGTCGCCATTTCCCGCAATACCGAAATAGGTGTTAGAGGCGAAATCGGAGTCCCCAAAAACGGTAACAAAGCTTTTAGTCTCTTTAGACTTTGGAGTGGAAGTATCATTCTGGCCTGATCCTTCCACCAGGTTTATTTCTGCTATGGCTGCAATGATAACCGGTCCTGGAATGTCCTCCTTTTCTTCAAAATTTGCTTGATTTTTTTCTAAAAGCCTCCGGTTTGTTTCTCCCCAGGCGGCTTCGGAAGTCTGAGCTAATGCTGTCCAGGTTACAGTCTCAGGCTTTTTTTGTGCCTCTTTTATAGATCTAGCCTCGGGATAAAACGTCAAGACATTGAAATTATTCGTTATGGTATGAATACCATATTGGGTTACTACGGGCATGAGGGGACTTCCACCAAAGATCCTACTTAATTTGTCAACTATCATATCCTCCGAGAGTTCAAAGCCGAAGGAACCAAGTAGGTTTTTTAGGCCACCATCATGATAGGGGTCTAGCATTACGACAAGACGGCCACCCTTTCGAAGGTATCTTTCGATGGTTTGAATCTCTTCAGGGAGTAGATCCTTTTTAGGGCCTGCGATAACTACAACGGCGGCATCCTCAGGAATCTCCCTTTTTTCTGCAATAACAAGTTTTTCCACTATATAGTTATCTTTTTCGAGGGAAGATCTAGCCGTTGAATAACCTTCTTTTCCAAAGTCCTCTATGGAATGCTCGCCATGGCCCACTACGAAGTAAATCTTCTTCTTTTCAGCTCTCGTTAGTTTAAGCAGAGCATTAGTAATAGATTCTTCTGAAAGGGACGTTACGGTCTCCTTTCGTCCGTATCCTTCTAAAACAGCGGTGCCATAGGTCTTAATTTCATACTTTTTAGCAAGCTCTGGGTTCCTATCGGGATCGACGAATTCGTAAGAGATAAGCTTAGATACATAACGGTAATTTTCAAACAAATCTTGGGCCTTTGATTTAGATTCATCATCTCCAAAAAAACCTATAATTTTTACTTCCTGGGTAAGGCCCTCCAGAATCTTTTTGGACTGATCGGACAAGGTATGGGTTTTGCTTTTAGTTAGATCCCATCGTAGGGGATGACGCTCTGCTATAAGTCCAATAAGTCCTAAGATTGCTGCTACGAGAACTATTGAAAGGGTGGTATGTAATCCGTAGGTCCACCGCCGCTTTCTTTGTGAATATCCAGCCATAGACGAAAGTCCTCCCTCCCTTAGCCTCTCCACCGCTCTACGTCAATTCGTCGAATTGTGAGAAAGAGGAAAAACAGAATAAAAACAAAGTAATAGGTAATGTGCCTAGTATCTATGAGACCCTTTGAAAAGGGATCAAAATGGTATGTAAGCGAAAGGTATTCACATACTTTGCCTATCGTGGAGGGGGTTATAGACTTCATCCACGAAATAATCCAAAATCCCAAAAGGGCTCCAAAGGATAGGGTTGCAGCTATAATCTGGTTCTGAGTCACAGTAGATGTAAATAACCCTAAAGCTAAGAAGGCTGTTCCCATGAGTATTACCCCAAGGTATCCACTTATTACGACCCCAACGGAAAGTTTTGTAAGGTATCCAAGGAGCACCATATAGGGCAGTGTTCCAGCAAGTAGAATAAGTAGGACCGTAACAACAGCACAGAGCTTTGCACAAACAAGGCCAACCTCTGTAATGGGATAGGTGAGCAGTAGCTCTATTGTGCCTGTCTTTTTCTCTTCGGCAAATAACCTCATTGTAAGAAGTGGTGAGAGAAGCAAAAGCACAATGCTTATATCCAAAAGAAAGGGTCTCACCACTATTGAGACCGCATTAAGTTCCTGGGCAACAAAGGGATTCTGAGTAGCTTGAAAACTCAATAGGTTGTAATAGGCTACAGCACTATAGAAGAAATAGCCCGATAGCAGGAAAAACACGAAAAGGACCACATAAAGGATGGGTGACGCCCAGAATGAATATAGCTCTTTAGCATAAACAGCCCAGAAACCCCTCATTTTAGACTACCTCCGAAGGTGCGGAGTAATCCTCCTCGGTTACAAGATGCATAAAGACTTCTTCAAGGGTCATATCGACAGTTTTCAATTCCACAAGCCTCATCCCTCCCTCTACTAAAGCCTTTGCCACATCGGCTCTAAGATCCCTTTCCTGATCCGTCTCTATATACCATCTCATCCCATCCCCGTCCGCAGGCATTATATCTATGATACCTGGAAGTCCTCCCAATATACCTTTGAGATCACTAATATTGATAGATTTTTCGAATCCAACGGTAATTTGAGCCTTTTTCTGAAGCTGCCTTGTAAGGTTTTCAGGAGAGTCTGTAGCGACCACCTTTCCTTTGTTTATGATAACCACCCGATTACAGGTTTGAGCCACTTCAGGTAGAATATGACTACTCATAAGGATAGTATGATCTTTCCCAAGAGACTTTATAAGATTTCTTATTTCAATTATCTGAGTCGGATCCAACCCTATTGTTGGCTCATCAAGTATAATCACGGGGGGATTTCCAAGAAGAGCCTGAGCAAGTCCCACCCTTTGGCGATATCCCTTGGAGAGATTGCCTATGATTCGCCCCGACACATCCTCAATTGCGCAGATTTCCATGACTCTACCAATTTCTCCCTTGACTCTTGATCTATCTATCTGTTTTGCCGAGGCGACAAACTCAAGAAAGCGCTTTACCGTCATCTCCTTGTAAAGTGGAACATTTTCGGGAAGATAGCCTATTTGTCGCCTTACATTGATGGAATCTTCGAGGCAGTCGAAACCATTAATGCGTGCTGTTCCGGAGGATGGAGGCATGTAGCAGGTAAGAATTTTTATAGTTGTAGATTTACCAGCTCCATTTGGTCCAAGAAAGCCGACAATTTCACCCCTCTCTACTCTAAAACTTACATCTACAATAGCCGCAAGAGATCCATAGTACTTTGTAAGACCTTCCACCTCAATCATTTGCGTTGACTCTCCTTGCAGTAGCAAAGATCCTACTATTTAGCAGAGGCTGTCTTTTCTTCGGCCCTATTCTTTGACCAAAACCACCGCTTCTGTTTCTTATCGTTTTTTTCTCGATCAATTTTGAGAAACTCTTCAAGCAGTTCCCTTTGTCTTTTGGTTATATGTTGGGGTATTTCTACCGAGATCTCAACTAAAAGATCGCCTCTTCGACCTGATCGAGGATCGGGAACACCTCTACCAGGTAGCCTTACCACATAGCCCGGCGGCGTTCCAGGCTCAAGCCTTATAGTCTCAGGTCCCTCCATGGTGGGAACCTGAATATCGGCTCCAAGAATGGCTTCTGCGAAATGGATCGGCACTTTCACGTAAAGGGTTGTTCCGTCACGTTCAAAAAAGTCGTGGGGCTCTACCTCCACCTGGACGTAAAGATCCCCTGGTTGTCCTCCTCTGTATCCCCATTCTCCTTCCCCCTTAACTCTTATCCTCATACCTGTATCGACACCTGCTGGAATACGGATATTAAGACGTTTTGTCCTTTCAACCCTTCCTTCACCACCACAGGCACTGCAGGGAGATCTCAGTATACGGCCACTTCCTTTACAGCGAGGACATGTTGTTCCAATACGGAAGAAACCACGGGTTTGATAAACCTGCCCATGCCCGTTACAGGAAGGACAGGTTACTTCATGAGTTCCAGGAGAAGCCCCATTCCCCCCGCATTTATCACAGGCCACATAGGTATAGATTTCTATCTCCTTCTCAGTCCCGAGAACCGCTTCCTCAAAGGTTATCTTGAGCTTGTAAAGAAGGTCATTGCCTGTTCTAGCTGAGGTTCGAGCCCTTGTCTCAAACCCAAAGTTTCTAAAAAACTCCTCAAAGATGTCACCAAAACTCGAGAATATATCCTGGTGAGAATGAAATCCTTCGTAGCCACTTCGCCTTAAGCCCTCGTGGCCGTAGAGGTCATATAAACGGCGTTTCTCGGGATCACGAAGCACCTCGTAAGCTTCTGCAGCTTCCTTAAACTTCTCTTCGGCTTCTTTATTTCCAGGATTTCTATCGGGGTGATACTGAAAGGCAAGTTTGCGATAAGCCTTCTTAATCTCTTCCTCGGTGGCCGTCCTGGGCACACCAAGCACTTCATAATAATCGCGCTTCATAACACCTTGCCCTCATATATAATTGGCTTCCTCATATTATTTGAAAGTGTTGCCTTAAATAGAAAGGTACATTGGTTTTTTAAGCACCCCTTTCTGGTGTGTCAAGGGACTGAGGAGGTCCATTAAGTAAAGTCGCCGTTGTTATACTGAGTCGCCCAGCTTCATCCTGTTCCCCAGCTTCCCGATATGCCTCAAGGGCAAAGAAAAACTTTCCCTTTTTCTCAGCTACCATGGCAAGCCTGATCCATTCTTCTTTGGAAAGTTCCCTTTTTAATATTTTAATCACCTGTTTTACTAGAAATAGATCCCCCTCATCCATAGCCCGAGATAATATCATTTCAAGGGCCTTCTGATCACCCGCTTTCTCGTAGAAGAGTAAGGCATCCTGGAGGAGGTCCATATCGAAGTATAAATCTCCAATCCTTTTCATACGTTGAGGATCTGGATTGGGATCGTTTAAGAGGTTACGTTTCTTGAGGTAAGGTAATGGTTCAATCTTCATCGTATGGACCTTCCTCAGGTTCTTCCTCATGAAAGGAGTCTTCTGGAAGGTCGGTTACCTCCTGCTCCCCAAAACGTCTCGTTTCTTCCTCGAAACTTTCCTGTAGAGCCTCAAGACGATCGTAACCTCTTCCAGAGGGAAGCATAGCTTCGGTGGCAATAGCTTTTTCAAGAAGCTCGATATTTTCAAGAGTCACTTTTCCAGCGGCAATTTCCCGAAGGGCTAGAACAATCTCTTTGTTGTCCGATTCCACAAGAGGTTTTGCTCCCTTTCGTAGTTGAAGCACTCTTCTTACGGCAAGATGGACCAAGGCAAAGCGGCTATTAATCTGTTTCATGCAATCTTCAATTGTTACACGAGCCATTTGTAATCCCCCATGAAAAAAAAAGCCGTAAATCCTACGGCTTTTCCAAAATAGAATTTATGGTGCCGGAGGAGAGACTCGAACTCTCACGGGCCCGGGGCCCACTGGATTTTGAGTCCAGCGCGTCTGCCAGTTTCACCACTCCGGCATCCCCCTTTCCAATGTCAAATAATGTCGAAACTGTCAAGAAAATTGAAGGGCTGTGTAAAAATGCTTTTTAAATGGCCTCCTTTTCTTTAAACTAGCTAACTTGTTATATAAGATCTCCAAACGAGGTTTCATCATGACAGTCATAAAAAGGTATTGGATCATTATACTCATATCCATCCTTTTGGTTGGGGGATTTGCTTCAACCCTTCTATTTAGCTACCTTGTAGCATATCGATCCCTCAAACAGGAAGTTCGCGAGATCGCCCTTCCTCTTACGGGTAACAATGTCTATTCGGAGATTCAAAAGGATCTTATCCGTTCAATCCACATTTCCTCCCAAATGGCGGAGGATACCTTCATAAAGGACTGGCTACTTGATGGGGAACGGGATCCCTCCCAGATGATCCGCTACTTGTCCGCTATTCAAAACAAGTATCATACCATAACAGCCTTTTTTGTTTCAGAAAAAACAAGGAAATATTATCACCCCACGGGTGTAATAAAAACGGTTTCAATAGAGGATCCTCAGGATGCTTGGTATTTTAGAGCCAGAGCAATGGACACCCCCTATGAAATAAATATTGACACTGACACGGCAGATCGCTCCAGGATAACCATTTTTATAAACTACCAAGTGCGTGGATATAATAATGAGCTCGTAGGATTGACAGGTGTCGGTCTCGAGTTAAAGCAAGTGCAAAGTATTTTGGCTAACTATAAGGAAAGATACAAAAGTGATGTTTTTTTCTTAGATAGGAAAGGAGCTGTTGTGGTGAGTGCCAAGGGGTTTTCTCTTCCTGAAAACCTTAACGACTGGGAACCCTTAGTCCGGATTACCAATGTTTTAACTAATCCCCAAACCTCCTTCGAGTATAGAATTGGTGGTCATTTGTACTTTGTTAACTCTAGATACATTCCTGAGTTAAATTTGATACTTATGGTCGTAAGAAATAGTGATCTTTTAGAGGAACAATTTACAAAGAGGATGCAACTTAATTTTCTCATTGGGCTCTCTATTACAACGGTAGTTGTATCTATCGTGGCCCTCATATTGAGGAAGTATCACCAAAGCTTAGAACATATTGCAAATATTGACACTCTTACGGGTATCTATAATAGGTCAGCCTTCTCTATCCTTTTCTCCCACGCCGTTAAGGATTCAAAGAGGAGAAATGTTCCTCTTTCCCTAGCCCTTATTGATCTCGACAATTTCAAAAAGATTAATGATAAATTCGGGCATCATGGAGGGGATATAGTTCTTCAAAGATTTGTCAATATCATGTTGAAGACTCTAAGAAGTAGCGATGTGTTATGCAGATGGGGAGGTGAAGAGTTTCTAGTTCTACTTAAGGACACTCCCCTTGTTGGGGCGGCAAAGGCGATCAGCAAAATAAGGGAGGCGGTTTTAAAGGAAAACTTTTATATAAATGGGGATGAGGTGCGAGTAACCTTTAGTGCTGGTGTAGTAGAACATCAAAATAATGAATCGCTGTCGGAGCTAGTTATGCGTGCGGATAAACTAATGTATGAAGCTAAGAGGCAGGGAAAGGATCGGATTTTACATTGTCTTTAGTTTTTTCTTGACTAGCGGAAATGTTTAAGGTTAAAGGTGAATCTGAGGAGAAGAAGATGGTTATAATCGATGTATCACTCAACGTTAGAGGCTGGTGGTGGTGCTCCATAGGGGCTCACCACGGGTATGCCGTTGGGTGATGTAGTAGGCATATAAGGGAAAAGCCGTGGGAGCCCAAAGCTTCCCACGGC
This sequence comes from Syntrophobacterales bacterium, assembly GCA_026417655.1. Classification (GTDB taxonomy): domain Bacteria; phylum Desulfobacterota; class Syntrophobacteria; order Syntrophobacterales; family Thermodesulforhabdaceae; genus JAOACS01. The sequence continues at coordinate 27,049 of JAOACS010000005.1, forward strand.
TTTTTTGTTTTAAGAAGCCGTGGGAATACCCCCCACGGCTTTTTATTTGGGACCATAAAAATAGGAGAAGAGTCCATGTTAATCGTAATGAAAAAAAATGCGTCTTTAGAGGAGATAGAAAAGGTTATTGAAAGGGCTAAAACAGCGGGATTTGAAGCTCGTCCAATACCAGGTAAGGAACGGACGGCGATTGGTATTATTGGAAACGACCATCCTATTGACCCCGCTCTTTTTGCCTCCTGTCCTGGCGTCAAAGAAACTATACCGGTAACAAAGCCTTATAAGCTGGTAAGTCGTGAATTCATGCCCCATGATACTATTATCCAACTTGGATCCTGTGCCATAGGAGGGGATCAAAACTTTGTTGTCATCGCAGGGCCCTGTGCTGTGGAAAGTGAGACGCAGGCCCTCTCCATTGCTCACCATGTGAAACAACGTGGTGCCACCCTGTTTCGTGGTGGCGCCTACAAACCGAGAACATCCCCCTACTCCTTCCAAGGACTTGGGAAAAGGGGACTAAAGATCCTTGCTAAGGTGAGAGAAGAAACGGGTATGCTGATAATTTCCGAGGCTCTAGATCACGAACTCTTTGATATCGTAGAGGAATATTGTGACATAGTCCAGATTGGTGCGAGAAATATGCAAAATTTTTCCCTACTTCGTCGAGCAGGCAAATCTAAAAGACCCGTTCTTTTAAAGCGTGGAATGTCAGCAACAGTTGAGGAGTGGCTAATGGCGGCCGAATACATACTCCACGAGGGAAATGACAGGGTTATCCTCTGTGAACGGGGAATAAGAACCTTTGGAGATCATAGCCGCAATACCCTCGATCTTTCGGCGGCTCTCTTTGTTATGAGAGAAACCCACCTTCCAATTATCATAGATCCAAGCCACGCTTCAGGGCGTCGCGACCAGGTCATACCCCTTAGTCGAGCTGCCTGTAGCCTTGGTGTCCATGGTATTATGGTTGAAGTCCATAATAATCCTGAAAGGGCTCTAAGCGATGGCCCTCAATCCCTTACGTTTGAAGAATTTGATGAGCTAATGCGCCACCTAAATATAATCGTTGGGTCGATGAAGATCCTAAAGAGCACAACCTCCGGCATGAGAAAAGTGGAAGGAAACAATCTAGATTTTGAAAACCTCTTTTTCAAAACCGGTCTTTTATCTACCAAAGGTGTTACAAAAGGAGAAGGCCATGACACCATCTCCCGATTATAAAACTATTGAACTTCTTATGAACCATTTTAAGGCTACCGAAGCGGCTAGACCACTTATACCCTTTTTTGTCGAGACCTTGGGCGACGTAGAAACCCCCGTATCTCTTCTTAGGCGAGTGTACAACTACGACGGAACATTTCTTCTCGAAAGCGTCGAAGGTGGTGAAAGATGGGGGCGTTACAGCTTTCTAGGCCTTGGTTCCCACTATCATATAAAAGTATTTAGAGACACTGTAGAGGTTCATTCCCATAATGGATCGGTTTCTACCCATGAACATAATGGGGATCCCCTCTCAGTCATCCGCTCCTTTATGAAAACCTTTTCAACTCCACCCCCAGAGCTGTTCGATTTATCACCACTTCCAAGATTTTGGGGAGGACTTGTCGGGTATGTCTGCTACGAGATGGTCTCCTTCTTTGAACCCGTCCCTAACCTCCTCCCTGAAAAGGAACCTCTTGCCCATTTTGTCCTTCCATCTAGTATCATTGTCTTCGATAACAAAAGACACACTATCACCCTGATATCTCTGGTTATTCCTCATCGGGATTATCTAATTTCCGAAATAAGAAAGGAAGGTATTGACCGGTTGGATGAGCTTTACCGCCTCATTATGGATAACACTTCAGAGTATCCCCTGATTTATCAAAATCGGGACCCCTCTGTCTTTAAGCTCGAATCTCCCGTAGAACCTGAAGAATTTCGTAAATCTGTTCTTAAAGCGAAAAGGTTTATTGCCGAAGGAGAGACTATCCAAATAGTCTTATCCCAGCCGTTCCTATGTAAAGTAGCTCCGAATCCGTGGCTTTTATACCGCCTTCAACGCTTTATTAATCCCTCACCCTATCTGTTCTATTGTCGATTAGGTGATACAACCCTTGTAGGATCCTCTCCTGAAACAATGGTTCGTCTCGAAAAGGGCGTAGCATCCCTTAGACCGATAGCAGGCACAAGACCAAGAGGTGCTACTGAACAGGAGGATAGAAAGCTTTCCGATGAACTCCTTCAGGATGAAAAGGAGCGAGCAGAGCATGTGATGCTTGTGGATCTTGGACGAAATGATCTTGGTCGTGTTGCGGAAATAGGGACTGTGCAGGTTACCGAATATATGGTTGTAGAACGGTATTCCCATGTCATGCACCTTGTATCCCATGTTCAGGCGGAACTCAAAAAAGGGCTCGACGCTTGGGATCTCTTTAAAGCGACCTTCCCGGCAGGAACCCTTACGGGAGCTCCCAAAGTTCGAGCTATGCAGCTTATTGCCGAGCTGGAAGGCCGTCCTCGAGGACCCTATGGCGGGGCCGTTGGATATATCTCATTCCAAGGCAATATGGATATGGCCATAACCATTCGTACAGGTGTTATAGAGGATGGCATGCTCACCATTCAGGCTGGAGCTGGCATAGTGGCCGACTCGGATCCCGAAAGGGAACGTCTAGAAACTATTCATAAAGCCAAGGCGATGGAACGGGCCCTTGCAAAAATCCCCGATCTTATCATCGCCTACGGAACGAAAGGAGGAAAGAATCATGATGGTTTTAATAGATAATTACGACTCTTTTACCTACAATTTAGCCCAATATCTTGGAGACATGGGTTGTGAGCTCCTTGTATTTAGAAACGATGAAATATCCATTGAGGAACTAGTAAACATGAATCCAAAAGGGATTGTTATCTCTCCAGGCCCAGGTCGTCCCGAATCGGCGGGTATAACCATAGAGGTTATAAGGCGCTTTGCTGGTGTTGTTCCCATCCTCGGGGTATGTCTAGGACACCAGGCTATAGCAAAGGCCTTTGGGGGCACCATCACCTTCGCAAAACGGTTAATGCACGGAAAAACCTCTACTGTTACGGCAGATGGTAAAACAATCTTCTCCGGTATAACAAAGCCCTTTCCTGCTATGCGTTATCACTCCCTCGCCGTAGAAAGAGAAAGCCTTCCAGAGTGCCTTGAAATAAGTGCTGTAGCAGATGACGGCGAGATTATGGGCATACGACATAGAGTCTATCCCATTGAAGGCATTCAATTTCATCCAGAATCTATAGGAACCCCTGTGGGAAAAAGGATTCTTAGAAACTTTAAGAACCTGGTAGTAAAAAATCTTTAATCCCTAGACAGAGGAGGAAAAAATGATGTTTTCCTCTATTCTCAAGCGAATAGTCTTGAAGGAAAACCTTTCTGAGGAAATGATGACCCATTTTATGAACGAGCTCTTCGAAGGAAAGTTTACGGAGGTTCAGATCGGCGCCTTTATAGCATCCCTTGCTACAAAGGGTGAAACAGCGGAGGAGCTATGTGGGGCCGCCCGTGCTATGAGAGCCCGAGCTAAAAAGCTTCAGATTGTAGCTTCAACCGTTGTCGATACCTGTGGAACCGGAGGAGATGGTGCCAATACTTTTAACATATCCACCACTACGGCCTTTGTTGTTGCAGGGTGTGGTGTAACGGTAGCAAAACACGGGAATCGATCTGTATCAAGCTCCTGTGGAAGCGCTGATGTGTTGGAGGCTCTTGGAGTAAAGCTTGACGTGCCACCAGAGGTGGTCGAGGAAGCTATTCAGGAAATCGGCATTGGCTTCTTGTTCGCTCCTCTCTACCACAGTGCCATGAAATATGCTGCGAAACCGAGAAAAGAGCTAGGTATAAGATCTATCTTTAACATGCTTGGACCTCTTACTAACCCCGCAGGTGCCCATTGTCAGCTTATAGGAGTTTATGCTCCGGAACTTACGGAAATGTTCGCCCAGGCCCTTAAAGGATTAGGAACCCGGAGGGCCTTTATTGTTCACGGTCACGATGGCCTAGATGAAATCTCTGTATGTGCTCCTACAAGGGTTACAGAATTGTCGGAGGGTATAATAAAAACCTACGACATTTATCCCGAACACTACTTCGGCGAAAGAGCTGATAAGGGTGCCCTCGAAGGCGGATCTCCCTCAGAAAATGCCGATATTTTAAGGGCTATTTTGGATGGTAGCGAAAGGGGTCCTAGGCGAAACGTTGTAATTTTAAATAGTGCCTTCGCTTTGATGGCCGCTGGAAAGGCTAAGACCGTTAAAGATGGAATAGAACTGGCAAAACAAAGTATCGACTCCGGTGCAGCCCTTTCTAAGTTAAATGCCCTTATAGAATTTACCCGCTCTGCCCAATCATGAGATCGGAGGGGAGTATATGGAAGCTCCAATACCAGATCGTCTCCAAGAAATCCTATCTTGGAAAAGGATAGAAATAGAAGAGGCTAAGGCTCAAATCCCCCTAGGGGATCTAACAAAAAGAGCCCTTGAGGTAGCAAGATTAAGAAAAGATCGTCCCTTTAGGAAAGCATTAACCAAAGAGGAGGGTAGTATTAAAATCATCGCTGAGATCAAGCGAGCTTCACCATCGAAGGGGGTAATTAAAGATCACCTCGATGTAACGTTACAGGCGAAAACCTATGAATCAGCAGGGGCATCGGCTGTTTCTGTTCTTACCGAGAGAAAGTTCTTTCAGGGGACTCTTGGGGATCTTCTAAATGTAAAAAAATCAATTAATGTTCCAGTCTTAAGAAAGGACTTCATCTTAGAACCATATCAACTCTATGAATCCGTCATTTTTGGAGCGGATGCGGTCCTTCTTATAGCCCGTATTCTTTCAAAGGCAGAGCTTGGTGACCTTTTAGCCCTTTCCGATGAGCTAGGTCTCGATGCTCTAATAGAAACCCATGATGAAACCGATATGGAAAAGGCTCTACAAAGTGGTGCCTCTATCGTGGGAATCAACAACCGAGATCTTTCAAGCTTTAAAGTATCATTGGAGACAACCCTTAGACTCTCCCAATTTCTTGATCCCAAACATCATATTGGTGTCTCCGAAAGTGGGATTCAGAGCCGAAAGGATATAGAATGGATTGTTTCTAAGACCGGTATAAGGTCCTTTCTTGTGGGGGAACTTTTAATGAAATCCAACGATCCGGCACGGGAGATAAGATCCTTAAAGGGAAATCAGCTATGAGGTCGGTGCAGGTAAAGATATGCGGAATAACAAAGCCGGAAGATGCCTGTTTTTGCAAAGAGCGGGGTATTGATGCAATAGGATGCGTTTTCTTTCCAAAAAGCCCTCGTTTTGTTGACGAGGTTCAGGCTTTGGAAATACGCTCAGCCTTTGGGTATGGAGTGGTTGGTGTCTTTGTGAATCCCAAACCTAATGATATTATCAGAGTTATAAAAAAGACCGGCATTACAATCGTTCAGCTCCATGGTGAGGAACCTGAAGGCCTCGTCAGCGAACTCGAAAGCTCCGGCATTCAGGTCATAAAGGCACTTTTTTACTGGAGAGAACCTAAATTTTTGGAAGCGCCTAGGTTCAATGCTTCCGCCTTTCTTGCGGAACATGGAGCCATAGGATCTGGTGGAACTGGTGCATCATGGGACTGGAGTGCTGCAAGAAAGCTTAGAGAATACGGTAAACCATATTTAATCGCTGGAGGAATTAACCCTCAGAATGCGCTACGGGCTATAGAAATGTCCCAAGCCGACGGTATCGATTTAAGCTCCGGTGTGGAGAAGGCTCCTGGTGTCAAAGATAAGGCCTCTATAGAGGCACTTATGGAAGTTATTCAAAGGGTAAAGGTCCCATGGCCCATTAGGCCAATCTTTTTCTTAGACGAGACTAATTCATAGTTTTCCAATGGAGGAAAAAATGGTTGAAAAACCTAGGGAGATGCCAGATGAGAAGGGACATTTTGGTATCTATGGAGGACGATATGTAGCGGAGTCTCTTATGGCGGCTCTTCTCGAACTGGAAGAGGCCTTTATAAGATATCGCCACGATGAAACCTTCATAACTGAGATGCACTATTACCTTAAAACCTATGTGGGGCGCCCTACACCTCTCTATTATGCGAAAAGGATTTCGGAATACTTGGGGGGAGCCCAGATTTTCTTAAAGCGCGAGGACCTTGCCCATACAGGTGCTCACAAAATCAATAACACCATAGGACAGGCTCTTCTCGCTAAAAGAATGGGAAAGGGGAAAATAATAGCCGAAACGGGAGCGGGTCAACATGGAGTTGCCACTGCAACTGCTGCTGCGCTCCTCGGCATGGAATGCACGATATTCATGGGAACGGAGGATGTAAGACGTCAAGCTCCAAATGTAAAACGGATGGAACTTCTTGGAGCAAGGGTTATCCCTGTAGCGAGTGGAACAGGAACTCTTAAGGATGCTATGAATGAGGCGATGCGATACTGGGTGCAAACAGTAAAGGACACCTTCTACGTGATAGGTTCAGTGGCCGGTCCCCATCCGTATCCACTAATGGTTCGAGAATTTCAAAAGATTATAGGAGAAGAGGTCAAGGGTCAGGTCCACGAGGCTATTGGTCGTCTTCCCGATTGCCTTATTGCCTGTGTTGGTGGAGGAAGTAATGCCATAGGGCTTTTCTATGCCTTTCTAAGCGATCCGGTGGAGATGATTGGCGTTGAAGCCGCAGGAAAGGGTATATCAACGGGTCATCATGCAGCTGTCTCTTATACACATCT
>JAOACS010000008.1 GCA_026417655.1 Syntrophobacterales bacterium
ATGTGTATAAGAGACACCTAATATCGTAACGGTCCATGTGGAGGCGACGAAACACCTTAATAGAGTTGTGCAGGAGATTCACAGTGCCGGTGCAAAGGTTGGAGTTTCTCTAAATCCAGCCACTTCCGTTTGTGCGATAGACGGCATTTTAGAAGAGATTGACATGGTGCTAGTTATGTCAGTGAACCCTGGTTTTGGTGGTCAGACCTTTATCCCATCGGTAATTTCGAAGATTAAAGCCCTGAAGGAACGGATTGATTCCATTGGGCGTCCTATATTGATAGAGATTGATGGAGGTGTTAATTCCGAAAACATAGCTAAACTAGCGGCTATTGGTGTAAATGTTTTTGTTGCCGGAACGGCTGTTTTCTCCGGGGGGAAATATAAGGAGAATATAGAGCTTCTTAGAAAAAACGCTCGATCTGCTGTGGAATCCTAGAAAAGGGAGAAGAAGGGTATGGAGGTCTCGGGACAACATATTGGCCATGGGATAAGGGAGGAGGAAGAGCAAGCCATATCTGAAAAGCTTCCCGAGATACTTGGAGAGTTTTCTAGGGAAAGAAGTAGTCTCTTACCTATACTTCAACGAATTCAAGAAGCCTTTAAATTTCTTTCACCAGGCGCTATAAAAGCAGTCGCCGAATACCTCGGGCTTTCTGGAAGTGAAGTCTATGGAGTAGCTACCTTTTACAATCAGTTTCGCTTTCATCCTCCAGGTCGCCATGAGATCAAGATCTGTATGGGGACAGCATGCCATGTAAAAGGGGGGGATGTGATACTTGAAAACTTTGAACGAAGGCTCGGTATAAAGGAAGGAGAAACAACGCCCGACAGAGAATACAGTATTGAACGAGTGGCCTGTGTGGGATGTTGTGCCCTCGCTCCTGTTGCTGTAGTGGATGATAAAGTTATAGGCTACATGCAACCAAGCAAGGTTGAAGGACTATTTTTACAATTTGAGATTCAACGCAAGATAAGGGAAGGTCAAATCAAGACTGAAGCTTCTTAGAAGGGGAGCATCGAAGTGGGAGAGAGAAGCGAAATAGGTGACCGTTACGAGACACTACGGCGTAGGATTAAGGAAGAGCTTGAGAATGAGCAAAATGGTGTCCCCACTATTCGCATAACCATGTCAACCTGTGCCAGAGCAGCCGGAGCCGAAGAGACTAGGAAGGCCATAGAAGATGCTATAGCTGCCTTTGGGCTTTCCGCTAAAATTATACCTGTGGGGTGTCTGGGACATTGCTACGCTGAACCTCTTATCATATTAGACTACCCCACCACCGGTCTTCCTCCGATTTGTTACCATAGCGTAAATGCTGGAAAGGCTAGACTTATAATCCAGTCCTATCTCCAGGAATCCGATCCAGCCTTTGAATATATTATGGGTGCCATGGAGGAAAATGACCTTATTCCACCAGTTACCACCTTTCCACGTTTCGGTCTTGAGGAACGTATCGTAATGACCCACTGTGGAAGAATAAATCCCTGGGACATAAGAGAGTATATTGCTAATGATGGTTATAGTGCTTTAGCTGCAGCCCTTACGGACCTACCGGAAAGGATTATCGATGAGGTAGAGAAATCGGGACTTCGGGGTAGGGGAGGTGCTGGATTTCCAACAGGTCGAAAATGGAGACTAGGAAGAGCTCAGGAATCCAATAGGAAGGTGGTAATCTGTAACGCCGATGAGGGCGATCCTGGTGCCTATATGGATAGAACTATCATCGAAAGTAATCCTCATCAGCTTCTCGAGGGGATTGCTATCTGTGCTTACGCTGTGGGCGCCGATACGGCTATCATCTATATTAGGGCCGAGTATCCTTTAGCGGTTAAAACAATAGAACAGGCTATTAGAGAAGCCAAGGCCTATGGGTTTCTTGGGGAGAGGATTTTAGGAAGCGACTTTTCTCTCGATGTTAAGATATTTCAAGGATCAGGAGCCTTCGTCTGCGGGGAAGAAACAGCCCTTATTCAATCCATAGAGGGCAGACGTGGTATGCCCCAGCACCGTCCGCCCTATCCGGTTGAACGGGGGCTTTGGGGATACCCCACTATAGTAAACAACGTCAAGACCTTTTCCTACGTGCCATCAATCATTAACAAGGGTGCCGAATGGTTTCAGTCTATTGGGACCGAAAGAAGTCCTGGAACGGCGATATTTTCAATAGTTGGCAATGTTAAGCATCCTGGTCTCGTAGAGGTTGCTATGGGAACAACTCTTAGAACTCTTATTTTTGACATCTGTGGGGGTATTGCCAACAAAAAGACATTCAAGGCGGTCCAAATAGGGGGACCCTCTGGGGGTTGCCTTTCCGAGGTCTTTCTCGACACACCTATAGATTTTGATTCTCTTACCCAGGTCGGTGCCATGATGGGCTCTGGTGGTATGGTTGTGATGGATGAAGACAGTTGTATGGTGGATGTAGCAAGATACTTTCTCGATTTTACTCAAAAGGAATCCTGTGGGAAATGCACCTTTTGCCGTATTGGCACTAAACACCTTCTCGATATTCTAGATCGAATAACGAGAGGCAAGGGGCAGGAGGAGGATTTGAAAATTCTTGAGGATCTTTCTCGAGATATCAAACAGGGTTCCCTCTGTGGTCTGGGAAAGACCGCTCCAAATCCGGTTATTACGTCAATAAGATACTTCTTTGATGAATATGTGGCCCATGTAAGGGATAAACGTTGTCCCGCCCTCAAGTGTCGTTCACTTATCGCTTATTACATAGATCTTGAGAGATGTGCTAGGGGATGTGAAGCCTGTGTCGGTTCCTGTCCCGTGGAAGCTATCTTTACTACAAAGGGTAGGAAAAAGGCTATTGATCAAAGTCTGTGTGTAAAGTGTGGAGAGTGTATGGTGGCCTGCCCTAAAGAGTATGATGCGGTTCTGAGAGTTTCTCCTCCAGAGCTTGCGCCCATAATTGAGAGACCTCCTATGAGATAGGGGAGTCAAAGACCATGGTTAAGATTACGGTAGATGGTAAGAAACTGGAGACTGAAGAGCATCTTACAGTTCTTGAAGCTTGTCTTCAAAATGGGATTTTCATCCCAAATCTTTGTTTTCTTAAAACTCGTCCTCATCCTCATGCATCCTGTAGGCTATGTTTTGTAAGCATTGAAGGCTATGATAGACCAATAACGGCTTGCACTGAAAGGGTTCGTGACGGTCTAGTTGTAAAGACCGATACACCGGAGGTTAGAGCCCTCCAACGCTCTGCCTTTAAGCTTCTTATGTCCCTTCATCCATGTAATGCTAAACTTTGCCCCACTGAAAAACCCTGTCTTCTTATGCGCATTGCGAAACATATTGGGGTAGGAATTAACCCAAAGCCCCTAGAGCGGATAAACAGGGGTCTTCCCGATTTTGTCGACTTTGGATCCCTTTATTATGTTCCCAATCGGTGCGTCCTGTGCGCAAGATGTATTCATACCTGTAGAAGCATTAATAAGAGACCACTTCTTACCTTTGCAAAACGGGGTATTATGACAATGGTGGCCTATTTCAGTAGTGGAAATGATAGTGAGGTCTGTTCAAACTGCAACGCTTGCGTGGACATTTGCCCTGTTGCTGCATTACTTCCCAAAAGCGCTTTTATTAATTTTCTGGAAGCGAAGGAAACCCATGCGTAAGAGACCTAGCTGGCACGAATATTTCATGCTTATTGCTAAAATAGTGAGCACGAGGTCAACCTGTAATTCAAGGCGTGTTGGGGCTGTAATAGTAAAGGACAATCACATATTGGCAACCGGCTATAATGGAGCTATGCCTGGAGCTCCTCAATGCATAGATGGGCCAGACATTGATGGGGACCTCTTTTGCTTTAGGCGATCTATCAGCGTTCCCGACATTGACAAATACAATTTTTGCCGAGCCTCCCACGCAGAAGCCAACGCCATTGCCCAGGCCGCAAGGTATGGGATCTCGGTTGAAGGCTCTACGCTCTATACTACCCTTGCTCCCTGTTACGTCTGCCTAAAGCTAATCGTCATGGCCAGAATAAAAAAAATCTACTATGAACATCCCTATGAGTCTTCATCACCTGAGCGGGACAATTTTTGGCGGCAGGCGGTAAAAGAAGCAGGGATAGAGGTCTTCGAACAACTTGCCGTATCTCCTGAAACTTACGACTATATTCTCTCGGACATAAGGGAGCTTACATCCAGACGTCGCATGCCACCAACACCTATGGGTTTTGAATTTGAGGAAAAATATGAGAAAGATACCTTTTGAACCGCTCTATTGTGCCGATAGACTCAGAATAATTAACCCCTACGGAACACTTGGAATTATTACCCTGTGGTCTAGTGTTGACTATGTAGAACGGATTCTTCTTAAAAGGGGGGTTAACCTTGACCCCCTTACCTCCTCTATTGCAGTAATGGGAACCCTTTACGGGAATGGACTTAGGGAGCTTCTACGAAATCTTCTATATAACCCTCAAATAGACACCCTAATTCTCTTTGGCCGAAATAGATCTGGATCGGCCCAGGATCTTATCGCCTTCTTCGAAAGGGGGGTTGAACCTTTAGCCAATTCACAAGGATGCTCCTATTCATTTGATGGAGCGGAGACGGTAATTATTAGAGGAAGGAAACGGATCCTTGATAGCTTGGTAACGCCTGAGATGTTTTACCGTAAGCCAAAGATAGTTTTTGCTGGAGATCCTCAGGATGAGGGAGCAATAGAAAGGGTTCTAGATCTCCTTGAAAACTACATGCCTGACAGTTCTAAAGAGGCTTGGAGAAGAATTTCAGTGCCCCTTCCATCCTTTTCTGTGAGGCACTATCCCAGTAATCCAAGAAATCACACAATATGGGCTAACGATCCCCTTACGGCCTGGAAAGATCTCATTCATAGGCTTTTCTTTTTTGGAAATCCCGTAGAGCTACGTAAGGGCAGGCGAAGGGAGCTTCAGAATGTAAAGGTGGTGGTGGAACATCCAATGCCTGTCTCTGATAGCGATTTAAACCGCTATGGGTTCGATCCGTCTTACGTGAGACGTTACGAGAAGGAGTTTCTTTCCGGAAAGCTTCCAGAAGACACAAGCTACTCCTACGGGCATAGGATGAGAACGTATTTTATTAAAGATCAGATTGAGCAGGTAATAACCCGTCTTAGAGAAGATCCTGAGGATCGGCGTAGTTATATTGTCCTTTGGGATCCGAGAAAGGATATGTTTAGGGAAGAAAGTGTTCCCTGTCTTGTCTCAATATTTTTCAGGCATTATGGTGGTAAACTGACCCTTACTGGAACATTTAGAACTCATAATGCCCTGGACGCATGGCTTGTCAATTTTCACGGCCTCATGGCTCTTCAAGGCTATATCGCCTATTCTGTTGGGATGGAACCTGGAGCTATAACAGTTATAAGCCATTCCATAAGTCTCGACGAAGGAGAATTGGATAGGGCTGGACGGATTGCTTCAGAGAAGGAGTTTCGTTATCGTCTGGATCCAATGGGACACTTTAGGATTTCTATTGATGGAGATGCTATTTTGGTGGAGTATTGCCATGGGGATGTTGTATTGAAGACCTATCGTGCCGATAGGGCTTCTCGACTTCAGCATGAGATTGCAAGGGATGAGATAATTTCGGAGATAAGTCACGCGATCTATCTAGGGAGACAGTTAGAACGTGCCGAGAGGTGTCTTCGCGAGGGCAAAGAGTTTGTTCAGGACTAAGGATAAACCATGAAGGAAGAAGATAGGGCGGTCATCTTTTTCGATATAGGCCATACTCTAGCGGTAGGAGGTGAAATGTCCCCACGACGCCTTATTGGATATCGTTTGGGGCTTTCAGAGAGGGATATGAAGGCCGTGGGGAAGCTTATCATGACTAGCTCTATAGAAACTCACGAGGAATTATCTTCGCTTATTGAACCCTTTGTGAGGCATCTTGGAAGCTCAACTCTTGGTGAGATTGTTAAAGAGATCTGGGAGGAGCAGAAGTATTGTGTGGAACTTCTTCCGGGAGTAGAAGAGATAATTTCAACTCTTTCGGGAAGGGGTTACGAACTGGGAATTATTTCAAATATCTGGCACCCATTTTACGAAGGGATCAAAGAGAAGGCAGGAACCCTGTGGGACCATTTCAGGTATGTCGTCCTAAGTTACCGTGTTGGCGTAAAAAAGCCGGAGCGGGAAATTTACAGATTAGCCCGTGATCAGGTCAAAGGTGGGAGCTACTGGATGATTGGGGACACCTACGAAATGGATATCGCCCCAGCCATGGTGGAAGGGTTTAAAACCGTGTGGTTTCTTATAAGGCCGGAACGGGAGAAGGAGACCCTTGCCAGGGTGTTACGCCGTGATATTCCACCCCCCCACTTTGCCATATCCGACTTAAGAGAGCTAATTGAAGATCTTAGAATTTTTTAAACCCGTAACCGAAGAGAGGTATAGGTGCTATGGAAATATTAGCCATTATTTTAGCCCTGTGGTTTATGGTTCCCTTTATAACCTACACCCTTTACTGGTATGAGGTATCAACGCCCCCCTGTTCTCATGAAGGGGCAAGAAGCGAAAGGGAAGTGCTAGAAAGACTCCTAAAGGGGGATTTAAGACTTGGAGTTTTTATTGGCCTAATTTCTTCTATTGTAACCATCCCCCTACTTGTTTTGCTCTATCCCTTGGGATTTTACTCGAAACTTTGGACCACTAGAAGGGATCAATCCTTGGGAACGGTTATTTTTATCCATGGCCTCTTTCATAATCCAAGCGGTGCTATACTGTTTAAAAGGGCCTTTGGAAGACGAGGTTTTTCCTTTATTTCTTTGCATTATAATGCTTGGCAGGAAAATATTTTTGATGTTTTTGAGCGACTCAGGAGTAAACTTGAGGAGGAGATTGAAAGAGTTCCTGAGGATGAACCCCTTGTTATCATAGGGCATAGTTTAGGTGGACTCTTGGCTGGGCTCCTTGCTAAAGGTCTTTATGAAAAGGGGCGAAGGGTTAAAGGAGTAATATCTATTATGTCCCCCTTCCATGGTAGTAGGTTGGCGGCTCTAGCTCTTGGTCCTCTTAGTCGTTCCTTAAGATTTGGTTCCCTGGAACTCACCAAGGTGAGGCATCGCCTAGCTTCTCCTTCATTTCCTGCTGTCCAAATGTGGAGCCCCATTGACAACATGGTCCTTCCTGTTTCTTCACTTTATGAAATTCCAGCGGGCTGGGATCGAATCGCCTTACCCCCATTTTGCCATTCAGGCATTGTTTTGTGGCCAGGACTGGTTAAGAGGATAGTAAAGATTGTTGAAGAGTGGAAATAAATTAGCCAGGCTTTTCGACCTGGCTGATCTATCTTTTTCCAACTTTATGGTGCCGAAGGCCGGACTCGAACCGGCACGGGTCGCCCCGCCACCCCCTCAAGATGGTGTGTCTACCAAATTCCACCACTTCGGCAACCGGCGATTTTTTATATACACATTTAGATAAAAATTTCAAGTAGTTTTTCTATTTCGTCTGGGATGTTGGAGAATTCTGCTTCTCCTGGCCTTTACCTTCTTGAGCTTCATTAGGTTGCACAGGTTTAGCTTCTGGAAGAACTGTCATAGGAGCGCTCTGTTGGGGTTTATCCATTATCGATTTTACATGGGGTCTTTCCGAATATCGAGTCAACACAATACTTGTTAGCATAAATAGGATGGCTACAGCGGCGGTGATTTTCCCCATAACGGTTGGAGCACCGGAAGCGCCGAATAAAGTTCTAGATGCTCCGCCAAAGGCTGCTCCTATTTCGGCTCCTCGACTTGTTTGAAGAAGCACTACAGCTATTAGAAATATACATAACAACACATGAAAAATAATAAGTATCGTTTCCATCCTTAAAGTGCCACTCCTTTCTCCCGTTAAACTCTGTAGGAGACGATCCTACAAAAGGAATCGACCTCCAAACTTGCACCTCCCACAAGAAGTCCATCAATATCGGGCTCTGCCATAAGTTCGTCCACATTATCAGGTTTAACCGATCCTCCATACAACACTTGCACGGAACTTGCAAGTCCATTGTCATAGAGCTCTGATAGCATACCTCTAATGAAGGCGTGAACTTCTTGGGCCTGATAGGGCTTAGCCGTTCGGCCCGTTCCAATAGCCCAAACTGGCTCATAAGCAATGACTACTCTATCGGCCTCTTTCCGCCCAACACCCTTTAGTCCCTCCTTCAGTTGACGGCTTACCACATTGAAGGTTTCTCCCACTTCCCGCTCCTCGAGTTTTTCTCCCACACATAGAATAGGTCTTAGCCCCTTTCCTAAAACAGCTTTAACCTTCCTATTTACCATCTCATCGGTTTCCCCAAATATATGCCTCCGTTCTGAATGGCCTATTATGGCGAACTGACACCCCACATCGTAGAGCATAAGAGGGGAGACTTCACCAGTAAAGGGCCCTTTGTCTTCCCAATGGCAGTTCTGGGCTCCAAGCCATATATCGTTCCTCCTTATTGCTGAACGGACAGCGATAAGTGCTGTAAAGGGAGGGGCTATCATCACGTTCCGATCTTCTCGAAAAGGAAGCCTTTCCTGGAGATCCTTTACAAAAGTTACAGCCTCTTCCACCGTTTTGTGCATCTTCCAGTTTGCAGCGATAAGAGTTTTTCTCGCTTTCATCATAAAACTCCCTATTGACTAAAGCCCTTACCACAGTCCTTCAAAGCGGCTACTCCGGGAAGCTCTCTTCCTTCTAGCATCTCCAAAAAGGCTCCACCTCCGGTAGAGACGTAACTCATCTTATCGTAAGTCCCTGCTTGATGAAGAGCTGAAACCGTATCACCCCCTCCTGCCACCGTAAGAGTTTTAAGACTTGAAATAAATCTGGCAAGGTCCATAGTGCCCTTGGAAAATTGAGGTTTTTCAAACATTCCGACAGGACCATTCCAAACAATGGTTTTACATCTAGAAAGGGCTTCGCGCCACTTAGCTATAGTTGCCTCTCCTACATCGAATATCATTACATCATTTGGGACATTATCGACCGCTACCTTACGACACGCCTCTGGTTCCGCTTCTTCTGATGGAGCAACAACAACGTCTTCAGGAAGAAGTATCTCCACACCTCTTGCCTTTGCCTTTTCAAGAAAACTCTTGGCCGTATCAATATACTCTTCCTCTATCATTGATCTCCCAACAGGTTTTCCAAGTGCCTTCAGGAAGGTATTTGCCATCGCTCCTCCAATGATCATAAGATCGCATCTTGGAAGAAGATTTTCCAAAACCCCAATCTTGGTGGAAACCTTAGCCCCTCCTATTACGAAGCCCATGGGACGTTGAGGATCTTCCATGGTTCTGTGGTAGTAATCGAGTTCTTGCTGAAGTTGATACCCTGCAACGCACACCGGCACAAACCTCACAATAGCATGAACCGATGCATGAGCTCGATGGGATACGGCAAAGGCATCATTTACATAGATATCTATACCCCTTGCTAGAGCCTTAGCAAAACTAGGGTCGTTTTTCTCCTCCTCTGGATGAAATCTAAGGTTTTCCAGCATAAGTAGTTCACCTTCTTTCAAAGCTTCTACCATCCCATAGGTCTCGTCTCCGATACAGTCAGGAGCCAAAGGCACAGCTCTTGAAAGTAGATTCGATAGGGCCTTCGCCACAGGAAGGAGAGAAAATTCAGGACTGGCTTTACCCTTAGGACGACCTAGATGGGATGCTACTACTAGGCATCCGCCATCTTTTAAAATCTTTTGGATCGTAGGTAGGGTAGCCCTTATTCTCGTATCGTCAGTAACGTTACCCTCTTTGTCTATTGGAACGTTAAAATCTGCCCTGAGAAAGACCTTTTTGCCGGAAAAATTTACTTCCTCAAGTCTTTTCATTTCTTCCCCCCTGTTCGTTGTAAGGGGAAGGTAATCTTTACCTTCCCAAGGTCTCCTTTTAATCTTCTAGAGTCTTTCTCCCATGTAAATTGCAAGATCTATCATGCGATTTGAATAACCAAACTCGTTATCATACCAGCTCATGACCTTAACAAGCTGTCCGTCAATGACTCTGGTGAGTTGGGCATCAACTATAGAAGAGTAGGTTGAATGGTTAAAGTCGCAGGAGACCAATTCTTCCTTCTCTACCAATAAAATTCCCTTGAGATAATCGGAAGCGGCTTCCTCCAGAGCGGAGTTGACATCCTCTACCAACACGTTTTTTGAAACTCGACATACGAAATCCACAATAGATACATTAGGTGTGGGAACACGTATGGCGAGTCCGTCGAGTTTACCCTTAAGTTCTGGAATGACCTCACTTACAGCAACGGCTGCTCCTGTAGTGGTGGGGACCATGGAAAGGGCTGCTGCCCTAGCTCTTCGCTTGTCCTTATGGATCGCATCGAGAAGTCTTTGATCCATCGTGTATGAATGAACTGTGGTCATAAGACCATGTTCTATAAGGAATCGATCGTGGAGAACCTTAACTATAGGAGCAAGACAGTTAGTTGTGCATGATGCGTTTGAGACTACATGATGGTTTCTTGGATCATATTGCTCATGGTTTACACCAAATACGAAGGTGGCATCCGCCTTCTTTGCTGGGGCTCCGATTATGACCTTTTTGGCTCCTGCTTCAATATGTTTTTGGGCCTGACTTCTTTCTGTAAAACGACCGCTTACCTCAAGAACTATGTCAACTTCCAATTCCCGCCATGGAGCTTCTGCAGGATCGGCCGTCTTGGAGCATCGGTATCTTTTACCATTAACTATAATTGAATCTGGATCGAAGGAAACCTCTGCGTTAAAACGACCGTGGACGGAGTCATACTTCAAAAGATAGGCCAAATCAGCGGAACTTCCAATATCGTTTATTGCAACGATTTCAATGGGCTCTCCCCGGTCAATATTTGCTCGAAATATCATTCGACCAATTCTTCCAAAGCCGTTAATGGCTACTTTAATGCTCATGGCTACCTCCTTCTTTGGTTATTGTCTCATTCTGCGAGCGATCATAACTGTAAGGTCTCCCAACATATTAGTATAGCTACCAAGCTCGTTATCGTACCATCCGTAGATAACAGCCTGAGTTACAGGAATTTGAAGAACCCTCTTGCCTTTGTCCACAATAATTGAGGCGGAAAGAGATTGAGTCTCTTCCTCCGACTGGGGGGGTATCTCAAGGCCTAGAGTGGTGGAATCGGTCCTCAGGATACCGTCTAATTCGAATCTTACGGCGGCTGTTCTTGTGTGGGTTTCGGTTCCCTCGATGATGGCTGCTGCTCGTGGAGTGCCTATAATGTCGGAAGAGACGTTTTGTTCTTCCGAATAGATTAGATAACCTTCAGGATAGCGTTTTTCCGCCTCCTTATAGATGTTGTTTATAACTTCGCGATTTACCGGATTAGCAAAACTCTCATCCTGAATAAGAACTACAAGGATAATTAAAGATCCGGTCGTTGTGGGGATGCGGACAGACTCCGCTATGAAACCGATATTTCTCATTTCGGGAATTACGAAGGCCAAGGCTTTAGCTGCTCCGGTTGTAGTTAGGATAATGTTGTTTGCAACGGATCGATTTTTTCTTAGATCGGTTGTTCCAGCTTTAGGAAGTTTGTCTAGCACAGGCTGGGAACTAGTTTGGGCATGAACAGTTGCCATAGAAGCTGCGAGAATGCGCTGAGCTCCAAAATAGTCTATAAGAGGTTTTACCATGTAGGCAAGACATGTAGTGGTGCAGGATGCTGCGGAGATTAGAGAATGCTTTTTGTGATCGTAGGCATAGTCGTTGATACCCATGACGGTCGTTATTGTGTCTTCTGGAAAGGATTTACTTTTATCCTTTATTTTAAAGGGAGCCGATAGAATGACCTTTTTAGCTCCTGAGGCAAGGTGTCCCCTTAGCGATCCCTTTGAATCTTCCGATGGGATAGTTGGATCTAGAAAGGCACCCGTTGCATCAACAACAAGTTCAACATTATGGTCCCGCCATCCAATGTCCGCAGGGTTTCTATGTTTTCGAAGTATTTTGACCCTTACACCGTTTATTCTCATTGTGCCTTCTCGATCGTTTATTTCCTCAATTACCCTTTTTGCACGACATCCGTAGAGGAAGGTATGAAGATAGCCATAGGTTGAGTCCTTCTCGAGGTATTGAGCGATATCTTCTAGACTAGTCCCCACCTCCCGTCCTACGTTTACTACCAGTTCTGAAAAGTATTGTCTTTCTACATGATGCCATACCGATAGCTTTCCTATTCTACCTAAACCGTTTATTCCAAGACTCTGTGGGACAAATTTTTCATCGCTCATAACTCCTTCCTCCTTTTCCCCAGGTATTATCACCCTGCAATGATCTCGTCTTCCCATTTGGTTTCGTGGAATCCTTCGTAGATAGCTCCGCTTCTACCATCAAGGCTTATTATGTCGCCAGTTCTGAACACACGACCGTTGATAGAACAAAAATGCTCCTGTTCCCATACCGTCATCTTACTACAGCCAACAACGCAGGTTTTACCTAAACGATGGGCAACTATGGCGGCGTGAGATGTTGCTCCACCCTTCCCTGTTAAAATACCATCGGCCGATGAGATCTCCTTAATATCGTCCGGAACCGTGTCCGGTCTAATAAATATAATTGGATCGCCGGGGAATTCCTTCCGAAGGTGGTCTATGGAGTCAAGATCGAAGGCGATCCTTCCTGAAAGGGCTTCACCACTTACCCCAATTCCGCTTGCAAGATAGCTTTCTACTAACTTAGGGGTCGGAACAAATACACGATAGCGACGAGTTATTCTCGGTGTCATGTTTCTGCTTTGGAGAATGTAAAGATTTTCCCCACTGCTACCTTGGAAAGTGAACTCAATCTCTTGAGGTCCCCAGTGCTGTCTATAGACGAGTTCTTCAGCTATCTCTACTAGTTTTTTGTAAACATCGGGGAAGAGCTTCTCTAAAGAGGTCTCCCTAGGTTCTGCTTCTCTTAGTCGCTGTTTTTCCGATATGGGGAGGGTCTTTACCAATCCACCAACTACATCCTCTCCCTGATTTCCAAGGGTAAAGTCTCCATTAGGATCGATATCTTCTTCAGCAGCCCAGGTGTTATGGGTAAACATGACACCAGCTCCAGAGTTTTGGTCCAAATTTCCAAAAACCATTGCCTGAACCGTTACAGCGGTTCCCCAATTGTCGGAGATGCCCATAATTTCTCGATAGGTTTTAGCCTTAGGAGCATTCCAGGACTCAATAACTTGGTTAATAGATATCAGAAGCTGTTCCCACGGGTCGTCAGATATCATCACCCCAAATCGTTCAAGTGCACGGCGGTAATCTCTTGCCACTTCTCGCATTTCTTCAGGTGTAAACTCACGCTTAAATTTTCTTCCACGTCTTTCTTTATGGGTTTTCATTATGATATCGAATTCATTTCTAGGGATTCCAAAAGACATACCCCAAGATTGAAGGAATCGACGGTAATTATCCCAAGCGAACCAGGCCTCTCCTGTCTGTTTGATAAGACCTTCCACTATTTCTTCGTTGATGCCCACATTTAAAAAGGTGGTCATCATACCGGGCATAGACATGGTCGCTCCACTTCTTACGGAAAGAAGAAGTGTATTTGTAGGACACCCAAAGCATCGATCTGTTTCCGCCTCAAGTTTAGAAAGAAACCTCCTTAACTTAGTATGAAAATCCCTTTTGGCCTCCGAAAAGTGGTCAATTACTTTCCTACAGCGAAAATATTCTGTGGTGATAATGAAGCCTGGGGGAACGTTTATTCCCAGTTCATGAAGGGTTACTAGGTTATAACCCTTGTTACCTAAATGGATAGCGTCATAGAGGGAGGGAGGGGGATGGTAGATAGGGGTTATGGTCTTCTGAGGTTCATAACTTAGGAGAAGATCCAGAGATTGGGGGCTGAATAGGGATTTTTGGTGGGATAGGGTGTTAAGAATACGAGTGACAAAGTTATCAAAATACTGAAGTCCAAAGGTTCTTGCGACAAAGTCCCTTAGAACTGTTTCCGAGAGTTTCTGAAGCCTTTCGCCCCCAGTTATACCAGAGGTGCTTCTATATTTGGGAAGGAGCTCATAGTCCTTTAATCTTGGAATTATCCGGTTTAGGTTGTGTTCATGAACAATATGGTAGTATAGGGTTATGATTTGCCTTGTAGCCTCTGAGAAACCACGAAAGATGTCCATGTATTGAGAATGGGAGAACCTCCTGACCTCAAGAGCCTTCTCGAATAATTCATAGTAGCGTTCTAATTGGGTGGATCTTATGCCCTCTATCTCAAGAGCTCTTATAAAGAGGGGAAACACTTTAAGGATCTCAGAGAAGGTTGCCCTGGTTATAAAGCTTAGATCAAAGGACTGGAGTAGTTCTTCAAAGAGGACATTAGCCAAATTCTCGAGCCTGAAGGTTAAGCCAAGGGCATCGAATTTCTTTTCGTTATAAGATCCATACATGGAGGGAATATCAACGGCGATATGACGTTTGATGTAGATGTTTTCCTGAGCTTTCATTTCCGATGGTTCTATTATAAGATTTTTAAGCTTTGAAAGATAGTCTAGAATATTTTCAAGCTTTACTATTATATTACTCTCATCTTGCAGGGACTTAATCAGATTAGATGGGTTAGGAAGTCCAAGTTGAGCACCCCTTTGGAGGTGTTCAACAATCTCCTTCGGATCTAAATTATATTTTTCGTAAAGAAGCTGATAGAACTTAACCATCAAGGCAACTCTTTGCTTTTCTCTATAGGGTACCTCCTTTATGCGATCGAAAACCGTCTTAAGGGTCTCCTCGTTTATATCAAGAAGATCCTCAATCCTGTTGACGATGGTTTCGTCGAATAGGGCTTTGATAAGTCTGTGGGGATACATCACAAAGGGGCTAGAGATATCGATGGTGCTATAAATTTCGTTGGGAAGAAATGGCTTAATATGGGAAGGGTCAAGAGAATACCAGAACTTAAAAATAGCTTCTATGAATGGCACCGTAAGGTTATTACTTTCTACGTGGCTCTGTTTTCTTAGAAAATGAACCAGCGGATCACCTCGGCCGTGAATCTCATCCACCTCTGTGGAAACACTCCTCAGGAGACCTTCTGCACCTATCTCGTTGAAATACACTGGGAAGAGTCTAGCTAGCTGCTTTACTAAATTATATACTGGCCCTATAGGAGCGTGCAGCAAGGCACTTACATCTCGTTGGAAGAGATCTGTATCCCGGATGCATGTTCCTGTAAGTGAAATATACACGATAAGTGCAGAAAGAAGAGGCTTTGTAAGTTGGGGGTTACATTTTATGATGTCCAGCCATACACGCACATTTAATATATGGGCATTGTTTACCTGCACCTGCCAGTAGGTGTTCACGCCCTTTACTTGAGCTGTCTGAAAACCTAAAGAGATTATTCTATCCATAAAGAGGTCGATTAGTTTCTTGTTGCCTCCCGATACGATTTCAATTCCGAAGGTTCTAACGCAACGTAGCACCGGTTCTGGATAGGAGGTTATGCTGGTTTTTAGAATTTCCATTACGGTGTCTATAGTTTCAGCAAGAGTTTCCTCGGTTTGATTTTTTAGCCAGAGTGAGAGCTCCCGATTTACTCGATTTAACATTTCTTCTTGAATGATCTCTAGCCCCTTAGTTTGAGAAATCTTCAAACGAACAATCATTCTGACTCTAGAAGTATCTCGAATTGGATAGAGATGGAGTTCTTCAGGAAACTTTTCGTAGGCTCTTACGATATCTCTATAATCAGGAAGTTCTATAAGAATGCTCAGAGCCTTTAGATGATCTTCAATCCCTCGAGTCTCCAGGAGTTGCTTTTCGTAGGATGCCATCTTCGAAGCCCCTATGGGAAGAGAGTCTTTGAGGGCTTCTATCTCTTTTTCTGATTCTAGGTATGGTCTCAACCAGTCGAAGGGATCTTCTTGGCTAAGCCAGTAGTTATAAGTTGTCTTGAGTATCCGGTAGAGAAGCTCTCTAAGTAGTTTCAAAAATTCCTCGTTATGGGACCAGAGTATAGAGAGCTTCCTGATAAGAGGTTTAAGGGAATAGAAGCTATTTAGCAGTATGAAGAAATGCTCTTCCTCTAGAGATAAGAGTTTATTAAGAAAGAATCCGATAATGTTTCCTTGTAACTCGTCAACCATAAGGGCGTCTTCAATCTCAAGGTTCCTATTTGGAATTTCCGAAATGAGAGGAACAAGGGTTTTGGAATCAACAATCCTATTCAAAAACACAATAAACTCATCGATTGCTACTGATTTTACTTGAGGTTGGGTGGTTTGAAGAAAGGCGTCTAGAATGATTTTACCTAGCAAAAAGATTATCCTACCCCTTAAGGGATGTTTTTCCCAGAAACGCTGATTTGAAATAACATATCTTTTAGTCTCGTCTAGAACAACCTGCCAGTTTTTATAACGATGGTGGTATTCTTTAAGCAGGGTCTCAGCTTGTTGCTCCAAGCCTCGAGCTCCATTCACGACTTCCTTTAGTAACATGAAGAGGGGATCAATTTCTATGGGAGCCTTTCTCGTAAGCTGCATGTGAATTTCTAAGGCATCGGAATATAGTTTTACATCTGAAAGGCTACGGTTCATAGCTACTCCTTCTGTTTCTCGTAAGGTCTTCTGATTGTGCCTTTAGTAGACTTTTTATTTTAACTTCGAAAACCCTTTGAGCAAAGAGATATAAGATATAACAGGCGAAATAACACAAAAGGTTTGCAAAACTTCGAATTTTTACTATAAAACCGGTTTCGAAAAATCTTCTTGGAGAAAGGGGCTTACATTTAAGATGATCGTCTCGGATCATATTCGGCAGATTATCCCTTATCCTCCTGGGAAACCACTTGAAGAATTGGAGAGGGAATACGGGATAAGGAACGCTATTAAATTGGCAAGTAATGAGAATCCCTTGGGGACGTCACCAAAGGCGATAGAAGCTATAAAGAGGGTCCTTGGAAACCTCCATCGTTACCCCGACGGAGGGAGTTTCTATCTTAAGCAGAAGCTTTCGGAAAAGTTCAATGTTCCCTTCAAGGGTATTGTCCTAGGTAACGGATCTAATGAAATCATAGAGATGGTTTCCAGAGCTTTTCTACAAAGAGGTGACGAGATAGTAGTGCCTGAGCCTTCCTTTCTTATGTATCGCATCATTGCTCAGGTAGTAGGGGCGAAGGTAGTCTCGGTTCCTCTCTTAGACTATAGGTTAGATCTAGAGGGTATGGCGTCCTCTGTGACGGACCGAACTAGAGTGGTTATTGTAAATAATCCTAACAACCCTACCGGCACGGTAGTGTCTAAGGATGAATGGGAGGCCTTTCTGAAGAAACTTCCAGGCGATACCATTGTAGTTGTTGACGAAGCCTATATAGAGTTTGTAAGGGATGGTAGTTCATTTGGAGCGATTGATTATATTTCACTGAAGGGGCCCTATGTAGTAGCTTTAAGAACCTTTTCCAAAGCATACGGACTGGCAGGTCTTAGAATTGGGTATGGTTTTGCCGATCCTGAGGTGGCCGATTACTTAGATAGAGTCAGGCAACCTTTTAATATAAATATGCTCGCCCAAGTGGGAGCCCTTGCAGCCCTTGACGATGACGAATTCCTCGAAAAAACTAGACAAACGATCTGGAAAGGGCTCGATTATCTTTATGAAAAGATAGATGAAATGGGGCTTAAATACGTTCCCTCCCAGGCCAATTTTTTCCTCATAGAACTTCCTGTCTCAGCCCGTTCTGTTTATCAAGCGTTACTTCGGAGGGGAGTTATTGTTAGAGCGATGGACTCCTATGGGCTTGAG
Organism: Syntrophobacterales bacterium; assembly: GCA_026417655.1. Lineage (GTDB taxonomy): Bacteria > Desulfobacterota > Syntrophobacteria > Syntrophobacterales > Thermodesulforhabdaceae > JAOACS01. Next base: position 17,743 of record JAOACS010000008.1, read on the forward strand.
AGATTCATTAGAGTGACGGTAGGTCTTCCGGAGGAGAATGAACGTTTCATCTCAGCTTTAAGGGAAGTTCTACAAGAGGTTTAGCTGTGGAGAGCCAGTTAGAGCCGAAGGTTATAGCGGTTGATGGACCAGCTGGTTCTGGAAAGACTACTGTCTGTGCAGAGTTAGCTAAACGGCTTGGATTTGCCTTCCTAAGTAGTGGTGCCATTTATAGAGCCTTTGCCTGGGCCTTCAAACATGTTGACCAAGAAAGGAACCTAGAGGAATTCGTTAAAAGAATCCCTTCGCTACCCTTCAATTTCGACCTTCTAGGGGATCGCTTCGTTATCAAATACGAACAGAGACTTATGGAAGAAGAACTCAAGGATCCTGAGATAGCCAGGATAGCCTCTTACGTTGCTAGAGTTCCTGAAGTTAGGGAGTTTGCAAATTCTATCCAGAGGTCCCTTTCGAAAGAGACTTCCCTTGTAGTCGAAGGTCGTGATGTAACTACAGTAGTGTTTCCCGATGCCTTTTTGAAGATTTTTCTTACGGCTCTACCTGAGGAAAGGGCGAAGAGGAGGTGGAGGGAGCTTATCTCGAAGGGTTTAGAGGTTGATTTCGATGAGGTGTTGAAGGCTGTCATTGAGCGGGATAGGGCCGATAGCGAAAGAAAACTAGCTCCCTTGATAAGGGATACCGATGCGGTGTTGATAGATTCTACTAATATGGGAGTAAAGGAGATTGTCGACTACATTGTTGAGCTCTATCTTAGACGATGTCATTCTTCAAGTTAGAAAAGAGTTGTAAAGGTTTAAGCCTTTTGCTATGAGAATCACATCTTTTTTACTCATGGCTTCTTTGAAGCCGAATTCTTTAGGGCAAGGGGGTCAAGGAATATTATGACAGCAAGAGAAGGAATGGAGAATGGACAAGAAATATTTCACACAAGATCCGTAATTAGAAGTATAGGCGATGATGAAGGGGACGGAACCGGCAAAGAAAGCCTCGAGGACTTATACGAGCAAAGTTTTCAGAGCTTTCAGGAAGGCGAGGTTGTTCGAGGAAGAGTAGTTCATGTAACGAACGATTATGTTGTTGTGGACATTGGATACAAATCGGAAGGTGTGATTCCGACAAGTGAATTCCGAGATGAACGGGGAAATATAACCGTAAAGATAGGCGATGAAGTAGATGTTCTTCTCGAATATCACGACGACGATGAAGGAGTAGTATATCTTTCCAAGGAAAAGGCAGCCAAGATAAAGGTGTGGGACGAAATCAGTCGAGTTTTTGAAGAGGACGGGATTATTGAAGGAAAAGTCGTTGCCAAGGTCAAGGGAGGCCTATCGGTCGATATTGGAATTCCTGCATTCTTACCGGGTTCCCAGGTAGATATAAGACCTGTAAAGGATCTTGATGTCTTAGTTGGAAGGACTATGACTTTCAAAATTCTCAAATATAATCGCCGTCGTCGCAACGTTGTCCTTTCCCGAAGGGTCATTCTGGAGAAGGAAAGAGAGGCTAGGAGAGCAGAAACCCTTGCCAAAATCGAGGAGGGTAGGGTTGTCCAGGGTATTGTAAAGAATATAACCGACTACGGTATATTTGTAGATCTCGGGGGAGTTGACGGCTTGCTTCACATCACCGATATGAGCTGGGGAAGGGTTGGTCATCCTTCTGAGATGTTCCAGATTGGAGATTCAATAACCGTTAAAATACTCCATTACGACCGTGAAAATGAGCGAGTATCTCTTGGGCTGAAACAGCTTACACCTGATCCCTGGAATGATGTAGATCAAAAATACCCTGAAGGAGCTAGGGTAAAAGGACGTGTGGTAAGCATCACCGACTATGGAGCCTTTGTTGAACTGGAAAAGGGTGTAGAGGGGTTAATTCACGTCTCGGAAATGTCTTGGACAGAGAAGATTCGCCACCCATCTAAGATTGTAAATGTCGGTGATGTGGTGGAGGCCGTTGTGCTAAGCATCGACAAAGAAAGGCGAAGGATTTCCCTAGGCCTTAAACAGCTTGAACCGAACCCATGGGACTTGGTTGCGGAACGTTATCCAATTGGCACAATCATAGAGGGCAAGATAAAGAATATTACCGACTTTGGTATATTTGTTGGGATTGATGAAGGGATTGATGGCCTTATTCATATCTCTGATATATCATGGACGAAACGTATTAAACATCCCTCCGAGGTTTTTCAAAAAGGACAAACCGTTAGGGCAAAGGTTCTCTATATAGATAAAAACGATAGGAAGTTCTCCCTTGGTATAAAACAATTAGAGCCTGATCCATGGGAAACGATAGGTGAACGCTATCCCATCAATTCCGTTGTCAGTGGAAAGATTTCGAATATTACTGATTTTGGACTTTTTGTGGAGATAGAGGAGGGTATTGAGGGACTAGTTCACGTCTCTGAGATAGGGGATCAGCAAAAGCCTAATGTTCTTCAAAGTTACCAACTTGGTGAGACTGTAGAAGCGAAAGTTATAAACGTTTCTCCTCAGGAGAGAAAGATAGGTCTTTCAATTAAACGGTTGATAGAAGACAGAGAAAGGGAAGAGATTGAAAGGTTTAAGGCTTCTCAGAAGACCGATGAGTCTCCTAAGTTGGGTGATCTATTGCAGAATAAATGATGGTCGGTTTTAACGAGAGGTAGCCTGGGGATGGCAACACATCTTCAGGCTCCTCCATTTTACGGTGAGTTGTCATGAAGGGACTTTTTAAGGTACTTTTATGGATATTTTTTATCATTTTTGTTTTGGTGCCAGCCATTATTGCCGCCTTTTATTTCTTCTGGGAGAAACGGGAAGATCTCAAAACGGGTCCCCAAATTGGAGTTATATGGGTAAAGGGGATAATTTCAGACTCTAAAGATTACATCGAAGGCCTCAAAAACTTTAGAGAGAACAGTAGAGTTAAGGCCATAATTTTGCGAGTCGATTCCCCAGGAGGAGGGGTAAGTGCTTCTCAGGAGATATATAGAGAGGTAGAAAGGACAAAAGAGGTAAAACCGGTGGTGGCCTCTCTTGGCAGTATGGCAACCTCGGGAGGCTATTATATAGCCTGTATTGCTAACAAGGTTATATCAAATCCTGGAACCGTCACAGGAAGCATTGGAACTATTGCGGTATTTCCTAATTTCGAAAGGCTCTTTGAAAAAATTGGTTACACTACCGTTGTCATCAAGAGTGGTGCCTTTAAGGATGTTGGAAATCCAGCCCGTTCTATGACCTCAGAGGAGGAATCTCTTATTCGGGATACGATATTAGAAGTGCATGATCAATTTGTAAAGGATGTGGTGAAGGCCAGAGGCTTGGAGGAATCGGTTGTTCGTCAGATAGCCGATGGGAGGATATTGACAGGAGCAAAGGCAAAATCTTTGGGATTGGTGGATGAACTTGGCAATTTACAGGATGCGATCGAAGTAGCTAGAAACCTTGCCCGTATTGAAGGAAAACCAGAGATAATCTATTATGAAAAGAGGAAAAAACTACTTGATTTGCTGCTGGGTGAGGAAGTAACTGGTAAGATTAAGGAGCCGTTTTTTAATACAACAAACCTCCTTCAATGGCGATTTCCTTGATTCGGTCGCAAAGGAAGCCCCTTCGATCAATTAAACTGTAGTCATCTGTATAAAAAGTCCCTGGAGAAAAACCCATTCCCCCAAACAACCAACCCTCTTCTGTCAGGACCCACCTGATTGAGATGTCATCAAGATGGGCTTTTCTGGTAATATTATGGGATAGCTCTATTATCGCCTCGGGGATTTTCGTCTCTAAAGGCTCTCCTTTAAATCCTGCATATTCGTAGAAGATAAACACCAGCGTAACACTGGCTATAATATTTTGGATCTCCTGTACAAGGACCATATGGGGGACTGATTTAAGAATGGTTTCAAGATCCCTCTCGGTTTTGGCAACAATTCCCTGATGGAGATTGTTTGTAGGTTTTAGTATTCTTAAGGGGAGAGAAAAGGTCTCCAGTATAGTTTTTGCCAACGTATGCCTTTTATAGCATCTAGTCTTTAGTCGAGGTAGATTAAAGTAAGAAGCCAGAGTCCATTGCAGGAAGGGTTTCCTTTTAAAATAATAGGAGTAGGAAGAGGGAAAAGTCGGTTTCCCTACTGCCTGAAATAGGGGTATATATTTCCCTGTGGGAAAGAAGACGATAGGCGAGCTCCTTATGAGATTTTGTTCTTCCTGAGAATATAGGGAAAACTGAGGGCGCACCCCCAGGGTAGTAAGATAAGGGCAGTTCTTAAGATACATCCCCAGGGCTACGAAGGTCTTTTTCGGTACCAGGAGGTTATCTAGCTTGGGCGACCTCATCGGATTGCTTTAAAATTACGTCGGGAGGAAAGCCATAGTTATATGCTCTCATTCGGAAATAGTTTGTCAAGAGCCCAATGCTTGTATCAACATAATCAAAGATTTTAATCCTTCCAGTGCGGACAGTTTGGGTCTCCTCCGTTGAGTATCCATCCCTTGAGGAGGTGATTGTCCTTAGGGCCTGCAAGAGGGGGTTCGAAAAATACAAAGGCACAGCAAGAAATAGGCTTTTTACAGCTCTTAGATAGGGATAGCAATGAACTAGGGTTCTAGAAGTAAGAACCAAAATGTCGTATTTCTCAGGCAGTATTGGGGATGATTCGGAAAGGGAGGCTGGTTCTGCTTCATCCTGGGCTTCTAAGAGTTCGTAAGGGATAGAGACTCTGTGAACAGAGTATCCACGTTCGGATAGAATACGGTAGAAGATCTCTTCCTGAATAGGCCCTCCCGTTACAATGACAACCGCCCCATCTCCTCTTTTTAAGGTTTCCTCTACATCCTTTATTATTAATTCCGTCCTGATAGGATCCTCCATTAGCTGTTGGAACATACTAAGGTAGTCAGCCCTCGATCTGTAGGGATATGTAAAGTTTGTCGGCTTTGCTATAATTTCAGCTTTTATTACTCCACAGCCCTCGCGAGCACTTTTTGGGTCTATAGTGTAAACGGGTTCTCCGATATAGAAACGGATAATCTGAGAGTGTTTATCATTGGGGCTAAATTCGTGGCATAGGGCTAGCATATACATCGAATCAAAGCGGGGAATAATCTGGGTTATAATCCTAGTTGGACATCGATGGGCATCATCTAAGATGACATATCCGAACTGATCGGCAAGCTCTTCCCAATGTTTCATAACTTCACTGGTGTGGGCGATCGTTACTCGATTCCCTATTGTTTTCTTACTCTGAACGTAAAGACCTATCTCCCTCTCAGGGATTTGAAGAAAGATTTGGAGTTTTTTGTGCCAGCTATCTAAAAGCTCTAATTTCGGTATCATAATGAGAGTAGGTTGCTTTCTTTCGCTTATGGTATAAAGGGCTATAACCGTTTTGCCAGTCTTATATCCCCCTACTATGGTTGCAAAATCTCTTTCCAGAATAGCTTCTGCTGCCTGCTGCTGATATTCCTTAAGGTAACCGTGAAAATCGACTTCAATGGTTGGAAAGGATCTTCTGATATCTATGACTTTATATGGCTGCCGTAGTTTTTGACAAATACTCACTAGTTCGGGAAAGAAACCTCGAGGTATAATATAGGACCCTCGGGTTTTTCGGATACAGGAGATGGTCGGTGGTATATTCCCAATCCAAAGGCCTGCATTGTGGCGATGTTCATATTCGGGATTAGTAAAAACAAGTTTTTCATGGAGTTTTCGTTCAAACGGCGCAGGAAGTCCTCGTGAAGGGATCTTTATCATCTCGCCGAGTTGGATAGGGATAGCTCTTGACTGCATAGTATGCATTCCTCCAGTAGTTCAAGTATGAACCTGTCATCTTAGATCATCCACATTGTAACACGGTCAATGGGGATTACAAAGGCAATTAAGAATCGAAAAAAGGATAAAAAAATGATGTAAAAAGAAAATACCAAAGATTAGACTTCCAATCCCTTGCGTTTATGTTTAACAAGCCTTAACCCTGTCTTATGAAACTCGAGCATTGTTTTTTATCCATCCGTAACGTTATGATAGAAAATAAGGGGTAGAATGAAACTATAAGTAATCAGGAGGGAGTCCTATGGGAAAGATTAGGTGTGTTGCTATAGATCCATGGAGATGGAAGATTCCAAAGGAAGGCCAAATGAGAACTGATGGGCTTATCTATGCCTCCGAAGATATGTTAAGTCTTATCATGCAAGATCAGAGTGCTCAGCAGGTAGCCAATGTGGCCACTCTTCCTGGTATTGTGGGGTATTCCATGGCGATGCCAGATATTCACCAAGGGTATGGTTTTCCCATAGGTGGAGTTGCCGCCTTTGATTTAAAGGAGGGCGTAGTTTCTCCAGGAGGAGTTGGCTATGACATAAATTGTGGTGTAAGGCTTATGACTACTCATCTTACTAGGAAGGATCTTTCCGAGGAAAAGATCAAGGCGCTTGTGGATGCTCTTTTCGAAAATGTTCCTTCAGGGGTTGGTTCTTCTCGAAAGGATTTTTCTCTTTCCCAAGGCGAGTTAAAGAATGTTTTAGCAGAGGGGGCTCGCTGGGCGGTTCAAAAAGGTTTTGGAAAAGAACAAGACCTTGATCATATAGAGGAAGGGGGACGTATCCCCTGGGCAGATCCAGATAAAGTCTCATCTAAGGCTCTGGAAAGGGGTAAGTCTCAGTTAGGGACCCTAGGATCGGGGAATCACTTTATAGAGTTAGGATTTGTAGAAGAGATCTACGATGAAAAAGTTGCTAAGATTTTCGGACTTTTTCCGGATCAACTCACCGTTTTCGTCCATACAGGATCACGTGGTCTTGGACACCAGGTATGTGACGACTTCATTGCTATCTTACTTAAGAGTATACAAAAATATGGTATTGATCTACCTGATCGACAGCTATGTTGTGCCCCCATCTCGTCTCCTGAGGGAAAGGCTTACCTTGGAGCTATGGGAGCTGCTGCAAACTTTGCCTTCGCAAACCGTCAGATGATTTCACATTGGGTTACCGAAACCTTTGAAAAGTTTTTTAAAATACCGGCAGAACGCCTGGGACTATCCCTACTCTACGATATTGCCCATAACATCGCCAAAATTGAACATCACCTTGTAGGTGATAAGGAGATTGAGGTATGCGTTCATCGTAAGGGAGCGACTCGATCCTTTGGTCCAGGCCGTGAGGAGATCCCTGCCGTCTACCGATCCGTTGGACAACCGGTCCTAATCCCTGGTGATATGGGAAGATATAGCTATGTGTTGGTAGGCACGGACAGAGCCATGAAAGAAACCTTTGGGAGCACCTGCCATGGAGCGGGGCGAGTTTTAAGTCGCCACCAGGCCATTAAGGCTTCAAAGGGACGGTCAATCTCACAGGAACTTGCCCAACATGGTATCTACGTTCGTGGAGCTAGCAAGGAAACAATAAAGGAAGAAATGCCTGAAGCCTATAAGGATGTGAGCAAGGTAGTAGAAGTTGTTCATAATGCGGGAATTAGCCGCAAAGTAGCTAGGCTTAGACCTGTAGGGGTTATGAAGGGTTAAGGAGAATGATTATTCACTATGGTAGGCTGTTCGAGGATCTATCGCCTCGAATAGCCTTTCTCTTCTGTTTGCCATTCAATTGTTTTTATGCTATTCAAACCATCCTTAGATAAAATCTAACTTATTCACAATTTCTGTAATGTAAAAAAGGGAGACCCCTATGAGAGGTAAGAGAGAACTCCAGAAAGGAGAGAAAGAACCTTTGCCCGAGTTTAGCGAGGAGTTGGAACAGGACCTCCTTCCTGCTGAGTTAATTGAGGAAGGGACGGCGGATCTACTATCTGTCGAAGATGATCAGATGTTACCTGCTCTTCCAGACTTACCGGATATAGTTGTCGATGAAAAGACTGCTCTCGATCCACTTTACCTATATCTACAAGAGATTAAAAAATATCCGCTTCTGAGTAGAGAGGAGGAGATAGATCTTGCCAAAAGATACCGAGAAGAAGGCGATATTCAAGCTGCCTATAAACTCGTAACGTCGAATCTTCGGTTGGTAGTAAAGATCGCCCTAGAGTTCCAGAAATACTGGATGCAGAATCTGCTGGATCTAATACAGGAAGGTAATGTAGGGCTTATGCAGGCAGTGAAGAAATTCGACCCCTATAGGGGATATAAGTTTTCCTACTACGCCTCCTTTTGGATAAAGGCTTACATAATAAAGTTCATAATGGATAACTGGAACTTAGTAAAAATAGGCACCACTCAGGCTCAAAGGAAGCTCTTTTTTAATCTCAAAAAAGAAAAAGAACGCCTAGAACGACAGGGTATAGAAGCTACACCAACTCTTCTTAGTAAAAAACTCCACGTTAAAGAATCGGAAGTAATTGAAATGGATCAAAGACTAAGTGGTTCAGAGGTCTCTCTCGATAGTCCTCTCTCCTCTGATTCTGAAGATACTCATATCGCCTTTCTCGCCGATAGCACACCCCTTGCTGATGATCAAATAGCCGACCAGGAAGCGAGGGCTATTCTCCATGAAAAGCTTATGAATTTCAGAAGACATCTTAAGGGAAAGGAGGCTGTCATTTTTGACACCCGCCTCGTTGCTGACGAGCCTTTAACTCTACAGGAGATTGGCGATCAGTTTGGGATAAGTCGAGAACGTGTTCGACAGATAGAAAATCGCCTCAAACAAAAGCTAAAGGCTTATCTTGAAGAAGAGATAGATGATTTAGGGCTCCTTAAGGAGAGTTTAATAGAAGCGGATTAGGGCTAGTATGAAGACATCGATTGACGTGTGTTTACCACCAGCTTTGGAAGAATTTTTGTGTTGGCTTGTAGAAAAGGGTTTTTCTGCCTGGATTATTGGAGGAGCCGTTAGAAACGCCCTTCTGGGTATTCCTCCCCGAGATTGGGACGTTGTTACGGATGCCCCCCAAGAAGTTATTGTGGCCTCCCCATTTAAAGTGATCCCTCTGGGAGCTCGATTTGGCGTTATCCTGATCGTTCTCGATGGGATGCCTGTAGAAGTGGCTTCCATAAGAGAAACTACCCCCCAGGGGACCCTAGAAGCCGATATGGCCAGAAGAGATTTCACCATAAATGCTATTGCTCTCTCCTATAGAACTGGTGAAGTGATAGATCTATTTGGTGGCATGAAAGATCTGAAGCGAGGCATAATAAAGGGTGTGGTGGATCCAGAGGCTAGATTTCTTGAAGATCCTCTAAGAGTTATTCGGGCTGCCCGGTTTTTATCGGAGTATAGATTCACTATAGAACGAAAGACTTATCTTGCTATGAAGAAAACTGCCCACCTTCTGGAAGGGGTAGCGATTGAAAGAACAAGGGACGAATTTTTTAAACTCCTTCTAGGAGATTATGTTAAAGATGGGTTGGAGGTTCTCAGAAAAACGGGAGCTTTCAAAGTCTTTCTTCCGGAGATTCTCGAGGGATGGATGAAGAAGCAAAACAATTTCCACTCCTTTCACATATATCGTCACATAATTGAGACTGTGGCCTATACACCTCCTAGACTTAGACTTCGTCTTGGGGCCCTATTTCATGATATAGCTAAGCCTAGGGTGCGACAAAAGATTGGAGAAAGATTTAGATTCTTTGGACACGAAAAGCTAAGTGCAAACATGGCCGAAGAGATACTTACCAGATGGAAGGCAAGTCGATCCCTTGTGGAAGAGGTTGTTACCCTTGTTAAGAATCACATGGTTCACAGGGTGCATGAATGGTCTGACAGTGCCATACGGCGGCTTATAAACCGTGTGGGAGATGAGCTATTGGAGGATTTCTTGTGTCTTTTAAGAGCCGATCGGATAGCCCATGGTGTTGATCCTGTTGATACCTCTGAGGTAGACCTTCTTGAGAGGCGGATTGAACAACTCAAGGGTCACTATCCTCATTCGGTAAGAGAGCTTGCGGTTAATGGCCATGATGTTATGGAAATACTTAAAATAGGGCCAGGTCCCCAGGTGGGAAAAGTGCTTAGTGCCCTGTATCGGCACGTAATCAACCACCCGGAGGACAATGAAAGACAGAGCTTGCTAGAGATTATCCCCCTTTTGTGGGAGTCTATTACCAGGAAGAATATAGATATTTCGAGGTTGGTTTGATGGTGGAAAGTAAATGGCAGAGGAAAACAAAGATTGTTGCGACCCTTGGTCCTACTTCAAGAAGTCCCGAAATGATAAGGGAACTTATAAGGGCAGGAGTTGATGTATTCCGATTGAATTTTTCCCACGGCAGTAGATCCGAACATGAAGCATCAATTTCTTGGATCAGAAAAATCGCAAAAGACGAGAATACCTGCGTGGGGATACTGCAAGATCTCAGAGGTCCTAAGATTCGACTTGGAGAACTTTACGAAGAGTCATTAGAGCTTACAGCGGGATCAAGGGTCTATCTTGTGCCTATCGATAAAGCGAGAAAAGATCCAACTGTCCTCCCAATCGACTATCACTATCTTGTGGAGGATGTGAAGGAGGGTGATCGTATTCTCCTTGCAGATGGAACGATGGAACTGATGGTTGAAAAGGTTCTAGAAGATTCTGTCCTTGCGGAAGTTATAGTGGGAGGAGTGGTGAGATCCCATAAGGGTGTGAACCTCCCTTCTAGTGCATTGAGAATACCAGCTTTTACGGAAAAAGATCGGGAAGATTTGGAGCTTGGACTCTCTCTCGGCGTGGACTTTGTTGCCCTTTCCTTTATACGGCATGAAAATGACGTAAAGCCTCTTCGAGAGATGATTCAACCTATGACGGATCCCCCTATGATTATTGGTAAGATAGAGAAACCTCAGGCAGTGGCAAGACTTGATGAAATCTTAGATGTTGTCGATGGGGTGATGGTTGCAAGGGGTGATCTTGGAGTGGAGATGAAGCTTGAGGATGTTCCTATTATTCAAAAGCGCATAATTAACGCCGCAAGACGCCGTTCTAAACCAGTTATAACGGCAACCCAGATGCTTCTTTCCATGGTTAATAATCCTAGACCCACAAGGGCTGAGACCTCGGATGTTGCAAATGCCATTATCGATGGGGCGGACGCTGTAATGCTTTCTGAGGAGACAGCAACGGGGAGTTATCCCCTTGAGGCTGTGAAGGTGCTAAATAGGGTTGCCTGCGCAACGGAAAAGGTTTTGGAGTATTTCCTTAGGGACTCTCTTCTAGAAAACGTTGAAGTTTCCATTGAGAATGCCATAAGTCGGTCAGCCTGGGAGATCGCAAAGGAACTTAAGGCCTCAGCCATTGTAGCATCGACGGCCTCAGGAAAAACAGCACGACTTGTATCAAGGTTCCGACCCTCCATCCCCGTGGTTGCGGTAACACATAAGGAAAAAACCTTTAGGCAGTTAAGTCTTTCTTGGGGAATTGTTCCTACCCTTACTAAGCCATTTGCAAGCACAGATGAGATGTTTCGCGAGGCAGAACAATGGGTTGTAGAGCATAAAATTGCTAACTCGGGAGATAAAATAATCGTCACCGCCGGTATACCTGTAGGACAGATGGGAACGACGAATCTTATAAGGGTTATAGAGGTGGGGAGAGATGAAAGGGCTAGGTCGTCATCCTAGTCATGACCTCTTTAATCTTATTCTGGAGCTCCTTTACGGTAAAAGGTTTTTGGAGAAAAACCACATCCTGCTCCAAAATCCCATGGTGAGCAATTACATTGTCGGTGTAACCGGACATGTAGATTATTTTCACCTCGGGGTGGATATGTTGGATCCGTTTCGCAAGTTCTTTACCACTCATGCCAGGCATTATGACATCGGTAATAACAATATCAGGCTTTAGACCCTTTTCTTCGATAATAGAGATAGCTTCGTCTCCACTTCCAGCAAGTGTAACTTTATAGTCTAGATTAGAAAGAAGAACACCAAAAACATTTCTTAAGGCTTCATCGTCTTCAACAACCATAATATGCTTTCCACTAGAAGGTGTGACTAGTAACTCAACCTCTTCCTCTCCTTTTTCCTCTGTAACGACCTGAGCTTTGGGAAGATAGATTTTAAAGGTCGTGCCCTTTCCAGGCTCAGAATAAACCTGAATGTTTCCTCCTGACTGTTTTACGAATCCATAGACAGTAGCAAGTCCCAAACCGGTCCCTTTTCCCTTTTCCTTGGTGGTAAAGAAGGGATCGAATATCTTCGGTAAGATCTCCTTGTCCATCCCCACCCCGGTGTCTGTGACGGATATAAGAACATATTCGCCTGGCGAGACGCCTAAATGGGACGAAGTATAGCTTTCGTCAAGCTCGACATTAGTAGTTTCAATTATGATTGTTCCACCTTCAGGCATGGCATCCCTTGCATTTACCACAAGGTTTACTATTGATTGTTCAAATAGTCCCCTGTCTAGCATAACTGGATAGATTTCTTCAGAAAGAATGAGCTTCATAGAAATATCTTCACCTATTAGGCGTATTAGCATCTTCTCAAGATCTTCTAAGACCTTGTTTATGTTGAGCACTTCAGGCTGAAGCACATGTTTTCGGCTGAAAACGAGAAGTTGTTGAGTAAGATAGGCGGATCGCTTGGCCGCTTTAACAACCTCCTCAACCATCTCTCTAAAGGGGTCCTCCGGAGGAAGCCTTTCTAACATAAGGTCTCCATAACCAAGGATTACTACAAGCATATTGTTGAAATCATGGGCAACTCCGCTAGCAAGCCTTCCAAGAGATTCTAGTTTTTGAGCTTGAAGGATTTGGTTCCTTAGATTTTCCATTTCTGCCTGAGCTTCTTTCTTTTCAGTTAGATCTCTAGCGATGGAAATCATATACCTTTGACCTCTGTAACTAAAAAGGCGAGCAGAGACCTCTAGGGGAATACTTTTTCCGCTCTTCGATACATAGGCTGTTTCAAAGACGTCGGTTCCCTCCGCGATGAGAGCTTCTATAGCCTTTTGATGATATTCCTTCATGGATGGATCTAAGATGTCCTCTATCCTCATATTTATCAACTCATCTCTTTCGTAGCCTAATATACGACAGGCTGAATCATTCACCTCCGTGATAATTCCCCATTCTCCATTAGCAGTACTTACAATGATCGCATCGCTAGCAGTTGAAAATAAAAGGGCTAGTTTCTCCTGGCTCTCTTTTATCCTGATTTCTGCTTCTTTCTGAATTGTCCGATCTTCAAAGATCGCTACTACTTCTCCAGAGGGAATTTTGAATAAGTGGTTTTCATACCATCTCCTCTCTAGCTTTGAATCAGAATAAGGCAAAATGGGAAAATACTCCTCCTTTCCACTAGAGTAGACCCTCTGAAAAACCTCCAAAAGACCCATTTCCCTTACGCCGGGGAAGGCTTCAGTCACCTTCTTACCAACCACATCTTCTTTTTTACTTTCGGTAAGAATAGTGGCTGTCTTGTTGATCTCCTTTATAATAAAATCCTCTCCTCCATTAAATGGTTCGTAAATCACAATACCGGTAAAGGGATTTTCAAAGATCTCGTGGTAGAGCTGCTCACGTTTACGAAGGGCTTCCTCGGTCTTCTCTCTTAATTTCATCTCATTGTGGATAGAGTTAGAAATTGTCCTAGCATGGTATAGGCCGGTTATAAGGGCGAGGATAATACCTCCTATCATACCAAGGAGGGTGACTAACTGGTATCTTGAAGATTCCCTAAGGGCTTCACCTATAATTGTTTTTGTAGTTACTTGACTTAATTCTTCAAGTTCTTTTATAGCTGCCTGCAATTCAAATTGCTTAGCTCTCAATTCTTCCATCCCAATGTCTGTCATTGTTTGGTAGAGTTCGGAGCTCCTTCTAGCAATATCAAGAATGGTCATAAAATACTTGAAAGTTGCTTCGGCTGATGGCTTAACTTCATCTTTATATATCGATATAACGTTGGAGATGCTACCATCACCTACTGAAGCTTCCCTGATTTTCCCAAGAGCTTGATGGAAGGATCTATGATGGGCCTTCATATTCTCAACTATGGCCTTTAGCTCCTTATTATCACTCTGAAAGGCTTCAAGCCATATGCTAAACTCACATTTGGAAATATCGTCTGTCCACTGGGGATCTTCTTTTTTGAGCAGGATTAAATCGAAGAGTTTCACCATATTTAGATAGTGAAGTTTTTCGAATCGCTCTACATCCCGTTCGAAGACTAGTGGATTCGTAATACCTGAAAGTTCGACTTCCTTCGACAGATTGATAAAATGATCTGCCAATAGAAAGTACTCCCCTTGTTTTTCCTTAACTTTGGAGACGATTTCTTCCATTTTTTTCGATTTTACCGAGATCTCTTCAAGCCTTCGGAGAGTTCCTTCTATCTCCCCCCGATTATTAGATAGGTTATCGTATTGCCTTTTTCTTATTTCGTTAGAAAGGGAAGGATTCATTAGGGTTCTTATAGCTACGCGGAAGGATTCATTAGCTCTTATTAATCTTCCTGTATAATATTCTATTGGAAGAACCGTCCCCACTATGTTGCTGATTTTTTCTACTAACTTCGAAGTCGTTACATACCCCGTAAGACCAACTAAAACGGTAATAGCAGAAACCGATAGGAATCCCATTACAAATTTCAACGAAAATCCCATGTTAACCTTTTTCTCCCCCTATAGTCTCGGTTATAAAAACCTCTTTAAAAGTCTTTGAAACCCTTTTCGTCATCAAAAGGGATTACCTTATCTGGAGCTATTTCTTTTTCTCTTCCTCCTGGCTTTAGGGGAAGGCCAGAGGCAGTCTCCTTAGTTTTTTTGGAAGCTTCCTTTAACTTTAGGGCAGTTAGGGATTTTAGGATTTTCGGCTTAGTGGAAGCTTCCCTCTTGACACCATAGCCTGTCTCCTTTTGGTTACTCCCGCCCACAAGCTCAATAAGAAGGTTTACACAATGCTTGAGTTGAGCGGATTGGGAACTTAATTCTTCGGCGGCTCCGGCAGACTCTTCTGCACTTGCAGCGGTCTGTTGAACCACCTTATCCATCTCAGATATGGCCGTGCTTATCTGGTTGATACCCTCACTCTGTTCTCGAGATGCGGCAGCGATTTCCCCCACAAGTTCGACCACCTTTAAAACGCTCCCATAAACCTCTCCAAAGGCATTATTCGTTTCCCGTGTCACATTTGAACCTTCCCGAATCTTCTTTATGGTCTCTTCTATAAGGGCTGCTGTATTTTTCGCTGCCTCTGCAGCTCTCATAGCAAGGGCTCTTACTTCGTCGGCAACAACGGCAAAACCTGCTCCTGCTTCCCCTGCTCTTGCAGCCTCTACGGCAGCATTTAGAGCGAGAAGGTTCGTCTGAAAAGCGATTTCATCTATGGTTTTTACAATCTTTTGGGTTTCTTCACTGGAGTGTACTATATCCTCCATCTGCTGAAGAAGCTTATTCATAGCATTTTTCGCATCCTGAGCACTTTTGGCGGCCTGCTTTGCTAATGTGTTCGCCTGATCGGCATTGTCAGCATTCTGCTTAGTCATGGAAGCCATCTCTTCAATAGCTGAAGAGCTTTCTTCAATGCCTGCCGCCTGCTGGGATGCACCTTCGGCAAGTGACTGACTCGCCGATGAGACCTGTTCAGCTGCCGAGGCGACCTGTTCTGCACTTTCTTTTAGCTCATTTACAGATTCTCGTAAAACAAGGGTTATACTTCGAGTTATAAAGAAGGCTATACATATAGAAAGGATCAAGACCCCAATGGATCCTATAAGTAAGATCCTTGAGGTCCTTGATAGTTCAAGGACGCTTTTGTTGGTTAACTCAGAGATTTTTTCTATAGCATGTTTATATACCTCATCTGCTGCGTTCATAACCTGATCACCAGAGATCCTACGTTTTTTTGCAACCTCTTCTAGTGAATTCCAGTTCTTTATAAGATCGTCAATAGCTTTTTTGTAGGTTGCCGCGCTCTCCTTAATCCTTTCGATTTGCTTAATATTTACATCTTGGTAGGTAATCTTTCGGATATCTTCTAACTTCTTTTCTATGGCATCGAAATTCTTCATTCCTTCTCGAAGGATTTCGAAATTACGTAGGGCCTGAGCTTTAAAATTAGCAATAATTATAGCATTACCTAGATCGATAACCTCATTCATCCACATAATTTTATTCATTCTTTCTTTAAGTTTTTCAGGGGATATCCCCTTGTTAACCTCCTCCTCAAGGATTCTATATTGATTTGACAAGAAAAGGAGAATTTGATTTAAGAATACTCTTTCCGCTTCTTCCATGGACCTTCGGTTTTGAGCTATAGCCTCATTAAATTGGACAGTTTGGGAAAGTAGGCTTTCGTATTCTTTTACCGATTTTTCCGCTAAACTTACACCTTCTTTCAATTTAGTAAGCGATGGGTATTTGTCGGATAGGTTCTTTGCTTCAGTGATACCCCTATTTAGGACCTCTAGGTGCTTACGTCCCTTTTCTAGATACTCCCCTTCGCCAGTAAGTGAATAGCCCCGGATCTCTAGCATAGTTTTAAGGGAATTCTGTAACACCTCATCGGCTACCTTCACCTGGGAAACATACTCCTTGTCAATCCTCAAGGCCTTAGTCACCGCCTCTTTCATACCCCATATGGCAAAAGCTCCAAGTATAATAGTAATCATACACACTAAGGTAAAACCTACGGTTAATCTTTTCCCTACTGTCCAGTTTTTCATGGTTAACCTCCTTAGTTTAGGGTCTCTATACGATGAGTTCGACAACGTGTTTTACTACCCTATCGCTTTTTACTCTGTCCAATATATTAGAGAGCTGAATAATACAGGCTGGGCAAGTTGTTGTGATCACATCGGCTCCGCTTCCTATCGCATTATGGACCTTTCGTAATCCAAGCTGTTCGGATAAGTTTTTGTATGTTACTCCAAAACTTCCTCCAAAACCACAGCAACTGTCAGCATCTACCATTTCTACGAATTGGTAATCTCTTAGAGAACTAAGAAGTTTTCTTGGTTCTCTCCATAGGCCAAGAGACTTTCTTAGATGACATGGATCATGGTAAGTGACTTTTTTTCCATTATGGGAACTAGTCTTACGGACTTCAGCAAGTCGCCCATATCTTACCAGAAACTCGGTTACATCGATTATTTTAGTGGACATACCTTTAGTTCTTTCTATTAGATCCTTCGATTCCCCTGAAATCATGGATGGCCATATTTTCCGTATTACTGCAGTACAGGTAGCGCAGGCCGTTACGAGAAAGTCATACTTAGTGGTAGTAAATATCTCGACGTTTCTTCTAACTAGGCTTAAGAAGGATTTCCTATCTCCGAGAGAAAGGGCAGGAATGCCGCAGCAAGCCTGACCGTCAGGTAGGTATATGCCAAAACCTAGTTTTTCCAGAATTTTTAGTACTGATTCAGCGATTGAGGGAAAGAATTTATCAATGAGACACCCAACAAAGATTGAAACCGTTGGTCCCTTGGAGGTGGACCTATAGAAGTGGGGAACTTTTTTATGAAATGGAACTTGACTCAAGGGGGTTTTATATGGGTGTTGAAGGTTAAAGTCGGGGTGGCTTCTTCTTAAAATAAGATTTTGACAGGAGGCTAGTAGGTCCATAGTCTTATGAAATCTTGATGGAGTAGTAAGAATTTTACGTAGGAGAAGGCGTTTTAAGGGTGAAGGATCTTCACATTCAGAAATTATGGATCGAGCCTTTAGAAAGATTTCTATAGTTTTTACCCCACTAGGACACTGAGCCTCACAGGCTCCGCAAAGAAGACACCGATAGAGCCTTTTGGCCGTTCCCTTAGAGTTCTCAAAGATGGACCTTCTTAATCCCTCTAAGATAGCGAGCTTACCCCTAGCCACATCGGTCTCAAGCCTTGTTTCCTTATAGAGGGGGCATACGGACTGGCACATACCACAACGGGCACAGGTTTTGATATCCCTTTCCAGACTCTCCAGCATAGAAACTATTGAAGCCATCTTCTATTCACTTAACCATATGAAATTGGAAAAGAAAAATCTTAAAAGTTCCTCTAAAATGTGAGTATCTTATCCGATTCCTTTATTATCTCATACAGGTCATCCATCCACCCAAGGGGACAATCCTTAGAGGGCACGAGCCCGTGCACCTTCATACACACACCTCAAAGGTAAAAATCTCCTTGGAAGGCCTGAACCTGCCCCTTTACGTCAAACTCTTCCGTTGAAATCTGTTCGTAGAGAACGCCCTTTCCAAGCATGAACACACTCACCTCATCACCCTTTTTAAGGGCAAGGTTTGCAAGTCTCATTGCGTTATAAACCGTTTCGGCATCGTTTGTAGAAATGATAATTAGAAGTTTCATAGGTTTGCATCCTCCCTTGTTTGAGTTCTCAAGATCATGTATATAGAATTTTCCGTAAACTTTAAATCGGAATTTACTTTTCTTTTGTCTTGCACGGTAGATTTCCAGGTTGTTAAATAGCCAACCACTGGTCTATTTTGCTATAATAAAAAATTTAGGGCATAAGCTAGGAGAGTGATTAGATGAAGAAACTTTTAGCTTTACTCCTTCTTTACACTTCTTCTTTATGGGCGAAGGATTTGGCTTTAACAGTAAAATCCGGTGAAGTCCTAGACCTTAATCAATGCATTGAGATAGCCCTTAGACACCATCCAGACATAAGAGCGGCTCGCTACAACATACAGATTGCTGAAAGCAAAGTTGGACAAGCCAAGGCAGCCTATTATCCTCAACTTACTGCAACTACTGGCTATAGCAATTCTAAGGAGATGTCTACTCCCGATGTTACGGGAAAATCCTTTAACGACTATATTGGCCAAACAACACTGAAGCAAACCCTTTTTGATTTTGGCCGGACTCCCGCTCAGGTTGATGTCCAAAGAAAGGGGGCTCAGTCTTCCGTCTTTGATGCTGAAAATATCGTTGTGCAGACGGTTTTTAATGTGAAAAGGGCCTATTACTCTCTTCTCAGGGCGAAGAAAAACCGTGATGTTGCAGCTGAGGTTCTGAAGCAATATGAATTTCATCTAACGCAAGCCAAAGCTCTTTATGAAGTAGGCGCAAAACCTAAAGTCGATGTAACCAAAGCCGAAGTAGACCTAACCAATGCTAAACTTAATCTTATGAAGGCTGAAAATGTCGTAAAAGTTGCTAAGGCGAACCTTGACAATGCCATGGGAGTTCCCCAAGCTCCTGATTATGATATTAAGGATAGTCTTAGTGTTGAAAAACTATCTATCACCTTTGAAGAGGCCTTGCAAAGGGCCTATGAGGAGCGTTCAGATCTTAAGAGTATTAAAGCCAAGGTGGAAGCAGCGAAGCGGTCGGTTGATTTAGCAAGAAAGGATTTTTATCCTGTGCTTGCAACCAAAATTACCTATAGCATTCCGAGGAATGGGGATTTTTCTGGGGACGATTGGGATGTGGGGCTAAGCTTTTCGGTACCTCTATTTAGTGGGTTTTCTACGGTGTATAAGATTCAGGAGTCGAGGGCGAACTTGGGATTTTTGCAGGCCAATGAAGATGCACTAAAGCAGAGAATTTATTTGGAGGTTAAAGAATCCTATGTCAATATGACGGAAGCGAAGGAAAGGATCGAGGCGGCGAGCTTGGCTGCTAGGCAATCCAAGGAGAACCTTGAGTTGGCCCGAGGACGTTATGGAGTTGGAGCAGGCAGCTCCATAGAGGTGACTGACGCTTTAGTAGCCTATGCCCGCTCTCAGGCAGAATATATTCAGGCCCTCTATGATTATAAAATTGCAGAGGCGAGTCTTTTAATGGCGATGGGGTTATTGAAATGACGGACTATGCTTGGTGACCAAGGATGGGTAGATGGCTAAAGGGAGATTATTTGCGATTTTTGGATCTGTGGTTTTAATTTTTGTGGGTTATTGGGGTATTGGCAAACTATTTCAAGGTGGCCATGGAGGAGAAAATTTTTCCACAGCCAAAGTGACAAGAGGTGACATTGTGAAAATAGTGTCGGCTACGGGAACAGTAAACCCTGTGGCGATGGTTCTTAT
This sequence comes from Syntrophobacterales bacterium, assembly GCA_026417655.1. Taxonomy (GTDB): domain Bacteria; phylum Desulfobacterota; class Syntrophobacteria; order Syntrophobacterales; family Thermodesulforhabdaceae; genus JAOACS01. The sequence continues at coordinate 37,643 of JAOACS010000008.1, forward strand.
AGGTACTCAGGTTTCTGGAACCATCAAGCATATTTATGTGGATTTTAATTCACCCGTTAAGAAGGGAGAGATGATTGCGGAGATTGATCCTTCGCTTTTTGAGGCTCAGGTAGAACAAGCAAGGGCTAATGTTCTCGCTGCTCGGGCGAATTTAAAGAAAGCCGAAGCAACTCTTACCGATGCAGGGAGGACGCTAGAACGTAACAAGACCCTTTTTGGTAAGGACCTTATTGCAAGAAGTGAGCTTGAGGCGGCAGAGACCAATTACCAGATGGCCCTTGCTAATGTTCTCGCTGCTCGGGCTCAATTGAGTCAGGCGGAGGCTGCTCTTAAAAGTGCAGAGACGAACCTTCGATATACTAGGATAATCTCTCCCGTAGATGGGGTAGTAATTTCTAGGAACGTAGATGTTGGCCAAACCGTTGCTGCGAGTTTTCAAACTCCCACGCTCTTTACGATTGCTAGAGATTTGACCAAAATGCAAATCAATACGAATGTTGCGGAGGCCGATATAGGTAAGATCTCTGTTGGTCAATTGGTTGAATTTACTGTGGATGCTTACCCTGAAGAGATCTTTCGGGGGAAGGTTTCCCAGGTTAGGCTTGCACCCATAAATATTCAAAATGTTGTTACCTATGATGTGGTAATTCTTGTAGATAATCCCGATCTTAAGTTAAAACCTGGTATGACAGCGAATGTTTCTATTATTACAGCCGAGAAACGAGGGGTTTTGAGAATTCCTAATGCGGCTTTGAGGGTTACATTGACAAGGGTTGCCGCGGAGGGACAAAACAAACCGACTGAAGGTTCTGGGGTCTGGGTTTTGGAAAAGGGAAAACCTAAATTTGCAACCCTTAAGTTAGGCATAAGTGATGGTATCCACACAGAGGTTGTATCAGGCCTTGAAGAAGGTCAGGAGGTCATTGTGGAGACCAGAAGTAAACCAACTACCAAATCTGGTAGCACTCTTCTTAGGTTTTTCCGTTAATGGCTTTGATTGAGGTTTCCAACATAACCAAGGTTTACAGGGTAGGCGATTTAGAACACTGGGTTCTTAAAGGCATTAGTCTATCCATTGAAAGAGGTGAATTTGTTGTGATAATGGGTCCCTCCGGTTCGGGAAAATCTACCTTTATGAATATCCTCGGATGCCTTGATACTCCCACATCTGGGACATATAGGCTAGAGGGGATGAACATAGGGGGGCTTGGGCGTGATGAGCTTTCGGAGATTCGAAACAAAAAGATCGGGTTTGTCTTCCAAAATTTTAATCTCATTCCCAGAATGAATGCTCTTGAAAATGTAGAGCTTCCCCTTCTCTACAATGGTGTCACAAAGAGGAATAGACGTGAAAGAGCGAAGAGGGCCCTAGAACTTGTAGGACTTAAAGACCGGGAGAGCCATTATCCCAATCAGCTTTCTGGAGGGCAGCAGCCAAGGGTTGCTATAGCGAGAGCCCTTGTTAACAATCCAGCCATAATCCTTGCCGACGAGCCGACGGGAAATCTAGACACGGCGTCAAGCGAAGACATTATGGCTCTTTTTAGTCGGTTAAATGCTGGGGGGATTACCATTATTATTGTGACCCATGAGCCCGATGTGGCACTTTATGGCCGTAGAGTTATAAGGTTTAGAGATGGTATGGTTATAGCAGACGAGAGGCGATCTCCTTCAATTTAGGGGAAAAAGGGTATATGGTCCATTTAGGAGCCACTATTCAAATTGCTATTAGATCCCTTAGGGCAAATAAGATAAGGTCAGGGCTAACAACTCTTGGTATTATAATCGGTGTTGCTGCAGTAATCGCTATGGTTGCTGTGGGAAGTGGAGCAAGTCTTCAACTCTCAAATCAGATCGCTACCATGGGAAGTAATATTCTCATAGTTCTTCCTGGAGCTACAACGGTTGGTGGTATAAGAGCGGGAACGGGGACCCAGTCGTCCCTTACAATTGACGATGCGGAGGCCATAAGGAGGGAATGTTCCGCCGTTTTAGACGTGGCACCCTTTTCTACGGGGAGTGCTCAGGTTGTTTACGGAAACCAGAATTGGTTTACAGCCGTTGTGGGCACGACGCCTTCAATGTTTTCCATTCGGGATTGGAATCTCACATCTGGCCGTTCATTTACCGATCAGGAAGTTAAGAATATGGCCAAGGTCTGCCTTCTTGGGCAGACTGTTGTGGAAAACATCTTTGGACAAGAGGAACCTCTAGGAAAAATCCTTCGTATAAAAAATGTCCCCTTTGTAGTCATTGGCGTTCTCGAAAAAAAGGGGCAAACGCCCACTGGGCAGGATCAGGATGATACGGTTTTTGTGCCTATTACAGTAGCTCAAAAGATGCTCTTTGGAACTAATCTCCCTGGAACGGTCAAGATGATAATGATAAAGGCAAAGAGCGCAGAAGAGCTTCCATTAGCGGAAAAACAGGTAAACGATCTTCTAAGGCAGCGCCATCGTATAGGACCAAAACAGGATCCCGATTTTACAATAAGAAATCTTACTAAAATTCTTGAAACGGCTAGGGAATCAGTTCGGGTTATGTCTTTTCTACTTGGAACCATCGCTTCCATCTCTCTTGTGGTTGGAGGCATTGGGATTATGAACATTATGCTTGTCTCAGTAACGGAACGCACCAAAGAAATAGGAATAAGGATGGCGGTTGGGGCGAAAACGTGGGACATTCGGCTTCAGTTTCTCATGGAATCCTTGATTCTTTCCCTTATTGGAGGAGTTCTAGGGATTGTTTTAGGGATTGTAGTTTCTAAGTCGATCTCCTCCTTAGCTGGATGGCCAACCGTTATATCACCCTTTGGTATTTTGCTATCTTTTAGCTTTTCAGGCTTTGTGGGAATCTTCTTTGGATTTTATCCAGCCTATAAGGCTTCAATGCTAAATCCTATTGAAGCCCTTCGCTATGAATAGAAGTCCTGCTATAGTCCTATTGCTTCGGGTTCTTCGGGTCGAAATAGAGAAAGAATAGCTTTTCTTTCATCGCTAGATACTTCCGCTTTATCCGCTGCATCGCTTTCCCACATGACCACGTTTTTACCCTTCTTCTTCGCCTTAAGGAGAAGTTGGTCAGCAGCATCTAGGACCATTTCCGTGTTACCAAAAAAGGAATAGGCGTTCGTGATTGTGAAAACTCCTAAACTTGCTGTAATCGAAATACATATGTTGTTACTACAGATATGCCTTGACTCTATGGATTTCCTTATACGTTCAGCAACCTTTATGGCATCATCAAGTCTTGTATGGGATAGGATTATCACAAACTCTTCACCTCCATAGCGAAAGGCCCTATCGGATGCTCTAACGGAGGATTTTATAATTCTTGCAACCTCCTTTAAGACCATATCGCCTACGATGTGGCCGTAGGTATCATTTACTTTCTTGAAATCATCAAGATCTATCATAATAACCGAGGTGGGCTCACCGGTTCTGGCGGTCTTTTTTATTTCATTCGCTAGAGTCTCTAGCATAGACCGGACATTGTATAGGCCTGTCATTGGATCTAGGGAAAGGAGTTCCCGAAGCTTTTTATTTTCATATTTCAAGCGGTTGAAACGCCTTAATATAATACAACTAGACTTTAATTTACATCCTTTACATCTTGGAGCTAACCGTTCGTGATGTGGCATATTAGATTCCTACAAATAGAAAAAACACCCGGAGAGGAAGATTCCGGGTGTCTTTAAGCTTAAGATAGAGTCAGTTTTTCCAAGATTTCCAAGTTCTTGGCAATACGTTTCACCTCTTTCTTAAGATTTTTCCTGTTAGGACGGTCCTTGTTTTTACGCCGTCTTCTGGTGCGAGTCGTGTTGGATGTCATCTTACCCTCCTTAGGATATAATCACCTCAATGAAATAGCATTACATTAAATCAAACCTTCTGTCTATCATCTTATGTGGGTGACCAACTCCGAATTTTATCTTCCGCAAGATCTAACCAGTGGGAAAGCCTAGAAAGTCTAAGGCACCAAAGGGTTGATCGCCTTCCTTTAAGCTCTTTCCACGCCCTCGGTAGGAAACCAAGAAAAAAGGTTTTTCCTCTTTGCTTTCCAAGGAAGGAAAATGCAGCAATAATCTGGAGGTTTCTACATAAGGAGACCGCTTCGTAGCGGGATGGAGAAAAGCCTTTTCCCAATCTAGCGTAGAGTCTAATCAGAGTCCGTCGTTCCCTAAGGGGTAGATCGACATAGGGATCTATTACTAAGGCGGCAAGGTCATACTCACCGGGACCATAACGCATGCCCTGGTAATCTATAAGACGAAGTTTACCATCCTTTATCATAATGTTTCTACTTTGGAAGTCCCTGTGGATACAGGATGTTGTTTCGTGGGTTCCTGCAAGTTCGGATAATCTGAAGAAATCGTCCTTGAGATCACCCCAAGATACAGGAAGTCCCAAAAAGTCGCAAAGAAAGGACCGTCTAAAATATTCTAGCTCCTTTTCCAAGACAAAGGAGGGATTATAGGATTCACCATCAATAAAGAAACGAGCTTCCACCCCATTGGTTGCTCTGATTTGGAACTTGACTAAAAGTTCTACAGCCTTTCGGTAGGCGATCTGTCTTGACTGGGGATTTTTTAGGGTATAGGTGTGTAAACTAAGATCTCCCAAGTCTTCCATAAGAAAGATTCCTTTGGAAGGGTTTGAAAAGTAAATCTCTGGGACAGGGATACGGTGAGAGGCTAGATAAGCCGAGAGATAGGAAAAGGCTAAGTTTTCTCGAAGTCGTAATGGATTATCCGAAGGAGCATACATGAGAACAAAGGTTTTAGTTTTTAATTTTACTCTAAAAAAACGTCTATCCGATCCGTCACCAGCAATGGGAAAAAGTAGAAGGTCCTCTGACTCAGGATAGAGGGTTCTAAGGATTTCTCTAATGATTGCCGGTAGTTTAGAATTTCCAGACTCTTTCTGGTGTAATGATTTCTCTATAATGGTTTCCATCTACCACCACTCCATCGGTCACAATACAGGTATCGAGACTACTTCCAGCCTTGACTCGAACGCTATCCCATAGAACACTAGATTTAACAAAAGCCTTCGATTCCAAAATAGTATTTCTCCCAAGCAGGGAATCCTTGGATAGGACCCTACAGAGTCTCAAATATCTATCCACGGTTCCTACGTCAAACCATGTCACATCGCTTAACTCAATATACCTTATGGGAATACCCCTCTCAATCATGAGACTATAGATGTCCATAACGTCCATGTAGGGAATCCCCTTTAAGACGTTATTAATACCCTTCATGGAAATTAGGCCGTAGTGATACATTAGAGAGGAATGGAAGATCTGGATACCCACATAAGCGAGGAGTCTATAGCCTTTGGATAACTCATCCTCCTTTAGGGTAGTTCGCCTTATCCTTTTTACGTATCCCTCGGAATCCACAAGGACATTATTAAAAGTGGGCTCGTCTTTTAATACCAGGTAGATTGATGGCTCCTTTAGGATAATTTTTTCCAGGATTCCATCTAGTGGAGAAGAGAGAAAAGAATCTCCATTAATAGCAAGGATCCATCTATCGGGATAATTGGAGGAGATCCTAAAGAGTGAACCTCCCGATCCAAGAATTTTAGATTCATAGATGGGAGACAGGAAAGGATATTGATGGGATATAACCTTTAGGTATTCAGAAAGGATCGGATTTAGGGCGTGGAGATTTACGAATACTTTTGAAAAACTTGCCAATTTTGATAGCCATAATTCTAAGAGGGTTTTCTTTCCTACGGGCATTAGCACCTTGGGACGTAATAGAGTCAGAGGTCTAAGGCGAGTTCCCCAACCAGCAGAAAGGATATAAGCATAGTCTAGCATATCTATTCAGTATCCCAAAAACACTATAAAGAGCTCTAGTAGTCTCGTATTAAATGTCCATTTCATCTCTAAAACCATCTTTCTTAAGGCTTCAAAGGGCTTTATGGCAGCTTTGTAGGCTTTCTGAGTTGTGAGAGAATCATAACAGTCAATGATTCTAACAATCTGAGCCATGGGGGAGATTTCATCTATTGTAAGGCCCTGGGGATATCCACTTCCGTCGGCATTTTCATGATGTTGTAGAACTATCTCTATAACCTCTTTTTCTATACCGTTATACTGCTCTAGGATTTTTACGCCCATTTCGGGATGTTTTTTGATTATCGAGAATTCTTCTTCTGATAGCTTTTCTTCCTTCAAAAGTATCTCCTGGGGGATGTCGATCTTTCCAATATCGTGAAGAAGCGCTCCGGTGCTACATATAAAGATCTCCCGTTGATCCTTCTTTAGGAACCTACAAAAGATGGCACTTAAAAGGGATACCTGGATACAATGGCTAAAGAGCTCGTAGTTTTTAGAAAATAATCGAGCTATCATAGAGGCGGTCACTTCGTTCTTTGCGATATAAGTGGAGAGGGTATCTGCAAGGTCGATCCCCATTTGGATATTTTTTCCTGATCGAGGGTTATCGAGAATTCTTTGCATTACGTAGGAGGCATTTCTATAGAGGATCTCGTGTTTTTTATCTCTAGAAAGGTATGGGTTTTCGAGAGTCTTTATGAGCCTACTGTTTAGGTATTTGATATAAAGGTCAAACTCGTTTACATGGACGTAAGCATGTTCTATATTGTTTTCTCGAAAGATGGTTTTCCATCGGGAGTTAAAGAAGCTTCCTGCTTCAACGATTTTTTTAAATACGATGGGTTCTTTTTCGCCTGCGAAGGGAAAATATATTGAAAAGGGAAGTAAATCTTGGCTAGAAATATCTTGAATCTCAATGGGAATGAAATCTTTCTGGAGCCGAGCATCCTCCAGATCAATTTTTCTAACTGCGATCGCTTTTCTAAATTCCTGAATGGACTCAGTAGTTATTTCAACTTTGCCCATGTTCACTCGCTTATAAAAAAAAATATTCTAGGTAGGGTTAAGGGAAATGTTAGCTAAATATCATGGTTGGTGCAACAGAAAAAAGGGAGGTTGGTTTGGACACGCAGAATGTAATAGAAGTGGCAACTACCGAAAAAGGTTTTGTTAACAAGAAGAGTTTTAAGATCGATATTTTTCGGGGTTGGTGCAAATCTTGTGGTATATGTGCTGCCCTTTGTCCTAGAAAGTGTATTGAGATAGGCGACGATGGAAGCCCGGTTGTCACTTCTGAGGCTAAGTGCACAGGCTGCGGATGGTGTGAAACCCATTGTCCCGATTTTGCAATAAGCGTTCGAGAGATAAAGGTCTCACCAAAGGATGAATTTTAATAGGGGGTGTTAGCAGTGAGTAATGGTAAAGCTTCTCATGGGCGGGTATTGGTGCTTCAGGGTAATGAGGCGGTCGTTGAGGGAGCTGTAGCTGCGGGATGTAGGTTCTTTGCCGGTTATCCTATTACTCCTGCGACGGAGATAAGTGAGGCGATGGCCCAAAGACTTCCTGCCATAGGAGGGACCTTTATTCAGATGGAGGACGAGATAGCCAGCCTTGGAGCGGTAATAGGAGCTTCTCTTGCTGGGGTCAAGGCTATGACAGCTACGAGTGGCCCTGGTTTTTCTCTCATGCAGGAAAACATAGGTTTTGCTTGCGTTGCAGAGGTTCCATGTGTAATTGTGAATGTTATGAGAGGTGGGCCAAGTACGGGGCTTCCCACCAGAGTAAGCCAAGGAGATGTAATGCAGGCAAGATGGGGAACCCATGGTGATCACCCCATAATTGTTCTTGCCGTGTCCACGACAAGAGAGTGTTTTGACATAACTGTTCGAGCCTTCAATCTTTCCGAAAAATACAGAACCCCCGTAATTATTCTTTCCGACGAAGTAGTTGCCCATACTCGAGAAAAGATCCAACTACCTCACCCGGAAGAGATTGAAGTCTTCGACCGTATAAAACCTAACATGCCTCCAGAGTGGTATATCCCTTACGAGGATACTCCTAGGGGAGTGCCACCAATGGCGGCCTTCGGGGATGGTTACCGGTATCATGTAACGGGTCTTATCCACGACGTTAGAGGGTTTCCAACGGAGCGAGCTGAAGAGATCCAAGCCTTTCTTACAAGAATTCATCGGAAAATTTATAACAACTTTCACGATATCATGATGGTTAAAGAGGAATTGGTTGAAGATGCTGAGATTCTTGTTATAGCCTACGGATCGGTAGCTCGGTCTGCTCGAAGGGCGGTGAAGGAGGCAAGAGAACGGGGTGTGAAGGTTGGTCTTATACAACTTGTAACGATATGGCCCTTTCCTCGTCAATACATAGAGCCTCTACTTCGGCGTGTTCGCGCTGTACTAGTTCCTGAACTTAACTTTGGCCAGATTTCCAGGGAGGTTAAACGGATCAACCAGGGAAGGACAAGGGTTGAAAAACTAAATCGGATAGATGGTCAACTCATAACTCCAGATGAGATCCTTTCACGACTCCTTAAGCTCTAAGGCATAGGAGAAGAGCTATGGCGGAAATAACTAAACTTATCCATAAATACCTTAGGCATGACAAAAAATTTCCTCACGTATGGTGTCCAGGGTGTGGGAATGGTATTTTACTTGGCTCTCTTATCCGAGCGATAGATAAGCTGGGCCTTGAAAAGGACGAGGTGGTGCTGGTTTCTGGTATTGGATGTTCAAGCCGTCTTCCGGTGTATGTTGATTTCAACACTCTTCATACCACCCATGGGAGAGCTTTAACCTTTGCAACAGGCATAAAACTAGCAAAGCCAAGTTTAAATGTTATAGTTATTATGGGTGACGGTGACGCTGTATCGATTGGGGGTAACCACTTCATTCATGCTGCCCGTAGAAACCTTAACCTTACCGCAATAATTATTAACAATAATGTTTACGGCATGACAGGAGGGCAATTTTCCCCAACAACGCCCTATGGAGCCTATACTACTACCTCACCACTTGGTCATATCGAGCATCCCTTCGCTATCTCAGAACTCGCCGTCACAGCGGGGGCAAGCTTTGTTGCACGGGGCACTGTCTATCATACTCATGTACTCGATGAGGTCATAGAAAAGGCGATCCTAAAGAGGGGCTTTGCCGTTGTAGAAGTCATCAGTAATTGTCATACCCAGTATGGTCGTAAGAACAAAATGGGAAGTGCTGTTGATATGCTTCTTTGGATGAAAAAAGTTGCAGTAAGCGTTGAGAAAGCGGACAAGATGTCTCCTGAGGAGCGGGAAGGAAAGATCACTATAGGGGTTCTCGTAGATCGAGATCTTCCTATATTTACTCAGGAGTATCAACGAATACGTGAGGAGGCTAGGAAAAGATGGGCTACCGTTACGAAGTCCGCCTAAGTGGCTCTGGTGGACAGGGACTAATTCTTGCTGGTATCATTCTTGCCGAAGCCGCAGGTATTTATGATGGTAAGTATGTCTGTCAGAGTCAGAGCTACGGGCCCGAAGCAAGAGGTGGCGCTAGTAAATCTGAGGTGATTATAAGCGACGAGGAAATAGATTACCCGAAGGCTTTGAAGCCTGATGTTCTCCTTGCCATGAATCAGAGTTCCTGTGATCTTTATTTCTTTGATCTTAAACCAAATGGAACCTTCATTGTTGACTCGACCTTTGTTAGGCAAGTTCCTACTACGAAGGTAATCTCCATACCCTTTACGGCTATGGCTAGGAAGGAACTCGGTAAGGAGGTGGTCGCCAATGTGGTGGCCCTCGGGAGCCTCGTCTATATTACAGGGGTAGTATCCCTTAAAAGCCTTGAGTCGGCTCTAATTAACAGAGCCCCATCGGGAACGGAAGAATTAAATCTCAGGGCCATGGAGTTGGGAGTCCAATTGGCTAAAGCATATCAGTAGCGAGGAGGAGGTAGGCAGGTTAGGTATGCGCATTCTCATTACAAATGACGATGGAATCTACGCAAAGGGCATTGAGGTGCTCTATCAGATTCTTTCGAAGGAACATGATGTTTACGTTGTAGCGCCCGAAACAGAGCAAAGCGCTGTAGGACATGCCATAACCTTTCTTGATCCTCTACGGGTCAAGGAGGTTAAGCGAAATGGAGTGTTTTTCGGCTATGCTGTAAATGGCACACCAGCCGATTGTGTAAAGCTTGCTATTCGGGAACTAATGAAGCCCCTTCCCGATCTAGTTGTTTCTGGAATAAACCACGGGGCTAACGTAGGAGAAAACGTCATATATTCCGGCACGGTATCGGCAGCCACAGAGGCGGCTATGTTGGGATTTCCCTCCATCGCCGTCTCCATTGATGCCTACCCTGCAAGGGATTATAGTGCACCCATAAGGTTTCTTCCAAGAATTTTAAAACTTATAGAAGGCCGCACCTTCCCCAAGGGAGTATCTCTTAATATAAACTTCCCTCATTGTCCTGCCGAGGAGATTCGAGGAATAAAGGTAGCGAGACAGGGGCATCTGAAATATGCTGAAACCTACGATAGAAGAGTAGATCCTAGGAATCGAGTCTATTACTGGCTCTGCAGTCAAACCGCCGAATATGATCCCGATGAGGATACCGATTCCTATTCTATCCAACAGCGATATATTGCCATAACACCGATCCATTATGATCTTACTCACTATCCTAGCTTGGATCTTCTTAAAGGATGGTTTTACGAGGAAGTAGCTCTCGAGTGTAAGGGAAAACAATGGGCTGGAGCCTAAAAGATGGATCTCAGTGAAGCTGTGGGGTTATTCATTGACTACCTCAAAGGGGAGAGAAGAGCTAGCCCAGAGACGGTTCGAGCCTATGAAAGCGACCTTTATCAGTGGGTTGAATGGATTTCGAAAAAGCTTGGAAAAACCGCTCCATCAACCTCTGATGGCACACATCATGACATTTTGGAATTTTTCGGAACCCTTTCAATCCGTAGGAGTTCGCAGGCAAGAAAGCTCTCGGCCCTAAGGGCATTTTATAAATTTTTAGAGGAACGTTTTGGAGAAACCCATAACCCTGCCGACCCCGTCTTAAGACCTAAGGTTCCTATTAAGACACCTCCCTATATGGATGTAGATGAAATCTGTTCCTTTCTAGATTATCTGAAGGAGAAAGCTCTTAAACCTTTGGCTCCTTGGCGTTATGTGAGAAACTGGGCTATATATGAAACCATCTATTCCACGGGAGTCCGGGTTAGTGAAGTGGTAGTCCTTCGGGAAACTGATTTGGATGTATTTGAGGGGTTTATTAGGGTGATGGGAAAAGGGGGAAAGGAACGGGTCGTTCCCATAGGTAAAACCGCTATTTCAGCTATTGAGGCTTATCTTAATTCCCTCTCTTCTCAGGAACCACATCTTCGTTCAGTTTCAAATGCACTTTTTAAAAATAATCGGGGACATCGGTTAACCACAAGGGCTATCCATACCATACTTCAAAAGGAGCTTATGGAAGCGGGAGCCTCGAGGTTTATGGGACCTCACGGCATTCGACATAGCTTTGCAACTCACCTTTTGAGTGCTGGGGCTGACATTCGCTCTCTTCAAGAGCTCCTTGGACATGCAAGCCTTTCAACTACCGAACGCTACACCCACATTGATCTAGGACGTTTGACCGATGTATACGATAGATTCCACTTAAGAAGCAAAAAGGATGGTAAGGATTGATATGAATAGGGAAAGGATTTTAAAGGGTACAACAATCTTAGCTATTCGGCATCAAGGTCGAGTGGTTATGGCGGGGGACGGACAGGTTACCTTGGGAGATACAGTAATCAAGCAGGGAGCGAAGAAGGTTCGTCGCATGCACCATGGGAAGGTGCTCACCGGCTTTGCAGGAGCAACGGCCGATGCTTTTACACTTTTTGAGCGACTTGAAGCAAAACTTGAACAATACAATGGCAGCCTCAGGCGAGCAGCTGTTGAGCTTGCTAAAGATTGGCGGACGGATAAGGTGCTTAGGCGTCTTGAGGCCATGCTTGTAGCTGCCGACAAAAATGAATGTCTGATTATTACCGGAAGTGGAGACGTAATTGAGCCTGACGATGGCATTGCAGCCGTAGGCTCTGGAGCTCCCTATGCTTTGGCCGCCGCCAGAGCCCTTATCAAACACTCAACCCTCTCGCCCAGACAGATAGTTGAAGAGGCGATGAAGATTGCGTCCTCCATCTGTATCTATACTAACAGCGAATTTCTCATTGAGGAGCTTGAGGGATGAATAGACCACTTACACCGGCAGAGATCGTTAAGGAGCTAGATAAATACATTATCGGCCAACATGAAGCTAAAAGGATGGTCGCCATAGCTCTCAGAAACCGATGGCGTAGACAACAGGTACCTGAACACCTTCGGGATGAGATAGCCCCAAAAAATATTATAATGATAGGCCCCACCGGTGTTGGAAAAACTGAAATCGCCCGGCGCCTAGCAAAGCTTGCTCAATCACCTTTTCTCAAGGTCGAAGCTACAAAATTTACTGAGGTAGGCTACGTTGGGCGAGATGTAGAGTCGATGATACGAGACTTAACTGACATCGCTGTGAACATGGTTCGACAGGAAGAATTAGAAAGAGTTCGGGAAAAGGCGGCTCAGATCGCCGAGGAAAAACTTCTGGACATTCTTCTCCCTTCCTCACGTAGGAAGGGACGAGGGACTAAGCGAAATGTGGAATTTAACCATGTATCCGAAGATGATGTGGTAACTGATATGCAAACCGTTGATGCGACTAGAGAGAAACTTCGGGAGCTTCTTAAAGAGGGAAAACTTGATGATCGCTATGTGGAGGTAGAGGTATCCGATAGGTCCAGTCCAGTAATGGAGATATTTACTGCCTCTGGCTTCGAAGAGATTGATTACAGTGTAAGAGAGATGCTTAGCTCTATGATGCCTCGAAGAACTAAGCGGCGTAAGGTGAAAATTCCCGAAGCTCGGGATATCCTCACAGAGGAGGAAGCTCAGAAGCTTGTTGACATGGATAAGGTGATTAGGACAGCTATCGATAGAGTTCAGCAGTCTGGCATAATCTTCATAGACGAGATTGATAAGATCGTTGGAAGGGAGGCGACGGGAGGCCCCGATGTGTCTCGAGAGGGGGTTCAGAGAGATCTTTTACCTATAGTAGAAGGTTCAACAGTTATGACGAAATATGGCATGGTTAAAACCGACCATATTCTGTTTATTGCTTCTGGGGCCTTTCACATGGCAAAGCCCTCGGACCTTATTCCAGAACTTCAGGGGCGGTTCCCAATTAGAGTGGAGCTGAAACCCCTCACCAAAGAAGACTTCGTAAGGATTCTGACGGAGCCGGAAAACGCCTTGACCATACAGTATAGGGCCCTTTTACAGACGGAGAATATAGATCTTATCTTTGAACCCGATGCTATCGAGGCCATAGCTGAAATAGCCTATGAGGTCAACAGCAGGACGGAAAATATCGGAGCAAGAAGGCTTCACACAATCATGGAAAAACTTCTTTCCGATATTTCCTTTAACGCACCGGATCTTCAGGGACAAACTATTAGGATTACTCGACAGTATGTCCTTGATACCTTAAGAGATATTGTGGAGGATCAGGACCTGAGTCGATACATCCTATAAAGGAGTCATTGATGGAGCAAATATCGACTACTTCCGATCGGGCACAAGTTCTAAGTGAAGCTCTTCCCTACATTCGTACCTTTTCGGGAAGGACTATTGTTATCAAATATGGTGGCCACGCGATGGTTGAGGAACAGCTCAAGGATTCTTTCGCTCAAGATATTGTTCTTCTCAAATACATTGGAATAAACCCCGTTGTGGTTCATGGGGGTGGTCCTCAGATTGGTCAAATGCTAAAGAAAATAGGAAAGGAAAGCCTTTTTCGAGAGGGTATGCGGGTTACTGACGAAGAGACAATGGATATTGTGGAGATGGTTCTTGCGGGTAAGGTCAATAAGGACATTGTAAAGCTCATAAATAGCCACGGTGGTAAGGCGGTTGGGCTTAGTGGGAAAGATGCTGGTCTTATAGAGGCTACTAAGATGCACATCTATAAATACCAAGGAGATGATCAGCCACCAGAGATAATTGATATCGGTCTTGTAGGTGAAGTGAGGCGAATTAACGGAGAAATTATTCGGATTCTAGAAAAGAGCCAGATCATACCGGTTATCGCTCCTGTAGGGTTTGGGCCCCATGGAGAGACCTTTAACATCAATGCGGATCTAGTAGCCGGCGCAATAGCGGCTGAACTCAAGGCTGCTAAACTGATTCTTATGACTGATGTGCCTGGCGTTTTAGACAAGGAAGGTCGGCTTATTTCCAGCCTTACCATGGTAGAGGCTCTAGAGCTTATTGAGACGGAGGCTGTAAAGGGGGGTATGATACCGAAACTTCGCTGCGCTGTAGATGCTCTTAACGAGGGCGTCTCTAAGGTTCATATTATCGACGGAAGGCTGCCCCATGCTGTCCTTCTTGAAATATTTACCGATTCCGGTATAGGAACTGAGATTGTGAAAGGATAGGGGACCATGGAGACTGACATAACTAAACTTTGCGATTCTACTATATGCCGCACCTACGCTCGCTTGCCGGTGGTGTTTACTAGGGGTAGGGGATGTCGTCTGTGGGATGACAAAGGTAAGGAATACCGAGATTTTCTAGCGGGAATAGCCGTATGTAATCTTGGCCATTGTCCGGAAAATCTTACAAAGGTTATATGTGAGCAAGCGGAGAGACTTGTCCACGTATCGAATCTCTTTTATACGGAACCACAAGTTCTTCTTGCCTTAGAATTAGTAAAACTTTCCTTTGGCGATCGGGTATTTTTTTGTAACAGTGGGGCTGAGGCTAACGAAGCAGCCATAAAGCTTGCTAGGAAATACAGTCTCACCCATTATGGATCTGGCCGTTATGAGATCATCACAATGAGGGGCTCCTTCCATGGAAGGACCCTTGCGACACTTTCTGCCACAGGTCAGGAAAAGGTCCAAAGAGGCTTTGAACCTCTGGTGGATGGATTTACTCATGTGGAGTTTGGCTCTGTTGAGGCTGTAAAAGGGGCTATAACGGAAAAGACTTGCGCGATCATGGTGGAACCTATTCAGGGTGAGGGAGGCGTGAGAATTCCTCCAGTAGGTTACTTGAAGGAGCTAAGAGCTATATGTGATGAAAGGGGGTTACTTCTCATATTTGACGAAGTTCAGGTTGGTATGGGACGAACCGGTAAGCTCTTCGCCTATGAGCATGAGGGTGTAACGCCCCATATTATGACTCTTGCCAAGGCTCTAGCGAACGGTCTTCCAATGGGCGCTATGATAGCGACGGAGGAGGTAGCGAAGGTTTTCGATCCGGGAAGTCACGCTAGCACTTTTGGTGGAACCCCGCTTGTGAGTGCTGTAGCGCTGGAGACTCTTAGGACTATAGCTAATCCACACTTTCTTATCGAGGTTCAGCGAAAGGGAGAGTATTTTATAGAGAGGTTACGGGAGCTTCAGAAGAAGTATGGAGTAGTAAAGGATGTTAGGGGTCGAGGGTTGATCCTTGCAATGGAACTCGACAGACCTGGAAAAATTATTGTTGATAAGTGCCTTGAAAGGGGAGCTATCATTAACTGCACTCAGGATGCGGTGCTAAGGTTTCTCCCACCCCTTGTAGTTTCCCTCGAAGATATTGACTGGCTTATGGATCAACTTGATGAATTGTTAAAGGAGTTTTAATGGCAAGACATTTCTTAACCGTTTGGGATCTTACCGAAGAGGAGATATGGGCTATCATTGAGAGAGCTCAGATGCTCAAAAAGGCTCTGCGGGAAGGAACTCTTGTAAAGACACTTCATGGTAAAGTATTGGGGCTCCTTTTTATGAAGCCCTCTACTAGAACCAGAGTTTCTTTCGAAGCAGGGATGTATTATCTTGGAGGAAACTGTATTTTTATGACCTCTAAGGAGACCCAGCTTTCGAGACAGGAGCCTCTTTCGGACACCGCAAGGGTGCTTTCACGATACATTGATGCCCTTGTGGTAAGAACATACTCTCACCAGGAGGTTGAAGAGCTTGCCCGTTACTCTTCAATCCCGGTTATAAATGGTCTTACAGATTTACATCATCCCTGTCAGGTTCTGGGGGATTTACTTACGGTATGGGAGAGAAAAGGCTCTTTTAATTTTCCGATAGCCTGGGTAGGAGATGGGAATAATGTGTGCCATTCCTGGATAGAGGCCGCAGCAAGATTGGGACTTACACTTCGTATCGCAGCACCGGAGGGTTTTGAACCTAACCCCAACATTATTGCCAAGGCCCGTAGTGAGAAAGAGGGAGGACACGGAAGTATTGAACTCTTTCGGGATCCTTTAGAGGCGGTTCGTGATGTCCAGGTCATTAACACTGATGTATGGACCAGTATGGGACAGGAAGGGGAAGAGGCTAAAAGAAAAGAGGTCTTCAGACCTTACCAGGTTAATGAAAGGCTACTTTCTTACGCCCATCCTAGTGCTATTGTGCTCCATTGCCTTCCTGCTCATAGGGGTGAAGAGATCACCGATGATGTGATAGAGGGACCTCAATCGGCGGTGTTCGATCAGGCAGAAAACAGAATGTTTGTTCAGATGGCATTGCTTGAATGGTTGATTATTAGCGGATTACCTTAATTGGTAGGCTTAAAGGGCTTAAGAAATAGGAGTTGACAATGGGGGGGGTTAATAAGGTCGTTCTTGCCTACTCGGGTGGTCTTGATACGTCGGTCATTTTAAGATGGCTTATTGAAACATACCAGTGCGAGGTGATCGCCTTTTCGGCTGACATAGGCCAGGGTGAAGAACTTGCCGGTTTGGAGGAGAAGGCTCTTTGCACAGGAGCCAGTAAAGTTAGGATTGAGGATCTAAAGGAGGAGTTTGTAAGAGACTTTGTTTTTCCTATGTTTCGAGCTAACGCTATCTATGAAAATCAGTATCTTCTTGGAACATCTATTGCTAGACCCTTAATTGCAAAAAGGCAGGTTGAAATAGCCCATGAGGAGGGGGCTGATGCTGTAAGTCATGGCGCTACAGGAAAAGGTAATGATCAGGTTAGGTTCGAGTTAACCTACATGGCTCTTGATCCATCCCTTACTATAATTGCTCCATGGCGTGAATGGGATTTGAAATCCCGGACAGCCCTTATAGAGTTTGCGAAAAGGCATGGCATACCTATTCCTGTAACAAAGGAAAGGCCCTACAGCTCTGATAGAAACCTTCTTCATATAAGCTACGAGGGAGGTATTCTTGAGGATCCGTGGGCTGAACCTCCCGAAGATATGTTCCTCCTCACTGTTAGTCCCGAGCGAGCAAGCAACGAACCAGAGATTATAGAGATCGATTTTGAGCGGGGTGATGCTGTGGCGGTGAATGGTGTTAGGATGTCTCCCGCTACTTTGTTGGAACACCTCAACAAGCTTGGTGGGAAACATGGCATTGGCCGTGCGGATATTGTTGAAAACCGTTTTGTTGGTATGAAATCTCGTGGGGTTTACGAAACACCGGGGGGAACTATCCTTAGAGTGGCCCATCAGGCGATTGAGTCAATCACTATGGATAGAGAAGTAATGCATATAAGAAACAGCCTTATTCCTGACTATTCAAGACTTGTTTATTACGGTTTCTGGTTCTCACCGGAGCGAAAGCTTCTTCAAAGGCTTATGGATACAGCTCAAGAAAACGTCTGGGGAACTGTGAGGCTTAAATTATACAAGGGAAATGTTATAGTCCTTGGGAGAAAATCGGATAGATCCCTCTATAGACCGGACCTTGCAACATTTGAAGAGGACAGGGAGTATCAACAGGCCGATGCAACTGGCTTCATTCGGCTTCAGGGACTCAGGCTAAAAATTGATTCAATGATTAAAAAGGTCGCAAAGGAATAGTCGTGGAACTGAAAAAGCCGTGGCAAGGACGTTTCGAGAAACCTACGCTTGGCGAGGTTGAGCAATATACAGAATCTCTTAGTTTCGATTGGAGGCTATATCGCTACGACATTTTGGGAAGTGTTGCCCATTGTAAAATGCTTGCCGAGTGTGGAATCATAACCCATGAAGAGGCCTCGCAAATTATCGAAGCTCTAGGGGAGGTTCAAAGGGAGATAGAACGGGGAGAGTTTACCCTGGATCCTTCCTTCGAAGACATTCACATGGCCATAGAGCATCGTCTTATCCAAAAGATAGGCGATGTGGGAGGAAAGTTACACACGGCAAGAAGCCGAAACGATCAAATAGCCCTCGATATGAGGCTCTATTTAAGGGATGTGATACTTTCGGTCAGAGAAGGCCTTTTGAATGTCATAGAGGCTCTACTTAAGCTGGCGAAGAGGTTTTTTCATGTGGTTATGCCGGGCTATACCCATCTTCAGCATGCCCAACCGGTAGCCTTTAGTCATCATCTAATGGCCTACTGTGAGATGTTTCGTAGAGATGAAGAACGCTTCTGTGATTGTCTAAAGCGTGTAAACATCATGCCTCTAGGTAGCGCTGCCCTTGCGGGAACGAGCTTTCCCATAGATATGAGCTTCACGGCAAGATATCTAAAGTTTGATTCAATAACAAGAAATAGTATGGATTCGGTAAGCGACAGGGACTACCTTTTAGAATTCCTTTCCGCATCGGCAATAACCATGATGCATGTGAGCCGCCTGGCGGAAGAGATTATTCTATGGTCGAGCTCTGAATTTGGCTTTATCGAGTTAAGTGATGCATTCTGTACCGGCTCAAGCATAATGCCTCAGAAGAAGAATCCGGATGTGGCGGAACTTATGCGAGGAAAGACGGGAAGGGTCTATGGGAATCTCATGGCGCTATTGACGATACTGAAGGCTTTGCCTCTTACTTATAATAGAGACCTTCAGGAGGACAAAATACCTGTCTTTGATACAGCCGATACGCTCCTTAGCACATTGAAACTTCTTTCTATGATGCTCTTAGAGATCAAGGTGAAGGAAGAAAGAATGGAGGAAGCAGCAAAGACAGGATGGATTCTTGCAACGGAGCTTGCAGATTATTTAGTAACCAAAGGTGTGCCATTTCGTAAAGCCCACCACATTGTGGGACAGATTGTTAAATTCTGCATGGAAGAAGGAAAGGACTTTGAAGACCTAACAATTGAGGAATTCAGAAGGTTTCACCGAGCCTTCGATGAAACCGTTTTTAATGTGTTAGATCTTCGAAAAGCCGTTGACAGGCGTAAATCCCAGGGAGGCACTTCCTGGTCTAGAATTAAAGAGGTCTTAGAGATTACCGAAGACTACCTGAAAGAGGTTAGGCATAATCTTCTTAATGAGAAAAGTCGTTATGGACTTTAGCGATCCATTCAATCTAAATGGTTCATGGGAATGAACCCCTTCGGTATTTTCTAACGGGTTCATTGAGAAATCCAGAGAGGACTTAGGATATGACCATAAGTCGTAGTAAAGTTAATTTCATGAAGTCTTTCGCTCTTCTTTTCGCCCTTATCGGTCTAGCTGGTTGTGGTAAAAAGGGTTTTCCTGTTCCTTCTTCGGTAGAGAAGGGGCCTTCGCGGGTTGATAGGATTACTGCAAATATTTATCCCGATGGTATAGAAATCTCCTGGGAGATCCCACGATCAGGAAGGGATTTTTCCAAGTATCCCTATTGCTTCATTGTGGAGAGGGCCGAAATAGATTGGAAGGGATTGAGTTGTAAAGATTGTCCTGACCTTCCATGGCAAAAGTCCCAATGTTTTCATCCAGCCTATCCTGATCCTGCTAGGGTTGAAGCGGATAGGATGGTATGGAGGGATTCTAAAATAACAGCAGGCCGTGCCTATAGGTATCGCGTTACGGTTAACGAGCGGGATAGTCAAAGGGTTGTTACGGCGTCAGAGCCTTTGGATGTAAGGGTTTACCCGCCTATTGAATTGATAAGGCGTATTTTAGCTAGATCTACTGACAAGGGGATCATTGTAGAATGGCAAATTTGTCCCGATCAATGTAGAGAAGTGGGAGATTCTCTTGGTTTTAAAGTAGAAAGGAGGAGCGGTTCTGAGGGATGGAAGGTAATATCGGAGAGTAATTACAAGAAGACAAGTTACCTTGATACCGAGTTGGAGGGCGGGAAGGCATACGATTATCGTGTAACACCTTACTATATAAGGGATGGTATAACAGTTTGGGGAAAACCTTTCTTTGTAAGCAAAGTTAGAGCAAAAACAAAGATACTTCCTCCCCCTCCTGAAAGTGTATGGGTTGTACCAGGAAAGGATGGTCTTGAGATTCACTGGCTTGAGCCAAAGGGTAAAATTGCTGGTTATAACGTCTATCGAAAACAGTCGGATGGAAACATTGTTAGGCTCAATGATAAACCCGTTGCCCATTCTCCCTTTGTTGACAGAACGGCCTTGCCAAATCAAATATACGGCTATGCCGTATCTTCTGTAGCTTCGGATCCTTCTAATACCGAGGGGGTTACTTCCTCTTGGATTGAGATTCGCAATATTTTTATGAAGGAGAAAAATAAATAACTAGTTTACAAGAGGTTATAAGGTATGCATCATTTCCATTATGTATCTCATACACTCTTTTGCGAAGAAGTTCCCCTTAGCAAGATTGCTGAAGAAGTGGGAACACCCTGTTATGTTTACAGCCATGCTACCCTCGTTCATCACTTTAGAGTATTTGACGGCGCCTTTAGCTCTGTTGAACATCATACCTGTTTTGCCGTCAAAGCTAATTCTAATATTGCCATATTGAGTCTTTTCGGCTCTATGGGAGCTGGAATGGATATTGTCTCTGGAGGTGAGCTATACCGTGCTAGAAAGGCTGGTATTCCCGCCAAAAAGATTGTCTACTCCGGTGTAGGTAAAAGTATTCAGGAGATAGATTATGCCCTTTCGGAAGGGATTTTGATGTTTAATATTGAATCCTTCGAGGAATTAGAGCGAATTAATGAAAGGGCCAGGGAGCTCGGCCTTCGAGCACCCATAGCACTCAGGGTTAATCCCGATGTCGATCCAAAGACTCATCCCTACATTTCGACGGGGATGAAGAAGAATAAGTTCGGCATTGATATGAAGTTTGCCCTCGAAGCCTATGAAGTAGCGAAGAAATTGGACTACATTGAAATAGTAGGAGTTGATTGCCATATTGGGAGCCAGCTTACCGACGTGGCCCCCTTTGTGGAGGCTATAGGAAAAATTAGAGAGCTTGTTAATGAGCTCCGTCGCCGAAACATCGATATTCGCTACGTGGATATTGGAGGAGGACTTGGTATTACCTACGACAGGGAAGAACCACCCCATCCTATGGAATATGCGGAAGCCGTTTTGAATGCTATGCGGGGCCTAAATTGTTGCTTTATTCTAGAGCCGGGAAGAGTCATAGTGGGAAACGCAGGAATCCTCCTTACAAAAGTGCTCTACACAAAAAAAACCCCAACCAAAAAGTTTGTGATTGTTGATGCTGCAATGAATGACCTAATTCGCCCAAGTCTCTATAATGCCTTTCATGCTATCTGGCCCGTTCACCTAGATCCTTCCAAGGAGGAAGAGGTGGTGGATGTGGTGGGCCCGATATGTGAGTCGGGGGATTTTTTAGCAAGGGAGCGTCCACTCCAGATTCAAGCCTATGGCGATCTTTTGGCGGTTATGAGTGCTGGAGCCTATGGATTTTCTATGTCTTCTAACTACAACTCCCGTCCTAGAGCAGCCGAGGTGCTTGTGAGAGGAAGAGATTACGAGATAATTCGGGAACGTGAGAGTTGGAAGGACTTGATTCAGCTGGAAAGAATACCTAAATGGATCAACCTATAGGGATAAGGTGTGGATTATGGGAGTTAAAATCCCTTTCATTAAAATGACCGGTAGCGGTAACGATTTTATACTGGTTGATAACCGTAAGGGTTTGATTGATGCTGAGAGGGCTCCTGATGTTGCAAGAAAGGCCTGTAGACACAAACTCTCTGTTGGATCCGACGGTCTCATCCTTATTGAAGATGATTCTGAAGCGGACTTTTCCTGGCGCTTTTTTAACGCCGACGGTAGTGAAGCCGAGATGTGTGGAAACGGTGCTCGCTGTGCTGCAAGGTTTGCTGTAATTCAGGGCATTGTAAATAGACCATCAATGGTCTTCAGAACTGGAGCAGGGCTTATTCGGGCGGAACTTACGGGACCTTCTAAGGTTAAGGTTCAGATTCCCGGTGTAAGGGATCTAAGACTCCATCTTCATGTTCCCATCAGCGGATTGGAAGACTTGACTCCAGCCTCTATCCCCTCCCTGAGTAAAACAGGAGATAGTCTAGATGTTCACTACATTAATACCGGTGTTCCTCATGTGGTGGTCCCTTGTGAAACTCGAGATAAGTTTGATGCCGTTGATGTTGTAAGACTGGGGCGTTTCATAAGATTTCATTCTCTCTTCTCACCTCGTGGGACTAACGTTAATTTTGTTTGGGTAAGCGAAGAGGGTGAAATATTCAACAGAACCTACGAAAGAGGTGTTGAAGATGAAACCTTAGCTTGTGGGACCGGATCAATCGCCTCAGCGATTATTTCTGCGGCCTTAGGTAAGGTCCATTCTCCTGTAGCAGTTCATACTAGAGGTGGAGAGATCCTTCGCGTTTTCTTCGATCAAAGGGAGAGCGATTTTTCGGAGGTTTTTCTGGAGGGGCAGGCTCTTATTGTGTATGAGGGTCTGCTGTGGGACGAGACGTTAGAAGGATCCCTATAACCAAAAGGAGGAGGCACCATGTTTAAGGGAGCTTTTGTCGCTATTGTGACACCCTTTCTTGATGGTAAAGTGGATGAGGAGACTCTAAGGCAACTTATAGAGTTTCAAATAGCTGAAGGGACCAATGGGATTGTGCCCTGTGGAACAACAGGAGAGTCGGCCACACTTTCCTTTGAAGAACATGAAAGGGTTGTAGAGATAACGATAGAGCAGGTTAATAAGCGTGTGCCCGTAATCGCAGGGACCGGATCCAATAACACCGCTGAGGCCATAAGACTTACACGCCACGCCTATAAGGCCGGAGCCGATGCGGTGCTCATGATAAGCCCCTACTACAATAAACCTACTCAGGAGGGTTTATATCGACATTTTGCTAAGGTGGCTGCAGAAGTTGACATACCGATTATCCTCTATAACATCCCAGGTAGAACAGCTGTCAATATGGAACCTGAAACAATTGAAAGACTCTCAAGGATTCCTAACATCGTTGGCATTAAAGAGGCCTCTGGTTCTATGAAACAGATTATGGACATTGTAGCCAGATGTGGAGATGATTTTTCTGTGCTTTCTGGAGAGGATTATCTTACCTTTCCTCTTATGAGTGTTGGAGGTAAAGGGGTGATTTCTGTTGTATCGAACATCGCCCCGAAGGATATGTCAGAAATGTGTAGACTAGCTCTTGAAGGGAAATGGGATGAAGCTAGAAGCCTTAATTACAAACTGCTTCCTCTTTGCCACATCCTCTTTTGTGAAACAAACCCAGCTCCAGTAAAGGCTGCCCTTGCTATGATGAAAAGGATTCCGAGCGAAGAGGTCCGCCTTCCTCTTGCTCCTATTTCCGAAACCAACAGGGCAAAGCTTCTTGATGTGTTAAAAAAGTATGGACTCCTTCAATAGACGGGAGAAAAACCATGATAACCGTTGCAGTAGCAGGTGTTGCGGGGCGCATGGGAAGCCGGATCGCCCAGCTCGTGTGTGAAGCGGAAGATATGGACCTTGTTGGTGGTTGGGAGCGTCCCGACCATAGTGCCATTGGAAAACCTCTAAGGCAGTTTATTCCATCGGCGAAGGATGGCCTCATTGTGTCCCAAGAGCCTTCCGATATTATACAGCAGGCCAAGGTGGTCATTGATTTTACAACATCGGAGGCAACAGTTGAACATTGCAAAGTCTGTGCTTCCTATGGTGTTCCAATCGTTATTGGGACTACGGGACTATCGATGGAACAGAGTCAGATAATACGATCCTGTGGGGACAGGATCCCAATAGTCATATCTCCCAATATGAGTGTTGGGGTAAATGTTTTGTTTAAATTGATAGAGTATGCCACAAAACTTCTTGGCCCCGATTTCGATGTGGAAATAGTAGAGGCCCATCATCGCTTTAAAAAGGATGCTCCAAGCGGAACGGCTATAAAGCTTGGTCAAATTATTGCTGAGGCACGATCTCTTGAGTGGAGCAAAGTGGCTAGATTTGCCCGTGAGGGGATTATTGGAGAGAGGGGAAGGGAGGAGATAGGTATCCAAACCCTTCGAGCAGGGGATATAGTGGGAGAACATACGGTTATATTTGGCAGCCTTGGAGAACGGATAGAAATTACTCATAGGGCTCATAGCCGGGATAACTTTGCCCGTGGAGCTATAAGGGCAGCAAGATGGGTTATTGTTCAAAATCCTGGTATCTATGACATGCAAGATGTTCTTGGACTTAGAGCATAGGAGGTGTAAACCTAATGGGCTTCGAGAGATCAAACCGACTCAAAGAACTTCCACCCTATCTTTTTCAGGAGTTGGATCGCCTAAAGGTCGAAGTGCAGTCTAGAGGGATTGATGTAATTGATTTGGGAGTTGGAGATCCTGATCTACCAACGCCGTCCCACATTGTGGAAGCACTTCGAGAGGCGGTGAAGGATCCCTCCACCCATCGTTATCCATCCTATTCGGGTATGAATGACTTTAGAGATTGTGTAGCGAGGTGGTATGAAAAACGCTTTGGTGTCCAGCTTAATCCTTCTAAAGAAGTAATTACCCTTATTGGTTCAAAGGAAGGGATTGCCCATATCCATCTTGCCTTCGTAAATCCTGGCGATGTGGTACTTGTTCCGTCACCTGCCTATCCGGTCTACCATTCAGGGACTGTGCTGGCAGGTGGAAAGTCCTATTTTATGCCTCTTAAGGCCGAGAACAACTTTTTGCCTGACCTTGACTCTATCCCACCATCGGTTGCTAGTCAGGCAAAGATGATGTTCATAAATTACCCTAACAATCCAACAGGGGCGACAGCAGAAGGGGATTTCTTCGAGAAGGTGGTAGCCTTTGCCAAGAAGTATGAGATTATTGTTTGCCATGATGCTGCCTATTCGGAGATGAGCTTTGATGGTTATCGTCCCATGAGTTTTCTTGAGATAAAGGGAGCGAAGGATGTAGGGATTGAATTTCATTCCCTTTCCAAAACCTATAATATGACCGGCTGGCGTATTGGCTTCGCCGTGGGGCATTCGGAAGTGATAGGTGGTCTTGGGCAGGTTAAGAGTAATATAGACTCGGGTGCCTTCAATGCCATCCAAAGGGCCGCAATTGTAGCTCTCGAAGGTGATCAATCCTGTGTGAAAGAAATGCAGTACATTTACCAGGAACGTCGCGATGTACTGGTAGAGGGTCTTAAATCTGTTGGGTTAAATCCCTATGTTCCAAAGGCAACATTTTACGTATGGTGTCCTGTTCCGGAAGGGACAACATCGACGGGCTTCGCAATGACACTTCTTAGGGAAGCTGGTATTGTAACGACGCCTGGAAATGGTTTTGGGGAGCCGGGAGAGGGTTATATCCGTATGGCCCTTACCGTTTCTAAGGAAAGGGTTGCTGAGGCGGTCGAGCGTATTAGAAGGTTGTTCCGAAATTAGGAGAGGAAGTTGGTTTTGGAAGAGGTAATTCTAGGTCTTGGAAGCAACATGGGAGACGGGGTGGCCAATTGCGAAGAAGCCGTTAGACTTTTGAGTGAACGTTGTGTTGTGACTATTACGGCCCTATCGTCTTGGTATGCGACGGAGCCCCAGGGGTATAGGGATCAGAACTGGTTCATAAATGGGGCACTCTGCGGTAAAACCTCCCTTTCACCAGAGGGACTTCTTTTCGAAGTGAAAAAGATAGAGTCCTATATGGGACGGGAGGAGACCTTCCGCTGGGGTCCCAGGATTATAGATATTGACATTTTGTTCTACGGCCATAACGGCGAGACCTGTGTTTGGGGAGAGGATTTGCAAATCCCCCACAAAATGCTTCATAGGAGGCGTTTTGTCCTGATTCCCCTAGTAGAAATAGCCCCCTCTCTCGTCCACCCTGTTTATCGCCAGAACGTAAAGACATTATTGAGAGGGCTTCCCAGGGATGGTCAGATAGTAAAAAGGGTAAAAAAGCAATGACACGTTTTATTCTCTTTCTACTACTTATCTACTGTGGATATCTTTTGTGGCGATACGTTAAGAAAAAATTTCTGATGCTCGATCGAAGCGACGATACCACTTTTCGTAAGGAACCTTCATCAATTGCTGAGCTGGTGCAGGATCCTCAGTGTGGTGTTTATATAGTTAAGGATAAGGCTATAAAGGTCAATATTGATGGAAGGGAGGTTTATTTCTGTAGTGAAGCATGCAGGGGTAAATATCTTGAGAGAAAGGAAGGGGAGCGAAAGTCATGAAGTTTTTTATAGACACTGCTAACTTGAATGAGATTAGGGCTGCCTATGAACTTGGAATCCTCGATGGTGTAACTACAAATCCTTCTCTGATAGCAAAGGAAGGGATTAAGGGTAGGGAGGCCTTCCGAAACCATATAAAGACAATCTGCGAGATTGTTCAGGGACCAGTGAGTGCGGAAGCTATAAGCACTAGGATGGAGGAGATAGTTACAGAGGCTCGAGATCTTGCATCAATCGATCCCAATGTGGTGGTAAAGATTCCCATGACGAGGGAAGGACTAAGGGCCGTTAAGGTGTTGGCTGAAGAAAATATCAAGACCAATGTGACTCTTATCTTTACACCTATTCAGGCTATTATCGCGGCGAAGGCAGGGGCGACCTACGTTAGTCCCTTCGTTGGAAGGCTTGACGATATCTCTTCCCATGGTATGGCAGTTATAAAGGACATAGTTGAGATCTTTGCAAACTACATGTTCGATACAGAGGTTATAGTTGCTAGTATAAGACATCCCATGCATGTCTTGGAAGCTGCTCGTTTAGGCGCCGATATTGCAACGATTCCCTTTGGTGTTATCGAGAAACTTATCCAGCATCCTCTTACGGATGTAGGACTGAAGAACTTTCTTGAGGACTGGAAGAAGGTTGAGTAATTAAGCATAGGAAAGGGAGGAAAAGCGGTGAGAGTGGGCGAACCGTTTAAGTTTTTTACACTTGAATGGTTGTTTACCACCCTGATTGTTATGATCGCTTTCTCTCCTGTAGGTGCTCAGATTTATACCTATGTCGATGAAAAGGGAATAATCCACTTTACTAATGTTCCAGCCAAGCAGACGAACGCCAAGGTAACACCTCAGGCCCTGACCGTTCTGAAGAAGGAGTTACAGAAGAATAGGCCAAAATTCTTTATGAGTGCTTATCCTAGCGGTTATAGATCCTTTATTTACGCTTCGTCTGTACCCTATTCATCCTATGTCTCTTCTGGCTCTATGAGGCTAGAGGCTATGAAGCCGGTAAGTGCATCACCAACCCCCTACGAGAAGGCTCTTGACCCATACATTAATGCCTTGTCTTCCGCCTACGGATTGGATCCTAAACTTGTTAAGGCTGTTATTAAGGCTGAATCAGCCTTTAATCCATCGGCTACATCCCCTAAAGGAGCAATGGGACTTATGCAGCTTATGCCAGGAACCGCAATGGATATGGGGGTTAGTGATCCTTACCATCCAATACAGAATCTCAAAGGGGGCATAGGTTACCTTAAGGAGATGCTTCGACTCTTCGATAATAACCTAGTGCTCGCCTTAGCAGCCTATAACGCTGGCCCAAACGCTGTAAAGCAGTACGGAGGGGTTCCTCCATACGAAGAAACTCGCCAATATATTCAGCGAGTACTTCAGTATTATTCACATTACAAGGCTACGCCTTAGGAGTTAGTGTTATCCCGATGATTAAAAGGGGAGGTAGGCGAGACTTTCTGAATATTCCAAATATCCTCACCTACTTTCGTATTGCTGCCGTTCCCGTTGTTCTTGTCGCCCTAAATCCGCCGGTAACGCCCACCGCCTTTCATATAGCCTTTTTTACCTGCCTCGCGGCTCTAATTACAGATTATCTTGATGGAATCCTTGCTAGGCGAAAGCATATGGAAACCCCCATTGGGAAGCTCCTCGATCCCCTGGCCGATAAGCTCCTTGTGTTGGCCGTCTTTATCATGCTCATCCCCCTTAAAAAGATTGCATCCTGGATAGTTTTTCTCGTTGTTGGAAGGGAACTTATTATAACCGGTTTAAGATCGATCGCTGCATCCCAGGGGATTATCCTAAAGGCAAGTCTACTAGGTAAAAATAAGATGATCTCCCAATCCTTAGCAATGCTTTGCTTTGTGGCCTTTGTTCCTAGTTTTCAGCGAGTACTTGACATACTCGGAAATTTATTCCTTTGGATATCGCTTATCCTAGGGTATATTTCAGCCGGTTTTTATTTCGTTCAATTCCTAAATCAAATGAGGCGATTTTAAATTTAAAGGTCAGACTCTGTAATATCGTAGATTCCTTGAATGAAGGCCCTGGCCACAACCTCTATCATTCCTTCGGAAGACATTAACATATCCATCTGTCTTGTAAATTGAAGAAGGCGACCTAGCTGATCAAGGGTTGACTCTATTACGGAGGGTTCATATTTTTGAAGTCTTCCTTCAACTCTGTCAGCGATCACTTCAACGTGGAAATTAAGAAGACTTAGGATTTTTGCTATAGCTCGGGCTCTACGATTTTTCCTTACATCGTCGGCCGCTCCTCCTTTGAAGGCAAAGGTTATGTAATTTTTGTTAATCGTCTGACCACAATAGCTATCGAGTAGGGCAAAATGGTAGCCAACTCGGGAGCTAAAGTGGAGATACTTATCCGATACGATAGCGTAGCTCTTATCACCGAATCTTTCCATGAGATGGGGATTCGAAAGTATCTGTTCGCTTAGGACTGAAAAAAAACCTCCAAGTTCAACAGGCTTAGGAGCTGGTTTAAGAAAGGCCTCGTGGAGCATTCCCTTTAGGAGAGAACGAAATGGAACAGATGTTACAGCATCGACGGGGACCTTATTTCCCTTTACTTTTTCAAGCAGTAATCCACCTCCTAGGTCTATCACATAAAGATTTAATGGTATTGGCGCATCTAGCCGATAGGCGTTCCCTTCCTCGTCACTTAATGAGTCGCTAAGTCTAAACATCTCGCTGTAGGATTTTTCGTGGACAAATCTCATAATATCGTGAAGGGTTTTACAACCTTCGGGAGAGAAATTGGGGGCCTGAGGATCAATAAGGTTGAGGGGCACAATAAACCTTGCGAGCTTTTCTAGAGTCCTGTAAACAGGGGTTCCCTTCATGGGTGTAGCCTCTCTAGAGGCCTCCACAATAAGATTCCGAAGGCTTTCTGGGAGTGCTCCTTTGTAGACTTTCCCATGAAAGGCATCTACCGTAATCTCTTCGCCCTCTGGGATGATTTTTGTGGCCTCCTTTGTATCGAGCAGGGTGGGAATTTTAAACTCTCTGGCCACCGAGGCCATGTGTCCCGTTATACTACCTGCATCGGTTACAATGGCACTTATGCGATCCATAACGAGCACAAACCTTGGTGACGAGTGGTGAGCAACTAGCACGGCTCCATGGGGGATCCTATGAAGATCATCATTGGAACGGACATGAAAGGCTGGACCATTTCCAATACCAGGACAGGCTATGGCACCGTTATGGATTAGAACAGGATAGTCTTCAGGGACAATGATCTCCATGATACTTCTGGCCGATATGATCTTTAGTGGTCTTGTCTGAAGTAGTACTATGTTATTTTCTGGAGTAAGGGCCCATTCAATATCCTGGGGACAGTTGTAATGGTTTTCTAGCTCCAATGCATATCTAGCGAGAAGGCGAATATGTTCTTCCTGAAGGCATGGAACCTTTCTTAGATGGTCTTCTACCCTTACTTCGGAGAGACCTCCATCGGGGTTCAATATGAGTTTTACTGATTTGTCCGAGACATTTATATCGAGAATCTCAAGGTCTTTTCTAACTCGGTAGGTATCAGGTGAGACTACTCCATCTACCACATAGGATCCAAGCCCCCAAGAGGCATTTATTACGATGTCACCAGAAGAGGGATTGGAGGGATCTCTCGAATAACATACACCACTTGCTACCGATGGTATCATTTCCAAACACCCAACACTCATAGCGCAATACTGGTCATCTATTCCCATTCGGAACCTGTAGGCGATAGCCCTTGGGGTGTAAAGACTAGCTAGCACATAACGGTATGATCTAAGGATCTGCTCTCTCGGAACATTGAGGACAGAAACGTATTGCCCCGCAAAGGATATGTCCCCATCTTCTCCTATAGCACTGCTTCTTAAAGCAACATTTATGTTAGATCCTATGGACTTAGCCAAATTATCATAGGCTTCAAGAATTGCTTGGGCCAAGCCATCGGGGATTTTCCCAGATATGATTTTTCCTTGGATGATCTCACTCGATTCTTCAATAGCCTGGAGATTTTGAAAATCGGTTTCCATGAGAATCTTATTTATCTCGTTTCTTAAGTCATTTGCTTCCATGAATAGGTGAAAGGCATCTACTGTAATGGCAAATCCCCTGGGGATAGGCAGTCCAAGTTTAGTATACATTTCACCTAGGTTAGCGTTCTTCCCGCCAACTTTCTCTATCATCTCCTGAGAGATATTATTGTATTGAAGAATCCATGCAGCCTCCGATGCCTCTCGGTGTTCCTCTAGGATATTCTTTATTTGGGTTTGGATATGGTGGTGCACATCGTAAAGCTCTAAGTAACCTTTATTAGAAAGACTATTTAGCCTCTCAATCATCCTGAAGCTGTGAAAGATCGACCTTGTCGCCATCGATCGAACGTGGCTCATACCAAACATAGTTTTTCCTTGAAGCTTATCCTCTATTTCGGAAATGACCTTCGCCATTTCCGTATTAGAATCCAAAAGCTCCTTGAAGTGCTGGTATTTGAGACGAAATAATTCCGACTGCCTAGTTGGTGGGTGTTCACGGTTTTTAAAAATCTTACGTAGCCACGAAATTATGGACATGATGAAATTCCTCGATAAAAGGTTGTAAGAGGGTGTGTTATCCTCTTTTGTGGATTAGCAAAGGTTATGCCATAGATTAATCTAATCACCTCGACTCTTCTCCAAGGTAGAAAAACCTTGTCATTATTAAAGATTTTTGCATACTGTAAAAATACTGGACATAGAGAAGATACTGGTCTGAAAGTAAAGTTGGCTAGAAAGGCTTTTTCCTCATCGAGTAGGGTAGGGTGAGATAGGTAGATGGCATAAGTGTTGCCACGTGAAATAGAGAACCTTTTAACTCGGACTAGATCTTACGGTAGGCTGTGGAGATATTATGCATGAACCTAGATACTACACTCAATTGCGAAACAGAATATTTCTTATTATTGTAAGCACATCTCTTATTCCAGTTATCTTTATAGCCATGGTTACCGGTTACATGTTCCACACCTCCTATAAAGCCAAGATCGTTGGCTATCTTTCAGAGCTAATTCAAAAACATGCCCAAAGTATAGATTCCTTCCTAGCTAACAGTGTCTCAACCGTTACCATGATAACACTCTCAAATGACGCTAAAAAACTTCAGGATCCCGATCATCTCTCGAACATTATTTCAGTGCTTCAGACTTCCCACGGTGGTGTCTTTGTTGATATTGGCTTTATTAGAGAGGATGGGATTCAGGTTGCCTACGCAGGTCCATTCAAGCTAGGTATGGCCTTTTACGGCAATTCGGAATGGTTTAGGGAGGCTATAAAGAACCCTTACTCTATAAGTGATGTATTCTTGGGTCTCAGAGGCCTTCCTCATTTTGTAATAGCGGTAAGGCTTGAAGATGAGGACCGAATATGGGTGCTTCGATCGACCATAGATTTTGCTTATTTTACCAAAATTGTTGAAAATATAAAAATAGGGGAGACGGGAGAGGCTTTTATCCTAAGTAAAGACGGTAATCTCCAAACGTCGCTAAATTCTCCCTATTCTAAAGACTTACTTAAATCGATAGCAACGGTTGTTTTTTCTGATTCTTTAGGGAGAGAAAGAGAAGGATACCCCATTGGTGATATTTACCACACCAACCCGAAGCACTCCTACGACAAGCCTGTTACACTTGAAACAAGGAAGACGACCTATGTGTTTAAAAAAGAGGATGCTAGTGGAAGATCTATAATTTATGTAGCCGTTCCACTCAGGATGAACAATTGGGCTCTTGTTTATCGCCAGTGGGATTCCGAGGTTTTTATGGACATTTACAAAGCCAGGTCCATTGTATTCAGTGTAATTGTCATTAGTATCTTTCTATTGACCGGTTTAGGATGGAGGCTTTCCAATCGAGTTGTCGAGAGAATAAAGCAGGTTGACAGGGAAAAGGATGCTATGAATGACCAGATTATTGAGGCAGGAAAACTTGCTGCCTTGGGGGAACTAGCAGCCGGCATTGCCCATGAGATTAATAATCCTGTTGCGATTATGGTCGAGGAAGCAGGATGGATTGAAGACTGTCTTAGAGATTTACCCGATAAGGAAATGGAGATCTATAAAGAGATAGCTAAGTCCGCAAAGCAGATCAAAACCCAAGGGGCTAGATGTAGGGAAATTACCCATAAGCTTCTTACCTTTGCTAGACGCAGTGATACCCTAGAAAGGCGAGTCTTTCTTAATACCCTTCTTAACGAGATCGCAATCCTATGCGAACAGAGGGCCCGATATGCTAAGGTTAAGATAGAGAAAAAGTTTGATGAGGAGATCCCTGCGGTTGCCATATCTCCAACGGAGATGCAACAGGTTATTCTTAATCTTATAAATAATGCAATCGATGCTATGGAAACTCAGTGCGGAGGAGTGCTAACCCTATCTACCAAGTTTATCAATGATTGGGTTGTGCTAGAAGTGAGCGATACGGGACCTGGCATTCCCAAGTCAATTCTTCCAAGAATTTTTGACCCCTTCTTCACGACCAAACCTGTCGGTAAAGGAACCGGTTTAGGGCTTTCTATCTGCTACGGCATTATAAAGAAAGCTGGGGGCAATATAGAAGTGGAAAGTGAAGTAGGTAAAGGGACCACATTCAGAATATGGTTACCTCCCGTGCAACCTCCTAATAGTCTTATTGTAGGGGCTTCTCCTGAGGATTTGTCATCTATCAAAATGAGGAACTAGAATCTATGGAGGAATAATCCGAGATGCAGCCACAGGAAACAAAATATCCCCAGAGAACACTTAAGGTACTAATTGTAGATGATGAGGTGGCCTATGTGGATGTGCTTCGAAGGCGCATGCAAAAAAGAAATGTTATAGTTGAAACCGCCAATAGTGGCAGTGAAGCTATAAGAAAACTTAGAGAGTCGTCCTTTGATATTGCGATCATAGATCTAAAAATGGAAGATATGAGCGGAATTGAGGTCCTTAAAATCTTTAAAAAGATGGATCCCGATATGCCCGTTATTATGATAACTGGTCATGGTTCTGAAGAGGCAGCCCAAAATGGTATAACCTGTGGTGCCTATGATTATCTTATGAAACCCTGTGATTTTGAAACTCTTATGGAAAAGATCAACAAGGCGGTATTAAACAAAAGGGGTTGATGTTTTTTTATTAAAAACAATTTATTCGAGAGGTAAGGACTGGCTGTGCAATTCTTAAAAAAATGGTTAAAATACATAGGAAAACGGGAAGAAAAATCCTTAGATTCGAACGAGTTAAGGCTTATTTTTCAAAATAGATACCATAACTTTAAACTTCTTCTTAACGCGAACAACCGATCCCTTGAGGTTATGACAGAGATTGAAGAGAGGTTAAGAGGCCGTGAACCCTTTGGTATGACCTTTATCCGTTCTCGGGTAACTAGAGTAAGTGCCAGCGTATTTCAAATGATACAGTACTTAAACAATCTCTCATCTCAACGTTATCTCAAGCTTTATTCTAGATTTCGGGATATAGAAGAATCTATAAGGCAAATCCTGGAAACAAAGATCACCACAACCAATGCTCCTCTTGTAATCCCAATGGATGAGCTCAGCCGAGATTCGATAAATCTTGCTGGTTCCAAAATGGCGACCCTTGGAGAACTCAAGCACGCCCTTGGCATAAAAGTCCCAGACGGTTTTGTTATCACTTCAGAGGCCTATAGAAGGTTTTTGATGCATAACGATCTTATTTCCGAAATTAACCGGCTCATTCAGAAAACTGCCGCTGAGACTATAGATAATTTTTTTGCTCTGAGTTCCTCTATCCAACAACTCATATTAAATTCTCGGATCCCAGAAGAGGTTGAAGATGCCATCATATGTCAGACGAATGAGATGCTAAAAAAACACGGTCCATCCCTTACCTTTGCCTTAAGAAGCAGTGCCCTTGGAGAAGATACCCTTGGGCATTCTTTTGCGGGTCAATACCGATCAATACTTAACGTTAATCCTGACCACATCCTCCAGTCCTACAAAGAAGTAGTTGCAAGTATGTATGGCCTTCCGGCCATGACTTACCGCTTCCGGCACGGTATTCGTGATGAAGATGTAGCCATGTGCGTAGGTTGTCTTGCCATGATTGATCCGATAGCGTCAGGTGTGGTTTACACAAAAAGTCCCTTTGAGTCGGGCGAGGAAGATAACATTTTAATTCATTCAGTATGGGGACTTCCAAAACCCGTGGTAGATGGTTCTCTTGAGGCAGATCTCTTTGTAGTGTCTCGTCGAGAGCCCTTCGATATAACATCCGTTAACCTAGCTATTAAAGATGTTGCCTATATTTCACTCCCAGAGGAAGGTGTAGCACGGGTGGAAATGCCCCCTCATCAGTGGGATATACCGTCTCTTACCGAAGATCAGATGAAGGAGCTCGCGGGAATAGCTCTTTCCATTGAGCGTTACTATGGAAGGCCCCAGGACATAGAGTGGGCGCTGGATGGGATGGGAAACTTTATTATTCTCCAAAGCCGGCCTTTACAGGTTCGAGGACATGAAAAAAGTCAGGATGACCAGAAAATTCGCAAGCCTTTTAATCCCGAGCATGTTATCCTTAAGGGTGGAGTGACGGCGAGTCCAGGGGTAGCTTCTGGAAAGGCCTTTGTGGTAAAGCGAGATGCGGATGCTTTAAGGTTTCCAGATGGTGCTATTCTTGTGACTGAACTCGCCCTTCCTAGATGGGCATCTCTTTTAGGAAGGGCTTCGGCGGTGATAACAGAGGTGGGAAACGTGGCTGGACATTTGGCAAATGTGGCAAGAGAGTTCAAAATTCCGGCAATATTTGGGCTTTCAGGAGCTACTCGTTTACTTAGAGAGGGCGATGAGATTACGATAGACGCTGACGAAAGGGTTGTCTTGAAAGGGCTTGATGCGATCCCTCTGTCGGAGCGTGAGACTGAAAAGGGCATGATGATTGGAACCCCGGTTTATAAGGTTCTTTACGATGTTTCTCGGCTTATCGTTCCCCTTTACCTTACTGACCCGGATTCTATAGATTTTAAACCAGACAAGTGCTCCACCTATCATGATATTACTCGATTCTGCCACGAGATGTCTGTTCGAGAAATGTTTCGTTTTGGTAGCGAATTCAAATTTGCCGAAAAAGCAGCAAAACGGCTCGTAACTGAGAAGAAAATGCAGTTCTGGATATTGGATCTAAATGACGGGTTTCATCAGGGAGCGGTCTCTCCTGATGCTCAGTATGTCCGAATTGAGGATATAGCCTCCATACCGATGATAGCTTTATGGGAGGGCATGATGTCTGTGCCCTGGGGTGGACCTCCACCAATTAAAGCTAAGGGGTTTTTGTCTGTATTGGCTGAGTCCACTATTAATCCCAGTCTTGATCCAGCGGTTGCTAACAATATGGCGATTAAAAACTACTTTATGATATCCAAAAATTTCTGTTCCCTTCAGTCACGTTTCGGATATCACTTCTCTGAAGTAGAGGCCTTGGTTAGTGAGCGGACAAGAGAAAACTATGCTAGTTTCCATTTCAAGGGAGGAGCGGCAAATTTAGATAGGCGAGTCCTTAGAGCGAAGTTTATAGCTTCTCTTTTGGATCTATGGCGCTTTCGCTGTACCGTAAATGGTGATGCCTTATCTGCGAGAATAGAGGGAAGGGATATTGAAGAGATGAAGGATGCTCTTCGAGTGCTTGGTTATTTGATTATCCACACACGACAGCTTGATATGGTTATGACTGATCCTCAATCGGTTACATTTTATCGGGAAAAGATGCTCGCCGACCTCCAGAAACTTTGCAATGTGCTAATGCCGGTTCTAGATTAACCCATGGAGACATCGACCAGGGGGTCTAATATGACCGAGAATCGGGTAGTTCTTTGCTTTGATCAAATTCTTGTCAATGATAGGATATTTAGACCTTTGATAAATCTTAGTAACTTCCTTTCTCAGGCTAGTAGCCTTAAAGAGATACTTAATGGAAGTATTCAACTGATTCTTCAGGAATTTAACATTGATGCTGGACGAATCTACCTCATGGATCAAAGTAGAGGCGATCTTTACTTAGCCGCCTATCAGGGGATTGAGATTTCCGGTCTTGAAAGGATTCAGATCGGACAGGGGTTTACGGGGAAGGCAGTAGAACTTCGCTCCTTTATAGCCTTTAGAGTAGAGGAGCTGGAAGATAAGGAGAGAGTGAAGCTACTTCTCAGTAAGGGTTTGAATATTATATATTGTGTTCCCTTTGTAGTTATGGGAAAAGTAGAGGGAGTAATGAACCTTGGATCGAAGAGGGATACCATGATCTCCCATCAAGATATGCAAATTCTTTTTCTAATGGGACATCATATCGGTGTTGCCATAGCCCATGCGAAACTCTGCGAGGCCCTTAATGAGAAGATCCGGCTTCTTGAAGAGCGTAAAGAAACAATAAAATTTTTTGCCTATTCGGTAAGCCATGATCTCAAAAGCCCTGCTATAGGCCTTTATGGTCTTTCAAAAAGGCTTATGGAAAAACACGGTAGCGATCTTCCAGAGAAGGCTCAGCTCTACTGTAGGCAGATCATGAAGGCTGCAGAAGAGATAGTGGCCCTTGTAGAATGTATAAATAACTACATTTCTGCTAGAGAAACCCTGGAAGAACCTCAGTCATTTCCCGTCTCTGAACTTATTGAAACTATAAAGTCCGAGTTCAAAGGCAGGCTGGAGAAGCAGGGTGTAACGCTCGTTGTTCAAAACAGTTTGCCATCTATAGTTGGATACCCTCACCTGCTTCTAAGAGCCCTGAGAAATCTTGTAGACAACGCTCTTAAACATGGTGGTAGCGACCTTTCCCGTATCCAGATAGAGGTCGAGGAAACTCCCGATTTTTGGATTATAGCCGTTAAGGACAACGGTGTTGGCATTCCACCTGACATGGTTGATAAGATATTCGAACCCTTCAGAAGGGGTGTGACCAAAACAGAGGGATCAGGACTTGGATTGGCGATAATATCGGAAGTGGCTAATAGGCATAATGGCAGGGTGTGGGTAGAATCCTCTCAAGAAAAGCGTAGCACAACCTTTTATCTTACAATCAGTAAACACTTAGGTGGTAAAGAATGCAAACCTCCAACTTTACAGTGAGGTAGGAGATTATGGGACTCCGAGGACTTGATGCTATCTTTAAGCCCCAGAGCATAGCAGTGGTGGGTGCTACGGAACGGGAGGGCTCTGTGGGACGGGCTGTAATGAAAAACCTTTTGGAAGCACAATTCCCTGGTCTCATCTATCCGGTCAATAAAAATAGGAAAGAGGTGTGGGGCAAAAGGGCTTTTCCCTCCGTTAGGGCTATAGAGAATCAGGTTGATCTTGCAATAATAGCCACACCGATAGAAGAAGTTCCTCAGGTGTTGGAGGATTGCAGCTTTGTGGGGACTAGAG
The DNA here is from genome assembly GCA_026417655.1 of Syntrophobacterales bacterium. GTDB lineage: Bacteria > Desulfobacterota > Syntrophobacteria > Syntrophobacterales > Thermodesulforhabdaceae > JAOACS01. The sequence goes on from JAOACS010000008.1 coordinate 75,335, forward strand.
GAGCCATTATTCTTTCGGCAGGAGGTAGGGAGACCGGAGAAGAGGGACGTATTATTGAGGAGCGAATAGAGGAAGTGGCTCGTTCCAAGGAAATTCGGTTAATAGGACCTAATTGTCTTGGGATAATTTGTCCCGATCGCCATCTTAACGCGAGCTTTGCTTCCCATATGCCTTCTTCTGGACGACTCGCCTTTATCTCCCAGAGTGGAGCCCTGTGTACCGCTATTCTTGACCTCGCTGTAGAGGAGAAGATCGGTTTTAGCTATTTCGTGAGTATAGGATCCATGCTGGATGTGGATTTTGGAGATCTCATTGATTACTTTGGTAACGATACAAAGGTAAGTAGCATTATTGTCTATATGGAAGGACTTACAAATCTTAGAAAATTCATGAGTGCTGCCCGTTCCGTGTCACAGGTAAAGCCTATCGTTGTTTTAAAGGCTGGCAGAAGTCAAGCGGGGGCTCAGGCAGCTTCATCTCACACTGGAGCTATGACGGGAGAAGATGTGCTATACGACGCCGCCTTCGAGAGGGCGGGTATTGTCAGGGTAAGGGAGATCAGAGAACTTTTTGACTGTGCTGAACTCCTTGCAAAGCAATCGAGACCGTCGGGACCAAAGCTTGTTGTTATAACTAACGCTGGGGGACCTGGGGTTATGGCGGCGGATGCAGTTTCCGATGCAGGCCTTGAACTGTCAAATCTTGGGACCGAAATTACGAATGAACTAGATAGCTTCCTACCTCGTTGTTGGAGTCGAGGAAATCCTATAGACATCTTAGGAGATGCTACCCCAGATCGTTACAGCAAAACGATTCAAACCTGTTTAGGATCCTCCGATGTGAACGGCATCCTTGTAATTTTAACCCCACAAGCGATGACGGATCCAACGGCCGTTGCCGAGACATTGTCAAAGATGGTCATCCGTAGACCTATGCCTGTTCTCGCATGCTGGATGGGAGGCCACGATGTGCTTCCAGGGAGAGCAATCCTAAATAAGGCTGGTATTCCCACCTATGAAACCCCCGAGGAAGCGGTAAGGGCCTTTAAATATCTTTATGATTACTCGAAGACTCTTGAAGCTATTCAACAAATTCCTCCAAGATTTTCTAAATTCATCACCTCTGATAGAGCGGAGACGGCTAGGTTAATAGAAGAAGGGTTAGAAAAATATTGGGGAATACTAGGAGAGTGGCAATCGATGGCTATTCTACGGGCCTATGGGTTTCCTGTAAATAGCATAGAGCTTGCGAAAACGAAAGAAGAGGTCTGCCAACTAGCTAAAACAATGGAACCACCCTTTGTAATGAAGATAGCCTCACCCGATATCCTTCACAAGACAGAGGCTCGAGGTGTCAGGTTAAATCTCACAACGGAGGATGACATTGCAAAGGCCTACGATGCCATAATGGCTGCCGCCAAGGAATACAAACCCGATGCGCGAATAGATGGTGTAACCCTCCAGACAATGATAAAGGACCATGATTATGAATTACTTATAGGTGCGAAACAGGATCCGCTTTTCGGACCAGTCATTCTGTTCGGTTGGGGCGGGATTTTTACAGAGATTTTAAAGGATCGGGCCATAGGGATACCACCTCTGAATCGAGCCCTTGCTAAGCTCATGATAGATAAGACCAAGGTATCTAAACTACTGAAAGGTTACCGAGGACGTCCCCCTGCGGATTTTGAACTTCTCGAGGAATTTCTTGTGCGATTGGCTAATCTTGTGACTGATTTCCCTCAAATTCAGGAACTCGATATGAATCCAGTCCTCATAAAGAATGGTAAACCAATAGTGGCCGATGCTAGAATGATTCTTAAACCATCCAAGGTGGAAGCTCCAATGCATCTTATAATAAGCCCCTATCCAGATCAATATGAATGGCACGTGGAGACTTCTGGGGGCATGAAGTTGTTTGTGAGACCAGTAAGACCTGAGGATGCACCGCTTTTTGAGGATCTTTTTAAGGTTCTTTCTCCTACAAGTGTCTATTTCAGATTCTTCAGACCAATGAAGGCTCTTCCCCATTCACTCCTTATCCGTTTTACTCAGATTGATTACGATCGAGAAATAGCTCTGGTTGCCATTGATAAAGAATCACAACAGGAGCGGATGCTGGGAGTGGCAAGGGTTATAACGGGAGCGGATAAGGATGAAGCTGAGTTTGCAGTGCTAGTAGGGGATCCATGGCATGGGAAAGGTATTGGAGCAACTCTTTTAAGGAAGTGCCTTGCGATTGCAAAGGAGCGAGGAATAAAGAGCGTATTTGGTATAGTGCTTCCTGAAAATACCCAGATGTTAGCTCTGGGGAGAAAGCTAGGCTTTACTATATGCAAGGCTGTAGGGGGAGAATGTGAGTTAAGGATAGACCTTGAGAAGATGTCCTTTGAAGAGTTAGAGGGTTCCATAAACGATGGAGGTTAAGGTAATGAATGGAAGGGGAATTCTCGTAGCAGTCGATGTATCCGAGTGGGCCTATAGGGTTGTTGAATATGCGGGAATAGTCTTAGGGGCTGAAAGTGATATACCGATTACGATTTTGCATGTGATGAGCCCTCTTCCTGAGAGCTTTTGGGATGTGGAGAGTAGCCCTCTTGTCACTTACAGACCGGAAGCTATGCTGGCATGGGATGTGGCTCAGAGAAAGGCTGTGGAAGCCGAGATGGAAAAGCTTGCAAATATTTTAGTGGGTCAAGGTATCTCACGGGATCGAATTAACATTATGGTTCAGCAGCGTCAGGTGGGTATAGCACGAGACATTGTCTTTGAAGCTCAGAAAGGTTATAAGGCCCTGGTGGTAGGAAGAAGAGGAGCAAGTAGATTAAAGGAGCTTATTATTGGAAGTATCGCATCAAAGGTTCTTTCAAGACTTACCACCGTTCCCCTGTGGGTTGTTGGAGAGAAACCCCAAGACAAGGGTATCGTTATAGGATTAGATCCCTCAGAAGAGGCCATGAAGGCCGTAAAATACGTAGCCTCTATTTTGGGAGGAAAAGACCGACCCGATTGGACAATTCATCTGATCCATGTGGCGAGAGCTCTCGAACTTCTTACAGTAAATTACGATCCCTTTTTTACCCCCGACGAACGGGTTGAATGGATGAGACGAGTAGAGCAGCAGCATATGGAAGAGATTAGGGCAAAAATGGGGGATGTCTTCGAGGAGGCGAGAAAGATATTAGAAGAGGCTGGTATAAGGAGGAAAAGGATCCAAGAAGATATCATCTCTGGAGCTTATAGTAGAGCCGCTACACTTATAGAAGAAGCCCGAAAGCGTAACTGTGGAACTATAGTTGTTGGCCGTCGGGGACTTTCAAAGATTGAAGAATTTTTCCTAGGTCGGGTAAGCAGTAAAACACTTCAGATGGCTTCAGATAAGACCGTGTGGATTGTAGGATAATTTATGAACGAGAGTTTAGTTTCTTATCGGACCATCTGCGAATGAAACCCATTATACCTTTTACCAATTCCCTTTCTCTAAATGGTGGACTGAGGATACCCTCTTTCTGTAGAGCTTCTCTAAGACAGAGGGAAACGCTTTTACAATTTACACACTCAGTATCCGGCTCTATAAATCCCTGGTTATTCCTTTTTGCAACCTTACCTGGGTTTCCAAAACATGACAGTCTATCTACGGGCTCCTCATCTGAATGGGGCTTTAGGGGATGAGGAGCCAAAGGATCCATAACCTTATTGGTGCGAATCATTCTATAATCTCTAGAACCGCACGCTTCTTAAGCTTGGTTGCTGCTGCATTTAAAATAGTACGTATAGCATGAGCATTTCGGCCTTCTCGTCCTATAATTTTTCCTAAGTCTTCCTTAGCAGCTCTTAATTCGATGACACAGGTATTTTGTCCTTCAATCTCCCTTACATCTACTTTCTCGGGATGTTCAGCTAAGGCTTTGGCAATAACGGCTACCAAGTCTTTCAACTCTCTCATGTCTCTTCTCCGTTTCTTAATGGTTTAGAGAACTTATGATACCTTCATACCAAAAGAATAAGACTTTGAAAAAATGCTTCCTAAAAAAGATAAAATTGCAACCCTTTACCTTAGTTCCTAATAAAGTCCGAACTCCCAAAGTTTAGTATGACTTAGCGCAATAGGATCAAAATATTTGGTAGTTCCCATTTACACAAAATCGCAATTACATTAGGAAAAATTGAGCAGTTGTGTCAAGAAGAAAGATATTTTTATCAATGAGCTTAAACACACCATAAAAAGAAGGGGCCTTTATGGATGAATGGGAGCTAGAAAGGCTTCAGGAGAAATTAGTTAACGTATTGATGAAACTAAGAAATACTTACGGAGGAGCCCTTTCTACGCTCCATATTAAAAGGAGCCTTCCCATTGAAGTGAAGAGACTTATTACCAAATTCTTTAATCTATTCGATGAATCATGCCGAGCCTACATCGCCTATCGCCATCGTGTTTTGGGTGATTTGGATAAGGTAAGATGCAAGATAGGTTGTTCCTTTTGCTGTTATCAAATACCCTATGGCGCCTCTTATCTTGAATATTTATACCTCTATCATGGCATAACCGAAGTAGCTCCAGGGAGATTATTTCTTCCGGCCCTTCTTGATCGAAATGAAGTGCTTTCGCTGATAGTTTATGATCTGGGAGAGACAGGGAATAGGTCCTCTTACACAGAGGCCTTAATAAGCTATTCAAAAAGGATGATTCCCTGTCCTTTCTTAGATAAAAGGTCGGCGCTATGTCTACTCTATTTTTTTCGTCCTCTAAGTTGTAGAATGCATGTAAGTTTTGCTCCTCCTAGATTTTGTGATCCTCTAAACCATGAACCATGGCGCTGTGGTGGGGTCAACATAGAGCCTTCTGATATGTTAAAGGAAGCACTAAATAGGGTTGATGAGGTATTTCCATACTCGCTTTCGCGCTTTCTCACTATCGGTGTCGTCGAGTTTATGGTAAACATTATGGGATGTCGCCCCATTCGTTGGGAGATGTAGCTCATTGGAAATAACAGGGGAGATTTGGTGATGAGTGGTGAGACTAAATATCTGCCTCTGGTAGTGGGTGAATCTTTTGAGCTGGAAAGACCAAGCCTTAAAGACAATTCAGCCGACTGGGATCGTTTGATAAAGCACCTGAATAGAAGGGGTTTTGATCCTATATCTTCCCAGGGGATACCCTTAGATAGAATTAAAAGTATCTCTAGCACTGTTAGAAAAAGGGGATTTTCGGGCAGGGCAATTCTCGCCTATGTTATTGATGCGTGGGATATTATCGAAATTGGAGATTCTAAAAGTAGTATTCTGGGAGCAGCCTTCGATCTTGGCACAACGAGGATAGCCTTTTACCTTGTAGATCTTTTAGGGGCTAAAATTCTTTATGAAACTTCTATTTCTAATCCCCAGATCCCCTTCGGCGAGGACATTCTCACCCGTATAAATTATGCGACAACACCTGAAAAACTGAGGCAGTTACAGCTACTTCTCATTGACGCATTTAATAGCCTCATGGTAAGGGTTGCGGAGGAGCTTCAATTTGATACAAATTCCATTTATGCGATGGCCGTCGCGGGAAATACTACAATGAGCCATTTTTTCCTTGGGCTTGATCCATCCCACATCTGTAGAGAGCCTTACATTCCGGTGGTAAATAACTTTCCTATCTTGCGCGCTAAAGATCTAGGGCTTAAGATGAATCCCGAGGGTATAGTTTATGTGTTTCCCAATGTTGGCTCCTATTTTGGAGGAGATGCTGTAGCGGGCATTCTGGCCTCTGGTATGCATCGTCAGGAGAATGTATCGGTCTTTGTTGATGTTGGAACAAATGCAGAAGTGGTCCTTGGAAATAGAGATTGGATGATCGCCTGTGCTGGGGCAGCAGGTCCTGCTTTGGAAGGAGGTGTTGTAGAACGTGGTATGATGGCTATGCCAGGGGCAATAGACCGGATAAGGATCGATCCTGAGACACTGGAATTAACCTATCACACTATAGGTGACCAAAAACCCCTTGGTATATGTGGCTCTGGTCTTATCGATCTAATAGCCGAAATGTTTCAGGCTGGTATTTTAACTATTCAGGGAAAAATAAATACTAGGATAGAGCATCCTCGGATTGTAGCCACACCTGATGGAATGGGTTTTGTCGTTGCCTTCTCCCATGAGACAGCGGACGGTAGGGATCTAATTATATCCGACATAGATATAGGAATTCTTCTCAAGTCCAAGGCGGCTATGTATACCATCTTAAATATTATAGCCCGTAAGGTTGGACTTGATATTCACGATATAGATAGGTTCTACGTTGCTGGAACTTTTGGAAATCATATTGATCCTCAGATGGCCATTCGCATAGGCATGCTACCTGATATTCCCATAGAAAAATTCGTCCCCCTTGGTAACACCTCAGGTCAGGGTGCTTCAATGCTTCTGCTTAATCGGAATATGTTTCAGGAGATTAGGGAAATATGTGCTAAGTTGACCTACGTTGAATTAAATGTCAATGTTGAACTTATCCATGAATTCAGAGGTGCCCTATTTCTACCTCATACGGATCCGTCACTTTTTCCCTCTGTAAAGATTCCACAAATAGCGAAGGGATGAGCAGTGAAAGGGTGGTTTAATGCCCGGATCCTTTTTTGGGGAAGTGCTTTGGTTGTTTTTGTCTTCTTCTTTTATGGTATCTTTTTCTCTCCCACGGGTATAAAGGGTTATCTTAACAAGAAAAGTCAACTAATGATTTTGAACCAGCATGTAGAAACTACAACAAAGGAAAATGAGAAACTTTATGGGTCCATAAAACAGTTTAGAAGTGATCCTAAATGTCGGGTTAAAGTTATCCGGGAGAAACTCGGATGGGTTCATGAAGGCGAACGTCGTATCACCTTTGTGCCACAAACTATAAATCAAACTCCATGAAGGAGGGCAAAGATGGATTACAACAAAGTGTTTATGGTAAAATGGAACCCCTTTTCGAATATGTTGAGCAAAGCCAGAAAGCTTTATAGAGAGTCGGGAATTTTTGATGTAGTGGAAAAGGGCGATCTAGTGGCTATAAAACTTCACGTTGGCGAATTGGGAAACCCCAACTATATCCGTCCCTTTTTTGTTAAACAGATCTTTGATGCTGTGAAGGAACGAGGCGGAAAACCCTTTTTGACAGATACAACAACATATTATCCTGAGATGAGGGAAAATGGTTATGATCATTATGAAACGGCTTTAGCCAACGGTTTTGGATTTGGTCACTTTATCAGTGCGGACGGCCTAAAGGGCGGTTATGTCATCCCTGTTCCAACAGGTTCAGACCTCATTAAGGAGATCGAGATTGCAGGTGGTCTCTATGAAGCCGATGCTATGATAGTGGTGACTCATGTCAAAGGACACCCCCTGGCTGGCATTGGAGGAGCAATAAAGAATTTAGCAATGGGAGGAGTTTCTAAGAAGTCTAAGCTCGATCAACACAAACTTGTGGATATGGAGATTAATGTTGAGAAATGCCAAGGTTGTGGAGCCTGCCGTGAAGCCTGTAGAATGAAGATACCCGTCATTGATCCCGAAAGGAATGTTGTAATAATAGATGATCCAAGATGTATGAGATGCCCCATTTGTGGCCAAGCCTGTCCTGAAGGGGTGATTACTCTTCATAACAAGGCAAGACTCTGTCAGGGGCTTGCTGTGGCAGCGAATGCGATTTTAAAAGCCTTTAAACCTGGGAAAGTTGCCTTTGTAAATTTTGCGGTTTCCCTTAGCACAATTTGTGATTGCGGACCTATTCAGGCAGAGTTTATAGGGCCCGATGTAGGCATATTTGCTGGTTATTCAGCCCTTTCAGTGGATGCGGCAAGTTTTTCCTTGATAGACCATAGGCGTCTGAACGAGCTCCACAATACCGACGCTTGGGAGCAGGTTAGATACCTGAAGGTTCTTGGTTATCCAGGATCCGAAAACCCGGAGATTATTCAAGTTTGATTGACAGAGGGTGATTTTTCTTCTACAGTTCAAAAACCCACTTGGAGGGATTTTTTTCCTTTGAAGATAATGGTTTAGACTAGTTAAAATTTATTGATCGAGGGTAAACTCGATAAAAAATTTAGTATTGTCTTTTTGAGAGGTTTAGGATGCCATGAAACTTACAGGGGCCCAGATATTTTTTGAGTGCTTGAAGCGCGAGGGAGTGGATGTAATCTTTGGGTACCCAGGCGGAGCGGTACTTGACATCTATCATGAGATGTCTAACCACAACATCAAGCACATCCTCGTGCGCCATGAGCAGGGGGCTGCTCATGCGGCAGATGGCTATGCGAGAGCTTCCGGTAAAGTGGGCGTATGCCTTGTCACTTCAGGGCCTGGAGCTACTAATACTGTAACTGGTATTGCTACCGCTTACATGGATTCTGTCCCCATGGTTGTATTTACGGGACAGGTTCCTACGCACCTTATCGGAAATGATGCATTTCAAGAGGTAGATATAACGGGCATAACTCGTCCATGCACTAAACATAATTATCTAGTAAAGGATGTAAGAGACCTTGCCAGAGTTATTAGGGAGGCCTTTTACCTTGCAAGGTCGGGACGACCTGGTCCTGTTCTTGTAGATCTTCCAAAGAACGTGATTCAAGCGGTAACCAATTTCGTCTATCCTGAGACGGTAAACCTTAGAGGCTACCGTCCGACCATTGAGCCCCATAAGGGGCAGGTTAAAAGGGCAGCTCAGGCTATTCGTAAGGCAAAACGACCTGTAATCTATGCCGGGGGAGGTGTAATTCATTCTGGAGCCTCAGAAGAACTCAGAAAGCTTGCTGAAATCCTTCAGATTCCCGTAACAACAACCCTAATGGGGCTTGGTGGGTTTCCAGCAACGTTAAAGAAGGGCACAAAGGAGTTTCATCCGCTCTGGATGGGTATGCTTGGAATGCACGGCACCTACTGTGCTAATATGGCGGTAAGCAACTGCGATTTGCTTTTTGCTATAGGAGCTCGTTTTGATGATCGTGTTACGGGCAAAGTGGAAGCCTTCGCTCCCAATGCCACCATAATCCATATTGATGTTGACCCCACCAGCATTAGCAAAAACGTTATAGTCGATATCCCCATAGTGGGAGATTGTAAACGAACTCTCCAATATCTTATTTCCCTATTTGAGGAAGAACCGATTCATGAGCTTAAAGAAAAGAGACGTTCTTGGCTTGAACAGATTGACGAATGGAAAAGAGCTCATCCTCTTACTTACAAGCAAGAGGGAAATGTAATTAAGCCTCAATTTGTGGTTGAAAAGCTTTATGAACTCTCCAAAGGGGATGCCGTGATTACTACTGAAGTTGGGCAAAATCAAATGTGGACCGCCCAGTTTTATCATTTTAACGAGCCTAGAACCCTTATCACTTCTGGTGGATTGGGGACAATGGGTTATGGTTTCCCGGCCGCCATTGGAGCTCAGGTGGCAAGGCCCGATAAGTTGGTCATTGACATAGCTGGTGATGGCAGTATCCAGATGAATATCCAGGAGCTTGTCACGGCCGTCTGTAATGAACTTCCCGTAAAAATAGCTATACTGAATAACGGATATCTCGGTATGGTCCGTCAATGGCAGGAACTATTTTATAACAAAAATTATTGTCAGACTTGCCTGAGCGCTTCTCCAGATTTTGTAAAACTTGCCGAGGCTTATGGTGCCGTGGGACTTAAAGCAGTTACTCCCGAGGAGGTAGAACCTGTAATCAAAAGGGCCCTCGAAACACCGAAAACGGTTATCATGGAATTTGTAGTGGATAAAGAAGAGGGTGTCTATCCCATGGTGCCAGCAGGAAAACCTATAAATGAGATGTTATTGGTATAGGTGGCGATATGAGCTCTAATGGACCTAATGAAAACAATCAGCGTCATACTATTGGAGTGTTGGTGGAGAACCAGCCTGGTGTTCTTGCCAGAGTAGCTGGGCTCTTCAGTGGACGTGGTTTCAATATAGAGAGTCTCACTGTTGCGGAGACCAACGAGCCTGGTATGTCCAGAATTACGCTTGTAACGACTGGTGACCAGCATATTGTTGAGCAGATAATAAAGCAGCTTAACAAGCTGATAAACGTCATTAAGGTTATAGAATTTCGCAACATGGAGTTTGTCGAGAGGGAAATGGCCCTCATCAAGGTAAAGGCGGAAAAACAGAGCAGGGCAGAGATTCTTAGAATTGTCGATATATTTCGGGCTAAAGTTGTTGATGTGAGCCCCTATTCTTACATCATAGAGGTTACGGGGGATGAGGGAAAGATTTCGGCAATTCTGGAGCTTCTCAACCAGTTTGGCATCTTAGAGCTAGCTAGGACTGGAAAGGCCGCTATGGCCAGGGGTAAGAAGGAGTATGGCAAAAAAGGTTTACCACACAAGATTGTGACCAGAGAGCAGGAAACCGTCGATGAATGAGTGATAGATAAGATAGGAGGATCCTAATGCGTTTATTTTACGAGGCCGATGCCAACTTGGGACTTCTTCAGGGTAAGAAGGTTGCAATTGTTGGATACGGTAGTCAGGGACATGCACAGGCACAGAATTTAAGAGACAGCGGTATTCAAGTTATAGTGGCCCAAAGACCTGGATCCTATAACTATAACCTTGCTGTGGAACATGGTTTTAGACCAGTTTCCGTAGAGGAGGCTACCCAACAGGCCGATATAATCCAGATTCTTATACCGGATCACATTCAGGCAAGTGTTTATCGAAACTCAATAGCTCCTTACTTAAAACCCGGAAAGATGCTCATGTTTTCCCATGGCTTTAATATTCACTTTGGCCAGATAGTTCCTCCCAAAGAGGTTGATGTTACGATGGTTGCGCCGAAGGGGCCTGGTCACCTTGTAAGAAGCGAGTATGTTAGAGGAGCTGGGGTTCCTGCTCTGGTTGCCGTTCAACAGAATGCTACAGGGCAGGCCCTTGACCTGGCTTTGGCTTATGCGAAGGGGATTGGGGCTACAAGGGCAGGGGTGATGGAGACCACATTTCAAGAAGAGACGGAAACGGATCTTTTCGGCGAGCAGTGTGTGCTCTGTGGAGGCGTTACGGCCCTAATAAAGGCGGGTTTTGAAACCCTCGTTGAAGCTGGGTATCAGCCCGAGGTAGCCTACTTCGAGTGTCTTCACGAACTAAAACTAATAGTTGACCTCATTTATCAAGGCGGTTTTTCTTACATGAGATACTCCATAAGCGACACGGCCGAATACGGTGATCTTACAAGGGGACCTCGTATTATAACCGATGAGACAAAGCAGGTTATGAAAACTATTCTTAGGGAGATTCAATCGGGAACTTTTGCTAAGGAATGGATTCTCGAAAATCAGGCGGGAAGACCCTCCTTTCAGGCCTTGAGAAGGCGGGCAAGGAATCACCTTATTGAGGAAGTAGGAAAGAAACTTAGAGCTATGATGCCATTTCTTCAGGCTAAGGAAGTTCCAGAGGGTTATTAAGGGGAAGTAAGTGAAGGCCCAATATCACATCTTCGATAATGAAAGAGATCGTATTCCCGTTACCAAAGAAGGTTATCCCTTCATATTTCTGGGAGTGCTTTTTACCGTTACCATGGCGCTACTTGATATGGCGATTTGCTCAATTCTCGGTTTTGTCTTGACGGCTTTTATACTTTACTTTTTCCGTGATCCCCAAAGGATTGTCCCTGCTGATCCGAAACTTATTGTCGCACCAGCCGATGGATTTATAATCGATATAAAGGAGGTCTCGCCACCTGAGATAGAATCTTCCAACAATGTACCCTATCGTAGAATTAGCATTTTCATGACGGTATTCGATGTTCATGTAAATAGAGCGCCCTGTTCTGGAAAAATTTTAAGGGTCCATCACGAAAGTGGAAAGTTCATGGCGGCTCAAAAACCTAATGCCCCCCTTCAAAACGAGAGAAACACGGTAGTGATGGAAACAGCTCAGGGCGAAAGGATTGTTATTGTCCAAGTTGCCGGCCTTATAGCTAGAAGAATTGTATTTTGGCACCAAGAGGGAAGTGTGGTCCACAAGGGGGAACGGATTGGTATGATACGTTTTGGATCCCGCGTTGATCTTTATATTCCCACTTATTGGGAAATTAAAATATCTCGCGGACAAAGAGTTAGAGCAGGGGAGACAGTGGTATGTATAACGACATGACCTATCACAAGAAAAATAAATGGCGAAGAGGGGAAGAGGGTAAAATCCGACGAGGGATTTACATTCTTCCTAATTTGTTAACAACGGGGAACCTATTTGCTGGTTTCGTGTCAATTATTAGCACCATAGAGGGGGATTACGAAAAGGCGGCCATTGCTATTCTTATATCATGGGTTTTAGATATTCTTGATGGGAAGGTAGCACGGCTTGCAAAGGCGACGAGCCGGTTTGGTATTGAGTATGATTCACTTGCGGATTTAGTAGCCTTTGGGGTAGCCCCTGGACTTCTAGTGTATATGTGGGGACTTACGGATTTGGAAAGGTTAGGTTGGCTTGTAGCTTTTGCCTTTGTAGCTTGTGGAGCCCTACGACTTGCTCGGTTCAATACAATGGCTACAACTGAGGCTAAACAGTATTTTCTCGGACTCCCAATACCTGGTGCTGCAGGTATGGTAGCTACCCTTGTTTTGTTCCTTCATCCCCATTATCCTCAACCACAAGGGTTTCTTCAGATTATGCTTTTACTCGTAGTGTTTATCCTTTCACTCCTTATGGTTAGCAATATACATTATAGCGCCTTTAAGGAGTTGGAGTTTATAAAGACCAGGCCTATCCAAGCCACTTTGATTATAGTGCTTCTTATAGTGGTGGTTGCTGCAAGACCTAGGATGATACTTTTTGCTGGACTCCTTTCGTATGTTCTTTCTGGTCCTTCTCTGTGGCTTGGGAAGAAACTAAGGAGAAGCCGTGAAGTTTCAGAAGAAAAGGTGCGTTCTGAGAAGTAAACTCTAAAGGATATATATTAAGGGAGACCATGGCTGGGAAAACACTTGCTGAAAAGATTCTAGCTGCCCACGCCGACTCAAGTGATGTCAGAGCCGGGCAAATTGTTGAAGTATCAGTTGATTTTTGCTTTGGTAACGATATTACAGCCCCTTTGGCTATAAAAACCTTTAAGGAAGCTGGCTTTTCTAAGGTTTTCGATCCCTATCGGATCGCCCTAATCCCTGACCACTTCACGCCCAACAAAGATATAGCTTCAGCTATGCAGGTAAAGGCTATGCGGGATTTTGCTAGGGAGCAGGGCATTCCCTATTTCTACGAGGTTGGACGAGTGGGGATCGAGCATGCACTACTTCCTGAAGAGGGTCTTGTGCTTCCGGGGGAGGTTATAGTCGGAGCTGATAGTCATACCTGCACTTACGGAGCTCTTGGAGCTTTCGCCACCGGTGTAGGAAGCACCGATCTTGCTGCTATTATGGCTACAGGGAGGACCTGGTTTAAAGTACCTTCTTCAATAAAGGTTATCTTTAAGGGAAAATTGGGGCCCTGGCTTGGTGGCAAAGATCTGATACTTTACACGATCGGAAAACTTGGTGTTGAAGGAGCTCGTTACAGGGCTTTGGAATTCGCCGGCGAAGTTATAGAAAATCTTTCTATGGCCGATAGGTTTTCTCTTTGCAATATGGCCATTGAAGCCGGGGCTAAGGTTGGATTGATTGCTCCCGATGAGATTACGAAGGAATATGTAAAGGGAATAGCGAAACGTCCTTACTATTTTTATCAGAGCGATCCCGATGCGGGATATGAAGCTATCTATGAATGGGATGTATCTTCATTGGAGCCGCTTGTTGCCTTTCCCCATATTCCAGAAAATGTTCATCCCGTAAGCGAAGCTCGAAATGTAGTGATTGATCAGGTGGTAATAGGATCCTGCACTAATGGAAGGATAGAGGATCTAAGAATTGCTGCGATGCTTTTTAAAGGTAGAAGGGTTCATCCTAGAGTCCGATGTCTTATCTTCCCTGCTACACCTCGGATATATCGTCAGGCATTGGAGGAGGGACTTTTACAGATATTCGTCAAGGCTGAAGCGGTCGTGAGTCCACCAACCTGTGGCCCCTGCCTCGGTGGGCATATGGGCATCTTAGCTAAGGGGGAACGAGCTATCGCAACAACAAATAGGAACTTTGTCGGTCGTATGGGACATCCAGAGAGTGAAGTGTTTCTTAGTAATCCAGCGGTGGCAGCAGCATCGGCGATCACAGGTCAAATAACTCATCCTGGAGAAATAATGGATCATCCCACAGTTGGAGGAGAACATGCGTTTTCGCGGTAGAGCCTGGCTATTTGGTGACAATATTGATACCGATGCCATAATTCCTGCAAGGTATCTCAATACAAGTGATCCTCAGGAGCTAGCAAAACATTGCATGGAAGATGCCGATTCGAACTTTGTCCATCGAATGCGCCCTGGGGATATAATCGTGGCAGGAAAAAATTTCGGCTGTGGTTCATCCCGTGAGCACGCTCCAATAGCGATAAAGGCCGCGGGTATAAGCTGTGTTATAGCGGAGAGCTTTGCAAGGATCTTTTATAGAAATGCGTTCAATATGGGACTTCCTATTTTAGAGTGTCCAGGAATCAATGGACGGATAAAAGAAGGTGATGAGATAAGTGTTGATCTTGCAAAGGGGCTTATAGAAAATCACTCTACTGGAGAGATCTTTTGTGCCGAACCTATACCCACTTTTATGCAGGAACTGATCGAGGCCGGAGGACTTATTCCCTACATCAAGAAAAGGATGAAGGCAGAGTAATGTCTTGGAGGGAGAATTCATGAATCAACGACATTATCGAATTGCAACCATTCCTGGAGATGGAACAGGGCCTGAAGTCGTAAGAGAAGCTGTCAAGGTTTTAGACGAGGTCGCCCTAAAGGAAGGTTTTACTATTGAATGGATTCCTTACGATCTAGGAGGTGACAGGTATCTTAAGACGGGAGAGATTCTTCCCGAAAGCGTTGTTGAAGAACTTAGGGAGGTTGATGCTATTCTTCTGGGGGCTATTGGACATCCCGATGTGAGGCCGGGAATACTCGAGCGGGGACTCCTTCTAGAGCTACGCTTTAGACTTGACCAGTATATAAATCTTCGACCTGTTGTGCTTTATCCCGGCGTAGAAACGCCCCTTAAGGATAAAAAACCGGAGGACATAGATTTCATCGTTATCAGGGAAAACACTGAGGGGCTTTATTCAGGAGCTGGTGGAATTCTTCGGCAAGGCACACCCTATGAGATAGCCGTTCAGGAGTCTATAAACACTCGCATGGGAGTAGAACGCTGCATTCGATATGCCTTTGAATACACGAGGAAGCGAAATAAGAAGAAAAAGCTTACCCTTTGTGGAAAGACCAACGTTCTTATCTACGCCTTTGGACTTTGGGAACGGGTCTTTTATGAGGTTGCCAAGGAGTATCCTGATATTGAAACGGATTATGCCCACGTGGATGCTACATGCATGTGGATGGTTAAGAACCCCGAGTGGTTTGACGTCATAGTTACTGACAATATGTTTGGAGATATTATTACAGATCTTGGAGCTATCATCCAGGGAGGAATGGGGATTGCCGCTGGAGGCAATATAAACCCCGAAGGAGTTTCTATGTTTGAACCCATTGGTGGATCTGCTCCAAAGTATACTGGAAAAAATGTTATCAATCCCCTTGCGGCTATTTGTGCTGGGCAGATGCTCCTTGAAAATATAGGTGAGGAAAGAGCTGCTCGTATTGTTATTGAAGCAGTGAAAAAGGTAGTGTCTCGAGATCTTAAGAGCCTTGCTGCTGGAAAAATGGGGATGACAACCACAGAGGTTGGAGATAAAGTGTGTGCCTATGTGAGAGATTATGAAGGATAATGAAGAGAGGAAGAAAACATGAGTTCAGAAGGTTACCATGTCGCAGTGGTAGGGGCTACGGGAGCTGTCGGAACAATGATGATAAGGATTCTGGAGGAGCGAAACTTTCCCGTAAGATCGCTAAGGCTGTTTGCCTCTTCAAGATCTGCTGGTAAGAGACTTAAGTTCAAGGATACAGAAATCCCTGTAGAAGAATTGAAGGAGTCTTCATTGCGAGGTGTGGAGATCGCTCTTTTTTCAGCGGGTGCTTCTGTAAGTCGCACCTTTGGTCCCGTAGCAGTGTCCTCCGGTTGCGTGGTGGTAGACAATTCAAGCGCTTTCAGAATGAATCCTGAAATTCCCCTTGTGGTTCCAGAGGTAAACCCCCACTCTCTCAAAAACCATAGGGGTCTTATCTCCAACCCTAACTGTTCCACTATCCAGATGGTGGTCGCTTTAAAACCTATTCGAGACGTTGCAGGTATAAAACGTATTGTGGTCACGACTTTTCAGGCTGTTTCGGGAACAGGTCAGCGAGCAGTGGTAGAGTTGGAGCAACAGGTCAAAGCATGGGTTAAGGGGGAATCGATGGAGAGGTCTGTCTATCCTCATCAAATCGCCTTCAACTGCCTACCCCATATCGGATCCTTCTTAGATAATGGCTATACCGAAGAAGAGATGAAGATGGTGAATGAAACCAGAAAGATTTTTGAGGATCCCTCTATAGCCGTGTCAGCCACCACCGTTCGGGTTCCTGTATTTTACGGCCATTCTGAATCGGTCAATGTGGAACTGAAATCCCCCCTCTCCCCAGAAGAGGCGAGGAATCTTCTTGCAAAGGCCGAAGGGGTGACGGTTATAGATGACCCTAAGAATAATCTTTATCCCATGCCTATTCATGCTGCTGGTCAAGATAAAACGATGGTCGGAAGGATTCGCAAGGATCTTTCAGTAGAACATGGTCTTTCGATGTGGATTGTGGCGGATAACGTCAGAAAGGGTGCCGCCACAAATGCTGTACAGATTGCGGAGATTCTTGTTCGAGATGGCATGATTTGATGTGATACGCATTACCGGCGGAAGTCTGAAGGGAAAGAAGTTGTTGGTTCCAAAGGTAGCCAATCTTAGACCGACGACCGATCGAGTTCGGGAGTCGGTTTTCAATATTTTGGGATCTCTCGTAGAAGAGGCCCGAGTGCTCGATTTATTTGCTGGGACGGGTGCTTTGGGGATAGAGGCTTTAAGTCGTGGTGCCCTTGAGGCTATCTTTGTAGAAAAGGACAGGAAGACAATAGAGGCTCTGAGGAAAAATATTTCTTCCTGTGAGCTTCAAAATAAAAGTACTATTTTCCCAATGTCGGCAGAAAAGGCTATACCCCTTCTTAAGAAGCGATCAGGAAAATTTAATCTGATTTTTCTTGATCCACCTTACCATTCTTCCTTGACCTCCAAGGTTCTTCCCTCCTTAAGTCCTCTTTTGTTTAGTGAAGGAATGATTGTGGTGGAATATGACATTTACGAGAAACCATTAATTGATGAATCCGTATGGGTGGTCGAGGATATTCGACGCTTTGGAACAACGGCCGTTTGTTTTCTTAGTGCCTTAAAGTGACTGTTAATAACCGGAGGTCTCCATGAACCATTGCACCTTTGCTGTCTATCCTGGATCTTTCGATCCTATAACCAATGGACATCTAGATTTACTTACAAGGGGTCTTAAACTCTTTGATAGGATAATTATAGCGGTAGCGGTAAATCCTGCAAAGATCCCTTTGTTTACTATAGAGGAGAGGCTTGAGCTTATTAGGGAGTCCCTCAAGGATTTTCCATTAAAAGAAAGGGTTGATGTGGATGCCTTCGATGGGCTTCTCATGGATTACGTGAAGAAGGTTGGAGCCAAAGCAATCCTTCGGGGACTGAGAGCAGTTAGTGATTTTGAATATGAGTTTCAAATGGCCCTTATGAACAGGCGACTTAATTCGGATGTGGAAACCTTCTTTCTAATGACTGGTATGCGGTGGATATACATAAGTTCTCGCATTATAAAGGAAGTCGCTATGGCGGGAGGATGTGTTAAGGGATTGGTTCCAGATCCGGTAGAAAGAAAACTTATCGAAAAACTCGCCCGTCGCTAATCTTCGGTCAAAAAAGCCAGACTGATTCAGGGAAGTATTACTTGGGGGAAGCCTCCAGGTTCCCTAATTTATTCTTCGAATTCTTAGCCAAGGGCTATCCACTAAAGTAGGGATCTAATAATCGAGTATGGAGTGGAGATCTTTTGCTTTTTTCATAAACTACGAAGATATTCGAGCTATTTTTAGAAACAGTTGGCCTGTTCTAGGGGTAATGCTTTTTAATTTCATAGTTGGATATACGGACATTTATGTTGCAGGGCTTATTGGCTACAGAGTTCAAGCAATAGTGGGATTAACTGGTCAGATATTTTTTCTCTCTATTATAATCGGAAATGCCATGGCTGTTGGGACGGTTGCCCTTGTTTCTCGAGCCTTTGGAAGAGGTGATCTTGAGGAGGTAAAAAGCCTTATATCCCAAGGTGTTGTGCTTTCTGTTCTTATAGGGAGCACCCTTTTAGGTGGGGTAGGAATATTTTCTCACGAGATTGTCTCACTTTTTGGAATCTCAGAAAATCTGATCCCGGAGGCTGCCTTATTTTTAAGGATATTTTCTATTGCGATCCTTCCTAATTACATCCTTATTGTGGGAAGTGCTGTTTTTAGAGCAACGGGTATGCCCCGAAGGGCCTTTACCATTATGGGTATCTCTACCCTTATAAATGTTCCTGGAAATTTTATCCTAACCTTTGGCTTAGGTAGCTTTAATGGTCTTGGAGCTGCCGGAATAGCTTACTCAACAGTTATTGCCCTTTCGGTGGGGGCTGTATTAACCATCTGGTCCATCGCAAAAAGTTGGAAGGGGAATATAGTCCTTTCTAAGGAGCGCCTTAAACAAATAGTTCATATAAGTTGGCCATCTGCCGTATTACAGTTCGCCTTTCAAGGGGGGATTCTTGTGCTCTATAAATATCTAGCAGCGCTTGGTTCCTACAGCACAATTGCCATGGCTGCCTATACTAATGGTATTCGCCTTGAATCCATCATATTCTTGCCTGCCTTTGCAGTAAACATGGCCGTTGGGGTCCTTGTAGGACAATCCCTTGGACGGGGTTCTATAGAACAGGCTAGAAGAATCGCCAACACGGCCTTCTTATGGACTGTAATAGGCCTTGCCCCTATAGCCGTTTTCCTCTTTTGGCAGGCTCCCCTTGTGGTTGGATGGCTTTCTAACCATCCAGATGTATGCCTAGAGACTGTAAAGTATATCCGAATAAACACCGCCTTCTATCCCTTGCTTGTCATGAGCATTGTCTTTGGGGGAGCGATCCAGGGAGCAGGTGATACCAAAGGAGCTATGAAGATTATCCTCTTAGCCGTGTGGCTAGTAAGAGTTCCGCTAGCGGGGATCCTATCTATTTTACTTTCCTGGGGTGCAGAGGGGATATGGTGGGCAATGGGATTTTCCATGGCCCTTCAAGGGGTTTCAATGTTTCTTAGATTTAGAGGCTCCGCCTGGTATAGAGCTTTTAAAGGATAATCAGGTTAGTCTAAACCTCATTGGGAAAGCCTTTCTATAATAGCTCGACAGAAGGCAGGAAGATCATCAGGAGTGCGGGAGGTAATCAAGTTCTCATCTACCACTACCTCTGCATCTTCCCAATTGACGCCAGCATTTACCATATCGTCTTTTATAGCGAAGAAACTTGTTGCCCTTCGCCCCTTAAGTATCCCTGCGGAGATTGGAACCCATCCTGCATGGCATATTGCGGCCAAAATCTTACCTCTATAGAAGGCTTCTCTAACTAGCTTCAGAATAGACTCATACCGGCGTAGGATATCCGGGGCGTATCCGCCAGGAATGATAATAGCGTCAATCTCATCGGGGGATATTTGGTCGGCAGTGACATCGACGGTCACGGGATAGCCATATTTCCCCGTATAGGTTTTTGAACTACCCGTTCCTACAACCCTTACCTCAGCTCCCTCTTCTCTCATCCTAAGGAGGGGATACCAAAGTTCCAAATCTTGATAGAGATTTTCAGCTAAAATAACTATCTTTTTACCAACAAGCTTCATACCGAATTCCCTTCGCTAAGGGTTATTTTCCATAGTGCGTTGCCAAATAGTCCGTTATTATCTTTGCCTCTTCGTCCGATATGGATGCCTTAGGCTTTGCCTTCATCCTCACCACAGTTTTTTCCCACTCCTCTTTGGATTTTTTCTTAGAGGTCGGACGATCCAACTCATGACAGACACCACATTTTGCTTCAAAAAGAGCCTTTGCATCCATCTGTGGAATGACCAAAGGCGGTGTTATTAGGATCCATAGAAAGAAGGATACCACTGAAGCTAAAATATATCGTCCCATCCTACTGCCTCCTTTTTTTCTGGAGACTACAAACAAAATATGTTTAGAAATATCAATTCTTGGTCTTCCAGTGTCAAGTAATAAATGTTACCCCACTTATAGTTTTTGAGTGACCTCACAAAAACCTTGTCATTCTCAGTGTTCTCACTTACATCTCTCTAGGGTATTAGGACCTGGAGATAATCCATTCATAGGAGGATGGTATTATGAAGCAAAAAACTATCTGGTCCTGGCAATCGCTGTTGCTCTGCCTGTTTTTTAATGGGCTATTGGGGCTTTCCATCTACGTTCCTTTTCAAAAGGAGCTCTCCACCATAAATCAGTATGTACTTCCTGTGATGTCTAAGATTAAATCGGGAGAAACACTTCCTCCGGAGTTTGGACAGGTGGTTACCAACATTAAGGATCTTATAACGATAGCGGATCAATATGGCACGGTGATTATATGGGGGACGGTAGCGATCATAACGTGCGCTCTATGGCTCTCGCTTCTTCTTGTAGGAAGGAAGCGAATTGATAGGGCCCTTGAGGAAGCAAAAAAGGAATCTCTTAAGAATGTGACTGTTCCTCAAAGATCTAATGCTACTTCCACGCCTATAGAATCTGTCGTAAAGACAGGAGAAGAGGGTAGTATGATAGCCGCCTTTCAGTTACTTTCCGTATTCCAACGAGAAGGAAGGTTTATTGACTTTCTGCGGGAAGACCTCTCTCTCTACGACGATTCCCAAATAGGGGCTGCGGTGAGAAATCTTCAGGAAAGCTGGAAGAAGGTTTTCCAGGAATATATATCCATAGAGCCGGTATTCAGTGAACCTGAAGGTTCTCAAGTTACGATCTCTGCGGGATTCGATCCAAACAAGATAAAGCTTACGGGAGATGTTATAGGAGAACCACCCTTTGAGGGTGTTGTTATGCATCGAGGATGGAAATTGGTAAAGATCAATCTTCCCGCATTTACCGCGGCCCACCGAAGGGAGTGGATAATTGCACCCGCTGAGATAGAGGTTCACGTGAAGGGAACTTCGGAGACATAGGAAAGGAGCATGGTAACGTGAAGGAGGCTAAATATATCATTGGCATAGATCTCGGAACTACACATTGCGTTGTCGGTTATGCCCCTATAGGCAAAGATCTTCGCCCAGATATCCGCATTTTTAATATTCCCCAGGTTATCGCACCTTACGAGATAAAGCCTCTCCCCTTGCTTCCCTCCTTTTTACTCATGCCAACCTCCCACGATGTGCCTCCGGATAGCGTCCGAATGCCGTGGGAAACCACGATAGGAGATGAGGGCTATGTAGTGGGAGAGTTTGCAAGAAAGCGAGGAGCCGAAATCCCCCATAGACTTATCTCCTCTGCCAAATCCTGGCTATGCCATAGTGGTGTTGATAGGACTAAAGCGATCCTTCCGTGGGGAAGTTCAAGGGATGTAAAAAAGCTCTCCCCCGTCGAGGCTTTCTCCCTTTTACTTCATCATATCAAAGGGGCCTGGAATGCCGAAATGGCCAAAGATGACCCCTCTCTTCTTTTGGAACATCAGGATATCCTTATTACTGTTCCAGCATCCTTCGATGTTGTAGCGAGAGAGCTAACTGTTAAGGCGGTCCAGATGGCCGGGATAGAACAATTTACCCTTCTTGAGGAACCCCAGGCAGCATTCTATGGCTGGATTTACGATAATGAAGAGAGGTGGCGGGAGCTAGTTAAGGTTGGAGAACTTATTCTTGTCTGCGACGTAGGGGGAGGAACAACCGATTTTAGCCTTATAGAGGTTTCTGAAGAGGATGGTTCCCTCGCCCTTAGACGTATCGCTGTAGGTGAGCACATTCTTCTTGGAGGCGACAATATGGATCTTGCGCTGGCTTATCTTTTACGTCAGCGCCTTTCTTCTCGTTTAGATGATTGGCAGTTTAGGATGCTTTGGTATCAGTGCCGTATTGCTAAGGAGAAACTTTTGTCCCACGAAACTCTTCAATCTGAGCCAGTAGTCGTCCTTGGTCGGGGAACCTCTCTTATTGGTGGAACCTTAAGAACTGAGCTATCCCGAGATGATATTAAAGGTGTTCTACTTGAAGGGTTCTTTCCCTACTGCTCACTTGACGATTCTCCCCAGAGAAAGCCCAAAACGGGTGTCCGCGAAATGGGACTCCCCTATGAGGATGATCCTGCCATTACTCGTCACATGGCTTACTTTCTCAGACGACAAATGAGAAGTCTAGAGGAGACTTTCCCTGTTGCAGTTCTCTTCAACGGAGGCGTTATGAAATCTTATCTATTTAGGCGCCGTGTCATTGATGTGATTGGATCCTGGGGAGGAGGAGCAGAGGTCAGAGAACTTGCTTCGAACGATCTTGACCTTGCAGTGGCTATAGGGGCTACCTACTATGGTTTTGTTCGTAGAGGAAGAGGTGTAAGAATCCGTGCGGGAGCCTCCAGAACCTACTATATTGGAGTAGAAAGCGCTATGCCCTCTGTCCCAGGAGTGCCAGCCCCGGTTAAGGCTCTCTGTGTTGTTCCCTTTGGCATGGAAGAGGGCACTTCTGTTGACATAAAAGATCAGGAGTTTGGGTTAGTTGTTGGAGATCAAGCGGTATTTACCCTTATGGCTTCAACCACTCGGAAGGAGGATGAGGTCGGAGCGATTGTTGAGGATTGGGAGGGAGATATACAGCCGATAGCGACAATGGAGACCCTCTTGACCCTTGATAAAGCAGTGGAGGAAGATACAACAGGAACTATTGTGCCGGTATGGCTTCAAAGCACCATGACGGAAATAGGCACCCTTGAACTTCACTGTGTAGATGCTACAGATCCTCAACGTAAGTGGAAGCTTACGTTCAATCTAAAAGAGAGGGAAACGGACTAGCTCATGAAACATCTTCGTCATGAACTTAGAGACTACAACTATATTATAGGGATTGATCTAGGAACGACTAACTCTGCTGTAGCCTATGTTGATCTAGCTGAAGACATAAAAGATATTCGGGTCTTTGAGATCCCCCAATACGTAGCCTTGGGTGAAGTCTTGCCCCGTCCTGTATTGCCCTCCTTTCTTTACCTTCCTGGGAAATATGATCTTCCGAGGGATTACCTAGGGCGTCTTCCTTGGGAAGGTCAAAGGGAAGGTAATATTGAAATAGTTGGGGAATTTGCCAGAGAGCAGGGTGCTTCAGTCCCCCATAGACTTGTTGCCTCAGCAAAATCATGGCTTTGCCATGGTCGTGTTAATCGAAGGGCGAATATCCTCCCCTGGGGTGTCAAAGAATCCGATGATCTCAAAAAGGTCTCTCCCGTAGAGGCTAGTGCACGGTATCTTTCTCACGTTAGAAATGCTTGGAATTTTTTCATGGCGAAGGGAGATCCTGAAAGAGCCTTTGAACAGCAGTTTATAGTTCTTACCGTTCCAGCATCCTTTGATGAGGTGGCTAGAGAGCTTACAGTGGAGGCATCTAGACTTGCTGGTATTCCAAAACTTGTCCTTATCGAAGAGCCCCTTGCAGCTTTCTACGCCTGGCTTTCCCTCCATGAGAGAGATTGGTCAAATATTATAAGTCCTGGTCAGATTGTTCTGATCTGCGACGTTGGAGGAGGGACAACAGACCTTACTATTGTGGCTCTCAAAAGATCGAGTGGAGTCGAAAGGGAACTTCATTTCGATAGACTAGCCGTAGGAGAACATCTCCTCCTTGGTGGTGATAATATGGATATTGCCATTGCCCGCTACGTGGAGGAAAAGATCACAGGAAAGATTGGATCCCTCGACCCTCGAAGGTGGCATCAACTTTGTTATCAGGCAAGAAGGGTTAAAGAGCAGGTCTTATCGGATTCTTCGGTTGCAGAAGCAAAATTTACGGTTCTTGGGCATGGGACGAAGCTTATTGGAGAGACTCTTTCAACAAGAGTGGAAGCCGATGAAATAAGAAGACTCATCCTCGATGGGTTTTTTCCATTTGTAGGTAAAAACGAGAGGCCTTCTCTGGTATCAAGAACCGGTATTGTCGAATGGGGGCTTCCCTATGTGCAGGATCCTGCTATCACAAAACATATAGCATGGTTTTGGAATAGATTTGAAAAGTTAGTAACGAGGGAGATAGGGAGGGAGGATCCTAGACCAGATTTTGTTTTATTCAACGGTGGAGCCCTTACGCCTTTAAGTATAAGGAGGAGGGTTCTTGATGTTATTTCCGACTGGTTCGGAGAACGACCTCAGGAGATTGCTCATCCTAGACTTGATCTTGCTGTAGGAATAGGAGCCGCCTACTACGCTTTGGTGCGATTTGGTCAAGGTGTCCGTGTAGGTGCTGGAAGTCCAAGATCTTATTATGTTGTTGTTGGGAGGAAGGAGGAGGCTGTTGGTGAATCGCATCGGGGTAAATATGATGCTGTCTGTATTGTTCCAAGGGGAACGGAGGAAGGTTTTGAGCATAGGATTGAGGAAAGATCTTTTGAGGTAATTTCTAATCAGCCAGTTTCATTTCGCCTTCTCGCTTCAACCACAAGAGTTGAGGATAAACTAGGGGACCTGGTTACATTGAGCGAAGAGGATTCCCTTTTACTTCCTCCCATAAACACTGTTCTAAGATTTGGGAAGACCGGGGAAAAGCGGGCTATTCCTGTAACTCTTGGCGTAAAACTTACAGAGGTGGGCACCTTAGAACTTTGGTGTCAATCTCTCAAAACCCCCCACAAATGGCAACTTCAATTTGACGTTAGGGAGACTTCAGAGAGCGAACGAGAGGCGAAAGTTAGGGAACATTCTTTGGTAGAAGAGACGATAGAAGTGGAAACCATCGAGAAGGCACTGGAGCTTATATCGGCAACCTTCGATCGTCGCGAAATCGATCCTCCCGATTTGCCTAAACTGATTGAAGAAACCTTTGAAGTAGCTAGAGAAAGATGGCCCCTTGGGGTTGTAAGAAAGATTGCAGACAAACTTTTGGAATACGAAAAAGCTCGATCCATCTCTTTCCATCATGAAGCCAGATGGTTCAACCTTCTTGGCTTTTGTTTAAGACCCGGCTTTGGTGATGTCTTAGATGAGTGGCGTATGAAGGAGGTATGGAAAATTTTCCCTCAGGATTTAATCTTTTCGCGGCAGATCCAGTGTAGACTTGAGTGGTGGATATTCTGGCGAAGAGTCGCAGGAGGACTTACCTCGGGTCAGCAGTGGCGTATTTATCAGCAGGTTTCGTCATTCATTCAAGAGGTAGGCTATAAGAAGAAAAGATCTAGGACTCTGTCACCCCAGGAGATTATAGAACTCTGGATGTGTCTTGCAAGCATGGAGCATCTTCCCGTTGAGACAAAGATTAGCCTAGGTAGATCCTTCCTCTCCAAGATTATAAAGGCAGGGAAACCTTCAACGAAGGAGCTATGGGTCATAGGACGATTGGGGGCTAGATCGCTTCTTTACGGGCCTGTTGACAAAGTTGTCCCGCCAGAGGAAGTTGTTGGCTGGGTGAACAAATTATTGGAAAAGGGCTTTTCAATGAATGAAGCCTTTGGGTATACTTTGTTAAGTATGGTTCGAGAGACAGGAGATCGGGCAAGAGATGTTCCCCCTGAGGTGCGAGAACGGACTTTGCGAGCCATTGAGAGGGTCCTTCCGGAGAGCAAGGTGCGATCCTTTATTGAAAGAACGGGATCCCCGGAGGGGAGAAAAGATAAAGAATGGGCATTTGGTGAGACCTTGCCTCCGGGGATTATTCTTAGCGATTTATAGAGATATGGGAGGAGATAAAGATGTGTGAAGCCAATGCATACCTTTTAAAGGGTGGGAATGAGGAATTGATAATGGAAGCTGTTGATACGATCGAGAACGAAAACGGGGTATTAAAAATGAAAAGTATATTTGGAGATCAAAAGATGGTCCGGGGCGTAATACGCCGTATGGCTCTCGTGGATCATAAAATTATTATTGAGCCCAAGGAATAAAATCTTTTAAGGGGAGCAGGGCTCCCCCCCCTTTTTTATAAGCCAACAGAAAGAGTCATTACTTTGTGAGATTCCCCCATACCCCCAGGTAGAATGAGGGTCTTAAATTGAATTACCGATGAGGGATTGTGGTTGTAGAGTCTTTCTAGGAATTTCTCATCTACCAGAGAGAATAGGTAACGATACTGGGTGGTGTAATTTTCAACCTTAAAACCTGCCTCCTCTGCCCACTTCGCTACCGCGGTAAAGTTTACATGGGCGGTAATGTCCTGCTCACCGATGTGCACGTAAGGAACATCATTAGTGGTATGTTTGAAGTAACACATTAGGGTTCCACGGTTTCTCGATAAATCGTAGTACTCTTCAGAGAGATAGCCATAATCTATCAACAGAACAAGCCCCCCCTTTAACAATCCCCTAAGAGTTCTTAGCCAGTTTCTTATCCTAAGACATGCTTCGGAGCGGTAGTTGTCAAAATGTTGGACCCAAGGGGCGAACTCTTCCAGATAACTGATGAGTTCATTGTCGGCGGGATAAAAAGTTTCTACGAATTCACCATCTCTATCGGTGCCAACATAAACTTCCAAGATCCTACTGTCTCTTACTTCAAAAAGCCTAACTGGGAAAGCATCAAGGATTTCATTACAAATGATTACTCCAGAAAGATGTTCCAATTCGAAGATGTCCCTCCACCAAAATACCTTAGAGAGAAAGTTTTCTAATCTCTTTTTCTGGAGTTTAACTAGGTGTGGATTCAACTCAACCAAATGATAGGAAAGGCATGATTCAATAGGATTACCTTGAAGGGCTGTAAGAATATCGTATGCAAGATGTCCCATACCAGGGCCTATTTCAACAATGTGAAAATCCTTAGGCTCTCCCATTCTTCGCCACACTTCTTCAATGGGGCGGCTTAAAATCGAACCGAAGACATTCCCAAGATGAGATGCTGTAAAAAAATCTCCACCCCTTCCAATCGTAGATCCTTCTCTAAGGTAATAACCCATGTTGGGAGCATAAAGTGCAAGCTCCATGAAGCGTTCAAAGGGGATTGGTCCCTTTGAGCGGATTTCGGAAAGGATTAACTCGCGAAGGGTATTTTCCATTGTTATTTTACAATAGCACCAACCGGTATCGGCCTTTCTGGGCTTACGAGTACTAGCCCTTCGGGACCTCCAGCAGCAAGGACCATGCCGTAAGACTCTACTCCCATTAGCTTTACTGGCTTTAAGTTCGCCACAAGGACTACCTGTTTTCCTACGAGCTCCGAAGGATCGTAATATTCTGCTATACCTGCCACGACCTGGCGGGTTTCACCGATATTGACCTTGAGTTTCACAAGTTTTTTCGATTTCTCAATCCGTTCAGCCTCGACGATCGTTCCGACGACGAGTTC
The DNA here is from genome assembly GCA_026417655.1 of Syntrophobacterales bacterium. Classification (GTDB taxonomy): domain Bacteria; phylum Desulfobacterota; class Syntrophobacteria; order Syntrophobacterales; family Thermodesulforhabdaceae; genus JAOACS01. Next base: position 102,905 of record JAOACS010000008.1, read on the forward strand.
TATCTTCTGGAACTCTTCAATGGAAATAAGCTTCCTTTCCTCCACCGTTTTTACCTCCTTTTCTTTTCTTCTACGCCAGGCTTCCAAATCGACCCTGGGGAATAGGGGTTCACCCTTCTCAATGGGCGATCCTTCTTTAAGGGCTGGAATGGTAGCGTCACGACTCCATAGAACATCGAAGGCCCTTTTCGGTGACCCTAGCCGTCTAAATATCTCTTCCGCCGTGTCAGGCATGAAGGGAACTATAAGGACCGCTACAAGATGATTAACTTCCAAAAGGAGCCTTAAGACATGGGAAAGTCTTTCGGTATCTCCCTTTTTAGCAAGTTCCCAAGGAGCTACTTCATCGATGTATTTATTAGCTCGATTTATAAGCTCCCATAGGGCAATAAGGGCCTTGTGAAACTCCATACCCTCCATTGCCACCACATAGGCTTTCTTTGTTTCGTCGCACTTTTTCAACATATCTTCGTCATGGGCACTACCCTTTGGTGTTATCCATTTGGGTGTAATCCCGCCGGAGAATTTCTGAACCATAGCAGAGGTTCTACTGAAAAGATTCCCTAGGTCGTTTGCAAGATCGGCGTTAAGTCGTTGAATAAGGGCCTCTTCGCTAAAGTTTGCATCGAGACCAAAGACCATCTCACGCATAAGGAAATAACGGAAGGCATCTAACCCATAGACACTTACAAGATCGAGGGGACGAACCACTGTGCCCTTGCTCTTACTCATCTTTCCTTCCTCTATTTTCCAGTATCCATGAACATGGAGGCTCTGATAAGGCTGGATACCGGCGGCCTTAAGCATTGTAGGCCAGTAGATGGCATGGGGTTTCAGAATGTCCTTAGCTATCAGATGGTGTGCGACCGGCCAGAATTTATGAAACAACTCGCCATGGGGATAATCCAGGGCGGAGATATAGTTTATTAAGGCATCGAACCACACATAGGTAACGTAGCGATCATCGAAGGGTAGGGGGATTCCCCAGTCGAGCCTTTCCTTCGGCCTCGATATGCATAAATCTTCGAGGGGTTCTCTGAGAAATCCAAGGACCTCGTTACGATAGCGCTCAGGGGTTATAAAATTTTGATTTTGTTCAATGTATTCAATGAGCCATGATTGATATTTGCTCATGCTAAAGAAGTAATTATCTTCTTCTCTTACTATGGGAGGCTTATCATGATCGGGACATTTACCGTCAACTAACTCCCGTTCCGTATAGAAACGCTCACAGCCTATGCAATAGAGCCCTCGATAGGAGCCAAAATAAATGTCTCCAGCCTCGTAAACCTTCTGGAGGACGTATTGGACAACCCTTTGGTGTTTAAGGGATGTGGTTCTTATGAAGTAGTCATAGGATATGTTGAGCCTAGGCCATGTTTTTTGAAACTGTTCACTGATTTTGTCAGCATATTCCTTTGGACTGAGGCCAGCTTCTTGAGCAGCCTGAACTATTTTGTCACCATGCTCATCGGTTCCAGTCAGGAAAAAGGTTTCATACTCCATTAGTTTGTAGAAACGATTAAGGACATCGGCCACTATTGTTGTATAAGCATGGCCAATGTGGGGGGGTGCATTAACGTAGTAAATGGGGGTTGTAATGTAGAATTTCTTTGTCATTCTTCTTCCTCTTCAGTTTCCATCATGTTCAGATTATCATCCGACAGAATGTCTTCTGTAGCCACCTGATTGAAGGTCTGGCTTTGAGTTCTAGCCAAAGCCTGACGGCATGCCTCCTCATCCAAAGGTGGGTATTGAATTTCCATCTGCCTACCGTCCTCTAGTTCTACCGTGATACTCCTTTCAAGAACATTTTGCCTTATGACTTTTCCCTTGCCTTCCGGAGTTTCAATCTTTCGTCCAACTTTGGGAAGTCCTTCTTTTAATACCGAATAAACGGGATGTTCATACTGAAGACAACACATTAACCTCCCACAGGAGCCTGAGATTTTGAGGGGATTAAGACTTAAATTTTGGTCTTTTGCCATCTTAAGCGATACGGGATGGAATCTTTTCAAGAATTGGGCGCAACACATGGGTCGGCCACATATACCAATTCCCCCTACCGCGGCAGCGTGATTTCTCACGCCGATTTGCCTAAGTTCGATCCTCATCTTAAGGTGCTTTACCAGGTCCTTTAGCAATTCTCTAAAATCAACCCGCCCTTCGGCGGTAAAGTAAAAGATGATTTTCGATTCGTCAAAGAGAAGTTCCACATCAACAAGTTTCATGGGTAGATTGTGAGTCGAAATTCGCTGAAGGCAGTATTCCCTTGCAGCTTGTTCCCTGCTTCTATGGCTAAAATACTTCTCGATCTCCTGTTCTGTTGCAGGCCTTTGAATCTCTCGGAGGTGGATTTCTCCTTCTTCCATCGCAAGATATAGGGGACCCTCCACTACAACACCTACGGCAATACCCTCTGGAGATTCAGCAAGAACGTAGTCTCCAACCTTAACATCCCAGGGGCCTGGATCAAAATGCCAAATGAAACTTCTTTCTCTGAACCTCACACCAATTCGCTTACTCATAGAGATCTTCCCTTATCCTCATTCCAATTTCTTCAAGAAGAAGTGTTTTGTTTACGTTGAATCTAAGCGATTGTTCCGCTTCTTCTATTGTTTCAAAGAAGTCAAGATATTTATCAATATGTCTAGGGGATGCCTCTTCATGTTTTCGGATAATTATCACTAACCAACTCTTCAAGTACCTAAGTAAGGCTTCTAGATCTTGGTGTTCCTCAAGCCACCTTGTAATTTCTGTAAAAAACTTCCACATAGGCACCTCCCTAATAGTCTTTACTCGTAGTGAGACTGTGACCCAAGGAGAAGGAGTTCCTGCCTTTAGAAGTTCCATAAGCTTTGAATGACTGCCATTTGCAAGAAGAACATAAGAAAGGATTTCCTCCTTAGAAAGTGTCAACCTCTCCTCGGCAACCCTTAGTAATTCATTTGTCGGAACCGGCTGGAGGGATATTTTACAGCACCTTGATCTAATGGTGGGAAGAAGCTGGTAATAACGGGATGAAGTGAGCAGAAAGATATTTCCTGTTGGAGGTTCCTCAAGAATCTTTAGAAGTGCGTTAGAGGCTTCATCGCTTAGTTTTTCCGCCTCTTCTATGATAATAACCCTGAAGTGGCCTCCTCTCACCCGGTATGATGTCTCTTCTATGATGGCCCTCACTTGATTGATTTTTATTACGTTTCCTTCAGCTCTCACCATTATAAGGTCTGGATGTATTAGGGCTTCGACCTTGCGGCAGGATCCGCAGGTTCCACAGGCAAGGGCTGAATCTGATCTTTTTTCACAAAGAAGAACTTTGGCAACCTCTAGAGCGAAGGCGGTCTTCCCTATACCTTCCCTGCCTGTAAGTAAAATCGCGTGGGGAAGCCTATTTTTAGCCATGAGATTTCTTAATATTGCGAAGGCCCTGTCCTGGCCTCCTTCGGTATTCTGATGCCCCATCCGTTTAATCTCTCAAGAAGTAGTTTTTCTACACTCATACGAACTTCAGTCATTGATCTAGTGCCGTCGACAACAGTTATCCGATTACTGTATTTTTTCGCTAGCTCGAGATAGCCTTCCCTTACAAGCTCAATAAATTCCTTTTGCTCCCATCTGGTTCTTACATGTTCACGATTTCGGAGCCTTTCCCAGGCTACATCGGGGGAACAGTCTAAAAGTATTGTCCAGTCTGGGGTAAACCCATCGGTTATTAAATTGTAGATGGCCTCCAACTTTTCAATATCTAACCCCTGACCATAGCCCTGGTAAGCAATAGTGGCATCCTGAAAGCGATCAAGAAGGACCCACCTTCCGCTACGGATGGCAGGATAGATATTTCTATAAAGGTTTTCTACCCTTACAGCGTAAAATAGTAGTGCATCCGTCCATGGATAGGAGGCTTCATGGAAGTTTTGAAGTAAAAACTCCCTTAGCACTTCACCAAGCTTTGTCGAGCCGGGTTCACGTAAAAGCACTGTATTTAGGCCAAAGCCTTCTAGATGGCTCTTTAACCACTCCGCCAATGAGGATTTTCCGGATCCGTCTATCCCTTCTAAGCTAATGACCCGAGGCTTACTCATCTGGGCGTTCTATCCTCTGAAGGAGTTCGCCAAGAGTCTTTTGTCCTCTTATTAGGGGTTTTAATCTTATTGCCCCATCCTCTTCAGCTTTCTCCGTTTCGGGAGATGCAAGGAAGAAGCGTCTTGAATAGAAATTCTGGTAGGGTGTCCATCTTTCTTCTTGACTAAATTCTTCGTAGATTTGGTTGAGGCTTGCCATCTTTGCATCCAAATTATCCGCTAGATGTAAAGCCATCGCCTCACGCGTCATGGGAAGTTGGACAGCCCCCGTCTCAATTTCCCCATGATGGCTTAAAATCATATGCTTCAGTATCATAATCGTGTCGGAAGGAAGGGGCGAAGATGGGGGGACGAGCTCATCTATAATTTGGACTCCAAGCACCGAATGGCCTATAAGCCTACCTTCATCGGTGTAGTCCAATTTCCAGTCGTAGCGATATTCCCTGATCTTCCCTATGTCGTGGAAAAGAGCTCCCGTAAGAAGGGTTGGTCTATCGAGAAAGGGGTATAGGCTACATAGGAGACTACAAAGTTTTACTACGCCTAGGGTATGTTCCAGAAGGCCACCAATGTAGGCGTGGTGGATCTTAACCGCTCCAGGAGCCCTTTTGAAGGCTTCAATGAAGGTTTTATTGTTAAAGAAGGATTCTAGAATAGCCTTGAACACGCTGGAAAAAGCTGGTTTAAGGATTTTTTGTAGTTCTCTGAGTAACTTTTCAGGATCCTTTTCGGAAGAGGGCACGAAATCCGACGGGTTGATATACCTAGTTTCTACCGGCTGGATCGTCTCTATTATGATTTGAATTGTGTTGTTAAAAGTTTCCGCTCGTCCCGACACGGATACTACACCATCGTCGGGAACACTATCAAAGGGGATTTTGGAATCGTCCCAGATTTTCGCCTTTATGGATCCTGTCTTGTCAAGGAGTGTGAGGTGAAGGTATGAGTCACCTTGCTTTGTGGTAAGACGTTTTTTTTCGCCCACCACAAATATTGAGTTTATCAATATGGGTTTATCCTCAATTCTTCGAGTTATTTCATCGACGAATAGGTTTTTTTTCATAAAATGTAACCCCTCTAGGCCTAAAACCTTTATTATAATTCCTTCCCCCACGATTCTATTAACACAAGTAGCGATTCTCGGAAACCGTTATGGATAAAATACTGGACAATTGTGAAGAAAAACAGCATGATTTTTACTGTTTTTGGCTTTGGAAAGATCTAGAGGGGTTATTTGCTGGGATTTTGGAGTATGCCTATAAGACCGTGGCGCCTTGTATCGACAAAGTCTGAAAAGAAGTGGGGGCTTTTTCAGGTGAGGGTTGATGAAGTGGTAATGCCCTCCACAGGACGTTGTTACAGCGTTTATGCATTAGATTTTGCTCCTTGGGCAAACATCATCGCTATCACTCCTGATGATCAGGTAGTGCTTGTAAGGCAGTATCGACATGGGATAAGGGAGATCACTCTAGAACTTCCTGGGGGAGTTATCGATGGGCGTATTAACCCTGAGGTGGGAGCCCGGAGAGAACTATTGGAAGAGACGGGTTACGACGCCCAATCCTGGGAACTCGTGGGAAGGCTTCATCCTAACCCGGCTATTCAAACGAATGTATGTTACACCTTTTTGGCAAGGAATGCCTATCCCGCTACCCAACAGCATCTCGATGAACTTGAGGAAATAGAGGTGGTTTTAAAGCCTATCCGTGAGATACCAAGGCTCCTAAAGGAAGGCGTTATTTCCCATGCCCTGATAGTAGCAGCCTTTGGTATTTTTTTTCTAAGATATCCAGAGTATTGGAGAGCATGAATTTGTATCAAAGAAGGATAAAAAGCGGATTTTTCGGTTAAAGTTATTCGGGGCGAGCAAAGGCTCGCCCCCCTTCTAGGATAATTAAACCCTTAAATTCTATCCCATCATTTCTACTATTATTTCGCCAAATCTAGAACAAGAGACCTCCTTGGCTCCTTCCATCTGTCGGGCAAGATCATAGGTTACTTGCTTAGATTGTATGGCCTTCTCCAAAGCTCCTTCTATAAGATCGGCCTCCTCTTTCCATCCCATATAACGAAGCATCATAGCCCCAGAAAGAATTAAAGAGCTGGGATTGACCTTGTCTAGTCCGGCATATTTGGGAGCAGTGCCATGGGTTGCTTCAAAGAGGGCGCAACAGTCCCCAATATTAGCACCTGGAGCCATGCCTAATCCTCCCACCTGTGCAGCAAGGGCATCGGAAAGGTAGTCACCATTGAGATTTGGAGTGGCGATAACCGAATATTCTTCGGGTCTAAGAAGCACCTGTTGAAACATGGCGTCGGCGATGCGGTCTTTTATAACGATTTTACCTTCTGGAGTCCTACCTCCGTAGGTTTTCCAGAGCTCATCCTCTGTAATGGTTTTATCGCCAAAGGTGGAACTTGCTAGTTCATATCCCCAGTTTCTAAAGGCTCCTTCAGTGTACTTCATTATGTTTCCTTTGTGCACCAATGTTACCGATGGGAGATTATTTTCTATGGCATATTCTATGGCTTTTTTGACAAGTCTTGCAGTTCCATGGCGGCTTATTGGCTTAACTCCAATACCTGCATCTTCCGGTATGTGAATCGAGAATGCATCCTTTAGGAAGGAGGCCACCTTCTTTGCCTCTTCCGATCCCGCGGGCCATTCTATTCCGGCGTAGACATCTTCGGTATTTTCCCGAAAGATTACCATATTGACCTTTTCGGGATTTCTCATAGGGGAGGGAACCCCCTTTATGTATTTAACAGGTCTTACACAGGCATAAAGGTCAAGAACCTGCCGAAGGGTTACATTGACGCTTCTAAAACCTCCCCCTACAGGTGTTGTGAGAGGTCCTTTTATGGCCACAACGAGGGAACGGATCCCATCTATGGTCTGACTTGGAAGCCAGCTTCCCGTTTCCCTGTAAGCCTTTTCTCCTGCGAGGAGTTCCTGCCAATAAATTTTTCTCCTTCCACCGGAGGCTTTTTCTACGGCGGCGTCAATAACCATTCGTGTAGCTCGCCAGATATCGGGTCCGGTCCCATCACCCTCGATAAATCCAACTATCGGGTAATCCGGCACAATAAGACCATCCTGTGAAACTTCAATTTTTTGAGATTCCTTTCCTGATTGAATCATTACTTCTATCCTCCTTTGTGAATCTTTAGGGTGAAACGATCTCCATTGTTCTGCGATCCTTAACCGTGTATTCTACTACAACCCTATCGGAATAGTTCGGCGCCAATTTGATAGATGGTGGCATTATAATTACCGGCACTGAAGTGCTCCCAGAGCCGCGAATATCTTCAAGGGATACAGGAGCTGTATATAGGGTGTTTAAATTACTGAGAATAGATTTTCCGCCAACAACAATGAGCTTAGAGGGTGATACCTTTACTTCGGTTATGATAAGCCTATCATCTAGGTGTCCTTTCCAATCAACCTGAATGCTGACCTCTTTGGAGGTAAGAGTATCCAAAATCACCTCGACAAAGCTTGGCTCTACACGATTTATGAGTATACCCGGAGGAATAAAAATGTTTTCCTGGGTTATGGGGATAAGGTTTTTCCCTTCGGAGGCCTTTCTTAGATCAATTCTGACTTCTATCTGCTGGGGCTTTATAGACTTCATGAGAGCACTTGATCCCGCTAGGTTAAGGGTAACCTTAGGGGGATTGACCTCTATGATTTCATAATTCACCGGTCTATTTAAAAATTCTATAGGAACTTCAACTGACATGACAACATCTTTACTTCTCGTAAAAGAAAACCATGCACCGGAAATAATCACGAAGGATGCAAGGGCTGCGAAGGCCGTTTGTAAATTAGTTCTGTTCCACCACTTGGTCCGTTTTTCCGGTATAGGATTTACGTGTTCACGGATAGTTTTATGGAGAACTTCTGGATCTGAGACGGCCCCTATTGAGCCGTTCTTAGCTATAGACACTCGCCCCCTCTCTTCAGAAACTACTATAACGAGGGCATCACTCCTTTCAGCTAGCCCTAGGGCAGCTCTATGACGTGTGCCATAGAAGGTAGGAAGATCTGATCTCTGAGAAAGAGGAAGCAGCACGGCTACCTCCTTAATCTCATCACCATCTATTATGATAGCCCCATCATGGACAGGATTATTAGGCCAAAATATACTTATTATCATCTCCTGAGAGACTTTACCGTGCCAGGGTATACCACCATGGACAAGTTCTGAAATGTCTTCCCTTCCGGGAATTACAATTATTGCTCCAATCCGTTTTTTGCCCATTTGCATAACGGTGTCTGTAATAACCTGAGCAGGAGTGTAGCTCTGCTTAGATACACCTCCCCAGAGAAAACTTCTAAGATTTTGCACCTGTAGAGCTAAACGGAGTTCATTTCTAAATACAACGATAATTATGATAGCAGCAAGGGCTATAACAGCCTGAAGGATCCAACTAGTTATGACAAGCCCTAGGGAAGTAGCGATTTTTTGAAATACCCATAGAATGCCGATCCCAATTATTACCCTGAAGGCATTGGTGTGTCGAAAGAGGATATAGACTCTAAACAGGATGTAGCTGTTTATTAAAACATCCAAGACATCTTGCCATCTTACTGTCTTAAGAAATGGTATAAGAGATTTCATTGTGTTACTATTCCGTTATGCTAAATCTAAGAACACCATATACTCGACCCGTTTCGTCGACTACCTCAACCTGCCATGGACCCTTATCGGCCTCTCTAAGCTGTATTGAACTGTAAGTTGCCCATCTAGGGGGTTGAAGCCTAAGCCTAATTTGAGTGGTAAGTTCACCCCGGTGATACCATCTGTGATAAATGATGCGGGGTGCGGTTATGTTTTCAAAAAGAGTATAGCAAAAAGCCTGCTTCCTTTCCACAGAAAGGACTACCGTTGGACGTTCGCAGTGGCCGTTTCTAACTGATTCGCAAATAAGGCCAGTCTTCATGAAGGGCAAATTATCCTCCGAGGTTGTTTCCTGAATCTGTTGGGGAGCTTCGTCTCCAGTTTGGGCAAAGGCGATGAAGGAGTAAATCAAGGAAAGACCTATTAAGAATATTTTAAGTCCTTGAAGGAAGCAAGCTTTTGTCTCCATGTCCCATCTCCTGTCCTCTAAAGTGGATTATGATAAACCTACTCAGAGCCAGGATTATAATGTTTAGGTTGATTACTTGAAAGTGTCATTTTATGATTTGAGAAGATGTTTAAACATATCAAAATGTTATGCAATCGGACCTAATAATGGGTTCTTTATTACTTTGACAAATTGATGACTTCCAATATATATTAAAAAAAACGCTTTGCAAGAAGCAAGGCAAGAGAGCCACGAAGGTCTAAGTATTTAGGAAGGGGTGAATTCGTGGCATTTTTTTATTTTGAAAGAGGTTCCTTAGGGGTACAGGATAATGGTCTCTTAGATAAGAGGTCATCGTCGCTACGTTTCAAAAGATATGTTAGGTCGAAAAGGCGGCTTATTCTGTTATTATGCTTCTTAGGAAGCTTAGTTATTTTGGTGTCACTTTCGGTAGGTGCCTATCGCATACCCTATGGGGAATTGATAGAAGCTCTTTTGGGTATGTCTTCAGGAAAGCAAGCGATTCTTGTATGGAACATTCGCCTTCCACGCACTGTAGCATCTCTTGTGGTAGGAGCCGGCCTTGCCCTTGCTGGTCTTACCCTTCAGTCACTTCTTAGAAATCCCTTAGCATCCCCCTCAACTCTGGGAATTAGCCAGGGAGCTGCCTTTGGGGCGGCGGTCTCCGTTGTGGTTTTCAAGTTAAAATATCTTTCAATAACTATATTTGCTTTTGGGGGTTCCTTCCTTGCCACCATAATTATATTGTTTTTGGGAAAGCTAAAGCGGCTTACACCGGAGTCTATAATACTTTCTGGAGTTGCCCTTTCTTCCCTTTTTTCGGCGGCTACAGTTCTTATCCAGTATATTGCAAACGAAACTGAGCTTGCAACGATAGTTTTTTGGACCTTCGGTGATGTTTCTCGGTCTAATTGGCAGGAGATTGGGGTAACCGCTTTTGCAGTTTTTATCGCCCTAGGCTTTGTGTATTTTCGCTCCTGGGATTTTATGGCGATTGAATCCGGTGAGGAATCGGCCAAAGGTTTAGGAGTCTCTGTAGAACGATTAAGATGGCAAGGAATGGCTCTGGTGGCAATTGTTTCTTCCGTAGCTACAGCCTTTCACGGGGTTATAGCCTTTGTTGGTTTGATAGCTCCCCATGCAGCAAGACGGCTCTTCGGGTCAAATTATTCCCTTCTTGTTCCTGCTACATCCCTCCTGGGAGCCCTTCTACTCCTTGGAGCTGACACAGCTGGAAGGGCCATTATAGGATCGGGCGGGCTTCCTGTAGGAGTTATCACATCCTTTATGGGAGCACCTCTTTTTCTCTATCTTTTGATGAGAGGTTATAGGAGATGATTATCAAGGTTGAAGACATTTATTTCAAATACCCTTCGGGAGGAACTGTTCTTAATGGTATTAGCTTTGAGATCAAAAAGGGTGAGTGTGTGGCTCTACTTGGCGTAAATGGTGCTGGGAAATCAACTCTACTTAAATGCATAAATGCTATACTTTCTCCATATAAGGGAGTGGTTTACATTAACGGCGAAGGTATATCTTCTTGGGGACGAAGACGTATAGCTCAACACATCGCCTATGTTCCTCAGAGATCTCAGGACTCGGATTTAACAGTATTTGAGATGATAGCCCTTGGTAGAAAGCCTTATATAGACTGGGCTCTAAGTGAAGAGGACTACCAGATTATCGACGATGTAATAACCAGTCTTGGTTTGCAAAATTTTACTTTGAAAAGAGTAAGCGAACTTAGTGGGGGAGAGTTTCAAAAGGTAATGATAGGACGAGCCCTTGCTCAAACGCCCGATGTGTTTCTTATGGATGAACCGACTAACCATCTCGATATAAAAAATCAACTCGATGTAATGAGAACTATCCGTAAAATAACCAAGAGTAGAATCCCCTCGGTTGCAACTATTGTTTGTCTTCACGATATAAATCTTGCCCTACGGTTTGCGGATAGGTTGCTTTTTTTAAAGGATGGCCTCATCTGGTCTATTGTTACACCTGAGGAGCTAGATCCTAAAATTGTCTTTAATGTCTATGGTGTTCCTGTGAGTATAGTTAAGTCTAAAGGCTACAACGTGGTAGTACCAGTCGACGAGGAGCATTATAATGAAGAAAGGAATTATCCTGCCCATACTTTGCGTAGCCATTATTTCCGTGGGACTGGACCTCGCCCATAGCGAGACGGAAGATAAGATAGGGGCCATTGATGGTGTTGGAAGAAAGGTCGAAGTTAGTAAGGGCGGGGTAAAAAGGCTTATATGCCTTGGTCCTGGTTCGCTAAGGCTTATAAGCTATCTTGGTGTGGTAGATCGAGTTGTAGGGGTAGAAGATCTAGAAAAACGGTTTACTGGGGGAAGACCCTACCGGCTAGCTTATCCAGAACTTGCTAATCTTCCTTCCATAGGACCGGGAGGACCTGAAAGTATAAATAGAAAACCCAATATGGAGGCGATCTTAGCCGTTTCTCCGGACATAATTTTTGTTACCTATATGGATGCATCCCTTGCCGACGAGGTTCAGCGGCTTCTTAGTATTCCGGTTTTTGTTATTTCCTATGGCCGCTTCGCTACCTTTGATAATTCAATCTACAATTCTTTAAAGTCTGCAGGTAAAATTCTGGGTATGGAGAGGAGAGCAGAAGAAATAATTGAGTTTATCGAAAGTGTGAAGAGAGACCTGAATGGCCGCACAATAGATATACCCATCGATAAAAAACCAAGAGTCTATGTTGGTGGAATCGGTTATAGAGGATCCCACGGGATTGAAAGCACAGAACAGCACTATTTACCTCTTGAGTGGACAAACTCTATAAACTTAGCGAACGAAATAGAAGCGAAAATAGGCTCTCATGTCTTCAGTGATAAGGAAACAATTCTTAAACTGAATCCCGACGTTATTTTTATTGACGGAGGAGGACTTGAATTGGTTCGTCGGGATTACCAGAAAAGACCGGATTTTTATAAAAACCTTAAGGCAGTTCAAGATGGCGCCATCTATGTCCTTTTCCCCTTTAATTTTTACGCTACCAATGTGGAAACTGTGCTGATTGATGCCTACGTTGTAGGAAAAATCCTTTACCCCGATAGGTTCAAGGATATAGACCTGGAATCAAAGGCCAAAGAGATTTATAGATTCTTTTTGGGAAAGGATGTCTATGGTGCCATGAAGGAACTTTATGGGGAGCCGGGAAGAAAGATAGATTTTGAAAAATAGTATTCATGGAGGTAGCCATGGACCGTGAAGAACTAAGAAAATACGATAGACTGGAAGAGTGTGTTGCCTTTCATGGGCATATATGTCCTGGTTTGGTGATTGGTTACAGGGCATCCAAGCTAGGAATGGAAAAACTAAATGAAGTAAGGGCAGAGGACGAAGAGCTTGTCGCTATTGTGGAAAATGATGCCTGTTTTGTGGACGCTGTCCAAGTATTGACAGGGTGCACCTTTGGTAAAGGGAATCTGATTTACAAGGATTACGGTAAGATGGCCATGACTCTTGCAAGCAGAAGGACGGGAAAGGGCTTCAGGATAATTTTAAAGGAGAGAAGCTTTAGATCTAGTGACCATAAGGAGCATTTTGAACTTATTCATAAGGTGATAAACGACCAAGCCACGGATGAGGAGAAAAGGCGATTTTGGAAACTTCATGAGGAACGTAGTAGACGACTTCTTGAGACCAAAACCGAGGAGCTTTTCGATGTGAAGGAATCCGATATAGAGCTTCCTCCCAAGGCCCGTATTTTTCCATCGGAGCCCTGCGCTGTGTGTGGAGAGGCAACAATGAAGACAAAAATGGTAGAAGTAGAGGGGAGGTTGATTTGTAAAGCCTGTTTAGAAGCGAGTAAGTAGAAAACTCTTGGCTATGACTAGTTTTTACTCTGGCGATTATGAAAATCGCCAGAGTTTTTATAATTATAGGTTTATGGACTAGGCTAATCCAACAATAGGAAGGATTATCATTAAACCTATCCAGATCAAAAATCCTCCAAGCAGATCGTATAATACCCCAGCCCTAATCATTTTTATGATGGGAACCATCCCTGATCCGTATACAATAGCGTTTGGTGGGGTAGAGACTGGAAGCATAAATCCCCAGCTAGCACCAAGGGTAGCTCCTATAGCAGGGGGCACGGGGTTTACACCTGCCGCCTGGGCAAGGGATATAATAACTGGAACTACCATGTTAGCCGATGCGGTATTAGATGATGTTTCACTCACAAGAATACCTATAAATATCGCCCCAAGGGTTATTCCCCAAGTTGATGTAGCTCCAGTAAGATTTAAAAGCTTTGAGCCAATGACGTCTGCAAGTTTTAGCTCGAACATGAGATTTCCAAGAGTAATACCTCCACCAAAGAGGAGCAATGTACCCCAGTCAATATTTACAGCCTGTCGCCAAGTAATTGTAAACTCACGTTCTTTCCAGTTTACGGGCAATATGAAAAGAAGAACCGCTCCAATGAGGGCCGCTACACTCTCTGGAATGATCCTATTATAGGCTTTAGATATGGGAGCATCGGTTCCGTATAGGATGGCCAGCACTCCTGGAATGAGCCATAGACTTACTGTTACCAAAAAGGCTACCATCACGTTTTTTTGTCCTCTGGTCCATGGACCCAGTAAAGCCCTTTCTCGGGCAATATATTCCTGTCCGCCCTCAATTTTTGATACTTCAGGTTTATGTAGGAAATACATCAAGACGAAGAGAAGAATGGAAAGTAAGATGAGTAGTGGAACAGCGAAGCTCATCCATTTGAAAAACGGTATTTTTACGTTACAAAATTTCTCGATCATGGCAATGCCGATAAGATTTGGTGGAGTCCCCACAGGGGTCCCAATCCCTCCAGTGGAGGCACCGTAGGCAGCCATTAACATCATGGCTGTACCAAAACGGAGTTTTGTAGGTTCGACGACGCTTTTCGTCTTCTGTTGGACAATGTCTGCGGTGGCGTAGACTATACCCAAAGCAATAGGAAACATCATAGCAGTCGTCGCTGTATTACTTATCCACATCGATATGAAGCCACATATTACACCAAAGGCAAGGAGGATTCTCCCAGTGCTATTTCCAATCCATCTCATGGACATGATGCCATAGGCGAAACGTTTGTCTAATCCATGAATGGACATAGCTTCCGCTATTATAAATCCTCCGAAGAAGAGATAAATAATCGGGTCCGCAAAGGGTGCGAAAACCTTTTTAGCGTCTGCTACACCAAAGACCACACAAAGTATTGCTCCCATAACAGCGCTTATTGGTAAGGGGACCGGCTCGGTGATCCACCATATTGCTACCCAGGTGATGATTGAGGCGAGGATATGGGCCTTTGGGCTAAGAGAGGGCATGGGAATTAAATATATGATGAGGGCTCCAAGGGGGCCTAAAAAAAGTCCTATAGTGTTTCTCCATCTTTCGAAACGCTCTTCATGTTCTGATAAAACTTCCCTAATCTCCCTTTGTCCTTTCTGTAATACTTCGCTCGTTGCCATGGTTACTCCTTCCCTTGCACAAAAATTATCCGCTAAGGCGTTTGGCTTCCTTCCAAACAAGGCCAAAAAGATCACTCAGTCGAATGACACCTATAGTGGCCTCTCCTGAAGTGACAACCATGTGAAGGTATGAGCCAGAAATTATCCTAGAGAACACTTCTTCGAGGGGGGTATCTTCCGAAACATATTCTTTTTCTGAGAATCGATACATAATGTTCTTAGCCGGTATTGCGTGTATCATTTCGGCTATCCGATACATCATATCTCTCCACGATGGATACGACTTTTCGGTGAAAGTTTCTCCACCTAGAGCGTTGACTACTTCGATTGGGCGTATGCAGCCTACTACTTTGAATTTACTATCGTGGACGAATACAACTCGTGGTCTGTAATCAAGGGACGAACGTTGACGAGTTGCTTCTAGCATCATTAGGGCATCGTAGATTGTTCTATCCTCCGCAATTTTTGCACACTTAGCCAGGGGTATCATTAGATCACTTGCCTTCATCTCTTTCTCCTTTTTTGATGATGTTAGAATCTAGAAGGGGTAACCGACCCTTTGAATAAGGGTCAGTTAAGAGCCGAACACAGCATAAGGCCCTGAGAGTTACCCTAAACCCATCCCCTTAAAAACTGAGAGCATAATAGCTGCGGCCATAACAGAACCGATCTGACCTCCTGTGTTTGCTCCCATAGCATGCATTAAAAGCCAATTGTTGGTGTCATAACGCCTTCCCTCCGTCTGGACTACTCTTGCGGCCATGGGATAGGCTGAGATACCGGCGGCCCCAATCAGGGGATTGATTTTGCCTTTGGTAAGAAAACACATTAGCTTCCCAAAGAGGACCCCCGTTACTGTGTCAAGGCAGATAGCTACCAGCCCCAGGGCGAGAACAAGCAGTGTTTGTGGTTTTAGGAAGGTGTTTCCTTCCATTGTGCCACCAATAGCTAATCCCAAAAGAAGGGTGACTATATTGGCGATTTCGTTTTCTGAGGCCTTTGTAAGTCGAGCTACCACACCGGATTCCCTCATAAGATTACCCAACATCAGCATCCCCATAAGAGGCGTTCCCATAGGAGCAATAAGACAACAGGCAAGGGTCACAACAATTGGAAAGAGAAGCTTGGTCCTTTTGGATACGCTCTTGTGGGATGGGTATTCCATTCTGATAAGCTTTTCCCGTTTGGTTGTAAGGATGCGCATAATGGGAGGTTGAATTAGAGGCACGAGGGCCATGTAGGAGTAGGCAGCCACGGAAACAGCTCCAAGAAGATGGGGCGCATACTTAGATGTTACATAAATCGATGTAGGACCATCACATGCTCCTATAATGCCTATAGAGAGGGCTTCCAGGAGATCAAACCCTAAAGCAATAGCGATAAGAAATGTTAGAAATATTCCAAACTGGCCTGCCGCACCCAAAAGAAGGATTCTTGGGTTTTCCAAAAGAGGGGTAAAGTCTGTCATAGCGCCGATCCCGATGAAAATAAGACAGGGGAAAACCTCGTTGGCGATCCCAAAATTGTAAAACTGCCTTAAAAGTCCCTCTTGACCCATAAGATCTGCCAAAGGGATGTTTACTAAAATGGCACCAAACCCAATAGGAACAAGAAGAAGAGGCTCGTATCCCTTTTTTATACCTAGATAAAGTAGCAAACATCCAACCGCGATCATGACAGCGTTTTGAATAGTAAGGGCACCAATACCTGCGGTGAGAGCTGAGATGCTAGAAAGAATAATCTCTCCCATTATGATCTCTCCTTTCTGTTTCCGCCCGACTCTTCCTCTTCACGGTAGGGAAATATTTTCTTTAAAATGTCCATGATTATGGTGAGTATCCACAAGGTGAAAAGGGTACCCCCCATCCCTACAAGAGCGATTACAAGACCTTTTTCCACAAAGACCCTCCCCTGAGCTCAGTTGAATTTCCTAAAAAGACTGGCCGGGACATATTTTTAGCAAGAGCTATGCCTGACCCCGACTATATGGTATCCCTTCAATCTGTTACAAGAAGATATTGCAGGGGTTATAGTTAAGCTACAAGGGCTTTTAAGGTAATTTGCTGATTGGGTGGCGAAAATTCGCCACTAGGGCGTCAAATTTCGCCAGTCCTTAAGGCTTTTTAGAAGGGGGTGGTACTATGGGGGATATGTTATACTTTTCAATCTTATATCGGAGCGTTCCCCTTGGGATTCCTAACAGTTTGGCTGCCTGAGAGATATTTCCCTGAACCATAGCTAATGCCTTTTCAATAATAACAGAAGTGAACCTGTCTATCATCTCCTCCAGATTAATCCCTTCGGGAGGTATGTTTATAGGAAATGATAGAGAATTGTCCGATAGGGTATCAATACCATGGGCTATCTCTAGGGGAAGATGGTGTTTTTCTACGATCCTATCATCATGCATTATGCAAATTCTCTCGATGGTATGGGCCAACTCTCGGACATTTCCAGGCCATGGGTAGGTTAAAAGAAGGTGTTTTGCCTCGAGGGAAAATCCCTGAAAGTGCCGATTATATTTTTTATTATATTCGGCAAGAAAATGCTTCGACAGGGCGATAATGTCCTCAGGACGCTCTCTAAGAGGTGGTATATGAATTGGAATAGCATTTAATCGAAAATAAAGATCTTCTCTGAAGTTCTTCTCCGCTACGGCCCTTTTAAGGTCACGATTGGTAGCGGCTATTATCCTCACTTCCACATCATGATAGTTGGTGCTCCCAATTCTTCGGATGCGTTTATCCTCAATAACTCTTAAAAGCTTTGCTTGAAGTCCTAGGGCAAGTTCTCCTATTTCATCAAGGAATATAGTTCCACCATTGGCTGCTTCGAAGAGGCCAATCTTTCTTTCTCTAGCTCCAGTAAAGGCTCCCCTTTCATAACCAAACAGTTCGCTCTCCAGGAGTTGTTCTGGAAGGGCTGCGCAATTTACCTCTATGAAGGGTCTTTCGGAACGGGGGCTAAGAGCATGAATGGTTCTTGCGAAAAGATCCTTTCCAGTTCCGGTTTCTCCTGTTATTAGAACAGTTGTGTCGGAGAGGGTAGCAACTTTTTTTAGCTTTACAAGAAGCTCTTGCATTGATGGACTTTCAGCTATTAGAGGTTTGCCCTTTAATATATCCTTGTAGTGTGATCTAAAGGCTTTAACTTCCTTCCTAAGCCGCTGTGTTTCAAGGGCAAGTTTTACAATAAGCTTTATTACATCGGCCTTGAAGGGCTTTTTAATGTAATCGTAGGCACCTAGTTTAAGAGCTTCAACAGCGGACTCTACTGATGCATATCCGGTTATAATCACAACTATCAGATCTGGATCCTCTTCTTTAAGTTTTTTGAGAACCTCAATCCCCGGGATATCAGATAGCTTAAGATCTAGCAAAACCAGATCGACGGATGAAGACTTAACCGTTGCTATCGCTTCGCTCCCCGTTTTGGCCACAATACTTTCGTAACCCTCTTCCCTGATTATCCGTTGGAGGTTTTCACAGATAAAATCTTCGTCATCGACTATCAAAATAGTATCTCCAGTCATAGGCTGTCACCTTCTTTAGCTATTTTGCTCTGTTGTGTAGGAAAATCTATGACGAAGGTCGTGCCCTTCCCTAGGTTACTAGATACAGCAACTCTTCCACCGTGTTCGACTACAATACTGTGGACTATAGCAAGTCCTAGCCCGGATCCACGAGGACGGCGACTAAAGAAGGGATCGAAAATGTAGGGAATATCTTCTGGAGAAATACCTTCTCCTGTGTCAGAAATTGTAACGCGAATGGATTCAGGAGCCTTTGAAACCCCTATCGTTAGAATTCCACCATTTGGCATAGCTTGGATAGCGTTTATAAAAAGGTTGAGAAATACCTGCTTCATTTTCTCTCGATCGGCCTGGATGGGGGGTATGTTATCATCTATCTCCGTTGTTATCCTTACGTGATGATTTTTTGCAAGTTTTCTCATAAAGAGTAAAGTGTCCGCAATAATAGAGGAAAGAGATGTTGGTTCAAGCCTAAGCTCCCTGGAGGGTGTAGCAAAGTCTAGGAGGCTGTTTATAAGGTTTTCTAGTCGCTCGATCTCTTCAAGAGCCCTTTGAATAAGTTCTCGTTCTTCACGATTGTCGTGAAGGTGATCATGGAGATCATCGAGCATAAGAGAAATTCCTGTAAGAGGATTTCTCATCTCGTGGGCTATACCAGCAGCCAGGACTCCGAGGCTTGCTAGTCTATCGGTTCTTCTCATGTGTTCTTCCATTTGTTTTCTCTTAGTGATATCACGGCAAGATATGAGAAAAAGTTTTTCATCCCCCTCGGTCTTATCAATGGAAGAGTAGGAATATTCGATTATTCTTTCCTTTCCATCTGGAAATATTAGATTATGTTCAACAACCGATCTAGCAAGGTGGATAGAATGGATGGCCTCTTCGATAATTTTCTTCCATGATGGGAAATTTATAAACACTTGGCTATACTGTTTCCCTTCGGCATCTTGAATTCCAAATAATTTTTCCGCATAGGGATTAAACCACTTTATTTTGCCGTCCTCTCCTAAGACAATGATACCTATGGGAACATGTAATAGAATGGATGATATAAAATTCTTCTCACCAATAAGCCCTCGATAAAGTTCAGAGCGTTCAATTGCACGGGCAGTGTCATTGGCTAAGATTTCCAGGGCTTCAACTTCTATTTTGCTAAAGGAAGAGTATCTTTCCAACCGCTCAGCCCCAATAACACCGATTACTTGGTTCCCTGTTCTTAGGGGTGTCCAGACGAAGCCCTTGCTTTCCCACTCTTTGACTATCCTTGTATCTAACTCTGTTACCTCTTCTAGGAAAATCGTCTTCCCATGCCGGAAGGCTCTAGTAATACTACAATCCTCCCTATCAATATGAAATGATAAGGACTTAGCGCGCCTTTCATGCTCTTCGGAAAACCCAAATGTCCCATGACAGACCAATTGCCTACTCGAGGGATCAAAGAGATACAGTATAGCACGATCATATCCTAGGCCCTTTACAGAGGTTTTTAGCACCTCTTCCAGCACCCGATCCCTTTCATAAATAGTGCTAAGGAGCTGACTAAGATAGTGAATGTTTTTTATAATCCATACCTGCTTCTCAAGTTCATAGGAGTATTGTTCGAGAGATTTTTTTGATGAGGCCAGCTCCTTCAAGGAGTTTTCTAAATGGTTGCGATATTGGTGGATCTCCTTTGCCATCTTAGCAAGGCTTGTTGAAAGAGTTTCTATCTCATTCCCTGTTTTTAATTCAATATCTTCTGGTACCTTACCTTCAGCAATCTCCATAGCCTTACGGGAAAGATGCAATATGGGTTTGGTTATTGCCCGGGCGAGTAGAAAGGCAAACAAAATAGATGCCAATATAGTTATACCCATAACTAAAAAGTTTTGAATCTTTGTGCGACGTATAATACTGGTTATGGCCTTTTCTGTTCTAGATATGGGCGCCTTAAAGGTAGTGGTGTCTACTCCAATGGTGATACCTCCAAATATACCGTAGCGATCGTAGGGTTTTTGATAGTAAAAGATAGGAGCATAGGCCATTACTCGGGGTATCCCTCCAACGTTAAATGTATTTGTTACACCTGAACGACCTTTTCTTACCTCGGAAGCTATAAATGGATAATTGGGATTAATTATACCGGCGTAGTCAAGGTTAAATGGCACCTTTCCAAGGAGGAGATTTTCCCTGGTGTAATATGGAGCAGTAGGATCGAAGGGACTTCCATCCGGTCTAAGTCCTCTTATGTCGCAAAACTTGGGATGGGAGATAATCCACCCTTCATCATCAAACATAAAGGCATAATTACCGCTTTTGTAGGACGGGAAGACAACGAAGCGTTCCTCCGTTGGTAGGATATGCATTGTAAATTCCATAAGATGCCTATGATCGAGGGAAAGCACAATCACTCCTTCGGGAGAATCAGCCCCCCCTTCACATCGAATGGCGAAACGGACTATACCTTCGTATTTTTTACCTTCAACGGCCATCTCAAGCTCAGGAGCTCCCTGAAGCTGTTCTTCTAAAGAGACGAACCATCCTGTTACGTGGGATACGTAGATTTTACCTTTGGGTAATTTCATGACTTCGTTAAAGTAAGTCTCAGATTTATAGGTAGTGTTTTCCGGTTTACTCACGTCACGAAGAAGGTTTTGAGGAACCGGTTCGCCGTCAACTATCTTTATAAGTTCCTTTCCTGAGAGGTCGATGAAGGCTATTTCTCGGTATAGGGGTAGTTCTTTTCTTATTTCTATCGGGTGATCATTTGTACCATCTCTAGTCCATATGGTCTTTTTGTGAATTGAGTAGAATTTCTGAAGGACGTCTAAACGTTTTGGCATCATACAGAGTGTGTGGGCATCAACCTCTATGGATTGGAGAAATTCACTAACCCTGTTCGCAAGTTCTACAGCTCTTACCTCGAGAGATTCCCTACTCTTTTGTTCGAGCTGGATAGAGCTCTTTTCTACGGCTATCTTTTCTAGCTCATGAAGATTTGCAAGATGCATCATTCCAAGGACAATAGGTGGCATAAGAGAAAGTATTAGAAGGAATAGGGTGAATTTTTTGGCTATAGAAATACGCATTCCTTCCCTCAGCATACTCCTTTTTGTTTTCTAGTCTAAATTAGCAACAGGGTCTTCATCATTCAAGGATAGATAGGGCTTTAAACTAGAGTTTCCACGTTGACATTAGATGCGAATTCATAGATAGAAATTCCACTGATTCGGGGGAGGTTTCCAGGCTACCGGAGGGTTTTATTTTAGCGATTGAAGGGGGTTACCGGAATGAGTAGAAAAAAAACCTATGAGGAAATCAATGAAAAGATCCGGCAAGGTAAAGTTATTGTTGTTACAGCAGAGGAGATGACGGAGATAGTAAGAAAAAAGGGCGAAGCTGAAGCCTTCCGTATGGTTGATGTGGTGACCACGGGAACCTTTGGTATAATGTGTTCCTCCGGAGCTTTTATAAACTTTGGCCATACCAATCCCCCAATAAAGGCTCACAGGGTGTGGCTAAACGATGTTCCAGCCTATGCAGGTCTTGCGGCAGTTGATATTTACATTGGGGCAACCGAACCGACTGTAAATGATCCCCTGAATAAGGTTCATCCTGGTCTTTTCGAATACGGAGGGGGACATGTTATTCATGATCTTGTTAGCGGAAAGCCTGTAAGACTTAAGGCCGAAGCCTATGGGACCGATTGCTATCCAAATAAGTTTATTGAAAAGACCGTCTATCTTAAAGATTTTGTCAATGCGATCCTATGTAACCCTCGAAATGCTTACCAGAACTATAATTGTGCCGTGAACTTATCGTCTAAGACGCTCTATACCTACATGGGAGTTCTGAAGCCGAAACTTGGAAATGCTAATTACTCCACCTCTGGAGCCCTAAGCCCTCTTATCAACGACCCTTACTATAGAACAATAGGGATAGGTACTAGAATTTTCCTTGGTGGAGCTCAAGGGTATGTAGTCTGGCATGGGACTCAGCATAACCCTAGGATTCCTAGAAACGAAAGGGGGATTCCTAGGGCGCCTGCAGGAACGTTAATGGTTGTGGGGGACTTAAAAAAAATGAGTCCCCGATGGCTTGTGGGAATCAGCATGTTAGGTTACGGCTGTTCACTGGCGGTGGGGATAGGGCTCGCAATACCAGTTCTCGACGAAGAGATGGCCTATTATACCGGTGTAGGGGATGAGGATATTATAGTCCCCGTTAGAGATTATAGCTTTACAGAGACCGAACCCCTTGGAGAGGTTTCATATGCTGAGCTCAAAGGGGGAGTGATAAAGATAAGGGGAAGAGAAGTCCCTACCGTCCCTCTATCAAGCTACGTAAGAGCTAAAGAAATAGCCGAGACTTTGAAGAAATGGATTAAGGAAGGGGAGTTTCTCCTTGGCAAGCCCCAGGAACTTCTCCCAGGAGCTCCTGTTGAGTCAAATGGAGATTAATAAAAAGGAAAAAGCTCTTTCTGAATATATCACCCCCTTTTCCTTTCCAGCTATCGCCTTCTCAGGTGGAAGGGATAGTGGATTTCTTGCTTGGTTTGTCAGAAACAAGATGAAAAAGGGGGCCCTAATATTAAGTGCCGATCACGAGCTTACCCCTCCCGGTGAAAGCGAATACCGACTGAGGATTGCTAAGACCTATGGCTGGCTTGATATGGAGAATGTTTTTGTAAGCCTCCTAGACCTACCAGAAATTAACTTTAATACACAGGATAGATGCTATGCCTGTAAAAGGCGTCTCATGAGTGTCCTTATAGACGTGGCACGCTCAAGAGGTTGTGATGTTCTCTTTGACGGAACAACTCTGGATGAATTAAAAAAATATCGCCCAGGACTGAGGGCCCTCGATGAGTTAGGCGTAAAAAGCCCCCTTATTAAGACAGGCTGGACAAAGGAGGAAATTAGAAAAGCATCTAGGACCTATGAGCTTCTTTTTGCGGAAAAACCCTCCGAAAGTTGTCTTGCCACTAGATTTCCATATAATCAGGAGCTCACACCCCATTTGATTGAAACGGTATCAGAATTTGAGAGAAAAATCAGGTCAACGGTAGATGGATCCTTCAGAGCTAGAGTCCATCCTGAGATTAGGCTAATTAGAATCGAGGTAGATCTAACATGCATAAAGGATATTTTCCTTCCCGAGATTAGAGAAGAATTGGTAAAGATCGCAAAAGCTAGTGGATTTAAGTGGGTCACAGTTGACATCGAGGGTTTTAGAAGTGGTTCCTGGGACCTATCAAAAGATTAAAGCCATAGGTCTTATCTCTGGTGGTCTTGATAGTCTGATTGCGGCTAAACTTATTCAAGATCAAGGAATAGAAGTAATAGGTATAACCTTTTCCTCCCCCTTCTGGGATTATCGAAGGACTCTAGCTATAGGAGAGAAGGCCGGAATTCCCATGAAGGTTATAGACATGGGGGAGGAACATTTTGGGATAGTCAAAAATCCTACCTACGGTTACGGCTCCTACATGAATCCCTGCATTGATTGCCATGCTCTTATGATAAAGAAAGCGGCAGAGGTGATGGAAGAAACGGGGGCCTCCTTCATCTTTACGGGAGAAGTTGTCGGTCAGCGGCCTATGAGCCAGCGTAAAGAAGCTCTGAGGATAATTGAAAAACTTTCTGGATATGAAGGTAAGATACTTAGGCCTCTTAGTGCTCTACTTCTTCCTGAATCAGAGCCAGAGAAGCAGGGTCTTGTAGATCGTTCTAGGCTTCTTGGCATAGGTGGGCGAGGTCGTAAAGAACAACTAAGCCTTGCCAAATACTATGGTATAATGGAATATGATACTCCAGGTGGAGGGTGCCTTCTCACTAAGGAAGGCTATGCAAAAAAACTGAAGGTGTTACTTTCACTCTTTCCCAATGCTCATGTTCGCCATGCTGAGATTTTAAAATACGGTAGACTCTTTGTGATCCAAGAAAAGTTTTGTCTGGTTGTAGGCCGTCACTCTGAGGATAACGCAGCTATCAGCACCATGGCAAAGGAGGAAGAGGCCATATTCTATTGCAAAAAAATACCTGGACCCGTGGGAATACTATTAAACCTTCGAGATCATCTTTCTGAAAGTGTGGTTCAAGAGGCCGCTTTGATCTTAGCCTCCTTAAGTGATGCAGAACGGGGCCATCAAGTAGAAGTATCGTTTAGACATCTAGGAAGAAGTGATACAATAACTGTAATAGCGATCTACAGAGATCAATTAGGTAGTCGGTTTATAAAATGATTTTTTGTCTTACACTTTTTTTTGACTTTTCTATCCTTATCGTCTAGGATTTCTTTAGTTAAGTGAAGGTTTTGGCTTACACCTAAAAGGGAGGTTTTTTATGGAAATTCGCCGAGAGGTATGTCACTGCGAAAATTGTGGGAATGAGGCCGAAATGATAATTACCTGTTCTTATGTAGATGTGCCAGACAAGCCAGAGGGTAAAGTTAAAAGGGAACATAGGCAGTGTTCTATTTGTGGTAATGAGGCCAATATAATTATAGAGGAAAGCGATTAAGACATTATGGCAGCCTTTCATTTCGAAAAATCCAAAGGTAAGGAGAGCATGTTCTTTATGGGGTTGAACACCTATCACGTGATTATCTGTCCTTTCTGTCAGACCTCACTTCCTCTATCCTTCGATTTTGATGCGATCCATCGTTGCGACTGTGGAGCCTGTTACAAGGTTTGTTCCCAGAGGATGCTTGAAAAGAGTGTTCAAGACATAGCCTGGGAACTGTGGACAGAAGAAGAGCTTGATTTTATCCAGAGAGTGCCTGTGGATGTCTGCAACATTGTGGTTGAGAAAGAGTTTGATAGACTTATAAATCTAAAGCAATCCACTGGCTTATCTGAAATGGGTAGATTCTGTAAATACGATTCCACAGAAAAGCTTAGTCTAGTTTGGGTTAAAAGGCTAGTTTAGGGACCTTTTCCATCGGCTTTGAGAGCCAGGGAGGCAGGATAGGGTGATAAAATAAGAAACCTTAAATCTTAAGGGGGTTGTTATGAAGTTAAATAGGAAGCTAATATTGGTGTTAGCAGTTATAGGTTTTGTAACCTTAGGTTTTATGGGGAAGGGAGAAGCTAAGCAGGTACCTAAAATAGATAGCTTTGTTCTTTTCGTCGATCAATCGGGATCGATGTATATGCACCACAAAGAGGTTGTTGATCTGAAGATAAGACTTGTCAAAAGAGTGCTGGCCGATATGAATAGGTTCATTCCTGAGTTGGGCTACCAGGGGGCCTTAGAGTTATTTGCTCCCCTTCAGGAGATTCTTGCTCCGACGGTATATAAGAGGGTCACCTTTGGAAATGCCATTGTCAAAATTAAGGAAGACCTTGAAATCCATGGAAGGATGACTCCTATGGGACCTGGTATAAAGGGGCTTGACCCTGTCCTCTCCAAGATGCAGGGCAGAAAGGCTGTTATCGTCTTCTCCGACGGCGAAGCTAATCTCGGACCAGATCCTGTGGGAGAAGCTAAGGCTCTGATAGCAAAATATCCAGGCCTATGCTTCCATGTGGTTTCCTTCGCTGATTCGGCCAAGGGTAAAAAAATACTGGAGCAAATTAATAAACTGGGCAAATGTGTGATGGCCGACGGTCCATCGCTTTTCTATAACGAGGCTGCTTTAAAACAGTTCGTAAGGGATGTATTCTACGATGAGGTTGCTGACAAAGAGGAAGTGATTGTTCTCAGGGGTATTCATTTTGATTTCGACAAGTATAACATCAAGCCAGAATGGGTCCCCGTCCTAGACGAGGCCGTTGAGATCCTTAAGAAGAATCCAAATATTAAGGTAACCATCGAAGGTCACACCGATTACATAGGGACTGTGGCTTATAATCAGAAGCTTTCGGAAAAACGTGCTAAGGCTGTGTATGATTACTTCCTAAGCAAGGGCATTTCTGCCGATAGGATGAAGACTATTGGGTATGGAGAATTAAAGCCTAAAGCCGATAACAAAACTGTAGAGGGCCGTGCTATTAACAGAAGAGTGGAGTTGAAAGTAGAAAAGTAAAATAGAAACTTAAATCTTTTGTAAGAGAAGCCAGGGTTACCGGATTCGGTAACCCTGGTTTCTACATTTACGGGGGTAAATAATGAGATTTAGAGATGTCCTTGTTATATGCTTACTTTCTACCTCCTATTGTTTGGCAGGAGAAGATTTAGTTGTTAAGACCGGCTTTGATATATTTTCAAATAAATGGCTCCAGACCTTTTCTGAAAAGGGTTGTTCTAATCTCCAAAGAACCTGTGTCGTGCAGGATCCCGAAAAGCCAAAAACCGTTATTATGCAGTATCAGGAGGTAGCAGAGGTCATAAGCAAAGAGGTTAAGTCAACTGCGAGCAAGGCTACACCTTATATAGGAATCTTGAAATATGTGGTGTTCGTCTATGAATCGGAAGGGGCGTCGGTGGCTGAGGCAAAAAAGGGACCCTTTCACAAAAAGAGGGAGATAACTATGACGGAGATATTCCGATATTCCAATGGTAAATGGGTAAGTAACTAAACTTCAAATCGATAGACCATGAAAATAGCCTCAGTCGTATTTCTTCTGATAAGCCTCTATAGCTTCCTAGGAAATAGTAAAGACCTCTATGCATATTATTCTTACTGTAGTGAGAAAGAGGGACTTAAGATCTGCATAGCCTTTCATGGCTCCTCTTCCTTTGCTGCCCTCGTTCCGGAAGAGAAGATTCCCGCACGATTGGATATTATCTACGTAAGGGTAGAAAACAATTCCTCAAAAAAGCTAACCATTTCCCCAGATCAATTCTCCTGTGTAAACCTTGTAGGAGATACCTTCGCCATAGATTTATCCCTTTACGACAAGATTAAGTGGGCAGGAAAGCTTATTCAAACTGTTTTAGAGCCAGGACAAAAAACTGAAGGGTATATCTTCTGTCCTTGGGCTAAGCATCCTTTAAGAACCATTGTTTATCAGGGATCTATTATTGTGGAGGTTTCCCTATTTTAAGGATTAGAGGCAAAGAGGAAAGTTAATGGTTCTAGAAGGAAACAAAAGGATAGCTGAGCTTTTTCGCCTGACTGCCCTTATGATAGAAATTTTAGAGGATAATTCTTTCCGCGCTAAAGCCTTCGAAAGAGCTGCCGAAACAATAGAAGCTCTGGAAAGGGACATATGCGAACTGGCCTCCCATGGAGAACTTGAGTCTCTTCCTGGTATAGGAAAGTCGATTTCACAACATATTTCTAGGTGGTGCCATACCGGAGTATTTCTAGAATATGAAAAACTCAAGGACATCTTCCCAGCTGGACTTCTCGATATCTTGCGTCTCCCAGGACTTGGCCCTAAGAAGGTAAGAAGTCTTTATACTCAGCTTGGTATCACATCTATTGGAGAACTCGAATATGCTTGTCTAGAAAATCGATTGGTAAGTATCAAGGGATTTGGTCCTAAGAGCCAACAAAGGATCCTTTCTGAGATTGAGAATTTCAGAAGGGTTCAAAAATTCCGATATGCTTCTGAGGCCTATAATACGGCGAAGGAGATAATCGAGGTATTGAAAAACTTTAATGGCGTTGAGAATGTAGAGTTGGTTGGAGCTCTAAGGCGTTTTCAGGAATATACCGATGATGTGGATCTATTGATTAAAGCGGGTGGAACCGGTTGGATCGATACCCTGATTTCAAAGAAACTTTTAGATGATATCAATATTTCCTCCGATATTCTAGGCACTGTAAGACTAGAGGGTACTTTTAATAATATGTCTATTGATATCCGACATTCCCAAGGGGGAGCTGGCGCCCTATTTGTTTATACAGGCAGTAGATCCCATGTGGAGGCCCTAGTTGATGAAAAGATAAAGGGGACGAAGGGGCTTGTAGGTTCCATTATACCTTTTCTTAAGAATCTCCTTTCCATGAATTTCAAAGACGAAACTGAGCTTTATGAATACTTTGGGATCTCCTTTGTACCGCCTGAACTGAGAGAAGGGTTTGGTGAAATCGAGAAGGCCAAAAATAGATCCATTCCAGCTCTCATAGGGCCTAATGACATAAGGGGAATTTTCCATGTCCACACCACCCTAAGTGATGGCTCTCTTGAGCTTGAGAAGGTGGTCAGGCTCTGTATAGAGCTAGGATATGAGTATGTGGGAATTTCAGATCACTCAGTCTCCGCCTATTACGCTGGAGGGTTGACGGAGGATAAGTTAGAAAGACAAAGAAGAGAAGTAGAGGTTTTAAGGGAGCGCTATCCCCAGATTGATATCTACTGGGGAATAGAATCCGATATTCGTCCCGATGGCTCCCTTGATTACCCCGATAGAATTCTTGAGACCTTCGACTTTATAATTGGTTCCGTCCATAGCCATTTAAGAATGGACAAGAAGGCTATGACGGAACGTCTTCTTAGAGCCCTGCGTCACCCATACCTTACGATGCTAGGACATCCAACAGGAAGGCTCATTCTTGCCAGGTCGGGCTATGAAATAGACATGGATGCTGTGCTGGAAACGGCGAAGAGCTATCGTAAAATTATCGAACTCAATTCCCATCCTTATAGGCTTGATATTGATTGGAAGGGATGTAAGAGGGCTAAAGAGCTTGGCATCTACATAAGCATCAATCCCGATGCCCATAATATTGATGACTTCTCTCTCCGTTATGGTATTCTTACTGCTAGAAAAGGGTGGCTAACGGCC
Source organism: Syntrophobacterales bacterium (assembly GCA_026417655.1). Taxonomy (GTDB): domain Bacteria; phylum Desulfobacterota; class Syntrophobacteria; order Syntrophobacterales; family Thermodesulforhabdaceae; genus JAOACS01. Next base: position 131,763 of record JAOACS010000008.1, read on the forward strand.
GCCGATGTGTGGAATGCCCATAGCAGGGAGAGCATGAGAAAGCTTATGATGAAAAAGCCGTGGATGGGCTAGGGGCCTCTGTCCGAGAAAGCCCTCTGACTTATAAAAATACCTGTGACAATAAGACCCATGGATATAATATCTGTGACTGGCGGATACTCCTTTAGGAAGATCCCTGCCAAAATTGTGGCCCCTATTGGTTCGGCGATTATCAGTAAGGAAACAAGTAGAGCTGGAAGGCGGCGAAGGGCCCAGTTCAGTAGGGAATGGCCAATACCTTGAGGTACTATCCCAACGAGAAAAAGCATAAGGAAAGTATCCCATGAAAAGTGGATCAGAGGAGACGATGTTAGGAGACAGGTAACTAAAAGCATGATTGAAGCAGAGCCATAGACGCCCGTAAGGTAAGTGGCAAGGGGGAGGCTAGTTCCAACGATTCTTCCAATAAGAAGATAACCAGCAAGGCTTATGGCGCCCATGATTGCGAGAAGATCCCCTAATAGCGAATGCCTCTGGGGGCTTATAAAATCGCTTCCTGTTAATCCTATGGTCCCAAAAATTCCGAAGGTTACACCTATCCAGAGCAGGGTAGGGCGATTACTTCTTTCGTTTGAAAGACTCTTAAAGATTTTAGATGCGATTATCACAAAGATGGGACTTGTGTTTACAAGAGTTACAGAGCTTGCAACGGATGTAAGCGAAAGCGATGAAATCCAAAAACCAAAATGGGAGGCGAGGCAAAGACCACCAAGAATCATGGGACCTAGGTGATATTTGTTAGTGTCTATCCTTATTTGTTTTATCGCTAAGGGGAAGTAAAGGAAGGTGGCTACCATAACCCGGTAAAAAGCTATGCTTAATGGAGGAGCATCAGTCAGTCTAATTAACAGGGAAGCACAGGAGATGGCACAAATGGCGATCCCTAGAGCTAGAAAGAGTCTTGTCTTTTCCCAGGCCACAGATCTTTTCATTTCCATTCGTTAAAATATCTATTGCCTAGCTAAAACAACCATCGAAGTATCGGTCAGATTGTAATCTTCGGTCAACTCCAATTTTGAAAAGGAGAAGTGAAGGAAGACCTTGAAAAAATAAAAAGATTGGGTAACATAAAAATTCTACCGTTATGACAACGCCGCAATTGGTGTTTCAGAGGAATAATTAAAAGCGGGGTGCTCTATGGCAAATGAAGGCTATATTCCTGTCTACACGCTAGCCAACAGGTTTGAAGCAGATATCGTCTCGGATGTTCTTGAAAGAGAGGGGGTCCCCTTCTGGATAAGATCTTTTGAAGAAACGGCCTATGATGGTCTTTTTGTAATTCAAAAGGGATGGGGACAGGTGCTTGTTCCCCGCTCTGGATTTCATCAGGCTATACGTTTGATTTATTCCGTGTTGAAAAATAATCCCCAGAAGGGACTTTATGAAGAACCCGAACAGGTCGATCCCAAGCTGTGGGAGGAGTTAGCAGATAAGCCAATTGATGACGTCTGCGCCAGAGCTAAGGTCTTTTTTGATAAAGATAGGGGGGCCTATGAGATTCCCTTCCTTTCCACAGGTATCCTCTGCTATCCTGAAAAAAGAATTATAGAATTTATTAGGAGCCTTCCCTACGATCGAGTCGATTTTGAGCTCGCTCTTGTAGTGCTTCATTATCTTATCCATGCTGCGTCCTTAGATCCCACGGGGAGATGGGTGGGAGAAAAAGACATACCTGGTGGAAATGTTTTCTTTTATGGACCCCATCAACTTCCTACAAGACCATTGGAAGAGCTTTTCCAGATAGATATTGAGTATTTTGATAAAGCAGCTAGGATTTTGGGAGGGATTAAGGAGGAAAGAGGTGATAGGGCCTACGTTTTCCATCTATTTCCTAGAGTTCCTGTCCTTCTTATATTCTGGAAAGGTGATGAAGAATTTGAGCCTAAAGTAAATTTTAGATTTGATGAAACTATAATAAGGCATTTTCCTATGCTGGATCAGATTTTTGCTCTCTCCTATGTCGTTTATCGTCATATAGTAGCTGCAGCAAAGGCGTAGCTACTTCTACCAGAGTTTGATCTCTTCCTCCAGTAAGATACCAAATCTTTTAAATACCTTCTCTTTTATATGTTCAATAAGAACTATTACATCTACCGCTGTAGCCCCTCCGAGGTTTATAATCCAGTTTGCATGAACTGGGCTTATCTGAGCGTTACCGACTCGATAACCCTTGAGTCCACATTGGTCTATAAGCCATCCAGCCGGTGGACCACCTAATGGATTCTTGAAGATACAACCGGCGGAGGGGTAAATGAGGGGTTGGGTCCTCTTTCTTTTAAAGATATTGGACCGAATTCTTTGGAAAACCCTTTTCGGATGATCTTTAACCAGTTCTATTTCGACTCCAAGAACAATATGGTCTGGAGGAATTCCTAAGGACCTATAACATGGTGAAAGTGAATGAAGGGGAACAATATATATCTCCCCCGATGGATTCATAAGTTCCACTTTAGATACAACATGGGACATTGAACCCTCTGAGGTTCCAGCATTCATAAAGACAGCCCCACCTACCGTTGCTGGAATCCCTGCAAGAAATTCACACCCACTCCAGCCCATCTTGATACATAGGCCTAGGACCTTTTTAAGGCTTACCCCTGCTCCTATCGATATCCTGATCTTTTTTGTAGTCTTCTCAAAGAGATAGACTAGATTTTCTGACAGTATTTCTATACGATTTCTGCAAGACCTAAGGCTAATGACCGGATCATCAATCCCTTGATCATTTACAAGAATATTGCTACCCGCTCCAATAACTCTCCAGGGGATAAAGTGTTTATCAAAGGCTCTTAAGAGTCTCTTTAGTGAAATATCATCGCTCGGTTCAATAAAAAACCGAGCTTTTCCTCCTATTTTAAAGGTTGTCCAACGAGAAAGATCTTCCTGCCTTCTTATTAAAAGGTTACCCCCTGACTCGACGGTCTCTAATATAGAATCCGTATCCAGAGCGATCATAACTTTTCATTAGATAGGTGATCGAGAAGCTTTTCTCCAACAGTCCACACGTTGCCAGCCCCTAATGTTAGGACAACGTCGCCAGGAAGCACAATTTCTTTCAGCTTCTGTAAGGCCTTTTCCAGTTCAGGTGTATATATCACTTCACCTTTTCCGGCTCTTCTCTCCATTACTCTTTTGGCGAGTATATCCCCGGTTATTCCAGGAATAGGTAACTCTCCAGCAGCGTAAATATCGGTCATTACAAGCACATGGCACGCCTCAAAACACTTAGTAAAGTCATCTATAAGAGCCCTTGTTCTGGTGTATCTATGGGGTTGAAAGACTACAATCCTTCTACGCTCGGGGAAACACTCCTTCATCGTTTGAAGGACTGCCTGAATTTCTCTGGGGTGGTGACCATAATCATCAAGGATTAAAATATCCTTAGCCTCACCTTTTATGTGAAAACGTCTATCAACACCTGTAAACTGCGAAAGTCCTTCGGAAATCTCCTTTGGAGACATACCTAGTTCAATGCCGACCCCCACGGCGGCAAGAGAGTTCAACACATTGTGAATACCAGGCACATTTAAGTTCACGGTTTCCACCGGTTTCCCATCCACAATAAGCTTGTATCTGGTTTGAAAGCCATCTCGAATAATCTCCTCAGCCCGTATATCGGCGTCTTGGGAAAACCCATAGGTAATAACCTTTCGCTTAAGGGAAGGTATAATAAGGGAACGCATGAAATTGGCTTCCTGTATGGATGGATTACTTCCGTTGTAGGGCCAATCCGTTATAACATTGTCAATACATACAATTGCGCTTCCATAGAAGGGAATTTTATTGAGAAAGTTTATAAACGTTTCGGCGATATGTTCAATATCTCGGTAATAATCGAGATGCTCCAGATCGATGTTAGTCACTACAGCCATGGTTGGAGAAAGCATAAGGAACGAACCGTCGCTCTCGTCAGCCTCCGCCACGAAAAAATCGCCTGTCCCCATCTTTGCATTAGATCCCCAGGCTCGCAAACGTCCACCTATGACCACCGTAGGATCAAATCCTCCCGAAACCAACATAGTGCCTATCATGGATGTTGTGGTCGTCTTTCCGTGAGCTCCTGCCACCAGGATAGAGTGTTTCATACGCATAATTTCAGCAAGCATCTCGGCTCTGGGAATTATTGGCACATGCTTTAGACGTCTCGCTTCCTCCAATTCAGGGTTATCGGCTCTAACGGCTGAAGAATAGACCACCACATCAGCTCCATGGATGTTTTCTTTAGAATGGCCAATAAATATCCGCGCTCCCAATGAAGCAAGACGTTTTGTTGTTTCGCTTTCTTTTAGATCGGAACCCGATACGTGGTATCCCAGGTTAAGAAGCACTTCGGCTATCCCGCTCATACCTGAACCGCCGATACCGACAAAATGAACGTGTTGATAGGGTGGATAACGTCTCTTCAAGGTTCTATCCTTTCCTGTTACCTGTCAACACTCGCCTCTTCTTTGAGAAGTCTCATTACTATTCCTAATGCCATACTCATAGCCATAAGGCTACTTCCCCCATATGAGATGAAAGATAGTGGGAGCCCTTTGGTTGGGAGAATACCCATTACGACCGCCATATTAATTGCTGCCTGCATCGTGATCAAGGTGGTAATTCCTAGGGCCAGAAGTTTCTTACGAAAATCCTTTATAATAAGAACTATTCGTCTTAACACTATGAACAACATGAAAAAAAGCAAAACGGTAAAAGCGATTCCTATGAATCCTGTCTCATGGCCTATTATGGCGAAGATAACATCTGTAAAGGGTTCTGGAATGTAGGAAAGTTTCTGAATGCCCATGCCAAGACCTTGTCCCGTAAGCCCTCCAGCACCTATGCCTGTCCAGGCCTGAATAAGATGATACCCTTCCTTGAGAGGGTTTGTCCATGGGTTGTAGGTTGCGGTAATGCGAACCCATCGGTATGGAACCCGGTATACAAAAAAGTAAAATACCCCAATCCCAATAGGGATATACATGCTAAAATGCTTCCATGGAACCCCTGCGGCCGCAAAAAGAACAAGAGATATTAGCCCCACTATGAAGGCGTTGCCAAAGTCGGGCTCTTTTAGAATAAGTCCTCCAATAAAGCCGGTAAGGATAGTGTAAAAGAATAGTCCTTCGAAAAAATTTCCAAGCCTTTCCTTTCTCCTTGCTATTGAGTCGCTTAGGTAGATAATCCATATGATTTTGGCATACTCCGCTGGCTGGATGTGGATACCGCCTGGCAACTGATACCATCTGCAGGCTTGGTTGTAGGTTACACCAACTCCTGGGATTAGGAGTCCAGCAAGCAAAACCACAATGATAAGAAGCATAGCGCGAGATCGTCTGAAGAGCATATCCGTAGGGATCCTTTGCATAATCATTATTAAAACTATGCTTCCCACTATGTAAATACCCTGTCTAACCGCATAGGCAAAACTACTGTAGCCCTTTTTAAGAGCATAGGCAGAACTTGCGCTGTAAACAAAGATTAATCCCAGGGTAAAAAGGGTAATCAATATAATCCAAAGTTCCAGACTAAGAACCTCGCAGATTTTGCTCCGTTCGCTCTTACGTTCCACTACGGAAACGTCGTTTACCTGCCTTTGAGCCTTTTCCATTCCTTTACCAATTGTTTGAAATGGTTACCCCGTTCCGCATAACTTCTATAGTGATCAAATGACGAACAGGCGGGAGAGAGTAATACAATCTCACCGGTCCTAGCTCTTTCGGCGGCAGTCATGAAGGCCCTTTCTAGGTTCTCGGTTTCAAAGATCTCCCAAGAAGTTTTGTCACCATGCCACGATCTTATGGCTTCTAGAATTCGCGAACGAGCTTCTCCAAAAACGACAATTCCCCGACATCGTCTGGACGCTTCCTCGAGAAGCCGTTCGTAACTTCCTCCCTTGTCCCGGCCTCCCAAAAGAAGCCATATCCTACTTTTTTCAAAGAATTCTAGAGCCCTCACTACTGCATCGACATTCGTGGCCTTTGAGTCATCATAAAATTCCACTCCATTAATACTATCTACAAATTCAATCCGATGATGGCCAGGAGGAAAATTTATAAAAACCTCCTCAATAACCTCTGGTGGAACCCCAAATGCGATAGAGGCCATAGCTGCCGCTGCCATATTTTCTTGATTGTGGCCACCCCTTAGTTGAGAATTTTCAAGAGTTATTGTTACTTCAGAGCGATTAGGGATTCTTACCAAGAGCTTTCCATCCCTAATAAAACCATGGGCTGATCTATTTTGACGACTCCATGAAAGAACACGATCTGGGTTTATCCTCTTAGTTTCAATAGCCTCTAGAAGAAGCCTTTCTATGGTCTTATCATCACCATTGACAATAGCCCATTGTTCCTTCTTCTTGCGAAGAATTGGTGACATCTTTGATCGGGCGTAGTCATCGAAGGAGGCATACCGATCCAAATGGTCTTCCGTTATATTGAGCACAATAAAGATATCAGGAGAAAAGCTCGGAGCTGTGTCAAGTTGAAAACTACTTACCTCAAGAACGATTATATCCCATGGTTTGGGTTCTATTATGGCTCGAGATAGGGGTACTCCAATGTTTCCGCCTACAAAGGCCCTTTTTCCCCACCGTTTCATAATAGAGCCTATAAGCTCTGTGGTCGTAGTTTTACCATTGGTTCCCGTGACGGCAATAACAGGTGAGTTTACATATCGCCATGCCCATTCAAGTTCTCCTACAATCGGAATGCCGTAGATTCTGGCCTTCTCAAGTATTGGTGCCTCGAGGGGAACTCCTGGACTTACGATCACCTCATCAAACTGACTTAGATCATCAACATTGTTGGTTCCAAGAATAAGTTTACACCCTATCTTCGAGAGCTGCTCTAGAGTTTCTATAGGGATTTCCGATTCGGGTTTTGTGTCAGTTACAGTTATTTCTAGGCTGTGAAGATCCTCTCTACTAGCAAGGGCTTCGCAGATCGCTTTACCCGATACTCCTAGACCAACTACAAGGACCTTACGTTTCCGCATCGGCGACTAACCCCTCTACAATCCTTTCCATCTTCATTGATCGAGATCCCTTAACCAGCAACCAAGCCCCAGGAATCCATAGTTCGGTAAGGGCCTCAAGGAGGCTAGCATGATCCGAAGCTTCAACCACCGTTGGAATGCCGGCCTTTTTTCCTTCCTCGGCTATAAATTTAGCCAAATCACCAATGGTAAAGATAGCTGTAGGGGATCTTCCAGCAAGTTCACGACCAATAAAACGGTGGAGATCTTCAGAGGCGATCCCTAACTCTTTCATATCCCCAAGGACAGCTATAAAGGGCTTCTTCTCCCTAGCGGCAATCTTTGAAACCGTCTCTATTGCCCTTAACATAGAGCCGGGATTGGCATTGTATGAGTCATCTATAATAACCGATCCATCGGGAAGAGTAAGGCATTCCATTCTATGGGATATGGGCCTCCATTTAGAAAGCCTTTCAGCGCCTACCTCCAGTGGAATATTCAAATAAAGCCCTACCGCAAGGCTAGCGAGAGCATTTGAAACAAAGTGTTCTCCTAAGACATTTAGACTGACCTCTACCCGGCTAGCTCCGTACCTTGCCACAAATGATGTCCCATGCCGTGAGCATCTTATATCCCCTTCCACGGTTACATCGGATGAACCCTTTAGACTGAAGCGAATGATAGAAAGATCTTTAAGTTTCTCCGATGCCTTAAGAAGCCAGGGATCGTCGTTATTTACCACAGCACAACCTTTGCCCTTAGGCAAGGCTTGCCATAACTTTGTTTTCTCATGGCATATTACTTCTTCCGATCCAAGTCCCTCAAGATGGGCTTTCTGGATGTTGGTAATAACCCCAATGGTTGGTTCGGCTATGGCTACAAGCTGATCCATCTCTCCGGGGTGATTAATTCCCATCTCAAGAACTATTGCCCTGTGATGTGGCTTTAACTCTAGGAGGGAGAGGGGAAGACCGATGGTATTATTCCAATTAAGGGGGTTTTTTAGCACCTCAAAGGAATCAGAAAGCACCTGGAAGATCATCTCTTTGGTGGAAGTTTTCCCGTTTGATCCAGTGATACCTATGACGGGACCATTAAAGGATAGACGTTTGTATCTGGCAAGATCTCCTAAGGCCTTGATGGTGTTACCGACTTTAACAACGGATGGTAAGGGATAGTCCCTTTTATGTTTATATTCTTTTTCCAGTTTTTGCCAAAGTCTTAGGAAGGCTTGGCCTGCATCGAAATTCTCTAGGGGTTTTTCTATTACAAAACATTGGGCACCCCTTTCGAGGGCTTCAACCAGGAAATCATGTCCATCAAAACGTTCTCCTGGTAGGGCTATAAAGATGCTATCCCTTTCCATTTTGCGGGAATCAGTTATTATGTTTTTGAAGGGGATTTCCCACGAACCCTTTAGGATTAACTCTCCTCCCGTTGCCTTGAGCACTTCACTTAAAGTCCATAGGTTTTCTTCCTTCACTCTTTCCTCCCCAAATCTTTTTCTTTATCGTCGGATTTCCTCTTTCATGGGTGAGCCAACCTTTTTATATTACGAAGAATGAAGTAATTCTAGCGATTTTTAAGGTAATCGGTAACTATCATTTTAGCCTCCTCAGGGTTTTTGATGAACCTAATGATGCCCCAAAGCGATTTGCAATCGTTCCAAGAGAGGGCCTTAGTTAGTTGATAGGCTCTGTGTTCATCATCAAGATGGGGAAAGTTTACGTTAGATTCTAGTTCGAGCTTATGAAGGAGTTTCACAAAAATTAGGCTTCTAGCTGCTAGGAGGTCTAACGAAGGGTCTTTAATGAGACTTGGGTGAAACATTAAAATCAGGGTGAGTATATCGCCAGGGCCGAATATTTGTCTTTTGCCCGTTCTACGTTTCGTCTCTTGTTCTAATAGGAAGTGAACCTTTAGACTTCTGTTTGGATGAATTATTCGTCTTAAATAGAACTGCAATCCCCAGTGGATGTAACCTGCTTCGACATATAAACTTCTTCCCATTCTTACCACTTCACTGAGGGCTATAGCTCTTAACCTGTCTCTGAGCTTTATACGCTGTGAATCATGTAGGGCAAAGTCCTTTACCGCATTCACCAAATCCTCAAAGGTTCCAGAAAGAGAGACCTCGTAGAAACGAATAAGAGATGCTGTTGCCTTCTTCTCTGCCAAATACACTTTGTTGGTAACACTATCAGGTAAGATATCTTTATGGGAACCGTTATTTGCGAAAAGTTGATGAATCCTCACTAACTCCTCCATGTAGGGATCTACCTGAATTAGAGTTTTCCCGTAGGAATGTAGACGCCGGTAAAGCTCACAAGAGGCCTTCGCGAATTTAGGGAATTCATATTCGGTCTCTATAAGATAGTCCTCTATAGAGATATCGCCTTCGAGCATAGTTTTAAAGAGGGGATGAGGAGGTTCTTCCAAAGCAACTATATCGTGCTCCATCATAAGCCCTTCGGCTTCAGTAAGGACTTCCAGTCTATGCGTTGAGAAACCTATTGTAATTATCGCTGTATGTTTTGCCATGGTCTATCAGGATCCCTAACATGCAACCAGTAGATTTTTTAGCATTTTAAAAATAGCGAGCTAACACAAGTATTATTTAAAGGCAAAGTCGAGAAAAGTGATCAAAATGCTTTCAGTTTTTTGTAGATAATTTCGCAAAAATCTTTAGACTTGCGTAGAGGTTCTTGTTTTACAAAGTTATAAACCTCTTGGAAAGAGGAAGGAGAAAAATGAAAAGGTTATTGGTCGTTTTTTCTCTAATCGTATTTTTAGGGGTCCTTTTCATAATTTTAGCTCCTCTTCTTGCAAAAACCAACTCACCAGAATTCTGTGCGAAATGTCATGTAATGGAAGAACAGTATTTAACTCTAGTTAAAGGAGGGCTTCATAACTCCATAAGATGCGTTGATTGCCATCTTCCCAATGATTCGAAGGCTAATTTTTACCTCTGGAAGGGAATAGATGGAACAAAAGATATTATACATTTTTATTTTGGAAGTGTGCCTGAAAAAATTATTATATCATCTCATGGAAAGAAAACTGTCCAAAAAAACTGTATAAGATGCCATGAAGGGATGGTCTCCCGCGTAGAAGTGTCAAAAAGAAACTGCTGGGACTGTCATAAGAGGGTAACCCATAAAGATAGGGCTTTATTAGAGACAATTTAGGGAGGTTGTCCTATGAGAACTATTTTTATTCTATCGTGTTGTCTAATATTTTTTATCTTAATTTTTTCCTGTGCTCCAGAAAAACCAAAGGAATTTAGGACGGTGGAAATCTCAGAGGGAGAACTTGATCCTGAAGTATGGGGTAAAGCATATCCGGTGCATTATGAAATGTATAAAAACTCCCAAGAGCCTACTCCATCTGGTAAAAGCAAATATAAGAAAGGATGGGATACGGATAAAATTATATGGGATAAACTCTCTGAATTCCCGTTCCTTGGTGTGCTATACAACGGATGGGGTTTTGGAATTGAGTACAATGAACCAAGATCTCATTACTATAGACTTAAAGATATTCTTGAAATTGACTCGTCAAGATATAAACCGGGCGGAGTATGTCTCACTTGTAAATCTCCCTATGCACCTCAGCTTGAGGCAAAACATGGACTTGCCTACTATAATACGCCTTTTAGAGAGGCTATTAACTGGATTCCAGAAAAACATAGAGAATTGGGAGACTCCTGTGCAGACTGCCATAATTCTAAGGATACCTCCTTAAAGATTAGCAGACAGTTTACTCTTGGAAAAGCCCTTCAGAGTATGGGGGTTGATACTAATAACATACCTCATCAGCACATGCGTAGCTTAGTGGGTGCTCAATGCCATGTGACCTATATAATTCCCAGA
>JAOACS010000014.1 GCA_026417655.1 Syntrophobacterales bacterium
AGATGTGTATAAGAGACAGTCCTAACATAGCTTTGCGAGTCCTAGATGGAGCCCAAGGAACCGATAAGCTTATAATAGATAATAAGGTTCGAGTTGCCCTTTACGCTACAGAGCGTGTGCGATCTAGAGGTTGTGCTTATAACGAATCGAATCTTCGGGAGGTAAAGGCTATCTTTTCTAGTATTGGTTTTGATGAGAACTCTGTTACAATAGCAAAAACAGCTATAGATGCCTGGTGTAGGTAGGGAGGGATATTTTAAGGAGATGGTTTCAAAGCGTCTGGAGAGATTAGGGGTGAGGGTTTTATTATCTTTTGTGCTTATCTTGGCAATTATTCCGCTCCCGAGAGCTGGAGGTGACAGGATTTACAGAATGCTTGTTCTAGATTCACAGGAGGGGTATCCCTACAATGAAGTAAGGGCCTCCTTATTCGATCATCTCAGAGAATATGGCTATGAGATGGAGAGGAATCTTGTAGTAAAGATAATAACAATAGGAAATGATATTGAATACGGTGAAAGGATCTTACATAGAGAGGTAGAGAATAATTACGATGTCATTTTCGTAGGAGGAACAGCAGCTACCGTTTCTGCAAATAGAGCTCTTTACGGTAAAGAACAACCCGTAGTATTTGGCTCTCCAACCGATCCTGTGGGAATTGGGGTTATAAGGGATTTTAAGACACCTCCCCAGGCGAACTTTACCGGAGTTTCTTATCCTGTGCCAGTTAGAGCTCGGCTTAAATTTGTCAAGCAGCTCATGCCTGGGGCAAAGACCTTTGGATTTATATATGCTGATATGCCCCAGTCCCACAGCTATAGGGCCTGGCTAGAAGATTTGTTAAAAAATGATCCTGAGTTTAGAGATATCAAAATTATCTTTAAATCTGTTTCTTTTGTAAAAGGTGAAACGGGGGATATTCTAATGGCAGAGGAGGCAGGAAAGTATATAGAGGAACTCGATCCTTTGGTTGATGCATATATAAAGCCCTGTGATCAGATGGGTACAAGACGTAATTTCTCAGAAGTTGTATATAGGATATCCCGCAAACCCCTTATTGGTCTTGTGAAGGATGATGTCATGGGCGGGTGGGGTGCTACAGCCGTAGTATACCCTTCTCATGAGAGTATAGGATATCAGGCGGCAAGGATGATTAAGGATATTTTTAGAGGAAAGAAGGTAAGAGATATTTTGCCTGAATGGCCTAGGACATACGGATTTGCCGTTGATTTGGTTAAGGCGAAACAATTTGGTATAGTTGTGCCAGTTGAAATACTTCAATTGGCAGGTGAAAATATTATACATTATAAGATAAATCGCCATGAAGCTAAATAAGAAGATAACGATTATCACTTCTTGCATTTTATTTTTATCACTTTTTGTGGGGGCAATAATAAATCTTTTCTACTTTAAGAAAAATTACACCGAAGCACTACTTACTAGTAGTTACGGACTTGGCCAAGGACTAAATGCTATACTCTCTGAACTTTTAAATTTAGAACTACCTCTTGATTCGCTATCCGGGATGAACAAGAAATGTGAGCAGATCGTTAAGCAAAATCCCCACATAAAGTATGTTGGCATAGTTGACCTTAAAGGGGAAGTTCTCTATCACAGTGATCAATCCCTGATTGGAAAGACTTTGTTAGATGAGGTGATGAAAAGGAGCCTGGAAACAACAAAGCCTCTTACTCAAATTTATTTAAGGTTTGACGGGAATACTTATTACGACTTGACAATACCTGTATTCGACTCTCGAAAGGACCATGTAGGGGTGATAAGACTTGGGTTTCCCAAAAGTCATATAGATGATAAATTAAAAGAAGCTATCCTGGAGGTAGTTGTAAACGCCCTAATGTCCTTTGGTATAACTATAGTTCTTCTTAACCTTTTTATATCTAGGTATGTAACCGATCGTGTGATCAATTTGTCTGAACAGGCCAAAAAGATTATGGCCAGAAATTATGAAGACCTAATCCCTGTGACCCAAAACGATGAAATAGGAGCCCTTACAGAGTCGTTCAATCGAATGTCTCTTACTATCAAAGAGCAAATCTCTGTCCTTCAACAGTCCAAGAATGAACTTGAAAGGATAGTTGCTGAGCGAACTAAGGAACTTGAACGAGCAAATAGGGATCTGGAAAATGAGCTAATAGACCGAAAAAATGCACAAGAGGCCTTAAGAAAGAGTGAAGAACAATACCGTAGTCTATTTCAATCCAACCGAGATGCTACAATGACCTTAGCACTTCCCAATTGGCATTTCACCTCTGCTAATCCAGCTACACTAAAACTTTTCGATATAGAATCTGAAGAGAGCTTAAATACTCTCCGGTTGTGGGACTTTTCACCAAAGTATTGTGAAGATGGAAGACTCTCTTCTGAAAAGATTCAGGAAGCCATAAAAAAGGCTATGGAAGAAGGTTCTCACTTTTTCGAATTTACCCTTATGACCACAAGGAGAAGAATTTTTCCCGCAACGATCCTACTTACCCGCGTAGAGCTTGAAGGTGAAAAGTTTTTACAAGCTACTATAAGAGATATAACGGAACAAAAAGAAGCTGAAGCTGTAACTCTTAAATCAAAAAGAGATCTAGAGGATAAAAATATTGAGCTCCAAAAAGCTTTTCTACTTCAGTGTGAACTTGCAAAACGGTCAGAGGAGGCTGCTGCGGCTAAGAGTGAGTTTTTGGCGAATATGAGTCATGAGATAAGAACTCCTTTGAATGGGATTGTAGGATTTACGGATTTACTGTTGAGGACGAAGTTAACGTCTAAGCAAAGAGACTATATAAAAAAAATACAGTTGGCGTCGAATACTCTCCTAAGAATTATAAACGACATACTAGACTTTTCCAAGATAGAGGCTGGCAAACTAGAATTAGAAGAAGTGGAATTTTGCCTTACGGATTTGATTAACAATATCTCCAATATCTTAGCCGACAAGGCAGCTGCGAAGGGGCTAGAATTTTGGGTATCCGTCTCTAGCCGAAGAGTTCCCTGTTGTCTAATAGGTGATCCATTCAAGCTAGAGCAGGTGTTGTTAAATCTAATTTCTAATGCCATAAAATTTACAGAAAGAGGGGAGATTTTGGTTAAGGTGGATCTGGCAAGCCAGCCAGAGCAGGAGGAAGAGGGGATAGTGAAACTTCTATTCTTGGTAAAGGATACGGGTATAGGGATAGAAGGGGAACAAATACAAAAACTATTTAGCCCTTTCTCGCAGGCTGACAGTTCGACTACGAGGAAATTCGGCGGCACGGGATTAGGGCTAGCAATTAGTAAGTCTTTTGTTGAGATTATGGGTGGGAATATCAGTGTAGAGAGCGAATTAGGGAAGGGGAGCCAGTTTTCTTTTGTCTTGCCATTCAAGAAACAGAATATAGAACATAGACCAATTACTATGCCTGAAGAGTTGAGAGGGAAACGGATCTTAGTGGTGGACGATAATGAACAGGTGAGGATGTTCTTGAAAGAGATGCTTGAATCCTTCGAATTTAAAGTTGAAACTGTATCCCATGGCAAGGAGGCAATAGGGAAGTTAGAGGAATCCCTTTCAAAGGAACCCTTTTCATTGGCATTAATCAACCGTAAGATGCCGGAAATGGACGGAATAGAGACGGCTTGGATAATAAGAGAGAAACTTAAAGATTTACCGATAATAGTGATGGTTAATTCCTACGATGAGGATGAAGTAGCGGAGGTGGCGAGAAAAATAGGGGTAAAGGAGTGCCTTAGAAAGCCTATAAATGAATTATCATTACTTGGCGCAATAGTAGAAGCTTTAGGAGGGAGCTTAGATTATCTTCAAGACGCAGTTGATCTCAAAAGGGATAGCAAGAGTTTTCCCCATTTATTTGGTGCCCGTATATTGCTTGTTGAGGATAGTCCAATGAATCAACAGGTGGTGATAGAACTACTTCAGGATATTGGGGTAACGGTGGATGTGGCTAACAATGGGGTTGAGGCCGTAGAAAGAGTATCAGGGGACAATGCCACCTTGTATGACGCTATACTGATGGATGTTCAAATGCCCGTAATGGATGGGTTTGAAGCAGCAGAACGAATAAAGTCTATCGAAAGGTATAAAGATGTCCCTATAATAGCTCTTACAGCACATGCTGTGTGGGGATACAAGGATAAGTGTTTATCCTCGGGGATGAGCGATTACCTATCGAAGCCTATAGATAGCGAAAAGTTGTTTGAAGTTTTAGCAAGTTGGATAAAACCCAAAGACTCCTACCAGGGGGTAAATGCTGAAAATGTGGTGTTTGAGAAAGCTACGGAAGAATTTCCCGATAAGGTGGGGAATATACATGTGAAGAAAGCTATAAAAAGTCTTGGTGGGAAAAGAACTACCTACCTAAAAATCCTAAAGAGCTTTTTGCAGGAAAATAGTCATACGATCTCTCTAAGAGAAGCCTTTAAAGACAGTAACCTAGTATTGGCAGAAAGGATCTTGCATACACTGAAAGGGTCTTCTGGAAATATAGGAGCCCTTGAACTTAGGGAAAAGGTATTGACTCTGGAGGCGGCAATACTAGAGGGAAATGTAGATAAAAGTATGGTTGATGAAATTGAAATAGAACTGAAATCAGTATTAGAAAGCGTGGATGTTATAATAAAAACATTGGAGATAGAAGAGCCTAAGAGTCTACCGCTGTCTGGAAATTCTATAGACGTAGAGAAGTTAACATCAGAACTTATCGAAATGCTTAAGGATGGTAATTTTAGTGCTCTTGAAAAATTTAAAGAATTGAAGTCAGCATATAGAGGAGGATGTGAAGATCCGCTCCTTAAGGAGATTGATGATTGTTTAAAACTGTTCGATATGGAGAAGGCTATAGAAAAACTTGGGAAAATTAAGTAATGGTTAGGTCTCTTATGGATGCACCCAAACAAAAGATTCTTATTATAGATGACACGCCATCTAGCCTTATGATTCTTGGGGAGGATCTAAAGAGTAACTACGAGGTATATGTTGCAACGAGTGGAGAAGAGGCCCTAAAAAAGATAAGGAGAAATCCTCCCGATTTGATACTTCTCGATATAATGATGCCAAAAATGGATGGATATGAAATTTGCCGAAAACTTAAAGAGGATATTATTACAAAAAATATTCCTGTTATCTTTATAACCTCTAAAAACTCTGAGGAAGATGAAACAAAGGGTCTCGAGATGGGAGCAGTTGACTACATTACTAAACCCTTCAGTCTTCCTGTAGTAAGGGCCAGGATAAAAACACACCTTGAGTTGAAAAGAAAAACCGATCTACTGGAGGATCTTTCAAACAAAGACGGTTTGACAGGGCTTTTTAATAGAAGAAAGTTTGATGATTTCATCGCCTATGAGTGGAAAAGAGCTATTAGAAACAGAAATCCTTTGTCTATTTTTCTTATCGACATCGATTATTTTAAGCTTTTTAATGACCATTATGGACACCTTGCTGGAGATGAGTGTTTAAAGAAAATCGCTTCGGCACTGTTGTCGGTATTCAGAAGAGCTACAGATTTTGTAGCAAGATATGGCGGTGAAGAGTTTGCGGTTGTTCTACCCGATACGGATATAGAAACTGCTCTTAATTTAGCTAATAAAACGAGAACTTACATTGAAAACTTAAGAATTGAACACCTATACTCTCCTATAGCACCATATGTAACCGTAAGTATTGGGGTTGCTGCAATGGTCCCTTTGTTTGGTTGTGATTACCACTTATTAGTGGATGCTGCCGATAGAGCCCTCTATGAAGCAAAACTTACAGGACGTAATCGCATCTGTTATAATAAACTTTAAATTTTAATTAAGGCCTATCCCCTTATTTCTTGATTTTGAAAGGGATTTCCCTTAACTTTGGTGTTTGTAGGGGTTACTTGAACCTTTCGCCGCCTACATTCCTAAGTGTATGCCGTTTAGTTTTTTAACTTAAGAGATGCAACATGGAGACGCAAGGGGAGAAACTTAGAGAATTTATAAACAGGGTCGAGAGTCTTGGCGGGAGGATTGTTAAAGAAAGGAGCGCTGATCTCTGCCTTCAGTTTGACATCTTTCCGGAGCTTTCCATACGTATTCTTTTCTGGAATGCTCAGCAGGAAGAAGGGTTTGAAGCTAGAGTTAAGTTCCTTTTTGATAGGAATGTGCTTTCAATTATTGATCTAGAGAGTCTTTGTTTTGCTTGCCAAAAGCTTACGGATCGGATAATGAGCCTTGCCAAGGATTAAGATGACAATTATGGAGGGCCGTGATTTCAAAGGGATTCTTTTCATAGGGGATCCTCATGTGGCGTCCTTCCCACCTGGACATAGGCGAGATGAGTATGTTGAAACTGTGTTAGGAAAGCTTTCCTACGCTATGGATCTTGCAAAAAAAGAAGATCTTCTCCCCATTATACTCGGTGATCTTTTCCATGTGCCCCGGAACAATCCCAATGCTTTACTGGTAGAACTTATACGGCTCTTTAAACCGGTCTTCCCCTGGGTGCTTCTTGGTAATCATGATAAACATGAGGCTCGGTTTACTCCCGACGTTTCAATAGCTATATTGGAAGCCGCCGATGCCATAAGGCTTATTAAAGATTATGGGATTGTGGATATCCTTTCGGTATGCGGTAGAAGAGTTTTAATAGGGGCTTCTCCTGATTGGACACCTCTTCCAGATAAGGTTAATTTGGGAGATTTCGATACGGTCCTATGGCTCACCCATCATAACCTACTCTTTGATGAGATTGGCGATGATATTGAAGGGGAATTTAGGGGAAAAAGTTTTGAGCTAAAGGAGATTCCGGGCGTGGATCTTGTGGTAAATGGCCATCTTCATAGACCTCGTCCCCCAATCCAAAGGGGAAGTACCCTTTGGTTTAATCCAGGAAGTATTGTAAGAATCATAAGAAGTCATGCTACGAAGGAGATAAAGCCATCGGTTACCATTTTTCGTTATAACGAAAACAAAATTAGTCTGGAGCCTGTAATGTTGCCTCATAAAAGCTTTGAAGAGGTATTCTATCCCTTTTCCGATACAAAAGATTTCGATGTGATAGAGGGAGAATCACGTTTTATACGTGGACTTGAAAACCTTGCCCTTAGAAGAACTGCAGAGGGTATTGGGTTGAGGGAATTTCTTAGACTTAACCTAGACTTTGATGATCCAATTGATAAAGAGATCTGGAAACTTTACCAGGAGGCTCTAGAAGATGAGCAAAAGTGACGAAGAAATCATAAAGGAGCTTGATACCCTTAGGGCCGAATATGCTAGGCTCGATAAAAAGCGTATAGAAACAGCAACACACTTAAAAAATCGGGAAGAGCAACTGAGGGAATTACGGGAAAGAGCTAAGGAGCTCTATGGCACAAGCGATTTAGGGGAACTTAAGAAACTTTTAGAAGAGTGGAGGGCAGAAAACGAAAAGAGAGTGAGGGAATATCGTCAACATATTGAGGAGATCAAGATTAAACTTGAGGAGCTGAGTAATAGAGTCGATGATGAGCGATAGGGAAGTCTTTAAATTGGCTAGAGAACTCCGTAGGCACTTCGATTTCCATAAAATTGAGCGTGAAGAATATATCCGAAGACTTAGCGATCTTAAAGGGGAACTAGAGGATATAAAATCCTTTCTAGAGCGTTACCCTCTTATAGTCTCCCGTTTAGAAGAGCTCTCAAAGAAGGCCTTTATAGCAACACTTAGAGAGATTGAAGAAAATCTAAGTTACGCACTTCAGGATATTCTGGGAGATGACATTAGGGTCAAATCACAGGTGGAGACGAAGCGAGGAAAATTTTGGATTCAATTTTATGTCGAAAAGGATGGATACAAAGAGGACATTCTAAGGGGCCAGGGAGGAGCGGTATGTAATATCCTCTCTGTTGGGCTCAGACTAATCGCTTTATCTCAACTAGAAGAAAAATACCACAGACGTTTCATAGTCCTAGACGAGCAAGATTGCTGGGTAAGACCGGATCTGGTGCCTAGATTTATGAAGATTATCTACCACATAGCTGAGAAGCTTTCTTATCAGGTGTTGGTTATTAGTCATCACGATGTTGATTTTTTCCGCGACTACGCGGACTCCATTTATCGTTTTATACCAGATGGTGAAAAGATGAAGGTTCAGCGGGTTCCTAAGAGGGGACTATGAGTAAAACGACGGGAGTTAAGAAAATGAGAAGGTATTTACTGTGGCGGTGTTTTGCCCTGTGGTTTACTAGTTTGTTATGTATCTCCTGCACTGTAACGATGGACTCAAGTTACTATGGTGGGGAGAGATATTATCCCCAAAGGACTGTTCCTACTCCTTATGGACAACAACTATCCCAAGAGGCCGAGAGTTTAATGAAGCAAGCAGAACAACTAGAGAGGGGAGGTAACGTTTCTCAAGCTGCTAATCTTTATTATAGGATTGCTACCTCCTTTCCCGGAAGTCAAATGGCACCAGAGTCTCTCTATCGCCTTGGTAGGATCATGTCCCAACAGGGGCGGTGGCATGATGCTACCCTATATTACCTCTATCTTGTGAACACCTATCCCCAGTGGAATATGGTGGGACAAGCCTATGACGAACTTGCTAGAGCCTTTCTAATGGAGAAGCGTCTTAAGGAAGCAATGGATGTAGGGAAGAGGATCCCTGAAGAAGGCAAGAGAAATTTTATTTTTGGTATAGCGGTTTGTCTCGATGGTAACATTAAGAAGTCCTTAAGGTATCTAAATGCTGCAATTCTATCCCCAGGTATGAGACAACATGAAAGAGCCTTTGAGGATATGCTTTTTCTTAGTAAGGTCTTAGACGAGGGAAGGCTTAGTGCAATTATTTCAGATAAAGAAACCAGTCAGGACTTGAGAGTGTTTGCTAGAGCTAGCCTCGGGAAGCAGCTTATTGAAGTAGGGCAGGTTGCGAAGGGACAGGAGCTCCTAAGGGCGGCAATGGAAAGTATAGAACCTAGCCATTATTTAGCGGAGTCTATTAAACGTCTTAGCGAAGGGAAGGTGGCCACTCCATCCCAACAGAGGGCACCATCTATTGAACCAATAAAGATTGCTGCCGGAGAACCGGGAAATCCTAGAAAGATCGGTCTTATGGTCCCCCTTAGTGGAAGTGCTGCTGGATATGGTTATCAAGTTATGAGGGGAGCAACCCTTGCAGTCTCCCTGTGGAACGAGCAACATCCCGAAGATCCTGTGGAATTGGTTGTTCAAGACACTCCTCCAGAGGCTCGACCTACTATAAAAGCCTTTGAAAAGCTTGTAAATGAGGACAAGGTCATTGCAGTGATTGGTCCCATGAGTCGTCAGGGGGTTGAGACCATGGAAAAAAGTGAACAGCCTATACCTCTTCCAGTCATTTCAATGGTTCCGGGAGACTCAACTAATGTTTCCCAGTCGTATGGTTCCTTTGTTATAAGGTTTCTTCCTGATATTAGATCCGTTATAGAGCGCATAGTCGATTATTCTGTAAACACCCTAGGGTATAAAAGGTTCGCTATTTTCTATCCCGATGAAAGCTTTGGTCAGCAGGTAAATGAGGCCTTTTTGCAAGCCGTTCAATTAAGGGGAGGACAAGTTGTTTCTAGAGTAGCCTATGCTCCGGGAACTACCAATTTCAAAGGTGCTATTGAGAACCTTGTCGGTAAGAAGGAGGGAAGGGCCCTTACTGATAAATTGCCATTTCAGGCACTTTTTCTGCCCGATGATTTAAAGACGGTTTCCCTTATCGTGCCTCAGCTTGTGCAGGCCAATGTTGTAGGAGTTACCTTATTGGGATCGCACCTTTGGGATGATCCAAAATTCTCTAGTCTTTCTGGGGGGTATCTGGACGGAGCCTATTATGTGACACCCTATTTTATTCAGGCGACAGATGAGGTTTCTTCAATCTTCAAATCTAAATTTCAGGCGATGTATAAAACCGTTCCCCAATTACTTGAAGCAGCAGGCTATGATGCCGCCAACATACTTCTTCAGATTAGGCACAGAGCAGAAAAGAGTAGAATGGGACTACTACGATTACTCCAACAGGGGTTTGTTCCTTCGGTAAGTATTACCGGCGTAAAAAATATTGACCCCTATGGAGTAGTTAATCGCTCCTATAAGGTTGTCACTGTAAGGGGATCAGAGCCAGTTAGGGTGGCGGAGTAGCTTGCCAATAGCTAGAATATGTTTTATTATAAAGTCGCTTTAGGGTAGAAATATTTTTTACATTATCGCATATAAAGGGGGAGGAATTAGAGATGCCGATTTATGAGTATGAATGTGCAAGTTGTGGTAAGATTATCGAAGCGGTCCAGAAATTTTCCGATGCTCCACTTACTCAATGCGCCTCCTGTGGTGGGGCTTTGAGAAAGCTTATCTCTCTCAGCACCTTTCACCTTAAGGGCACAGGGTGGTATGTAACGGACTATGCTCATAAATCCCAAGGTTATTCACCTTCTAAGTCGAAGGATTCATCGTCGGTAGCAAACGATACCTCGTCCTCTTCAAAGAATTCCTCCGAAGACTAAACTTGTATAAAAAGGGGAGTAGATTTTTATAACTACTCCCCTAATTTTCACCTATCCAAGAATTGACCAAACTTCCTCTGCTAGACCTATAGATCGGGTGGCTTCAAAGAGTTTAACGGCCTCTTCGTAAACTTGCCAGGTAATTCTTTCTTTATATTCCTGTCCTATAGCATTTAGCTTAGCAGCGAAAAATTTATTGGCCTTTTTAATGTTTCCGCCAATGTTTCCCGTCTCCTTTGCCCAGGCCCATATCTCTTCCCACAGCTCGTCTGGAATACCTCTATAGGGTCTCTTGATATAACCCTTTTCTTCAGTGGTTATGGCGTTGCCATTCTCGTTCATAGCGAAGCCGAAGGAGATATTTTGCCAAAAGGTGCCCACATTCCCTTTTCTGATACCATAATTGATAAAGGATGAGATCTTTTCTAAAGAAGTTCCTGTAATCCCATGCTGGGCAATATCTACAGACCAGGGTTGAATCGCCTTCCAGATTTCGAGAGTAAGATCGAGCTGGATACCCTCTTTTGCCGTGCCAAAATAGGTCCCGTGGATAGAACCATTATTTATGGCAAGAAGGTCAGGATGGATACCCCGTTTAACCAGCTCTCTTATGAACCATTCAGCTTCATCGGGTTTAGTAAAACCTTCGGCACTTCCGCTCTTTGCTCCGATTTCTCCTAGCTCTACCTCCAAACAAAAACCTGCATCAACAACAGGCTTCGCAAGTTCTGCCGTGGCTTCCAGATTGAGTTCATTTTCCATATGGGAGGCATCAATAGCAAAGGATGTAAAACCTGCCTCCATTTCATCTTTTATAAGCTCCCTCACAGGATCTTTTTCCGATGGGTTCTTCACCGTAATATGATCTCCATGAATAGCAAAGGGAACCTCAGTATTTCCTAGTCTTTCATTTTCCCGAACAATAAACTCCACAAAAGATGCCGGAGTAAACTCGGTATAGCCAAGCTCAGATTTGGCGATTTCATACATAACCGGCGCTCTTGTAGCCATTGAGGCTCTTATAATACCCTCTACTGGAAGCCGGCATCGGATATTTGTTGCCATAATCATTGCACCATGTTTTCGCGCTGCTTGTATAAGAGCTTTACCATTTACCAAGGGAACAACACTAGAGGGAAAACGCTTCTTTACATTCTCAGGTCTGACGTCTTTTTTCATAATAACGGCCTCCTTTTTTGGGATATTAAAGCCACCCGTTACACCATGATAACCATCTCTCTTTCATCCTAAAGAGCAATCCCTACAGTGGCAAGAGATTTTAACATTATATGGGAAGTATGTTTCTACATCGAGGAGGATTGGTTAAGATCTAACTTTACTCTTGACTCCTTTGATCACTCTATTTTAAAGTTTGCCTAATTACTGTAAGGTACTGAAGCCTTACCCTAGGCAAGAAGGCCTCACTTCCAAATCGAAAAAATCTGAAAAAAACCTAATTATCCCAGAAGGGATCAGCTCACAAAGGGTAAATTCCTGGAGGGAGGAGAGGGCTATGAGGTATTTATTGGCTGTTTTGATATTCCTAGGCTTTCTATGGCCTGGATTTATTTGGGCTAGTGAACCGTCTCAACAAGATAAACAACTGGAAGAGATAATAGTAAAGGGTGTAAAGATTATCACTCCTACAAAACAGCCCGATGAAACCGTTTACACGGGATTAGAAGTTACCCAAAAGGGTTTGGAAATTCAGGGAGAGAAGGCGAAAACCAACGTTTATGAAGCTCTTAGCATTGTGCCTGGGGTGGTTTTTGAGGGGATAGATCCCTACAACCTAACATCGGAACAGATGAATGTAAGAATACGAGGCGTAAGAGGGTATCTTGGGGCCATGACCATAGAGGGTGTTCCAAATTACGGTGGAAATCCCATGGGGCCTCGAGCTTATGTCTACGATTTAGAAAATTTTGAAAGTATAGCAATTTACAAAGGTGCTGTGCCAGGAGATCTTGGATCTGGTGTAGGTAACAGGGCCGGTGCCATTGAGCTAAAACCAAAATGGGCAAAGGCGGAATCGGGTATAGAGTTTTCCCAGTCCTTTGGAGCTTATGACTATACTCGATCCTTCATTAGAGGTGATTCTGGCTCTACGGGGCCTCTTGATACTCGTATGTCCTTTTCTTTTTCATACACCCAGGCGGATAAATGGAAGGGTCCAGGGGATATTGGACCTAGGTATAACTTCAATACAACTATTGTTCAGCCTCTTGGAGAAAGGTTAGAAATAGATTTTTTCGGCAACTGGAATGAGATCCAGCATGACAAATACCGTTATCTTACCTATGCTCAGGCTAGAAATCTTGAAACTTATCGAAGGCTTGATTTTAACGAGACTACCGCGGGTAAGCCCGTTGATGATCAAAATTATTATAAATATAATCGTGAATGGCACCGTAATCGAGACTTTATAGTGCCGATAAGAATTAAGCCCTATGAGGTCATTGATATCACTGTTAAACCCTATGTTATCGATGAAGATGCCAACATTAGAGACGGTGTCCCAGGAGGTCCCACTGGGGCCAGAATGCAGGAGAGAATTAGGAACATTAATAAGAAAGGGGTGGTTTCAGAGGCATCCTTTGAAAGCTCTTTGTTTAAAATGGCGCTAGGTTACCATTTTGAGGCGGCCGAGATGGAGATAAGTTCGAGAAATTGGGGCATCACACCTCAGAATACCCTTGTTTACCAGGGTATAGGAATAACAGGTTCGGCCGGGACGGCCTATATAAATAGTCCCTATGCAAAGATTGCGGGAACTATAGATAAGTTCGATTGGCAGGTGGGAGCAAAGTACTTCAGTTTTAAAGATTCGGACAGTGAAGGCTACGTAAGTGACCCTAAAGATCCATGGAGGTTAATTCGTGCTCCTGATTTCGATCGAGAGGGTCGAACCTATGACGTTTGGTTACCAACCTTAGGGTTATCCTACAAGATCACGGAATCCCTTGAGGTCTACACAAGTTATGGAAAAAACTTTATTCGCCCCTATGCATATGTACCCCTTGTAAACCTTTACAATAATAATCGCTCGAAATTTCAAAGTGCAGGTATAACTCTTAATGATCTTTTTAAAGGATACGACATAGAAGAGTCGAACAATGTGGATGTTGGGCTTAGGTTACACGAGGGGTATTTTGAAATAAATCCAACCTTTTTCTACTCTAAACACGACAAACTTCTTACAACGATTTACGATCCAAGGGTTGGACTTAATTATCAACAGAATGTTGGAAAGGCTACAGGTTACGGGATAGAACTTGGGACGAGTGTCTATCTATCCGATTGGCTTACCATTTTTGCTAATCCGACCTATGTTCATCTTACCTACGATGAGGATATCGTTTACAGAGGGGCGGTCCTTTCTACCGAAGGAAAACAGGTAACGGACACCCCTCGGTGGACGGTTGCCTCAGGAATTATCGCAAAGTGGAAGAATTTTGAGATAATCCCTAAGGTGCGCTACATAGGTAAACGGTATGGAGATGCCGAACACAAAGAGGAGGTTCCATCTTACGCTGTCTTTGATCTGAAAATAAGTTATACGAAAGAGAATCTCCCCTTTATCTCGCAGGTCAAGAACCTAGGTATGTCTTTGGAATTCGATAATATCTTCAATAAAAAATATATTTCTCTCATAAATGCTATGGACGACGCCCTAAGTGGCAGCACAACTTATGGAGTGGGGGCGCCCTTTACGGTAAAGGCTTCTATATCTTTGGCCTTTTGAAACTAAATAGGGGAGTTGGAATAACCATGATGAAACTAAAAACTTGATTGTCTCTACTGTCTTGTTTGGAGTCTTCTACGGCCTTATGGAGAAGCCATCGGCGTAGGTCAGTTATATCACATCTTAGGTTATAAGGTCTCTTCTATTGCCCAGAAGGCCCGAGGTAAATCTTGTGGTATTATAATACTTACCAACGCGGGATACGCGGAGGTTAATGGGCAGTCAATTCTTGGAGTTGTTGATGGCATTACGAAATCGTTACCGGTAAGTTTAGGTTAAAAGAGCCTAGTCATTGTCCATAGCAACCTTCTTTCACCGCTTTGGTTTGCCTTCTACGACCCTTCATCTGGAAACTGGGCCTATCTTATAGGCGATGCGGTTAAAGGGAGGGGTGACTTTTCCGACCTTCCAGCCTCCTTGCTAATTTTTTATCACAACGGCCCAGGGGGTTCAAAAGCCCCCAGAGCTCTATATCTATGGTGTCGTGCGCGATAGGATTGTTTTATCCCATAGGGTATTCATAGCTTGAGGAGACTTCCGATATTCACATTCATACTTTCTGCAAATTTGGCAATAGGGTGCTTCGCATGGATCAAGATGCACTAAAACATCCACAGGTTGGGGAAAACTTTGTCTAAGAAGTTCTTCGATCTGTTTTGCTTCAAAATGTGCTTGCCAGAGATGAAAATTTCTCGGAAGTATAAGGTGAAGATCAATAAATATTCGGTTTCCGTGTCGTCTTGCTCTTAGCTGGTGTATATCTATCCAATATTCTCGACGATGGGTCTTTAGGACTTCGGTTATTTTCTCCAACACCTCCGGATCTGAAGTGTCCATAAGCCCTGCGAAGGCTTCCTTTACCAGGTTTATGCCAGAGCCGAGAATAAAGATTCCCATGGCGATAGCGGCAATTGAATCGGCAGCAGAGTAACCAGTAAGAATTACTATAGTAAGACCGATGATAACTGCAACAGTTGACAGAACATCGGAGAGAATATGATAGCCTTCAGCTCGCAGAGTTAGCGAGTGGGTTTTTTTACCGGTCCAGAATAGCCCTAGGGCAGCAATGAGTTGGGTAGTGGCACCGGTGGCTAAAAGAAGTGTGCCCCGGTCGAGTCTAGATAATTCAACAGGGTGGATTAATCTAGAAATTGATTCCCAGAATATTCCCCCAGCGGCGATAACAATTAGGGCACCTTCAAACCCTACGGCGAAGTATTCTATCTTCCCATGTCCATAAAGGTGATCGGTGTCTGGAGGTCTAGAGGAGATCCACAGGCTGATAGAGGCGAAAATACTTGCAAGGAGATTGACAATCCCTTCTAGAGCGTCTGATAGTATCGCGGCCGATTGGGTTGAAAAGTAGGCATAAATTTTTATACCCAAAACGGTTATATGAACTGCGATTACCAGACTCATAACCCATCTTATAAGCTTGGGCTTTTCCATCGGGATCCATTACTCCATTGTCATTTTAAGACGGTAGTTTGAGTCTAAAAATAGATTTGAATCTTCCTTCAACATAACCTATCTTAGCAAAGGTATAAGTAAAAGTCGAGACAAGATAATCTATTAATTCCCGGACGTAATAACCATGAAACAGGATCCCAAAATATTGTTGGTAGTCAATTGGAGAGAGGAGGGTGAGTGGAGTCTATATAAAAACTTAAAAAAGATCTTTAACAATATCGATATCGCACAACCTTCTAGATATACCCCTCTTCAGAAAGGTAAGCTCTGGAAACTCAATAAGTATCTATCGGAGTTTTACTTACCTTTTAGGGCCTTTTTATTGAGTAAGAGGTATGACGTAATCTTTTCCTGGTCAATGAGGATGGGTATCATTTACGGGCTTCTTAATCGACTCTTCGGCAACTGTTCTACTAGGGCTAAGCATGTAATCTATGATTTTCATTTGAATCTCGGAAGAGATGATGTGCCCTACAGATTTAAACTTATGTTGACTAGGTTTGCTAGCCGGGGGATTGATTTCTTTTTAACGACCTCTAGAGATGAGGAACGGATATATTCGGAGATGTTTCGAATCCAAACTCAAAGAATAAGATTTTTTCCTATATTTGCTCCAATGCACTTTTCAAATTATTCTGAAGACCTAGGGGATTACATATTTTCCTATGGAAACAGCGACAGAGACTATGATACTTTGGTTGAAGCCGTAAGGGAACTACCCATAAGGGTAATAATTCTTTCTCAAAGTTACAGACCGACTGTCTCTTTACCAAGAAATGTTAGCCTTATTACTAAACCATGCCTAGGCACCGAGTTAATAAAAATGGTATTAGGGTCCAGAATGGTCGTTTTGCCTCTCATTGCTCATAATGTATCGGCAGGTCAGACAGCTCTACTTGAGAGTATGGCCCTTGGTCGCACCGTGATTGTTACCGAAAATTTTGCGACCAAAGAATATGGAATCCACGGTGAAAGCTTGTTCTTCTATGAGGCAAAAAATATTAAACAACTCAGGGAACTTATAGAAGGATTATTTGATGATTTGCAAACCCTTAGAAGGGTTGGTGAAGAAGCTAGAAGGGCGGCAGCCCAATTCCCCGAAATATGTTTAAGGGTTTTCCAAGAGGTGTGTGAAAGGCTGGTCCTATAGGTTTTACTTAATAACAATTGGAGGATAGGGAGGAAGTCGATTTAGTATTTCCATGCCCTCTTCAGTCATTAAAACCATATTCTCCAACCTGATACCACCTTCTCCTGGGATATAGATTCCAGGCTCCACAGTAAAAACCATCCCAGGACCTATGGTTATATTACTAGTTTTTCTTATACCGGGAAATTCATGTATCGCAAGCCCTACTCCGTGACCGAGCCCATGTCCAAAACATTCACCATAACCTTCCTGTTCAATGAGATCTCTAGCGGTTCGATCTAATTCTTCTCCTGTTATGCCAACCTTGATCGCGTTTATTGCTAACATCTGAGCCCTTGCTACGATATCATAAATTCGCTCCCACCTTTCTGGTATATGCCTTAGAAAGATAGTTCTAGTTATGTCAGAGCAGTAGTGATTTAGCCTTGCACCCATGTCTATAATAATAGGTTCACCTTCCTTTAGTTCCCTGTCTGTAGGATGGGCGTGAGGAAGAGCCGATCTGGAACCTCCAGCTACGATTGGTGGGAAAGCTACGGACTGGGCACCTAATTCCTTTATACGTTTCTCAATAAACCATGCTACCTCCCTTTCTGTAACTCCTGGTTTGACAAAATCATAGACCTCTTCCATAACCTTCTCACTTAATCGAAGGGACTCCCTTATGAGAGAAAGTTCTGTAACATCCTTTATAGCTCTTATCTTTTCCAAAAAACCCTTGGTGGGAACGAGACTTGTGGGGAGCTTTTCTTTTCCAAGGGCTTCTTCAATGGCAAGGTAGTTTGATACTGAAAGAAACTCAGCCTCAATCCCTAACCGTCTCACCTTGTATTCTGAACATAACTCCGATATTACTTTTTCCTTAGGGTTATGATGACTATATTGAAGGATCTTAAAGTCAGGGGCTTCAAGCATAGCAGACTCTGTATAGCGAAAATCCGTGATAACAGCCTGAAACTCCTTAGTAATAAAAAGCATCCCTGCTGATTCGTTAATCGCTATGTCTTCAGCGTAAAACCCACTAAGATAGAACCGATTTTCTGGGCAGGAGATAAGCAGAGCATCTAAATCTTCAGTAACCATCTGTGATAGGGTCAAGAGAATCCTTTGCCTCCGATCTGACCTTTCCATCTTCGCTCCTTTTTAGCTATTGCTATGAGAAAAAATATCTTTTTCTTCTTACCAGAGTAAAGTAGGATTTACAATGGTTGGGCTTAATAGAAAGGTAAAAGGAGTGCTATCCTATGAGAGACTACCAGGAAGATGGTCTAGATAGGGCCCTTACTACTGTTGATTTTCATCATCTTATGACTCTTCCAGCTAAGGCTCGTATGGAGGCGATCTTAGATCGTATCGATGCAGCTCAGGTAGTTCAGGCTATGAATCCTCAGGATCTTTACCTTACCGTTAAAGAACTTGGACCTAGTGACTCTCTTCCACTCTTAAGTCTCGCTTCAACGTCCCAATGGATCCACTTGTTTGATATGGAGTGTTGGCAAAAGGATCAACTTATAGCATCTCAGGGGATAGAGTGGCTCGATCTTCTCGCAAGGGCTGGTTATGATCCCCTAGTTAAGTGGCTTCAGGAGGTCGATTTTTCCTTTTTCATATCTCTTATGAAAAAATGCCTAAGGGTTGCAGTTCGTCCTGACGAGGTGGATCTAACTGAGGCTCTGGATTACCTTCCCCCTAACACGATTGATGATCAGTATTTTTGGGAGTGTCGCTATCCGGGTTATGAGGATCTTGTTAAGTATCTTTTGAGTGTGATCTTTGAGATGAATTACACCTTTTACCGAGAGGTTATGGATTATATACTCTACACTCTTGATGCCGAAATGGAGGAGGAGGCCTACCGTTTCCGAAAAGGAAGACTAGAGGATCAAGCAGTTCCTGACTACTACGATGCGATTACCATTTATGTTCCTATGGAACCCACTGAACTTTCCTTTGAGAAGGAGGTGGTTATAAAGGAAGAGTTAGACCTTGAGGCTCCAAGCTTTGCCCTGGCTCTCATAAATTCCCGTGAGGATCTTTTGACGAAGGCGATCTCTGAGATAACCGATGCTCCTACTTTAGATTACATAAGGCTAGAACTTGCTCTAGTAGCGAACAAGGTGTTAATCTCCGATCAAATTCCCTTGGAGGATAGAGACAGGGTAGAGGAGGCAATGGAGAAGGTCTCAGCTACGGTGAATCTTGGCCTTCATATCGTATCCCGTAGCGTTTCTTCTATGGCAAGTATTGTGCTTCGTAAGGTCTTTGTAGAGCAGCTCTTTCGGGTTGGATATTCGGCCATAAGGAAGCTTCATTTGAGAGCTAAACGTCTTGTAAAGCATGGTTGGATTTCTCAATGTCCGACGGGTATAGATATTCTCGAGGGTGTATGGTATGAGACCCTCGAACTCCTCTTACAACCTTTTCCAAAGCTTCTCAGGGAAAGACCGAAGATGGCACCTCTTCCCGATTTCTTCCGTACTCCCCAGGATATTCAAACCGTAAGAGAGCACCTCGATACTATACTTGCCATGGGATATTTAGTGGATATGCTAAGGGTTTCATGGGGTGACCTTGAGCGGAAACTATGGTCTGAAGGGATCTTTCAGGGACTACAGGACATAGGGATCCCGCAACTTCTTTTTACCGCTATAGCTCATATTCTAAGTGGTCATAGGATTCCGAGCTCCCTAGAACCCATTAGCCTTAAGGCATGGAAAGATCTTTTTCCTAAACTTCATCCCGACTCTATCAGTCGATGCGTTAACACCCTCCTCGATATTCGCTTTCCTTCAACTGCACCTACAAAAAAGAATATCAGGAGGGCTCTTGATCGCTACATTGGCCCACTCCTTGAGGAATATCGTCAGGAGATGCTTCCCTTTTTCTATCGCCAAGAGGTGCCCGATCCTCGTTTCAACAGGTTTATTCTGTTAAGTAACGACTAATCGTTTTATCATTCGAACAACTTCCTTAGGATTGTCTATGACCATAAATATATCTAAATCCTCTGGCGAGATATAATTTCTGGCAAGGAGAACATCCTTCATCCATTGAATGAGTCCATTCCAGTAATCACTCCCCACTAGTATTACAGGAAAGGACTTGAGCCTTTTCGTCTGAATGAGAGTGAGAGCTTCAAAAATTTCATCGAGGGTTCCAAATCCTCCTGGCATCCCAATATAGGCCTGAGCGTATTTTACAAACATTACCTTACGAATGAAGAAATACCTAAACTGAATACTTACGTTCGCATAGGGATTAAGCTTTTGCTCGAAGGGAAGTTCTATGTTAAGCCCTACCGATTTGGCTCCACCTTCCATAGCTCCCTTGTTACCTGCTTCCATAATACCCGGACCACCGCCTGTTATGATATTAAAGCCCGCCTTTGCAAGCTCTCTAGCAATGATAACCGTCTTCTCATATACTTCATCTCCAGGCTGAACCCGGGCTGAACCGAAGATCGATACGGCTGGATAGACCTCGCTTAGTACCTCAAAGCCGTCTACAAATTCAGCAAGAATTCTAAAAAGCCTCCATGAGTCCTGAACAGTTGCAATGTCTATTATGTACTGCCTATCTTTCAAAGTGGTAGGGGACATCTTTTCCTCCTCTTTGGCTTTTGAGTTCCCATAGATGTTTCACCTTGGCTACGATGGTTGCGAATACGTCTTTGTTTACAAAAGAAAGTTTTGCATAGGCTATAAAACTCTTGGCTTCTTCAGGAAGTCTTACGAAATCCTTTTCCGTAGTTATAATAATTTGAGCCGATCTAGATCTAGCATCTCTGACGATAGCTTGGATGTCATCGTTAGTATAGATGTGATGATCAGAAAAGGCGATACGGTGAACTAAGGTGATCCCATGGGTTTCTAGGTCATGGAAAAATCTTCCTGGAAAAGCTATGCCGGCAAAGGCAAAACAACGAAATCTTCGAAAAAGCTCTATAGGAAAGGCTTTCTCCAGTAGAAATATTTCTTCTATGTGACGTTCACAGTGAAGGATCTTTGCATCGGAACGGAGATACTTCCTTATGCGACGATTGCATTGATCGGATGAGGATTCTCTATGGGTGTTTAACACCAGGAAATCTGCTCTCCGGAGAGCTAAAGGATGTTCCCTGAGGGGACCAATCGGCAAGGGACTACCATTTCCAATACACATCTCGGCATCCAGTATAACGATGTCGAGATTTCTTTCTAAAGGCCAATGTTGATAAGCATCATCTACTATGATTACGTCGGGCCTTTCAGTCCTATCCACAAATTTCACCGTTTTACTTTTGGAAGACCCTACCCATACGGAGATATGGGGAGTGTGAGTCGATATGAGGATCGGTTCATCTCCATATTCTCTAACATCGGGTTTTAGAAGGGAGACCTTCTTAGGGGTTTTTAATGGGATCCTACCAAGGGCCCTGGTCACAACTGCGACTCTAAATCCGTGTTCGAAAAGAGTTTTCGCTAGTTGAATAGTAAAGGGAGTTTTTCCGGTTCCTCCTACGGTAATGTTACCAACGGATATAACAAGGCTTCTCGCACAAACTTTATTAGCGGAGAAAATAGTCCTGTGAATGTGAAGGGCTGCAAGATAGAGAAAACTGAGCATCTCCAGACCCTTAGGGATCTTATGTTTGCCATACCACACAGGTAAGAGTTTGATTGTTAACCGATGTATAAGGCGAGGCCAGCCATTATTCGATTTCCAGAGGAGATTCCATTTTCTCGTGTAGTCCCATCCACTTATGAAGGTCATAATGGTTGAAAGTAAGAATAGGGCCCATAGGGCTGTATTGTTAATTTGGAATACCTTGGACGCAAGGGTTGTAATTACGGTAGCTAGTTGGAAAAGGGTTGTTGTCTTTCCTGCTATTGATGGTCTTATTTCGAAGGGAATTTCGGCTATCACCAAAAGGGATGCTCCCGTTATTATGGCCAAATCTCTTGTAATTACAATTGCTGTAAGCCACAGGGGCATCATGTTAAGCCAGGTAAGAGCTACAAAGGCGCTTACAAGGAGGGTTTTGTCCGCAATGGGGTCGAGGAATGCCCCAAGAAGTGATTTCTGCTTAAAGGCCCGGGCGATAAATCCATCTAAACCGTCTGTTAGGCCAGCGATGAAAAATATTATGAGTGCTTCGGTAAATCGGTGATTTAAAAGAAGAATGAGAAATATCGGTGTTAGTAAGATTCTAAAGAAGGTAAGAATATTGGGAATGGTCATAACAGCTCACTTATTGCTCAGTCTGGGGACGTATTACAAGCTGACGTGCCTGTGAATCAACAAGCTCTACTTTAAGATTTAGCCCATCCTTTGGGGATATAGATTCTATGATATTTATGCTCTTGTCGTTAAGTTCAGAGGTTTCTACAGTAACGGCCTCTGGGGAGATTAGTATTCTCAAAACTTCTATTGAAGCTCCCACTTCTTTTAGCCTTTTATAAAGTTTTTCCCAATAGATGGTGCCCTGAGGATCCTTAATGACTATTTGCCATGGACTTGAAGGTGATGGTTTTTCTCCTTCAGAGCCGGAGGTTATAGCTTCATTGGGCTTTGATTTAGATTCTATAGATTCCTTCCCGGATATTTCCACCTGTCCCGAGTCCACTACCTGAATAAGATTATTTGTTGAAATCTCTGCAAGGGTCATAATAGCGTCCATTAGAACTGTTTCCTCGCTAATTGGAACAAAATCTTCTGTGTAATATTTCTGGGAATTGTGAACCACCTCCATCCTAAACTCAACCTTGTTTTCAAAACAGAAGAAATTTCCTCTTACCATAACTTTTAAAGAATCCTGAGAAGCTTGATCTGAAGAAACAACTGTAAACCCATAATCGGTAACTCTTCCTAAGAAAATATCGGTGAATAGATCTCCCGCATTTTTGCCCTCTATCTCCTGGTCACAGGATCTATCGTAACTCCAGAGTATCGTTGGGTAAGATTTTTTACCGGTTTCGGCTTCTGGGGAAGAAAGATTTAGGGAGGATAGGGCCTTTTTAAGTGAATGGGACTCGATTATAGCCTCACCCTTTACCTTATACTTTCCCTCTGAAGCTTCTTCTTTTATGATTTTATATGCTTTGATATAACTATCAAATTTATGCAGAATAACTCTTTCAATCTTTTCTTTGTTTTGATTATATTGCTCCTTACCAATGATTTCCATTACTGCCTTTATAATAGCCTGTTTCTCAAGGTCCTGGATCGCCTTAGACCGGGAAGACACCTGGTCTTGCTCATTAAAGGATGCTATCCCTTCAGCTTCTACCTTTATCTCTTCCGAGAAGGCGGGCTTTAAAAAAAATGGAAAAATAAAGATCCACATTATAAGCTCTTTGATGATCTTCTTTTCCCTTGACTTCATAGTCCGGTATATTTCTCCTTGCCACAGTGAAAATTTTCCATCTTTTTAGAACGGACATTGTGATAACATAGAGATTGTGGGAGGTGGAAGGATAAAATGTGGTATGAATCCACCAGGCGTTATTATCGGGTTCACCCAGAGGATATATGTTATCTTACCTTTACTCTAGAGGCCTACGAGGGGCTTGCCATAGTAACTACGGTGAATAAAGAATTAGGTATTGTTAGAGTTCACATTGCACCGGGCTGGGAAGAGGAATTTGATGCTATTGTTAAATCTGAAGCCTGGATAAGGATGGAAGCTGTGGAAATAGGAGATATTTCTGGGAGCGATACATAATGATGAGAGATCACCTACTTTTAACTTCCTGTCAAAAAAGAAGGATATTTGTTCACACCTTCGGATGTCAGATGAATGAATATGACTCTTTGCGGCTTGTTCGCACTCTTTTACTTCGAGGATATGTAACTACAACTAAGCCTAGTGAAGCCGATGTGATTTTCATAAACACCTGCTCTGTTCGGGCCAAGGCGGAACAGAAGCTCTATTCGTTACTGGGGCGGCTTAAACGCCTTAAGGATCAAAGACCCAACGTGGTGCTAATTGTTGGAGGATGTGTGGCTCAACAACTAAAGGGTGCCATTGTTGAGCGCTTTCCCTTTGTTGATATTGTGGTTGGCACGCGGGGTATTTCAGAGCTTCCAGATCGTATAGAAAGGGTCTTTGAACTGCGCTCCCGGGAAGTATTTTTTCCCGATGAAGAAACGTCCCTTGGGTTGAACCACCTTGATGTTGCTTCTACCAACTGGAGTGCCGAAGTAGTAGAGTTTGTAACAATTATGCAGGGATGTGATAATTTCTGCTCATATTGCATAGTTCCACACGTTAGAGGACGGGAAAGGAGTCGCCCCTCTCATGAGATTATCGAAGAAATAAGGATGTTGAGTGCTAAAGGGGCCAAGGAGATAGTTCTTCTTGGGCAAAATGTGAATTCCTATGGGAAAAACCTCTCACCACCGGTTCGTTTTTCCGAACTTATTGAACGAATAGCTTCTGAGACGGATATAATTAGACTGAGATTTACTACTTCTCATCCTAAGGATCTCACAGAAGATCTTATGGCTTGCTTTCGAGATATTTCCATCTTGTGTCCCCATCTTCACCTTCCATTTCAGGCAGGTTCCGATAGAATTCTCTCTATGATGAATCGAGGCTATACCCAATTGGACTATATAAAAAAAGTCGAAAGGATTAGATCCTATCGACCCGATATTGCATTAACTGCAGATGTTATGGTGGGGTTTCCCACTGAAGAGGAGAAGGATTTTCGTGAAACCCTAAAGCTAATTGAGATAGTTGAATTCGACGGTCTCTTTTCCTTCAAGTATTCCGACAGGCCCTTTACTGTGGCATCATCTATGGGACCTAAGGTAGATGAAAGGACCAAAACCCGTCGGCTTGCGGAACTACAGAAGCTTCAGAAAGACATAACCTTTAGAAAAAACAGGGCTGAAGAAGGAACGATCAGAACAGTTCTTGTTGAGGGCGAGAGCAGACTAGGAAGTGGTCAATTGACGGGAAGAACTCCCCACAACAGAATTGTCAATTTTGAAGGACCTAAGGAATTGATAGGTAAAGAAGTTGCCGTGAGAATTACTGAAGGTTATGCTCATTCATTGAAGGGAGAACTTATGATGGAGAATAAACTCTAGGATGGAGGTTTTTTCCGATGAGCATAATGATTGAAATGACGGTTTCAGAACTCGTTGTGGATACACAGAGTAATACGCCCGTCGTAGTTTTGAGAGAAAAAGGGGGAAACAGGATGCTCCCTATTTGGATTGGGATTATGGAAGCGACAGCGATTGCTATGGAACTTGAAGAGGTTCGCTTCCCTCGCCCCATGACCCATGATTTGATGAAAAATCTGTTGGATCATCTCAATGTAAGAGTATCGCGTGTTGAAGTATGCGATCTCAGGGATAATACCTACTACGCCCTGATTCATCTAAGAACCGGTGAATGGGAAAGTGCTGTTGATGCTAGACCAAGCGACGCTATTGCTCTTGCGCTACGCACCAAATCCCCTATTTACGTGGCCGATAAGGTGCTGAAAAAATCCATTCAATCCGACGAAGCTATTAAGACCGTTCTTGTAGATCCCGAAGATCGTGAGAAGTTAGCAGAACTTCTTGAAGAGCTATCCCCTGAGGATTTCGGCAAGTATAAGATGTAGGGAAAAGTTCCTATTGATAAATGCCCCTTGGTAGCTTCTTAAAGGGATGTCTTGGGTTTTTTGAAAATGTAGAAAGGAGGGTATGGATCAAGTTGCTAAAATCGATGTGGCGATTGGAGGGATGAGCTGTGCAGCCTGTGTTAGGAGGGTAGAGGAGGCGCTTTCTAAGATTGAAGGTGTCCTTTCAGCCTCTGTAAACCTTGCGACGGGGAAGGCGACCTTAGAGGTAACCGAAGCTTTTCAGGAACCTAAGGCCAAGGAAATAATAGAAGAAAGGGGTTATCAATGGTTAGGGATTGTTAGTGAAAAGGGAGAGGCCCGTTCCTTAGTAGAAGAGCTTCATGAAAGGGAAAAACGTTGGATTCTAACAAAATTGATAATAGGTGGAGTAATCACTGTCTTAATTCATGCCCTTTCCATGTCTCCCTTAGACCGTAGTTTTTCTGAACTCTTACAATTTTTTCTTGCGATCCCTGTGATCTTTTGGGTAGGAAGCTCTTTTCTTGGTGGTGCTCTAAAATCCCTTAAGAAGGGCTCATCAGATATGAACACCCTTGTGTCCCTAGGTTCTTTAGCAGCCTTTGGATATTCAACATCGGTGACATTTTTTCCATCCCTATATTCTAACAGCCTACCGGGCCATGGAGTGTATTACGACGGCGCAGCGATGATAGTTACTCTAGTTTTATTGGGACGATTTCTTGAAGCAAGAACTAGGGAACGAACATCCCAAGCTATAAGGAGGCTCCTTAACCTAAAACCTAGTTTGGCAACCCTTGTCTGGCCCGATGGTAGGACCGAAGAGGTTTTGGCAGAACGGGTCCGTGTTGGGGATCATTTTATAATTAGAGCCGGTCAAAGATGTCCCGTAGATGGTATTGTAATTGAGGGGAGCTCCTCTGTTGATGAGTCGATGCTTACGGGGGAAAGCCTGCCTCAGCCAAAGAGGACTGGGGATCCGGTTTATGCGGGAACTGTAAATATTGAAGGAGCTCTGATATGCAAAGCAATAGCTCCGGTGGGACAGACCTTTCTTGATCACATTGTAAGGCTTGTGGAAGAAGCTCAGGGCAGGAAAGCCTCTATCCAGAGACTTGCCGATCGAGTCTCCTCCATATTTGTTCCTGTGGTGATAGTTATTTCCCTTGTAACCTTTCTCTTATGGTGGCATCTTTCCTCCGATGTTTCTCGATCTCTTATGATGTTCGCATCAGTTCTTGTTATTGCTTGTCCTTGTGCTCTAGGACTTGCTACTCCTACCGCTATCATGGTTGGAACCGGTATAGGGGCCGAGGAGGGTATTTTGTTTAAGGGTGGTGATGTCCTTGAACTTATGGGCAAAATTAGGACGGTAGTCTTTGACAAAACGGGCACCCTTACGGAGGGTCAGCCTGTAGTAACCGATATTGTGACAAGAAAGGGAGTAAGTGAAAAAGAACTCTTAGGGTATGCAGCCTCTGTTGAAGAAGGTTCTCTCCATCCCCTGGCCTCGGCTATTTTAGCAAAGGCTAGGGAGCTAGGGGTAAATTTTTATAAGGCCAGCGATCTTTCCACTAGACCTGGTTACGGTTCCACTGGGATCGTTAAGGGAAGTAGGGTTTTGGTAGGGAGTGAGGTTTTTATTCGGGAAGAGGGTATTTCAACTGAGGATTGGCAAGTTACAGCTAGGGACTTAGCCTCCTCTGGAAAAACTTTGGTTTTTGTAGCCATAGAAGGGGAGGTTTCCGGCATCCTGGGTTGTTCTGATCGTCCTAAGTTAGATGCAGTAAAGGCTATCTCTGAGCTAAAATCCATGGGGATCCGTGTCGTTATGTTGACAGGAGATAGATTTGAATCTGCCCGTTTTATTGCGAACCATATCGGAATCGATGAGGTGATAGCGGAAGTTTTGCCTGATGAAAAAGCAAAGATTATCGAAAATCTTCGTCGTGATACAGGATTTCCTGTTGCCATGGTTGGTGATGGTATAAATGATGCGCCAGCTCTTGTTTCAGCTGATGTAGGTATTGCTATTGGCACCGGCACAGACATTGCTATAGAATCGGGAGATGTAACGCTTATGAGCGGTCGTCTGTCGGGTGTTGTAGCTGCCTTTGTGCTCTCTCGGTATTCTCTAAGGGTGATCAGACAGAATCTTTTCTGGGCTTTTTTCTACAATGTCCTTAGTATTCCTTTAGCGGCTGGTCTCTTTTATCCATTTTTCCGGATTTATCTAACTCCCTCTTGGGCCGCTGCTGCTATGGCTGTTAGCTCGGTTTCTGTAGTAGCTAATGCTTTGAGACTTCGTAGAATCTGGAACAAATGGAAGAGGGATCGGTTTAAAGTGTAAATTTTTCAAATAAATTCTAGCATGTGAAGATTGAGAACAAAGTCAAAACATGTTAGAAGTTTTCTTGAAGAAAAAAGTAGAGATATGTTGGCACCATAGCATTTATTGTTGTGGGGGTACATAGTTCAATGGACAATGGCGATCAGAAGGTTGAAAAAGAGTTTCTTGTTACCAACAGGCAAGGCATCCATGCTAGAGTGGCGGCGCAGATTGCGGATCTTGCGCAGCGCTTTAAGTCAGATGTATGGATCACTAAGGGAAATCGTAGAGTGAGCGCAAAGAGTATCCTTGATCTGCTAACTCTTGCCTGTGGGTATGGCTCAAAGGTTATCGTTTCGGCGGAAGGTTGTGATGCTAAGGCTGCGGTGGATGCGTTAGGAAGTCTATTTAAGAAAAGGTTTGGTGAATCATAGAGCGATGGAGGAGATCACTTTCAGACTTAAAGGTGTGGGAGTTTCACAGGGGATCGCTATTGGAAAAGCCTTTGTGGTTCAGAAGGGTCCCGTCTCAATTCCCTATTATACCCTCTGGAGTGACGAGGCGATAGAGGAAGAATGTCAAAGGTTTGAAGAAGCTGTAAGACTTGTTGAAGAGGATCTCTTTGGCATAAAAGAGGGTCTTAAGAATGATCTTCGCCAATACGCCTCCTTGCTCGATGCCTATAGACTTATGCTTAGAGATAGGCTTATTTATGACGGGACGCTATCCCTTATCAGGGAGAAACAGCTTAATGCTCTCTGGGCTCTTTCTTTAACCCTTTCTAAGGCTCGGGAGATTTTCGACGGGCAGGATCGTTTTGCCGATCGTTTCTATGACATCGGCTCAGTGATTGATCGTCTCATGAGAAAGCTTTCTGGGGGGCAGGAAGATATTTTCTCCCTTATTCGAGAACGTTCCATTTTGGTAACCCATGATCTCTCACCTTCTGATGCGGCTCAGCTCCCCCTTGAAAAGGTAATGGCCTTTGTGCTTGATATTGGAGGGAAAACTTCCCATACGGCCATTATCGCCAGATCTCTTAATATTCCTGCCGTCATGGCCACAGAGCAGGCATCGAAGAAAATCCAAACTGGCGATTTACTTATAGTAGATGGAACATCGGGCCAGGTTATTATAAATCCATCGGAAGAGGATATTCAGCACTATATTGAGCTTCAACTCAGACTCGATACCTATTTAAGAGATATAGCTAGAGAGGCCTCCCTTCCGGCTGTAACTAGAGATGGATTTAGGGTAGTAGTGGAAGCAAATATTGAGCTTCTTGAAGAGATTGTTACAGCAAAGGATAACGGAGCCGATGGGATAGGGCTTTTTAGAACCGAATTCGGTTTTATGAACCGAGATGACTTGCCTACCGAGGAGGAATTGTATCAAGAGTATAAACAGCTTGCCGAATTAATGGCCCCTGGAGAAGTTATTATACGGACCTTGGATGTGGGATCCGATAAATTGAGTGCCTGGTTTCCGCCTCTCCATGAGCCAAATCCAGCTTTAGGGCTTAGATCTGTAAGATTTTGTCTAAGACATCCTGAGATAATGAAGATCCAGATGAAGGCGATCCTTAGAACCGGTGCGATAGCGGGTAATGTGAAGATGATGTTTCCTTTAATTTCAGGCATTGGGGAATGGAGAGCAGTGAAAAAAATACTTAGAGAGGCTCAAGAAGAGCTATGGCGTTTTCGAATCCCCTTTGATGAAAATATGCCGATAGGTATTATGGTTGAGGTTCCATCGGCTGTTGCTATTGCTGATCTACTTGCGCGAGAGGTAGATTTCTTTAGCATTGGAACGAATGATTTGATCCAATATGCCCTGGCCATAGATAGACAAAATGAACATGTGGCTCATTTGTTTGAAGCTCTTCACCCAGCTATTCTCAGGATGCTTCATTTCGTTGTAAGAGAAGGGCATAGGGCAGGGATTTCAGTTAGTCTATGTGGAGAGATGGCTGGGGAACCCTTCTATGTCCCTATATTGCTGGGACTAGGGTTTGATAAACTTAGCATGAATCCTCAATCTATTCCAAGAGTTAAAAACCTTATTAGGAGATCCTCTAAGGATCAATGTGAAGCCTTGGTGAAGGAAGTATTGAGAAAAGATACGGCTGAGGATATCAGAGGATTGTTGATGGAGACCGTTGAAAAACAGTTTCCAGAGGAATACCATTTCTTCCACAGTGGTTTTGTAGTCTGATTACTGGGACGAGGACAATTAAATGGGAAGCAAGCAGCAGGAAGGTATTAAGATTGTCTGCCAAAACCGGAAGGCCTTTCATGACTTCGATATAGTGGAGACTATAGAAGCCGGGATTGTTCTTTTAGGAACGGAGGTTAAGTCTCTTCGGGAAGGAAGAGCTAACC
This sequence comes from Syntrophobacterales bacterium, assembly GCA_026417655.1. Taxonomy (GTDB): domain Bacteria; phylum Desulfobacterota; class Syntrophobacteria; order Syntrophobacterales; family Thermodesulforhabdaceae; genus JAOACS01. The sequence continues at coordinate 30,137 of JAOACS010000014.1, forward strand.
TCAAGGACAGTTATGCAAAGGTCAAGAAGGGAGAGATATTTCTCTATGGGATGCATATAAGCCCTTACAGCCATGGGGGGTTTAGTAATCATGATCCGGAGCGTCCCAAAAAGCTTCTTTTACATAGAAGGGAAATTTTGAGACTAGGAGGAAAATCTTTAGAAAAGGGCTACTCAATTGTGCCTACCAAGGTCTATTTCCGTAAAGGTAAAGCAAAGGTTGAACTTGCTCTCGTTAAGGGAAGAAGGCTTCATGATAAGCGTGAAGCGATAAAGAGAAAGGAAGAAGCTAGAGAAATGGATCGCTTGAGGAAGCGATACAACATAAGGTAAACGATTTAGAGAGGGGCTTTGATAGGTGATGAATCTTAAGATGGAGTGTATGTGTCTTCAGTGTGGGATTTCACATTACATTCCTTTGGAGGATCTTTCCACCGAAGTAACTAGTGGTTTTGAGTACCCCATTGTTGTAAATATCTTCTGTAACCGCTGCGGGGGGATGCTTTTTGTGGTAGGTAAAGAGGGGGATCAACCGAGATATTTAGTATCTTGACAAGTGTCCTTTGGTTGTATATAAAAAATTCGCTTCAAACATGTAGGCACGTAGCTCAGGGGGAGAGCGCTACCTTGACGCGGTAGAGGCCGACGGTTCGAAACCGTCCGTGCCTACCATAGGTGAAGGATTTAAAGGGGCATAGATGATGCCCCTTCTGGGTGATTACCTTATAATTCCAACCCTTTGATATTGCGGTGAAGTTCTCTGGTTTTCTCCATCCTTACACGGTCTCTGTCCCTAGCAAGTTCATCAAGTTCCCTTTGAAGTGGAATAAGATGAGGGGCGTTGTAGGGGATACCCTGGGCATGAGCATCTATAAATGTTCTGTATAGTTTTATCATTCTTGCGATAAGTCCCACTGGATATTCACGTCCCTGAACCTTTAGTGTTGCAAGCCCAAGATCCATGTAATCCCAAAGTTCTTTGCCATTAATGGCGAAGGCTACGTTTGGATGCCTTCTGATTTTATCATTTATCGATTCTATCTCAGTTTCCGATCGACCACGTTTCGAAAGAACCTTTCGTCTTTGCTCGTCCGTAAGAAGGCAAAGCCGGAAGCAGCTTCCGCTTCTATCTGGCCACCCTTCATATTCAACGATTTCGTTTCCCTCCTCGTCATAGTAGATCTTTTTGATGTAGGAGTCACTTATAAGTTCGTGGAAAGTACAGTTTCCTACTCCACCGACACAGCGATTTCCGTGGATAAGGACTTCCGTGGCTACGCCCACTTGATCAGCCGCTTCTTTGAAAGCTCTTAATTTCTGAACGGTATTTATCTCTGTGCTCGCTACGATCTGAGAGGCACCATAGGATTTATATTCGGCTATTTGCTTAGGAGTCTGAATATTACAACCAACACTTGCATGAATTACCAGTTCAGAAAAATTATCCCTAATCATTTGCATTACTTCTGGAGTTTTAACTATTACCCCTTCAGCTCCCCAGGAAACGTATTTGGCAACCTTTTTGAGAAGGAGCATAAATTTTTCCTGAGGAATTTCAGCATTGATAGCTACTCGGATTTTTCTATTCCCGTAGTATCTTGCTATTTCAATGGCTTCTCTAATTTGAGAGTCTTCCATCTCCCAGGCGCATTTTCTTCTACTGAAGCCCTTTGAACCGACATAGACGGCATCTGCGCCACTTTGAATTACCGCCTCTACCATCTCCAGGTTTCCTCCTGGAGCTAGGAGTTCGTTAATTGTTGCCATGGGTATTACCTCCCCCTAAGAATTCAAAATGAGAGTAAAGTCTATGAAGACCTAAGAGCTACCTTTACCGTGGTCCAGGGGAAAAGGTTTCCTGGACAATCGGTATTGGCTCCCTGTACCTCTCTGTGCCCCATCACATTTGTAATGGGGATACGATAATATTCCATCAAAGCCTTTAAGAGAGCTATCAAAGAGTTTAGTTGGGACTGGGTAGGAGACTTTTCGTTAAAGTTTCCCACAAGGGCTACTCCAATACCTACAGTGTTCATACCTCCAGCTTTACAGTGGGCTCCATCCTCCTGCTTTATCCATCTTGGAGATACCTCAATTTGACCATCCCCTTTCCCCAAGGTGCCGTTGTCTATTAAGAAGTGGTAACCTAATCCGTTTATGAAACCTCGCATCTGGTGGCTTTCATGTATGGTAAAGGCCTTTCCGATCTCTGTTGCCGTGTGGTGTATAATAATATAGCGCCATTTGGTGGAGGGATAAAGGGGGATGATATTTTTAAAATAGGCCGCATTAGGTATGATTAATCTTTGGCCTATCTCGAGCCTGTCTGACCTTAGGTTATTAGCTCTTCTGATGGTTTCAGCAGAAACACCATACATCTTGGATATGCGCCAAAGGGTTTCAAGGGGTGCTACTTCGTGAACTAGGGTTTTCGATCCTTGAGGGATCCAAAGAGTTTTTTCTATAACTTGGGGTCTCGATGAAGTAAGAGGTGGTGAGGATTCTGGAGTAACAACGGTCTTAGGATAATAACCATAGTACTGCACCCTAGAAGGTTTAGAACAGCCCATGGAGAGGTTAATACATATCAGCAAAAAAACTAACCCTATTTTGCAATAAAATCCAGTCTGCACCATTCAGTTCTCAAACAATTATCAAAGTAATCAATGGTTTTCTTTAGCCCTTCCTTGAGTGGAACCTTTGGCTCCCAATTTAGGACTGTCTTAGCAAGCGTTATATCGGGACAACGCCTTCTAGGATCGTCCTGTGGAAGAGGCAGAAACAGGAGCTCCGATTTAGAGCCTGTCATTTCTATGATAGTCTCCGCTAGTTCCAAGATTGATATCTCCTCTGGATTTCCAAGATTTACTGGCCCGGTAAATTCATCTGGAGAGTTCATGAGCCTTATCAATCCTTCAATCATATCATCGACATAACAGAAAGATCTCGTCTGGGAGCCGTCTCCATAAATAGTTATCGGGAGGTTTCTAAGGGCCTGCAAAATAAAGTTAGAAACAACCCGCCCATCGTTAGGATGCATCCTTGGGCCGTATGTGTTAAATATCCTAGCCACCTTTATTTTTACCCTATGTTGCCTGTGATAGTCAAAAAATAAAGTTTCAGCACAACGCTTACCTTCGTCGTAACAGGCTCTAACCCCTAAAGGATTGACATTTCCTCTATAGTCCTCCCTCTGAGGATGAATTTCGGGATCACCATATACCTCCGAAGTAGAGGCCTGAAGAATCTTTGCCTTCGTTCTTTTAGCAAGTCCTAGCATGTTTATGGAGCCATGGACATTAACCTTAGTGGTTTGAACTGGATCAAGCTGATAATGAACAGGAGATGCGGGACAGGCTAGGTTGTATATTTCATCAACTTCGATGTAGAGAGGAAAGGTTATGTCGTGACGTATTAGCTCAAAATAGGGATTCCCTATAAGATGTCCAATGTTTACCTTGGAGCCCGTGTAGAAATTATCTACACAGATAACGTCTGCATGTTCTTTAAGTAACCTTTCACAAAGATGTGAACCGAGAAACCCTGCACCTCCCGTTACAAGAATCTTTTTTTGCCATCCCTTCATCAAATCGCCTCCTGTTGGGGTTTGCGGTTTTTATTATAATAGTTGACAAAGACTCTTGCTTCAAGAAAGAACCTTATTGATGATCAATTTGGGAGGGGAATGTTATTATTTATTTCGGGGTATTAATAGGGTGCTAGTCATAGAGGGTGAAGAAGTCCTTTTGGAGAGTTTAAAGAAACGTCTCGGTAATGGGGGGATGAGGGCTTTTACGGCTACAATGGGTTCTAAAGGCTTGATATTTTGAGGCAGCAAAGGGATATTGAGGTAGCAATATAAGACACTAGGATGCCTTTTATGGGAGAATTACAAGAAACTTTTGAATTCATAGGGGGCGACTCTCCTATGGGCGAGGTTATTCTTATTACGAGACATGCCACAGCTGAATCGGCAGTTGAGGAGATGAGGCATGAAACCTTCGGCTTTCTAATGAAGCCGTACCTTGCAGAAGGTCTACGAGGTTACGAGAAAAAACATAAGGCTAAAGGGAGTTTCTATTTATAAGCGGGGTTTAGTATACATGAAATTAGGTCTTAGGAAGCGTATCATTGGGCTAGTTATCGGTCTTTTTGTGGCGAATTTATTTGGAGCCGGACTTACTATCCTTTACACCCACACTGTCCATCGGATCTATTCTGATACCTTTGTTCCTTCAATAAACATGCTTATTTTGGCGGATAGGTTGGAAGCTGCTCTTGTTATGGAAGAGGCCTGTATGGCTTATTTCTTTCTAAGTGGTGACAGTCGGTGGTTAGAAAAATTAGAGACCCATCACAAGGACTTCGGCAGCTTTTTACAAGAAGCTATTAAACAGTCTAACTCTGAACTTTCAAGGAAGATTTTAGCCGATATGGAATTGGCCTATGGAGAATTTGTCGAGAATAGGCAAGAGACTATAAGAGCCTATAGAGACGGTAATACCTTGGAAGCTATAAAGCTACATTGGACCATCCAGGATCAATTCCACACTATCCATAGACTTGCAGAAAATTTTAAACAGTTTTATGAACAAAAGATTTCAAGAGCCAGAGACTCTTATAAAGAAGAGACCCGATATGTTACCTTTTCCGCAATGATAACTATATTTTTTTCTTTGATGTCAACGATAGCCTTGGGATGGGTTTTAATAAAACAGGTATTGAATCCTGTCCGTTTCTTGGCCCATATGTTAGCCAGAACGGATATAGCCCAAGACGAATTACCCCATTCGCCTAACGAAATTACAGAGTTGAGCCGTAGAGTGGAAAAGCTTTTAGAGGTAGTCGATACAGCCGAGAGTGCTTTAAAGGAGAGTAGAGAACACCTTATTCAATCTGAAAAGATGGCTCTTGTTGGGAAGCTTGCTGCTGGAGTAGCCCACAGTGTCCTCAATCCCCTGACATCTGTTAAAATGCGGCTCTATTCCCTGGAAAAGAGTTTACAGTTAAGTCCTACCCAGCGAGAGGATCTTGAGGTGGTATCTGAGGAGATAAGGCATATAGAAACCATTTTAAGAAACTTTTTAGAGTTTTCTAGGCCACCAAAACCTGTTTTTCAGGAGATAAGCCCTTCGGATGTTGTAGACATGGTTCTTCAGCTGCTTCGCCACAGGCTTGAATCCTATAATGTCCAAGTTGTCTTAAAACGAAGAGGAAAGCTTTCTCTTGTCAAGGCCGATCCGGATCAGCTTAAGGAAGTTTTCGTCAATCTTATAATTAACGCCTGTGAAGCTATGGGAGAGGGAGGAACTCTCGAGATCGAAGAGGGCGAAGGAGTTTTAAAACCGGAAGGACGGGTGGTGATTATTAAGATAAAGGATACGGGACCGGGCATTCCTCAAGAGATTGCCGATAAGATATTTGAGCCCTTTTTTACAACAAAAGACGATGGTTCTGGTCTTGGTCTTAGCATTTCAAAGCGTATCGTTGAAGACCATGGGGGGTGGATTCATTACACCTCCCAAGAAGGGCAGGGAACCACCTTTGTTGTCGCAATACCTTGCTGGGAGACTGGGAAATGGCTAAGATCCTGGTAGTTGATGATGATCCTCAGTTGAGAAAAAGCTTTGAACGTATTCTCTCCTCAATGGGACATAGTGTTAAAACGGTCCCTACGGCTGAGATGGGGATTAGTGTTGTTCAACAGAACATTCCTGATCTTGTAATTATGGATGTAAGGCTTCCAGGTATGAACGGCCTTGAAGCCTTTGAAGAGATTAAAAAGATAGAACCTAGGCTTCCCGTTATAATAATGACAGCCTATGGAACTACAGATACAGCTATTGAGGCCACGAAACGAGGAGCCTTTGACTATATTCTTAAGCCCTTTGACATCCCAGTTATGCTTAAGATGATTGAACAGGCTCTGAAGGCCGGAAAATTTATGCGTTCCCGAGTTGCTGTAGATGCGGAACCGGGAAGGGATTATTCATCCGATGCCCTTATTGGAAGAAGCTCGGCTATGCAGGAAATATTTAAGGCTATTGGTCGAGTGGCCCCCACCGATGCAACGGTTCTAATCCGTGGGGAATCAGGCACGGGTAAGGAACTTGTTGCTCGAGCAGTCTACCAACACAGTGCCCGGGCCGATAAGCCTTTTCTTGTTATTAACTGCGTTGCCATACCGGAAACTCTCCTAGAAAGTGAACTTTTTGGCTATGAAAAGGGAGCCTTTACCGGCGCTCACAGCCGACGTATAGGTAAGGTTGAACAAGCTCACGGCGGCACCATATTCCTTGATGAGATTGGAGATATGCCCCTTTCCATACAGGCAAAGCTACTTCGCCTTCTTCAGGAAAAGAGTGTGGAAAGGTTGGGCGGTCGACAGCCAATCCCTGTAGATGTTAGGATAATAGCGGCGACTAATAGGGATTTAGAGTCAGCTGTTTCGGAAGGACGCTTCAGGTCGGATCTCTACTATCGCCTTAAAGTGGTAACGTTGGAGCTTCCACCCCTTAGGGAACGCCGTGAAGATATTGGTCTTCTTGCCGATTATTTTCTTGCCAAGTATTCGGCTGAAATGGGAATACCAAATCCGGGTATAACTTCTCAAGCACGCGCCTTAATGGAGGTTCTCGATTGGCCAGGCAATGTTAGGGAGCTCGCAAACACCATAAGAAAGGTGCTTATATTTAACCGGGGAATGCCTATAACTAGAGAGGAGCTTGCAGAAGCTGTTGGGCAAAGTGAGTTAAGGGACGGTGGAAAAGATATTTTTCGAGCCAAGGAGTGGTTGCGTCAATGGATAAGGCAGGAGCTTCTTCATAGACAAAGTGACCACGTATTCGATGACCTCATAAGTGAGATTGAAGCAGAAATTATACGACAGGGTTTAGAGATAACTGGTGGTAACCGATCTCAGGCTTCAAAACTTCTAGGATTGTCAAGGCCGACCCTTATTGCTAGGATGGAAAAATATGGAATAAAGGTCCAAGCGCAGATATCCTCTGAAGATTAATTTTTCTAAAAACTCTCTTGACAGAACAGGTGATTAGCGACCATTCTAAACATCTGATTAATTTTCTTTAACGAGGTGTTAACCCTATGGAAGATATTACTAAGGAGAGAATACTTTCTGCTGCCGAAGAGCTTTTTGCGGAAAAGGGATACGATGCGGTTACGATCCGCGAGATCACCTCTAAGGCTCGCTGTAACCTCTCCCTTGTATATTACTATTTTGGGAGTAAGAAAAAACTTTATCTAGAGGTATTTAAGGAAAAATGGGCGAGTCGGGCAAGGGAACTACACGAGGCCTTCTTCGATGCTATTGAGGAGACAAAACCCACTACCCTTGATGAGGTGATTCGAATTCTCACCGCCACTTATCTCGAGCGTAAGATGAACGCCCAGAATTTGCAATTCCATCTGCAGCTTATAGCTAGAGAGCTCCAGAAGCCAACAGAAGCCTTGGATTTTGTCTTTCATGAGATTATAAAACCCTTCTTTGCAAGGCTCGAAGACCTAATACACCCCTTTCTTAATCCTAGTGCCAGAAAAGATAACATTGTACTTTCCCTCTTTAGTGTTTTTGCTCAGATTGTTCACATTATAAACAGCCGTCACGTTCTCCCAAAATTGCTTGAGCGTCCCTTTGATGCAAAAACAAAGGAACTTCTCATTCAGCATATAACAACCTTTTCCATGTATGGCATGAATGGGCTTATAATGCAAAATAGTCGGGATAGCTTTATAACAGAGGGCCTAAAATGAGTCGCGACAAGAATGATAAGGGAAATGAGATCCTTGAAGAGCTCAGAAAATTTATGGAGAGTCGTGCTGTTTTTACCGCTGTAGAGTTTGGGATTTTCGATCTTATTGATCGTAAAGGTTTTGCTATGGCCAACGATATCGCAGAGGAGCTTGGTGTTAACAAAAGAGCTCTTACACGCCTTCTCGACTGCCTTGTAGCTTTAGGTTTTATTGCTAAAACCAATGATACCTATAAACTTGCCGAGAAGGGCTCCTTTTTAACCTCTTCTCATCCCCTTAGTATTCTTCCCATGGTTAAGCATCACTGCTACCTTTGGAAGAATTGGTCCTATCTGACCGAGGCCGTTACCCATGGATTTAATCCCCATCGGAAGGAGATTACTAGTTCGCCAGAGACTCAGAAATCCTTCATACAGGCGATGCATGTTATTGGAAGATCTATGGCGTGGGAGATAGTATCAAGTTATGATGCTTCATGGGCTAAAAGACTTCTAGATATTGGCTGTGCGTCGGGCACCTACGCGATAGCTTTTTTAAAAAAATATCCCCAAATGGAAGCTGTCCTTTTCGATTTTCCGAGTGTTATCCCCTATGCTAAACAACGTGTGACTGAAGAGGGGCTACTGGGTCGAGTCTCCTTTGCGGAAGGGGACTTTTACACCGATGAGTTACCTGTTGGTTGTGATCTTGCTCTTCTTTCCGCTATAGTCCATCAAAATAGTCCCGAGGAAAATATCGATCTTTTTAGAAAGATACACCGGGTGTTGGAGCCGGGAGGGAGGATTCTAATACGGGACCACGTCATGAGTGAAGACAGAACTTGGCCGCCTGCGGGAACTATATTCGCCCTAAACATGCTTGTCGTAACCCCAGCGGGAGATACCTATACCTTCTCTGAACTACACCGATTTCTTACGGAGGCTGGCTTTGAAAGTATACGATTGGTCAGATCAGGACCTAAGATGGATTGTCTCGTTGAGGCGATCAAGGCTTGACGTGATAATGAAAGTGCTTAAGAATAAAACGAGTTTTTACTCCATAAAGTATTTCCTTGGAGTCTTTAATGAATAGTTCCTTACTTCTTAGCCTTTCGACTTTTGGCTGGCTCTTTTGTAGCCTTCTATATTTAGGGGTTTTGATCTTTCAGAAACACTCCCTTAAGAAAGGGGCCCTAGGGGTAACAATTATTATACTTCTTGTCCAGGGGGCAGGAATAATTCTCAGGTGGAGGGAATCCTACGAGTTAGGAATTGGCCATGTGCCGCTTACTAACCTCTATGAGTCACTGGTTTTCGGGTCCTGGGCGATCATGGCGGTGTATTTAATGTTTGTTAGACGATGGCAGATAGTAGGACTTGGGGTTGTTCCTTCGTTGCTAGCCTTTCTTGCCATGGCCTATGCATCATTTTCACCAAATGTTGAAAGTCGCATTCAGCCGCTCGTTCCAGCTCTAAAAAGCAATTGGTTACTAGCTCACGTTACAACGTGCTTTCTTGGGTATGGGGCCTTTGCAATATCTTTTGGAGCAAGTCTTGCTTACATATTGAAAAGAAAATACGAGGATAAGGGTTTTTTCAGGATTCTTCCCGACGCTGGAATACTTGAAAAATTTAATCGCCAGATAATAATTTTTGGTTTCCTGTGGCTTACTGTCGGGATCCTTACCGGAGCGGTATGGGCAGAAAGTGCTTGGGGGAATTACTGGAGTTGGGATCCTAAGGAAACCTGGTCCCTTATAACCTGGCTAGTCTATGCCTCAGTTCTTCATGCTTATAAGAACTGGTCTGGTCAAAGAATAGCTTTAATATCGATTGTGGGTTTTGGCTGTGTTATTTTCACCTATTTTGGTGTAAACTTTCTTTTGAGTGGTCTCCATTCCTACGGTGCAAGGTGATAGAAGGTGTTTGATATAGGTTTTCAGGAGATAGTGGTCATATTTCTTGTGGCCCTCATAGTTGTAGGCCCCAAGAATCTTCCGCAGATTGGGAGAGCTTTAGGGAGGGCCTTTGCTGAATTTCGCAGAGCTATGGCCGAAGTTAAGGATGTGGTGGAATCTAACGAAGTTGTAAGGGAGTTCAAAGAGGAATACGAGAAGGCAAAAGAGGGCATAAAGAAGATTCCAGAAGAATACGTGAATCCTTCTCCGCAGAAAGATAACCCCTTAGAGACGGGTAATTCTAAGGATGGCAGCAGAAAGGCCTGAAGGTAAAGCCCCCTTTTTGGAACATCTTGAAGAACTCCGATCTCGTCTGATACGGTGTTTTGTTGCGATATTTGTAGGCTTTGTGTTGTGTTACGCGGTAAAGGATCGTATTTTTGGGGTGCTTGTGTCGCCCCTTATTAAATCGATACCTGGTGAACATGCCCAGCATCTTATATATACTGCTCCCCAGGAGGCCTTTCTTGTGTATATGAAAATGGCCTTCGTATGTGGGATATTTCTAGCGATGCCTTATATTATTTTTGAGTTTTGGAGATTTGTAGCTCCTGGGCTTTATGAACATGAAAAGAGATATCTGATCCCTATCGTTATTATATCGATCCTGTTTTTCGCCTCAGGTATTGCTTTCGGCTATTTTATAGCTCTGCCTTTTGGCTTCCAGTTTTTTACCTCCTTTGCCTCTGACTACGTGACACCTCTCATCTCCACTAAGGAGTTTTTATCCTTTACCCTGAAGCTCCTCTTCTCCTTCGGTATTATCTTTGAGCTTCCGGTCGTTATTTTCTTTCTAGCAAAACTTGGAATAATAGACAGCATTATGCTTAGGCGATATAGGCGCTTTGCTATTCTCGTTATATTTATAGTTGCCGCAATTATTACTCCGCCAGATGCCCTTTCTCAAATTATCGCGGCTGTGCCTCTCCTTGTCCTATACGAATTAGGCGTGTGGGTAGCCCATTTCTCTGGAAGGAGAACCGGCTGTAGGGTTGAGGAAGATTCGGAAAAGGGTATTATCAAAGCAAAATAGGAGTAACGTCCATGGTTGAACCTGTTATTATGGTGGTTGCCACACGAAATTCAGGAAAGACTAAGGAGATTCGATCCCTCCTTGAAGGCTTTCCAGTAGAGCTTAAGGATCTAAACGACTTTGGCCCCATACCAGAGCCTATAGAAGATGGTCTAACCTTCGAAGAAAACGCCTATAAGAAGGCCTCCTTTACAGCAAAGATTCTCGGACTTCCAGCTATTGCTGACGATTCGGGACTTGAGGTTGAAGCCCTTGGTGGAGCACCTGGTGTTTACTCCGCTAGATATGCAGGTATCAACGCAACGGATGAAGAAAATAACAGAAAGTTACTTAAAGAAATGGAGGGAATAGAAAATCGCAGGGCCAGATTTTGCTGTGTGATCTCAATCGCTGTTCCCACCGGTTTTGCTCTCACCTACGAGGGCTTTTGCGAGGGAGAAATACTTAAAGCTCCTCGTGGAGCCGGAGGTTTTGGCTATGATCCTCTTTTCTTTTATCCTCCATTAGGTAAAACCTTTGCTGAAATGACTCTTGAGGAGAAAAACGCTATAAGCCATAGGGGAAGGGCTCTACAGGAGCTTCGCCGTGAGTTCGATAAGGTATTACTTTGGATCCATAATCGCCTTGAGGAAGAGAGGCGAATGTTAGGCTATATTTGTGAAAATGAGTGACAAAGGGCCTTGGTCTTTTTTTGAAGCTCTTGAGGAAAGCATTAGAAATTGGGAACGAGAAGGTGTTCCGCCCAGATGGACCCTCATTGAGCAGCTTAAGAAGCTCTCCGATTTGAGAAAATCTCTTGGCATCTCCTCTGTTTTATCTTCACCTTTTCGCTTTATTACGGCAACCCTTGATGATGGATGGGGACTGGGACTAGAGATTATTCACAGAGCCTGCGACGTCCTTGGTATAGATTATACCTTCTTGGGTCTTTTGAAATCACCGGAGGAAATAGCTAAGGCGTGTTCTAACGAGATGCCAGACGCTGTTGGAGTTACGGTGATTCAGGAGGAGACTTTAGATAAGCTCCTCTACTTAAGAAGGCTACTTCCCGATCGAATAGAGATTTTTGCTGGTGGATCTGGCCTTAAAGAATTTATTGCTCCAAGGGAAATTGTTGTCGTAAACAGTGTGCTTGATTTTATTTTATTAGTAAAAAATAGGAAATAGCATGGCTAAAATTAGTTACTATTTACCGGATACCAATACAGGATGGTTAGAGAAAGCAAGGCGTTTTATTTTAAAACGAGAACTTCCCCTTTGGGATTTTCCCAGAAACATCCAAATACAAACAATCGCGGCCTGTAATGCCCACTGTATATTTTGCCCCCACGGAAAGACTAAAAACCCTCTACCTCGAGGGATAATGGATTGGGAGCTTTATAGAAACATCATAGACGAGATAACCAAATATAGAGTTTTTAGAATTAGTCCCTACCTAATGAACGAACCCCTTTTGGACAAAGAAATAGGCGATAGGATCCGATATATTTCATCGAGGAAAAGGTTTCCTACATACACAAAGATAAACACTAACGCAAGTCTCCTTAATGAGGAGATGGCTCGGGATCTTCTGGATTCAGGTTTAGACGTCCTTACCTGTAGTGTTCATGGGATAGTGAAGGAAAAATATGAAAGCACAATGCTTGGACTCAAACTAGAGGAGATTCTTGAAAATATTGACAGATTTCTTGAACTAAAGGCCAAGCTTCGTAAAAAGAAACCGGAACTTCGGATCACAATGATTAGAACAAAACTCATTGAACCAGATATAGACAAGATCAAGGAATACTGGGAAAAGAGAAATGTAAGAGTTGCCGTACGTCCCATGAGTAACAGAGCTCATGAAAGCATATCATCCCTTACCATAAACGCTCGAGAGTTTTTGCCCTTTACCTGGTGCCACAGGCTTTTTGAGCAAATTTATGTAAACGTAAAGGGGCAGCTTCTCCTCTGCTGTAATGACTGGGAACAGACTACAATTTTGGGAGACCTAACCAAACAATCCATTTATGAAGCCTGGCATGGAAAGCCCTATATGGAAGTTAGAAAAAGGTTCTTGAAGGGACAGGTAAAAGGGATCCTTTGTGAAAGATGTTTTATGCAACCGGAATAAATAACCTGCCCCTCCCCTAGGGATAGGGCAGGTTAGGTTTTTATTCTTCCTCTTCCTCTCCGCCCTCCTTGGGCTCAATAATAAGAGAGTCGGCGACAAGCTCCCACAGGTATTTAACCTCAATATCCAACCCGTATTCCTTAGTAAGACTCTTCTTAATCTGGTCACGGCAGTTGTGGCATGGGGCTACCACAAGTTTGGCACCAGTTTCCTTAATCTGTTTAGCCTTTACACGTCCATAGAAAACTCGTTCTTCCACATAGGGTCCTGCCCAGGCACCGCCACCTGCTCCACAACAGAAGTTATTCGCCCTGTTAGGATTCATATCGACAAAGTTTTCGCAACACTGCTGAACGATCCAGCGAGGTTCTTCGTAGTAGCCATGTCCGAAGGCTTTCTCACTCTTTCTTGCGTAATTGCAGGGGTCGTGATAAGTGGCAAGTTCTGTGTGGATTGACTTATCAACTTTTATGCGTCCCTCTTCCAAATATTGCTTAAGGAGATCATGAATGCTAATATATTTAACTTCACCCTTAAACCATCTTTCGAGACCCAACCTGGTCGCGTAGTAAGCGTGGCCTCACTCAGGTAAAAGTAGATACTCACACTCCAGTTCCTTATAGTTTTTTACTATACGGCTTACGATCTCCTTCAGGGCAGCATCATCACCGGTAAAGAGCCCCCAATTTACCCCTTCCCAGTTTTCTGAAGGCACTGTCCAGGACTCACCGGCTGCATAAAAGATCTTCCACCAAAAGGTCATATCTTCTGGTTCAGCAAAGGGCTCCTTGGAATTGATCGTAACAAGGAGGCGAGCACCCTTTTGGTCCACGGGCACCTCAAATCCAGGGAGTTCTTCGGCAAGCTCTGCTCCTATGTCTTCTAAAAGGAACAGAAAGTCTTCTTTGGGAATGCCTACATTATTTCCGGTGTTTAGGCACATCTCAACGCCTTTATGAAGAACCCCTGGCACTTTGTCTCGGTCTCTGAGACCTCTTGCTGATCTCAGAAGCGTTACGAGATCAACGCCCATTGGGCAGGCATACTCACAACGGCCGCAGAGCGTGCAAACCCAAGGAAACTTTGAATCTATTATTTCCTGATCAAGCCCTAACACTGCGAGGCGGACAACCTTTCTGGGATCAAGCCCTTCTATGCCCGATACTGGGCATCCTCCTGCACAGGTTCCGCAGGTTAGGCATAGCTCGGCATACTTACTTGCGAGCTTACGCCTTTCTCGCTTTGATAAAAGTAGTGGCTCCATAGGCTCCTCTCCTTAAAAGAGACATACTTTTCCCATTTTCATATCCCCTGTCTCCCAGGAATGAAACAGGAGATCCTTCTTTACCGCTTTCTAACATTAGGATGCATTTTAAAGCTTAAGCCTGAAAACATCAACACTGAATTTTATAGTTTCCGAAGAAAGGATAATTTTTTTCTATACCGCCTCGATCCTTTCTTTGTAACTGTAGGTCTCTTCCGTTTCATCCTCCCACCCATCCCAGAGATAATGTTTTTCCTCACCTCTGGCTATAACTCTAAAGGCATACCTAACCTGTTCTTCATAAAAGGCACAGTATGGAGCAGGAGCGTTAAGCGATCCGGTAAGGGCATAAACTTCAGCCGGACAGGGAGCTCCACAGAAATGCTGAATAGCGCATCGTTTGCAAGGATCAATCTGTTCGGTTGTTCGATAGGTTACTGCCATAAAGGGTTTTGATGCGAGAATCTCGGAAATCTCATTGGAGAATATGTTACCCCCTTTAAAGACCTCAAGGCCTATAAATTCGCTACAGGGAAAGACGTCCCCCTTTGCCGATACGGCAAAGAAACATCTACCTCCTCCGCAAGGGGAGATGTCACACATGAGTCGTCTAGTAGTTGGTCCTAGGATGCCCGCAAGAACATTGGCAAAATTCACTATAACCAATTTGGGACCCCCCTTTTGTCTTATCTCCTGAGAGCGGTCGAGGGCTCTAAGGAAGTAATAGGCTAAGAGATTATCTTCAGGCTTTAGTCTACGTCCCCCTTCCTGGGTTAATCTTACAGGGTTAAACATAATCATTGGGACTCCGTGATTAGCGTAAAAGTCAACCAACTCGGGGAGGAATGAAACATTGTGCCTTGTTACGGTGGTTATAACGTTAAAGGCAGGATAATCTGAAAGACCTTCTATGACCTTTAGAATTTGAGCAAAAGCCCCTTTTCCTCCCCAGGTGTAGCGTATTGAGTCGGCGATCGCTTCCTCATGGGCGTCTAAAGAAATTCCTATTCCAACGCCCTTTTTTCTGAGAAACTCTATGGACTCTTCATCCATAAGAGAACCATTTGTTTGAATACCGAATTGGAAGTCCTCTTCGAATTCCTCAATTGCTCTTAAGACAATGTTCTTTGCAATCATTGGCTCACTGCCGTGAAAAATAAGCTGGGGTTTTACCGAATCAGGAATGTGAGATCGAAAATATGTTAGTAACTTTTCAAGAGATTCCTGGAGCTCTTCATAGCTCATGGTTCTTCCAACTCGTCGCATATCCTCTGGAAGGTAACAGTAGGGGCAGTTGAAATTGCAGCGTTCAGTGGGGTTGAAATAAACGGCAGAGGGTTTCAATTCAAATCGAAAACTATGCATCTCCTTTTTGAAGCCGTCGGATTCCTCTAAGAACTCTCTTACAATACTTCCCGATAGAGCGTCTTTAAGGATTTCCTGTTTTACTAGTGTCCAAAAGCCTGTATTCGGCTCGATAACCGCAACTTGATCACTAAGCCCTACATCGAGCACAGCAAACTGGGGACCGTAACCTGAATTTGCGTATCTCATATTTTTTTAACCTCCTGGTTAGAAGAGTGAGGAGACAAAATTTGCTAAGGCGCTCCCACAAAAAAGGAGCGCCTCTTGTAATGGAATAAACTAGCTCATACTGACATTACTTTTTAGGAGTAAGAAGCACATAGTGGGACAGTCCTGTTCCTTCCTGGCGCTTACATTTTCTTCTGTAGCTAATGATTTTCTTCATACTGTTCACCTCCTCTCTCTTTCTGAGATTCAAAGGGCACAATAAAAAAACCCGGACCAATCCCTTCTTTTAGAGGAGATCGATCCGGGTCCCTTTGCCATCAGGATGCCCGATTCCGTCCCGACAGGTCTTCTGGCTTTCCCCTCTTAGACGCCTTCCCATCCCACTTAGGTGAGACAGTGGCATAATGTCTAAGAGCCGACTCCCTAGAGTCGCACAGGGATCACAGCGGCGGGTCCGCCACGGATTTTCACCGTGTTCCGAGATGTCGGGTCGGCGGTAACAATTTGTAAATTAACTCTTTGGGAGCACTAAGGTCAAGACCTTTGCTAGACTTCTTGGGTGTGGGCTCGATTTACAAAGCGAGGTTCAAGTATTTCCAGTTTTTTGACGAGCCCACCATATTCAAGTTCGCTATAGGGAAGCATTGCGCTGCCAAAGAAACCCTGTCGTCTTATTTCTATGGCTTTTTTGGCTACCTCATGTCTAACGTATTCCCAGAAGGGGTGGTCAAAGGCATCGACAGGGCTAGTAAGCCGTCCCTCATGGACGCAGTAGGCTGCACAGGAGACGATGGGAGGACCATCAAAAAATGAGATAGTTGAATTTTGGGTTACAGGCATGAGAGGACCTACATGGCTTCCTCTCATAAATCCTGCTACGTAGTGTCCCAGGTGAAATGGTGCAAGCACCTCTCCTGTTGCTGGAAAGTTACCCTGAACTCTTACAATCATAATTGGATCGTCCTTTCCAGTATATTTCCCGGCTATATTTCGAAGTCGAGTGGTGCTTGCTGCCACAACCTGTTCTCCCGTTTCCCTAGAAAAGATCGCTTCGACAACAAAACGTTCTGTGTCCCTAAGAAGGGCCGCGATGTCATAGAGATCCTCTGGGGCATTTAGATCAATGATCCGGTCCGCTTCGGTATAGGCCACATCCATTATGCGGAATGTGAATCCCTTAAACATGCTTGGAGAAAGAAGAAGACCAGAGCAATACATAGGATCGGCAAAGGCAAGATAGAGGGGAAGGTTATATGCACCGGGATCGGTTTTATCGGCGGCAAAAAATAAGAATGGCTCCGATGGACGTTCTTCGATTTCCATTTCTGCAACGGCAGGACCAAGACCTCTCACGTTACCGGCAAAGGCATCCTTTAAAAGATCTTGTCCGGCTCCATAAAGTCCCTGATCCTTTGCAACCTCAGTCGCAGCCTTGAAGGCGTCCCAGGCTAGTTTATGAACCTTTTCGGAGCATATTCCTTGGGTATGGGTACAGAGGATGGATATATCGTCCCCCGTGTAGCTTATTCTAAAATCGATGAGTACCCCCTTGTGATGTTGTTCTACGTAGTTCTTTACCGCTTCTAGGACTCTAGTGCTAGGTTTAATATGACCGCCTACACTACCTATGTCAGCTTTGATACCTGTGATGGTTACCTTCATAATCCATACCTCCTAGGTAAGCTATGACTAAGTGCTTTGGGCGTAACACCTTTAACTAAACATATATCCTCTAAAGGTAGGTTGACAAGGAAAGATTTTGGTTTTAAGGTGTTTCCTCCGTATGTTCTGAGCTTAGTTAAAAAGGAGGGTTTCCAAAGAATGGTTGATGAATCCTGCAAAGGCAAGAGTTGTGCAACCTGCGAGAAGCGGAAGATGGAGGGCGAGGATCAACTGTTACGGTGTAAACTCGACCGAATTCGCCATAAAATCATCGTAATGAGTGGAAAGGGTGGTGTAGGAAAAAGCAGTGTAGCTGTATATCTTGCCTATAGTCTTGCTCTTAAAAATTATCAAGTGGGTCTTATGGATATTGATCTTCATGGACCAAGTGTTCCAAGAATGCTGGGTTTAAAGGGACTTTTAGGTGTGACGGCAGATCAGCAGGTTATGCCTAACCTGTATCGCTCTAATTTCAAGGTTGTTTCCATAGAGAGTATGCTTGAAAATAGGGACGCTGCTGTAATATGGAGAGGACCAATAAAGCATGGTGTTATCAAGCAATTCATAGCAGAAATTGAGTGGGGCGACCTGGACTTTCTCATTATAGACTGCCCACCTGGGACAGGTGATGAGCCCTTAAGTATTGCTCACCTAATTCCTGAAGCTCATGCTCTTATCGTAACAACGCCACAGCAGGTAGCTCTTGCCGACGTAAGAAAGTCCATAAATTTTTGTTTTAAGGTTAAACTTAACGTGCTGGGGGTGGTAGAAAACATGTCTGGCCTCTATTGTCCCCACTGTAATCAGTTTATACCCATTTTTAAAACCGGTGGAGGCGAGAAAATGGCCCTCGAGATGGGAATTCCCTTCCTTGGAAGCCTTCCATTTGATCCTGCTGTGGTAGAGGGAGGGGATATAGGAAAACCCATCTTGGAAACCCATTCCGATCATCCCTTTGTTAAGGCTGTTGACCAGGTCACGGTTGCTGTAATTCAGGCACTTGATGGTTTCGCTACAGGGCTTGTGGCTCACTAAGGAAGGGAGAGAAGATGTTGAAGATAGACATTCATCAGGAAAAACTTACGCCAGAACAAAAAGCTCAGCTTCAGGCTATGTGGCTTAGGTGCATACGTCGAATTATCGCCAGCACAACCTTGGCCGGAAGCGGCCATCCAGGAGGATCCATGTCCTCGCTTCATATCTTGCTTCTCCTCTACAGTATTATCGAGCATCGACCAGAGGCCCCTTCTTGGCCAGGTAGAGATAGACTCGTTGTAAGTATGGGTCATATCAGCCCTGGAGTTTATAGTGTACTAGCGGAGTTTGGTTACTTCTCGGAAGAGGAAATGTTACTTGAATTCAGGAGAGCTGGTGCCTCCTTTGCAGGTCATGTGGAGCATTGTGTTCCTGGTATTGAATGGAATACAGGAAATCTTGGCCAGGGACTTTCGGCAGCAACGGGAATGGCCCTTGCCCTCAAACTTAAAAATCACTCCGCTAGAGTCATCGCGCTAATGGGGGATGGGGAACAGCAGAAAGGGCAGATAGCGGAGGCCAGGCGGTTCGCCGTAAAATACAGGCTTTCTAACCTAATAGGGATTGTTGATCGCAACCATCGTCAAATTGGTGGAGATACGGAAGAAGTGATGCCCCAGAGGGTGCGGGCAGAATACGAAGCTTCTAGGTGGAACGTTATCTATGTTGAAGATGGCCACAATTTTGATGAGCTCTTTGGGGCTATGCGAAGGGCCTTCTTAAGGGATGTTTCTAATCCGGAGCATCCTACAGTTATAGTGGCTAGAACTATAATGGGAAAGGGTGTTTCGTTCATGGAGAACAAGGAAAAATACCATGGATCGCCCCTTTCGGAAGATGAAGCTGCGAAGGCCTTTGAAGAGCTAGGAGTTGAAAATCCCATTCCCCTCCTAAAGGATGCCAGAAGAAGCCATAGGCTTTTTCGCCCAGGTTATTGCGAGCCTATTGTCTATCCATCTATTGATGTTGGAATCCCCAGAACCTATGATCCCTCTGTTAAAACTGATAACCGATCGGCCTATGGCACAGTCCTTGAGGATCTCGCCAGGCTCAATAATAGGGAAGGGGAAGAGCCAAAGATTCTTGGATTTAGCTGCGACTTGGAAGGCTCGGTTAAGATGAGCGGTTTCAGAAAAATCTCTCCCCAGACCTTTTTTGAATGTGGCATCCAGGAGCATCATGCCGCTACCCTATCGGGTGCCATAAGTAAGGAAGGTTTTGTAACCTTCTTCAGCACCTTTGGGGTCTTCGGGGGATGTGAGACCTACAACCAGCATCGTTTAAATGACATAAACAATACCCACCTCAAACTCGTATGTACTCATCTAGGCCTTGACGTGGGAGAAGACGGCCAGACCCATCAATGTATAGACTATATTGGGCTTTTCAGGAATTTATTTGGATGGTCGATTTTTATACCTGCCGATCCTAACCAGACCGATCGTATCGTGCGTTTTGCTGCTAAGACCCCTGGGAATATCTTTGTTGGAATGGGAAGATCAAAGGTTCCCGTAATAACAGATACTGATGGTAACCCTTTCTTTGGTGAGGGATACGTCTTTACACCGGGAAGATTTGATTGGGTAAGGCAGGGTAGAGATGGGGCTATAATGACCTACGGTCCACTTCTTATTCACGCCATAAAGGCCTGGGAGGAGCTTTCTAAGGAGGGCATTCAGCCGGCTGTGATAAATTGTGCTTCCATAAAACCCTTTGATCGAAACTCCGTTATTAGAGCCGCAGAATCTGGCTTCATACTTGCCGTAGAAGATCATCATATAGATACCGGTATAGGAGCGATGGTAGGAACTATTATTGCTGAAGAGGGTATCCCCTGCAGACTCGCGCGGCTTGGTGTCAAACATTATGGGAGCTCAGGAAGTCCTCTAGAACTCTACCGGATGGAAGGGATCGATTCCGAAACAATAGTAAAAAAGGTTATGGAAGCTCGCGAAAAAGGGTGGATACAAGCCTGAGGTAATCCCCAAGGGATTCCTTTGAAAAAATAAATTCTATCTTTTCTGCTTCAATGGAGACAGAGGAAAGAAAGGAGAGCTTTTCATCAGGTGGAGGAGGAATAAGGGGGCTGAAGGATTGAAAGGAACTAACTTTCAGAAGCCATGTCCGCTTCGACCTTATTAGTGAACTATGAAGAGCCCGAAGACTTATCTCGTGACATAGAATAACTGTCCTGACGTCAGCTGGCGATAGATGTTTTCGACCAATCGAAGTAGCTAACTTTGACAGTAAGGAGGTTGCCACTGGAATCCCTAGGGAATAGTTACTTTTTAACCACTCTATTCTGCTGTCTTGCTCTGATCTCGGAATAAGATAAGCTTGCATGAAGGATTCTAAAAGTCTATGGTAAAATACCTGGGAAAACCCCTCTTGGGATTTTTCCGCCGTCTTTTTAGCGATATCGTTTATAGTGGGATGCCAATAACCGTCCGCAAGAAAATGGGTTATCATGCCCGCAAGCATAGCCCTTTCTTCTGGTGTTGCGTTGACCCAGATACTATTTTTAGCAAGGTCATAGAAGGCTTTTCCTTCAAACCTATGAAGCTCCTCTCCCATCGAGTAATGGATGTAAAAGGGTGAATAGAAGAAAGAGTCCGGCAAAAGAGAACCTATAAGGAAAAGGATCTTTCCTACTGTGCTAAGCTTTACGGATACAGTAGATTGAAAGACCTCCCACAGGTGGTCTGCTAAGTGTAGATGGACAATCTCTTTTGGCACCTTGAAGGACTCCCATCCTATCGATCGAAAAACCTATTGTCATCACCGGTTGAAGAAGAGGTAGAGGCAGTATTATGGAAGATTTCGAGAAGATGCGGGATAAGCCTTCTTACAAAACTTTTCCTATCAGCCTCGTACGTATTCAGGAAGTCCGGATAAAGGGCATGGGTTGGATGAAGCTGAGGTGTCTCATGTTGGAGCCACTCATATTCTTCAAAGTCCATAGCGAGTTCAATCAAAGGAATTACTCGTGATGAAAAACCGCTAATCCATCCAAGTCTAAACATAGCTTCGAAGCGCATTTGATCAAGGATAAAAAGACTTATGTCTATTATCTCCCGTTTTGCCGAAACCTCTAGTTGTTCGTATCCTGTTTTTTGGACTTCCCTAGGATGTCGACACCTTGCAACAAAAGCCTGTAAGAGTTGCATTGATTGGGGGGTACCAGAGGCGAAAAATTTTATAACTTCATGTCCCACTTCTCCGATTGTTGTGGTATGAGAGAAGGCCTCATTGAATTTCTTCTCCCATCCCTTGAAGGCAAGCCGAGCAATCTGCTTTAGCCGGCCCTCCCGGAAATCAACCACTTCACCCATAAATCTACCCCTTACGGTTGGTGTTTAGCGAAATTGGTCTTCCGGAATCCCTATAATTAACCGAAAACCACCTATGAAAGCACCACACAACATAAACGAGGGGATAAATAAACCAGCTTAGGGATCGAATCCCTCAACACCCATCAGAGTATACCATGACACAGACTGCAATGCTTACCGCTGCTTCCTTCCGGACCTGACGGGGTTCACATCCGCCTGTTACATGGTGTCCGATAGGGTTGAGGGACGGGAATAGTGTAAATCCTTATGGATAAAAAATCAACCTGTATTTTTCAGGCAATTCCCTTGACAGTCTTTTTTTATGCATGGTATCGGATGCGTAATTTTCTGGGCAAACAGCTAGAAGGAGAGTAGGAGATGGTAAAAAGAAAAGAATTTAAACCCTCTGGAGAGGAGAAAGATATAAAGCAACAGTTAGATGATGAAGAAAGTGATGAAATAATTGAGTTAGAGGAGGTAGTTGAAGAACCGGAGCTTTTGCCGGTAGGTGATGATCTAGATGAATTACTAAAGGGAGCCGAGTCGACTTCTGACTTTGACTTTGATATAGAAAAACTTGATAAGGAGCTGGAGGGTGATCTAGAAGAGAAAGCTGATGAAGAGGAGGGGTATGAACTAGAGGAAGAGGATCTATTTAAGGTCATAGCCGAAGATAAGAAGGATGAGCCTTCGGTTTCTCAGGCTACTACCTCATCTTCCTTACCATCAGCTCAGGAGGCTATAGACGAGCTTCTCAAGGAGGCTCTTTTGGAAACCGAGGCGGTTGATCTTAATAAGGAAGCTCCAGTGCAGAAGTTGGTTGAGGTTTCAAAGGCAGCCTCTTCTCAGTTGCTCCCTGAGGCCTCAACGGTTTTACCAAAACAGGATCTAGAGAGCGTAATTGAAGAACTGGAAAACCGCATAGTGGCAAGATTTGAGACCTTTGTTCGACAACAACTGCCCGTAATTGTTCTTGAAACTGTTCGCACAGAACTAAGAGCTCTACTGAAGGAACTGGAGGAACAATAGAGATTATGAATAGGGAGTTATTACCAAAGGCCTATGAATTTGCAGAAGTAGAACCGAGATGGTATAATTTTTGGCTTGAGAAAGCCTTCTTTCATGCCAACGTAGATAGTCCCAAGCCTTCATTTTCCATAGTAATTCCTCCTCCCAACGTTACTGGTCAACTTCACATGGGACACGCTTTAAACAATACTCTTCAGGATATTCTGTGTCGTTATAAGAGATTGCAGGGGTATGAAGTCCTATGGGTTCCTGGAACGGATCATGCTGGGATTGCAACCCAGAACGTTGTAGAAAGGGAGATTGCTGCGGAAGGTAAGACTCGTTATGACCTTGGGCGTGAAGCCTTCATCCAAAGGGTTTGGCAATGGAAGGAAAAGTACGGAAACATTATAATAAACCAACTCAAGCGCCTTGGTGCTTCCTGTGACTGGGAAAGACAGCGATTTACAATGGATGAAGGGCTCTCGAGGGCTGTTAGGCTCGTTTTTGTCCATTTATATAGGGAAGGGCTTATATATCGCGGAGAGCGAATGATAAACTGGTGTCCCCGGTGTGCCACCGCCCTTGCAAATATTGAAGTGGAAGCAGAAGAAAGGGATGGAGCTTTCTATTATATTAAATACCCCTTCGAGGACGGGACTGGGTATATAACCGTAGCCACAACGCGACCAGAGACCATGCTTGGCGACACAGCTGTGGCGGTTCATCCAGAAGATGAAAGGTATCGTCATCTCATAGGCAAAAGGGTTATCCTTCCACTTGTTGAAAGGTTTATTCCTATTATTGCAGATGAGTATGTTGATAAAGAACTTGGAACTGGTGCCCTTAAGGTTACTCCCGCTCATGATTTCAACGACTTTGAGCTTGCTCAAAAGCATGGTCTAGACTTTGTCCAGGTTATTGATGCATCTGGGAGGATGACACCCCAGGCTGGCTCGAAATACGAAGGGCTTGATCGCTATGAGTGTAGAAGGATTGTAGTCGAAGATTTACAGTCAAGAGGTCTACTGGAGCGGATAGATCCCTACCGACATCGAGTGGGACACTGCTACCGCTGTAAAAATGTTGTTGAACCTATGATATCTCTACAATGGTTTGTTAGGACGAAGCCCCTTGCTGAAAAGGCTATGGAGGCCGTCCGTATAGGGCGAACCAGAATTATTCCGTCGAAGTGGGAAAAGGATTATTTTAATTGGCTCGAAAATATTGAGGATTGGTGCATCAGCCGTCAGATATGGTGGGGACATCGAATTCCAGCTTGGTATTGTGACTCCTGTGGTGAAATTACCGTAGCGGAGGAGGATCCCTTCTCCTGTGTCCACTGTGGGAGTGACAAGATCCATCAGGATCCGGATGTTCTTGATACCTGGTTTAGTTCCGCTCTCTGGCCCTTTACAACCCTAGGGTGGCCCGAAAAGACAAAGGAACTAGAGCGATTTTATCCTACCTCTGTTCTTGTTACCGGCTTTGACATACTTTTCTTCTGGGTCGCTAGAATGATGATGATGGGAATCCATTTCATGGGTGATGTGCCCTTTTATGACGTCTATGTCCATGCTCTCGTGAGGGATGCTCAGGGACAAAAAATGAGCAAATCCAGAGGAAATGTTATTGATCCCTTGGTGGTAATTGAAAAATACGGAACGGACGCCTTCCGATTTACCCTTGCAGCCTTTGCTGTCCAGGGTCGGGATATAAGACTTTCTGAAGAACGGATAGAGGGTTATCGACACTTTGTTAATAAAATATGGAACGCTTCTCGTCTCCTTTTGATGAATCTTGACGATTTCGATCCATCAACGGAACTCCCGGAAAATCCTGGTAAGCTCTTTCATAGGTGGATCTTGAGCAGACTGCGGGAAGTTATATCCGACGTTCGGAATGCTATGGAGGAATATCATTTCAATGATTATGCCCAAACTCTTTACCAGTTCTTCTGGCATGAATACTGTGACTGGTATCTTGAAATGATCAAGCCAGAACTCTACGGAGGCGACAAGAAATGGCGATTAGTTGCTCAGACTATTGCATCCTTTGTCCTTAAGCAAACCCTTATAATGCTTCATCCGATAATGCCCTTTGTTACGGAAGAACTATGGCAAAAACTTCCTAATACCAAGGGTAGTATTATGGAGACGTCCTTCCCGGTCGAGGAGGCTAGATGGAAAGATTTAGATGCCGAAGAGAAGATGAGATTTTTCCAGGAATTGGTAACTGCTGTTAGAAATATCCGTGGCGAAATGAACATAGCCCCCGGTGTGGAGGTAGACGTAGTGTGTCGCTATCAAGAAGCGAGCGAGAGAGAAGTCCTTGAGAGTTACGAGTATCTTATTAAAGAACTAGCTCGAGTTAAGACCCTTGAAATCCTACCTATGGGATCGTCTCATAAGCCTAAATTTGCTGCAAGTGCTGTAGCAGGATCATGTGAGGTGTCAGTTATTTTAAAGGATCTACTTGATTTTGATGCAGAGCTTAGACGTATAGAAAAAGAGGTTAGCAAACTGGAATCCGAAGTTACAATGATTCAGAAGAAACTCCGTAATGAGGACTTTTTAAGAAAGGCTCCCGAAGAGGTGGTTGAGAAGGAAAGGGATAAACTTCATCGTCTTACCGATAAGCTTAACAAGCTTCGGTCTCATCGAGAACATGTTATCAATATAAAACAGGGGGAGTAGAGGTAGAAGATGGAAGGACCCCTCTCTCTGGATCGCTTTATTGAAAGTGCTTTGGAGGAGGACATCGGGTCTGGAGATGTTACGACCAATGCTATTGTTAGTGCCGATCTTAGGGGTAGAGCGGAGATAATAGCAAAGAAACCCTGTGTCATATCGGGAATTGATGTGGCTATTCGAGTGTTTAAATATCTCGATCCTGAGGTGACAGTTTCGGTCTATTATCGGGATGGAGATGAAGTTACTGAGGGGTCTGTGATATGCACCCTGGTGGGTTATGTCAGGGGGCTTTTGGGAGCTGAAAGAGTAGCCCTCAATTTACTCCAACACCTTTCTGGCATTGCGACCCTTACAAGATGCTTTGTTAGAAGAATTGAAGAAGCCTTTCAGGAAGATGGAATTTCTGGGGTAAAATGTCAGATCCTTGATACCAGAAAGACAACACCTCTTCTTAGGTCCTTAGAGAAGAAGGCGGTTCGAGATGGAGGGGGAAAAAATCACCGGTTCGGGTTGTTCGACGGCGTTCTTATAAAGGAAAACCATATTGTTGCGGCAGGGGGTTCAATTAAGGAGGCGATTAGAAGAGTTCGTTCCTCAGTGCATCATCTATTAAAGGTGGAAGTTGAGGTGGAATCTATCGATCAGCTAAGGGAAGCTATAGAGGCCGGAGCAGATGCGGTTCTTCTTGATAATTTCCCGCCTGATGAGTTAAAAAAGGCGGTCGCTCTTTGTAGGGGGCTTATCCCCTGCGAGATTTCTGGAGGGGTAAGTCTTGAAAATGTAAAGTTTCTTGCCAAGCTGGGAGCAGATTTTATAAGCACAGGGGCTATTACCCATTCGGCTCCAGCGGTAGATATGAGCATGAGGCTGAGAGAGATTTTTAGTCGAACACTAGAAGGAGGACGTTAATGGACAGATTAGTAAAGGTTTTGGCGATGCTTTTGGTGCCTGGTATGGCCTATGCCCAACAGCAACCAACGGGAGCTGGAGGAGGATTGGCAGCTCTTATTCCTCTCGTTTTTATGATTCTAATCTTTTATTTTCTAATAATAAGACCTCAGCAAAAGCGACAGAAAGAACATCGAAATATGCTTGCAAATCTAAAGAAGGGTGATCAGGTAATCACCCAAGGTGGGCTCATAGGGATCATCACAGGACTTACGGACTCAGTAGTAACCCTTGAGGTTGCAGACAATGTTAAAGTGAAGGTTCAAAGAGCCTACATTGCTGGGGTTATTAATCCATCTAAGGAACAACAGGAAGATAAGTAGTGGACTGACTTAGAGGAGGCTAAAGGTTGATACCTCTTAGATGGCGTCTGATAGTTGTTGTTGGTGTTTGTATAGTTGCCATTGTCTATCTTGTTCCCTCTGTAAGCCCTCAGCTTCCTTCATGGTGGAAGGGGATTCTTCCTAGAGAAAAGTTGCACTTAGGCCTTGATCTTCAGGGGGGTATGCATCTTGTGCTGGAGGTTCAGACTGATAAGGCAGTTGAGAGCTTTGTGGATAGGCAGCTCGAAGAACTTAGAAGTGTATTTCGAAAAGAGTCGATACCCTTCGAAAGGATCGATCGTCAGGGACTTTCGGAGATCTTTATAAAGTTTCCAACAGGCATTTCCATGACCAAGGTTGAGGAGGTTGTTAAGAAACAACTTTCTCTCTTCACTATTAAAAAGTCTGAAGTAACCGAGAGTGGGGCTATTGTATTGATAGGCTTGAATGAAAAGGAAGTGCTCCACATTAAACAGATGGCTGCTCGACAGGCTCTGGAGACTATTAGAAACCGAGTGGATCAGTTTGGAGTGAGCGAACCCGATATACGCCCCCAATCGGGGGATAGGATCCTTGTTCAGCTTCCTGGTGTTAAGGACCCTCAACGCGCTATTGCTGTAATAGGAAAGACGGCTCAGCTTGAATTCAAACTCGTAGATGAAAGCGTTAGTCCCGAAGATATAGCTCAGGGTAGGGTTCCAGTGGGTTCCAGAGTGTATCCAGTGAAACGCTTCGATCCTGAAACGAGAAAAGTTCACCAGACTAATATTGTGCTCAAGGATCGGACTCTACTTACAGGAGAGTATATAACGGATGCTAGGGTTAGAATAGACCAGCAGTATAATCAACCCTATGTTGGCCTTGAATTCGATCCCCAGGGAGCAAGGATCTTTGAAAGAATTACGGGTGAGCATGTAAAGGAACGTCTCGCCATTGTGCTTGATGGAGTTGTTTATTCAGCACCGGTGATCCAGGAAAAAATATCCGGAGGTAAGGCGAGCATTACCGGCTCCTTTACTATGGATGAAGCGAGAGATTTAGCTATTGTCCTAAGAGCAGGAGCCCTTCCTGCTCCTGTGAAAATTCTCGAGGAACGGACCGTTGGACCATCCCTTGGGCAGGATTCAATAAGGAAGGGAATTATCGCCGCAGTTGTAGGCGGTGTTGCTATCTTTGTTTTTATGGCCTTTTATTATCGCTTTGCAGGACTCATAGCCGATCTTGCACTTATTATGAACATTTTTATTATTCTTGCAGCCCTTGCCGCCTTCCAGGCTACCCTTACACTTCCCGGCATCGCAGGTATAATCTTAACCATAGGTATGGCCGTTGACGCTAATGTTCTTATTTTTGAACGTATTCGTGAAGAATTACGACTAGGGAAAACCCCAAGAGCCGCAATCGATGCAGGTTACAGTAGAGCCACGGTAACAATCATAGATTCTAACATTACCACCCTTATCGCTGCTGTTGTGCTGTTTCAGTTTGGAACTGGTCCTATTAGAGGCTTTGCAGTCACACTTTCGATAGGTATCCTATCGAGCATGTTTACAGCTATCATTGTTAGCCGTATGATTTTCGACTATTGGTTGATGAAGCGAAGAGTCTCTGAGTTGAGCATATAGCAGCAGGAGGCGAAGTGAATGTGGCAGATTATAAGACCTGATATAAATATAGATTTTGTGGGAAGGCGGGTTTTAGCTCTCACTTTTTCCATAGTTCTAACGGCGGTAGGAATTCTAGCTATTGTATTTCGAGGCGGACTGAATATGGGTATAGACTTTGCCGGTGGGACTATTGTTCAAATCAGGTTCACCGAAGCTGTAGATGTTCAGAAGATTAGGTCAGCTTTAGAGCCTCTCGGGATAGCTAGTAGTGCCATTCAGCAAATTGGAACACCCTCTGACCACGAATTTATAATAAGGACAAGCATTCAGGATGAGTCTGAGAAGGCTGTTAGCGAAAAAATCCAGGCTGAGCTTGAAAGGACCTTTGGAAAAGATAAAGTCGAGATACGGCGGGTTGAGATGGTAGGGCCAAAGATAGGTAAGGATCTACGGGAAAAGGCCCTCCTTACCGTCTATTATTCGCTGCTATTTATGGCGATTTATATTGCTGGTCGATTTGAGTCCAAATGGATTAAGAGTATAGTCATAAGTGCTGGCCTTTTCGGAGGCCTTAAGATCTTGGAAGCACTGGGAATTGGTTATGGTATTCTTTCCATTTTAGCTCTCGTTGTGACCGTAGCAATCTTTTGGGTTTTTCACCTACCCTATGCCCTTGGTGCTATTTTGTCCCTCATTCACGATGTGATGATGATAGTTGGGATATTTGCTATCCTTAATAAGGAATTCGATCTCACAGTTATTGCTGCTATCCTTACTATCATTGGATATTCCCTAAACGATACTATTATCGTTTTCGATCGCATAAGGGAAAATCTTCGAAAAGAACGGGGGATAGATTTTAAGGAGATTGTCAACAGAAGTGTTAATCAGACTCTTAGCCGGACAATCCTTACTTCTGGGACTACCCTTATTGTCGTTTTGGCACTTTTAATCTTTGGAAGTGCTGTTATAAAGGATTTTGCCCTTGCCCTTTTTATAGGTGTTCTGACAGGAACCTACTCTTCAATCTTTATAGCTGTTCCAGTACTGATCCTATATGAAGAACGATTAATAGCCCGTAAAGGCGTAAAAGTAGAGGAACTACTTAAAAAGCCAACAAGAGCTTGAGGGGATTTCTTTAGGTATTGTTGAAAAATTCCTTAAGACTAGGGTCGGAGGAGATTTCCTCAAGACCTTTGCCCCACCTTATGCGCCAACAGGGGTATTGAGTGGTTGTGCCGGGTAGATTGGGTTGGTCTTCTTCGCCAATTAAATCGTCTATTTGAAAGCTTACAAGCCTTGCTCTAGTTCTCAATAGATAACGATGGACAGCAAGAGTTAGTTCCCTTGGAGGAGGGCCCTTGTCATTGGCCTGAACATTGAGCCCTTCCTCGGAAAGGGTTTTAAGTATCTGAGCTCGATCCTTTGCCCGTTCTTCTCTGAGCCTTTCTTCAAGATTTTCATCGATCATTGCGAGTTTAGCTCGAAGATCTATATCCCTTTCCATCCAGTATCCCTTAAAGGTTGGTAGATCGTGAGTAGTAACGGTTGCAAGGGCGTTTTCTGGATACTCCCATGGTTTCTTAAAGGAACCATTAGGATGTTTTTCGAAGTAAAAAACTCGGTATGATAGAAATCTCCTTCGAGCCATTTCCTCTCTTACTTCATCAGGGACTGTGCCTAAATCCTCTCCCACCACAATGCATCTATTTCTCACACTTTCTAGAGCCACAATCCTTGCCATGTCATCCATAGGGTATCTAACATAAGCACCATGGGCCGGTTTCAACCCTAAAGGTATCCAAAATAGCCTAAAAAAACCCATTACGTGGTCAATCCTTAGAATATCTGCGTAGCGCATAACATCTTGTAGGGTTTCGATAAAGGGTCTGTAGTTGGCCTCCCTTAGTTTGTGGGGAACCATAGGAACAACTCCCCATTCCTGGCCAAGGGGATTAAAATCATCGGGAGGGGCACCAATACGAGCATCCAGTGTGTAAACGTCCTTATCATACCAAACATCAAATCCTCCAGCATCAACACTTATAGAAAGATCGAGGTATAGCCTTACCTCGAGGGAATGGGCGTGAATTCTAACATTGGCAAGTTGTTCATGGGAGATAAATTGGAGGTAGCGGAAGAAATTCGCCCTATTTTCAAGCTCGTGGGTATTCTCTTGGTTCTGCCATTCCCACCATGGACTTTTAAAACGTTCTCGAAGAGCTTCGAATATACCATACCTTTCCAGAGTCTTTCCTCTTTCTAGACAAAATCTCATAAACGCTTCCGCTCGGGATGTTTTTGCATCGAGATGAAACTTAGAAAAGGCTTCATAGAGGGCTTGAAAGGCTTTATATAGGAGGGGAATGACAGAGTTGTAGTCAACCCTTTCTAGCCTTCTGTAGTGATTGAGTTGGTCTAACAGACCATCTGGTAACAAGGAACGGGCCTCTTGGAATTCCGGAACTTCTTCAATAGCAACATACCACGGATTTAGGAACCGCCTGCTCGATGGACTGTAGGGACTGACATGGTAAGGATTTTCTGGAAAGAGGAGATGAAGGGGGCTTATACCTACAAAACCGGCTCCCATACGGGAAGCGATAGAAACAATCTCTCGTAGATCTGAAAAATCTCCAATTCCCCAGTTCCTTTCGGATCTTACTGCATAAAGTTGGACTGCAAGGCCCGATTTAGAAGTGAGTTTCTCGGGAAAGAAAGATAACGGAGGAGCTACAATAAGGAGAACTTCCTCGGGGTTATCCCTTTTGCTGGGGGTATGTATAAATAGTTTGTAATATCCGCATGAAGGGCTAATTGGGAGAGAGAAGGAGATTTTTCTAATCCCGCGCTCTTCTATTAATCTTCGCCAAAGCTCAGGACCCAATGTATCTGATGAAACGGTAAGTTCACTTTGCTCTATTCGTCCCTCTGTGACGTAAAAAATGTTATTAGTTTCAACCGCATATTCGTAAAGAGTCCAGTTTAGGTGTGTTGGGATGAAACCTTCACAACACGTGAAGGAAACCCTGGGAACCTCTCCCTCATCTATAGACACCACTGGAGGGATATGCCACCTTAGTTTCTCGAGAATGTTCTCTATCTCAGCGTGAGCTTCCGATTCTTCATAGGCCCTTATACCCATAGAACCTAAAATCGCCCTTTGGGTTTCCATGGAGGTCCTATGATACTTTCCCTCAATGTCCCAATAGCCAGGTAATATGCCAAAGTA
Organism: Syntrophobacterales bacterium; assembly: GCA_026417655.1. Classification (GTDB taxonomy): domain Bacteria; phylum Desulfobacterota; class Syntrophobacteria; order Syntrophobacterales; family Thermodesulforhabdaceae; genus JAOACS01. The sequence goes on from JAOACS010000014.1 coordinate 61,625, forward strand.
GTGAGCCAGGAGGGATAGTAGATCTTCCATTTGTAGCCTACCCTTATTAATTAACGTGCCGTTATAGAACTGCGGGCAGGATAATAGCCGCTTGGCACAACGACCCCTGGCCAAACTAGACTACCTGGTCCAATGAGGACTCCTGGATTTGTTACGCTATTGCAACCGGTTTCAGTTCCATCACCCAGAATAGCCCCAAGTTTATAAAGGTTTGTAGGTATTTCTTCTTTTTCTACTCGGATGTTTATCATTCGGTGATTCATCTTTAGATTGGCGAGCTTGGTTCCTGCCCCAAGGTTTACACCTTTACCTAGGATACTGTCTCCCACATAGGCAAAATGCCCGGCCTTGGCACCATCCAAAAAGATAGCGTTTTTTACCTCCGTTGTATGCCCTACAACACACCGATCGCCTATTAAGGCTCGACCTCGAATGTAGGCACCTTGACGTATTTCCGAGTTATTTCCAATTATGGTAGGTCCCTTTATGAGCGCTCCAGGTTCTACAACTACCCCATTACCAATCCAAATCTTTTCATCCCAGAGGATTGCTCCAGCGTAAATGACCGATGCCTCAACCGTCTCTTCTCCCTCCACCACCACTTTAAAGGATCCTTTTGTTGGGTCACCTCCTTGGATCCTAAACCCCTGGCGATATACTTTTCCATGCCATAGAATAACCGTTTCGGGTAAGGGTTTTTGGAAATATCCGATCTTAGAAAGGGGACTTTCTTTTTTCTCTGAGGCCTCAAAACATATGTCCTGGATACCCTTTACTATTTCCCACACCAGATCGTATTGTCTCAGAAAATGACCGTAGCGCACAGAGGACAAATCAAAAAAAAATTCGGGCCTAAATATGTCCATTCACTAATCTCCTTTTCACTTTTTGGATTTAATAAGTCTATTGTGTTCTATCTTCATACATTTGTTCATCACCACCTTGAGCCCTGCCTGTTTTGCCTTCTCTGCGGCTTCGTTATGCGTGAGACCAAGTTGCATCCATACCGCCCCTGCTCCTACCTGAATGGCCTCATCAACTATTCCTGGAATGGCTTCCACATTTCTAAAGATATCGACAACATCAACCCTTTCGGGAATGGATTTGAGATCCGGATAGCATGGTTCCCCAAGGACTTCCTTGTATTTTGGATTCACGGGAATAACTTTATAACCGTGTTCTTTGAGGTACTTTGCCACCTTGTGGCTGTCTCGGTCTTCGTTATGGGATATACCTACAACCGCAACAGTTTTTGCTGATTTCAAAAGTTCCACAACCTCTTCATCAGAAGCGATGTAATCTGGGATTTCACATCCTTTTGTCATGGCTTACCTCCTTTACTAGGTTTAGGTTCCAATTGCAGTCGGTAAAGGGTTTATCATCCCTTTCATGTTCAAATCCACTAAGGAGTCTCGAAAGATCTTTGCTAAGATCTCGAGGTCCCTCGCTTAAGTCTATAGCAAAATAATGATACCCCATATTGATAAGTTCTCCAAGCTTTCCAAAAAGGCTTATGGGGCGATCAGCGTAGATAAAGCTCAAAGCTCCATTTCTGGAGTAGTAATATCTTTCCCCCTTCTCCGTTATAAAGGGCTTCATTTCCATAAGCTTTGGCTCAAGGATGGATACCATAAGGGATGGCCATGAATACACTGTTACTATGGGCACTGCTGGCATTGGATATTTTATGAACTCTAGAAGCTCTCCCTTCGTAACGTCTACAGAAAGGCTGATGGCGAAACATCCCTGTTGGGCCCAGTGAAAAAGAGCTGCTGGGTTTCTAACATTAAGTCTTATCCCTCCAAAGATTCCAATCTTTTGCCGATTTTCAGTAAGTTTTTGCAGAACCTCCAGGTGGCTAGTGTTATTGATTTCCCATAGCAAAAAACCTCTTGATATGAACCACCCTATGGCTCGTTCATAGATCTTCATCCTTTGCGTCCATCCAACTATAGGAGTAGGAAGAGAGAGCACAAGCCGCTCCTTTTGGGCATCGAGAATACGCATTTTGGCTAGACTCTCAAGATTATGAAGGGTTGCCTTCAGTATAATCCATCGTGCAGGCGAATGAAAAACGGAAGGTAGAATTTCTGGATTTGAAATCTTGACTATAAGTTTAGTGCCTCCCCTTCGAAGGGCTCGTCTCTTATCTGGTAGCTCCTCTAACATATCCCTAAGAGACGTAGAGGGGGGTGGCTTTAGAGAAATACCTTGGGAAATCTCAGAGCGGATTCGCTTCCAAACTAAGTGGGGCCTTTCCCCCTTTCTCCCCACGAAGAATAGCTTAGCACCCACGGGTAGGTCGGAGAACCCTTCAAGCTCAAAAAGTTCATCTCCTAATTTACTAATCTTTATGATCTCCCTTAGTCTTTCTTCCCTGCCCTTGGATGTTTCCGGTCGGACAATATCTCCTAAATGAAGTCCCCTTTTCGATCTAATAATGACCCTATTTCCCTCTTTGGATTCAATTGTTCCTACCCAAATTCCGCTAGTTCCAGAAAGTTTGGGAGAGAGGACATCCTGTGAAGGATTTTCTGACCAAAAACCCGGACTAAGGCGTCTAGATGGAGCCCTTCTTAGTAGATCTTCGGCCTGGAGCATTCGCTCCTTTTCATCTTCTGGCTTTGCATCCAGAACCATCCTATAGGCTTTAACTACCATTTTTACGTAATCAGGGGATTTCATCCGGCCCTCAATCTTAAGGGCAGCAATTTTCGATCGTTTAAGCTCTGGGATGAAGTGAAGGGCTGAGAAGTCGTTACAGGAGAGGAAAAATCCCTCCCGATGCCCCTGACGAAAGCGAAGTCTGCATGGCTGAGCACATTCACCTCGAAGACCACTCCTTCCTCCTCTAAAGCTGCTTGCTATACAAAGTCCAGAAAAGGAAAAACAGAGGGCTCCATGGACAAAGACTTCCACTTCGATCGAGGCCCTCTGAGCGATTGAGATGGCTTCATCTAGGGGCACTTCGCGAGCAAGCACCACACGTTTTATTCCCCAACGGGCCGCCATCTCCACGCCTTGAAGGTTATGGATACCCGAGAGAGTGCTTAAGTGAAGAGGGATTCCCGGAAAGAATCGCTTTGATAAGAAGACCACACCGGCGTCTTGTACTATTAATCCACCAAAGCTTTTGAAACTTACAAAGGACGAAATTTCAGCTAGCAAGCTGTGTAAAGATTCAAGTTCGTTGGATAGGATAAGACTATTTAAGGCAAAATAAATCCTTTTTCTCCTTGATTCCGCCCAGGCGAGGAGATCGGTGCACTCATCTAAGGTAAAATTATCTGCAAAGGCTCGAGCATTCCACCCGCGGATACCGACGTAGACTGCGTCGGCTCCTGCTTCAAAGGCTGTCCAAAAAGTCTCAATAGATCCGGCCGGTGCAAGCAGTTCAGGAGCCCCCATCAGGTTCCTCTTCCTCAAGAGATTTGATAATCTCTATAAGAGCTTCTACTGAGCGTTCCATAATTATTTTGCCCTTCTCTCGCGATGCCTTTCCCGGGTTTCCCCATACCCCTCCTTTCCAAAAGGCTCGTTTGTTTCTCACGATCAGAAAAGGAGGGAAGGAAGGGTATTCTTCAGGAGCTCTTCCCTTTACGTAGCTGGGAAATAGATATTCCATGACCGATGTTTCCACCTCTCCGGCGTGGGAGTCCGACGGTGTTTCCACAATGTCCTTCCAGGCTATCCGACCTAGATCATTTACGGATACCACAGCAAAACGACCCTTATGGAGCTCCAGGAGGAGTTCCTCACAGGCATCTACAAGCATGGCCATATGAGTGCTACCGGCATGACCACTTAGGATTAGGAAACGTCTCAACCCCTGTTGATAGAAGCCCCTTAAGATATCCTGGATGAAAAGCCTAAGGGTTGTGCCCTTTATTGTAATAGTTCCAGGATGGTTTGAGGAACTTCTACAGAGACCATAGGTGATCGGTGGGGCCACCCAGATAAATATTTTCTCCGATACCGCCTTTGCAAGCTCTACAGCGTGCCAAGTGTCAGTTCCAAGGGGAAGGTGAGGGCCGTGCTCCTCTATAGAACCACAGGGGACAATCACCGTACGGCTTCTTTCGAGACCGGCTAGAAACTCATGCATTGTGACAGAGTCAACCGTAGGCATGGGGATCTCCCTTTTATTGGGAAGTTTTCCCAAAGACACGGGAAAAAATCGTTTCTACATGACGGGCATAAAAACGAAGATCGAAGAGCCCTTCCAGTTCCTCTAAGCTGAGATATTTCATAACGTCGGGATCGTCCATTAGTCGCTCTTTCAACTGTCCACCTTCCTGCCATACTTTCATGGCGTTTCTCTGAACTAGTTCGTATGCATCATTTCGGGGAAGTCCCTTCTGGGTGAGTGCAAGCATGACGCGCTGTGAATTAAAGAGCCCACCTGTAAGGGCAAGATTTCTTGCTATATTTTCCGGATAAACCGTAAGATTTTCAATAATATTGGTGAGGCGATTCAGCATATAATCAAGAAGTATGGTGCTATCTGGTCCTATGATGCGCTCGACTGAGGAATGACTTATATCCCGTTCATGCCATAGAGCTACATTCTCCATGGCAGCAAGGGCGTTAGCTCTTAGTATTCTGGCTAATCCGGAAAGATTTTCGCAACCAATAGGATTTCTCTTATGCGGCATTGCGGAGGAGCCTTTCTGGCCTGGGGCGAAATACTCCTCTGCCTCTCGCACCTCGGTCCTTTGGAGATGACGAATCTCGACAGCGATCTTTTCCACGGTGCAACCAATTATAGCGAGCGTTGAGAAGAATTCAGCATGGCGGTCTCTTTGGATAATCTGAGTGCTTATGGGATCTGGCTTAAGACCGAGTTTTTCACAAACATCCCTTTCTACTTCAGGATCAATACTTGCATAGGTTCCGACAGCTCCAGAGATTTTACCTACCCGAATACTTTCCCTGGCATTCCAAAGTCTTTCTCTATTTCTTTTCATTTCTTCATACCAGAGGGCGAATTTGAGCCCTAGAGTGATTGGTTCGGCATGGACACCGTGGGAACGTCCAATCATTATAAGGTCTTTCCACCTAAAGGCTTGAGTCTTTAGGGCTTTCATGAGTAGATCTATATCTTTTAGGAGAATATCGGAGGCTTCAACGAGGAGTAGGGCAAAGGATGTGTCTAACACGTCGGAGGATGTTAGTCCCTCGTGGATGAAGCGTGCTGGAGCGCCCACAAATTCTGCAACATTAGTTATGAAGGCTATGACGTCATGTTTTGTAACCTCTTCTATCTCTTCGACGCGTCTTGGATCAAAGTTAGCTCTTTCCTTTATAACGAGCCAGTCCTCCCAGGGGATTTCACCCCTTTCGGCTCGGACTTCGCAGACTGCAAGTTCTACTTCGAGCCATTTCCTATAACGATTTTCCTGACTCCACAGGGTGCCCATCTCCGGTCGAGTGTATCTTGGAATCACAGACGTTACCTCCTTTAACCTTTTTTTAATGACGTTCTAGATCCCTAGAGAGCTTTTCCATCCCCCTTTGAAGGCCAAGAATAATTAAGATATCATCCTTCTCAATAAGATATTTAGCTCTAGGTATAAAAACGAACCGAGAGGGTTTTTTTATAGCGATGACTTGTAAGCTATACCTATTTATGAGATCGAGCTCCTGGAGTGTTTTCCCGTAGAAGGATAAAGGTGCCGGAAACTCGAATATGGCATAGTCTTCATGAAAGGGAAGGTAGTCTATCATATTAGGGTTATGAATACGTTGAGCTATAGTTAAGGCCATGTCCTTTTCGGGGAAGACAACATGATGGGCTCCAACGTATTTCAATATCTGGGCGTGTTCTTCGCTAAGAGCCTTTGCATAAATAAGCTTTGCCCTGATTTGTTGGAGATTAAATGTAGTTAGAATGCTTGCTAACATATTGGTTCCTATGGCGACTATGTTAACGTCTAGATCCTGAAGCCCTAGGGATTTTAAGGTCTCTAGGTTTGTTCCGTCTGCCACAATGGCTTCACTTACCTCTTGACGGATTTTCTGTATGGGGTCTTTCCTTACATCTAGGGCGATAACTTCGTGGCCTTTTCTAGAGAGTTCACAAGCAAGGTAATAGCCGAAATTCCCAAGACCTATCACAGCAATTTGAGCCATAGCATCTCCTAACCTATCATTATTTTTTCCTCGGCGTAGATAAAGCTACTTTTGGGATAAGGCCTGGGGCTTATAGCTGAAGCGATCACAAGGGGACCTAATCTTCCAATGAACATTACGAATACCAGCACAAGCTTTGATAGGTCATTAAGCTCAGAGGTCACGCCCATGCTTAACCCAACAGTGCCGAATGCCGAAATTACCTCAAAGAGATACTTTACAAAAAGTCCACCGGTTTCGCCGTAGGGTTTTGCCCCAAGTTCTGTTACAAGAAGACATGCCGTTGACGAAATAACAATAAGAATACCAAGGGATAAAACCCCGAAAGCTTTATTTATGGAGTCTTCATCAATACTTCTTCTAAAGATTGAAGCCCTTTCTTTTCCTAAAAACCTTGAAATCCCAAAGGCTACCAACGCAGCTGTGGTAGATGTTTTGATTCCACCTGCAGTGGAGCCAGGAGACCCTCCTATGAACATCAAGATCATAGTGCCCATGATGGTGATGGGTGTCATGGAGGCAAAGTCTAGAGTGTTAAAGCCTGCTGTTCTTGGGGTAACAGACTGAAAGAGGGAGGCTAAGATCCGCTCCGACAGGCTAAAATCCTTCATAGTAACATTCCATTCTAGGATTAGAAAAAGCAGAAGGCCAGAAACGATAAGCCAAAATGTTGTGGATAAAACTATTTTCGAATGAAGGGATAAACGATGCCACAGCCTTTTTGGGGATAGGATAAACCTCAACTGTCCATATAGTTCATTGAGGACTAGAAATCCTAGACCTCCCATAACTATTAACGTGGATATGGTTAAAACAACATTAGGATCGGCACGATAACCCATTAGGGAGTCGGAGAAAAGGCTAAAGCCAGCATTACAAAAGGCGCTTATAGAATGAAAGATAGCTTCCCAAAGGCTTCTAGATAGATCTCCGTGGTGACTAAAGAACCCCAAAAAGAGAGTGATCGCTCCACTTGCCTCTATAACTAGTGTAAAAGCTACAATACGTTTTATCATGCTGAGGATGTCTGATTGGGGGCTGTGGGTAAAGGTGTCCTGTAGAATAAACCTAGATCTTATAGAGATACTTCGCCCCGTGAGAGTTAAAAGTCCTGTTGAGATGGTCATTATGCCTAAGCCACCTATCTGAATCAGAATGAGTATAATAAGTTGCCCTAGGAAACTGAAGTAGGAACCTATATCTATCACCGAAAGCCCTGTAACACAGGCTGCTGATGTGGCCATAAAAAGGGCATCAATAAAGGATAGGTGGGTTTTCCCATCGGTGGGAACTTTTAAAGGCACTGCCATGAGGCCTATGGAACCCATCAATATAAAGATGCCAAAACTTACAACCGGAAAGAACCACTGGGATGTTTTTAATTTCAACCAAGAGGTTGGTCCATGAAAAAACATCTAATCCTCCGATCCTCTGTCTCGTTTTTCAAGTATAGCTATCCTTTGGATGAGTCTTTTTATCTCCTTCTCCTGTTTCGAAAGCTCGATATCCATCTTCAAAATTTTAAGAAATAGAGCAGCAAAACCTAGAGAGAAGAATAGGGTAGGTGGATAATTTACTCCAAAAAACCAGGCTATCCTATCCACAACGTTTGGGAAGGCTCCAGCAATAATGGAAGCTATAGCAAGAAGGAACCACCATAGAGTATGGCGAACATGAATATAGTCTTTTCTAACAAGAAATAAAATAGTCAGTGCGATACTTACACCGATAATAGTCGATGTGAGACGATAGGGCATTATCATCTAGAGACTCCTTTTTGAAATTCCAAAAATACTAGAATAAATCATGTATCGAATAACCGTTCCCCAGTTTGAGAAAACTCTTGAGTGCCCAGCCTTTCGCTCATACATCCTAACGGGCACTTCGACAATAGAAAGTCCCCTTTTAGCAAGAATTAGCAAAACACCTATATCCTGGTAGTCCAGAAGAAGAGCCTCCTTGCTAGTAAGGATTTCTATGGCTTCCTTGCTATACAATCTGAAGCCAGAAGTAAGGTCTATAACAGGGAGTCCCGTTAAAAATCTTAGGAAACTCCAGGCCCCTTTTCTCATCCAACTTGCTCTATCTGGGCATGAGCCAATCACGACGTGGGCTCCCGTTTTGCGATACACCTCAAGAAGCAGTGAAATATCCTCTACCTCGTGTTGTCCATCTCCATCAAGGGTTACGACTGGAAAAATTCGGTGATGTCTAGCGAAGAGAAGTCCCGTTTGGATAGCTGTCCAGGCTCCCAGTTGTCTTCCATGGGATATAACAATGGCACCTCCACGGAAAGCCTCGATCGCTGTATCGTCGGTGCTTCCATCATCTATCACCACAATCGGACATCCTATTTGACGCCACACATTTTCAACCACCTGCCTTATTGTCCTTTCCTCATTACATGCGGGTATTATGACAATCACCTGAGATCTTTCCTTCCCTATTAAAGTTAAAGATCCTTAGAGCAGAAGCTTTGTAGCTTAAAGGAAAGAGAAGGTAAAGAGTCTCCCTTATTTTAAATTTAAGATAGCCTGGAGACCTTGGGCGATAAATTGGACCGCCATGGCCGCAAGAAGAAGTCCCATGAGCCTTGATATGACTCTTATTCCACCGTAGCCAAGAAATCTACTAATTATCACACTGAACCTAAGGCTTAAGTAGACAACGAAGGAAGCTCCTATAACAGCTATAACAAGGATTATGACATGGTAAGAATCTTCCGCCAGTTGTCGCCATAAAAGAACATTGGTGATAGCACCAGGCCCCGCTATAAAGGGGATGCCCATGGGAACAATGGCTATGTTTTCCTTTTCCATAGTCTCCTGTTCTTCTTCCGTTGTGGTTTTCATACCACTAGGAAGAATCTGAAGCATCTGAAGGGCGTAAAGAAAAAAAATGATACCCCCCGTTATTTGGAAGGCCGGTATAGAGATTCCAAAAAAGGATAGAACCCTTTCTCCACCTATACAGAATATGGTAAGGATGGTTGCTGCAGAAACGGATGACCATATAGCTGTCCGAATTCGCTCCCTCGGCTCATAGGCTGAGGTAAAATTTAAAAATAGAGGAAGGTTTCCAAGAGGATCCATGATGAGGACCAGAGATATGAAGGCCTTAACAAAATATTCCCCTAAAGACATATGCTAGCCCCTTTGCCAATATTTTTTCCCTGGAAGTTTACGATCCCAAGGGGGAAATCTCAAGTAACTTCCTTCTATGGAGTTGACTAGGATTATTTATTTCGCTAGATTGCTTTCGCTTTTCATTGGGGAAAAGTCTAGTAATACTCGAAACTAAGGGAAGGAGTGTTATGGCAAAGCATAAAAAAATCGAGAGAAGACGAGAGATTGAAAGAAGAAGGAGACGTAGAGCTAAGAGGCTTAAGGAAAGAGCTAAGTTACAACTTCAACAACTCCAAAGCCAAGCTGGTCAACACTAAAGTCCACAAGTATTGTCGAGTGGAACACAATGGGTATGAAAGCTGGCTCAATGCAACTTACATTTTTCTCTATTCCGGATCCTGTTACAGAGGATTTTTGGGGTTATGTATCAGAACATCTCAAGAAGGGGATCTTCAGACCCTGTGCGCCAGAAGATACTGTCTCTTACGGCTTCGTATCGTGGGAGGATCTTTTCGATTTGTCTTTTTCCGATGGTTATCAAAAGGCAAATTATCTAGCCTTTCAGTTTAGGCTCGATCAGAAAAAGATTCCGTCAATGATAGTAAAGCAAAAACTCCAAGAGGCTATATCGGCATATAAGAGTGAAAAGGGACATCTGCCATCAAAAAAAATCCGTTCCCTCCTTAAAGAGTCGGTTGAAGAGGCACTTTTTAAATCCACTCTGCCATGCCCCTCTGGTTTTGAGGTGGTATGGCATCCAGTTACCAAAAGACTTATTCTTGGAACCACTAGTTCTAAACTTATTGAAGCCTTTTTAGAACACTTTGAAAGAACATTTAGGCTTCATCCTGTTCCTCTCTACCATGTTCAACTAGCTCTAAGTATGGAAACTTTGCCCTCCAGAATTAAGGATAGTTTATCACTTATTGTATCGCCCTCATCCCATAGAGCCTTTCAGGAAGGGCGCTTCCTAGGTTACGAATTTTTGACATGGCTTTGGTTTAAAAGTGATCAAAGGGAAAATTCCCTGCCAGTGTATTTGGGTGATAGGATAGTGTTGAGCCGACCAGATGACGGGAGGGAAAGGATAATATGCACAACCCAAAATCATAGTCTAAAAGAGGCCTATACAGCCCTTGGAGAAGGTAAAATGGTGGAAGAGGCTCAGTGGATAGTTCATAGAAGAGACAATGAATACATCTTCTCACTGGATGCTTCCCTTTGGATGATGAAAGGTGTAAGAACACCATCGCAGCCTTCTATGTCGAAAGATGGGGATCCAGAGGGAAGATTTCTTGAGAGGATGTTTTTTATTGAGGAACTACGGGACGTCTTCGAATCTCTTTACCAGGAATTTTTAATGCTAAGGTTCGATGGAAGGTGGCATGATGATGTTCTTCCAGCGATGGAGGAGTGGAAGCGGAGTAAGATGTCATAGAAGATCCTCTGTCTTAGGATGAGTTAGAGCTTTTCTCCGCTCTTCACAATACCATTCAATCTGCCTACAAATACCTCTAATTATCTTTATATCCCTTGCCCTAAGTTGCATCCTTGCAAAAAAACGCCGTATATTCATCATCCAGTATTCGGGGTTTTCTGGATTTATGAAGTGAATTTTTGCAAGAGTTTCGGCCAAGTGGCGGTACATGTTTTCCAGCTCGAATACATTGGCAAGCCGAGGAACAAAATCAGGGGGACGTTCTAAAGATGCCGTAAATATCTCGTAAAGAACAATTACAACAGCTTGGGATACGTTAAGTGATGCGAATTCAGAGGTGGGAATAGTTAGTAAGGTGTGGCAGTATTTGAGTTCTCTATTGGCAAGCCCTCTATTTTCTGGACCAAAGAGGATAGCTATCTGGTTGTTCTGACTTATGGGTATGAGTTCCTGAGCCAAGGCTCTTACATCCTTGACGGTAGGTCGGTTTGATCCCTGCCGTGCGGTGGTTCCAACAATATACTGGAATCCACCTAGTGCTTCCTCCAAGCTATCGTAAACTTCCATGTTTGCTACAACGTCCTCGGATGCGTGGGTCGCCATTTTTAAGATGCGAGTGAGGTCGCAATCGAGTGGGTCCACGACAATAAGGCGAGATATTCCCATATTTTTGCATGCCCTAGCTGTCGAACCAATGTTTTCAGGAAAATGGGGTCGATGAAGAACGACTGCTAAATTTTCTAACTTGGCTCGGTGAGTAACTTGACTCACTTCCTACTCTCCTTTCTTTTCCCGTGAATTAGGGAAGAATACAAAAATCACAGGACCTTGATCCATGTCAAGGATATTACCGAAGATAGTGACTATCTTAAAAACGGAAACAGTCACTTAAATAAGGAGAGATGCTATGAAATGCCCAGGACAGGATAGTAGGTTTTGGGGGCAAGAAGCTATATTCGAAGCACCATGCCCTAAGTGTGGAAAGACGGTAGAATTCTTTAAGGATGAACCATCTAGGAGATGTAAACACTGTGGTTTCAAATTCGTCAATCCTAGGATGGATTTTGGTTGTGCTGCCTATTGTCGCTTTGCGGAAGAATGTTTAGGAGTTCTTTCGCCAGAACTGATAGCAAAGAGGGAATCCTTTCTGAAGGATCGGGTAGCTATTGAGGCTAAAAGGAGGTTTGGTAAAAACTTTAAAGCTCTTTCTCGAGCGGTTAAGGCTGCTAGGTATGCTGAAGGGATATTTCGCCAAAGCAGGTTAGATAATCCCGCCGTCATTATAGCTACCTATCTTTACGAACTCCCTAAACAGGTTGGGGGAGAGAGTTCTGGCCCTGAGGAGAGTGTCGAAGAAGCAATAAAGCTTTTAGAGGGGATATTCCCAAAAAGGGAGCTCATTGATGAGGTTGCTTCGCTTATACTTAGCCAGAAAAAACCTCACCATGAACTGTCTTCAGAGGAAGCGGTCTTTGCCGATGCTATAGCTCTTGCAAAGTTTGAGGAGGATCTAAAGGAGTATAAAAATCTTACCCCACCTGAGCTCTTAACTGAAGCAGGAAAAGGGATAGCTATAGAGATTCTAAGTAGGGCCAAAGCCTAGAGGAGAAGAACAGATGAAGGTCATGAGAAAAATAATAGAGATAGATGAAAAGCGATGTGATGGCTGTGGGCAATGTGCCATGGCTTGTGCAGAGGGAGCCATAGCTATAATTGATGGTAAAGCTAGGCTTGTTTCGGAAAGTTACTGTGACGGTTTGGGAGCCTGTATTGGAGAATGCCCTCAGGGTGCTATTTCCATAGTTGAGCGTGAGGCAGAAGATTTTGATCCAGAGGCCGTTCACCAACACCTAACATCTAGGGAGTCATCGGAGTCCACATTGCCATGTGGATGCCCATTAACTCATGTTAAAACTTTTTCCTCTTCCTTTGTGAAGAATTGGCCTGTAAAGATTCGTTTAATATCTCCTAGGGCTCCCTTTTTTGAAGGGGCTCGGATTTTTATAGCTGCAGATTGTGGGCCGGCCTCATGTCCTAGCTTTCACGAAAAATTCTTAGGGGAAAGTGGCGTGCTCCTTATAGGTTGTCCTAAATTTGATAACCTTAATGAGTATAGAGAGAGAATTGGTAGCATCCTTAAGGCTCACCCCTCTATAGAGGAGGTAACTGTTATTCGCATGGAGGTTCCCTGTTGTTCAGGCCTTACCGGGATTGTGAGAAGGGCGGCGGAAGACTCTGGAAGGCCGATAGAGGTTAAGGAAGTTGTCCTTTCCGCCAAGGGTAATGTAGTTCAGCAATCACCCGTTGTTATTGGCGCTAAGATAGCCCTATGATGTTTCTTTAGGATTTATGGGAGAATTGATCAACTTCTCCAGCGATCTGTTCAAGGGGGGAGTAGAAATTTAGGATGAATATCACGGTCCCAGTGACGAAGGGAATAAAATAATAAAATATGCGATATAGTATAACGGCAATAAGAGCTTTCTCGTATTGAACACCGAAATAGTAAAAAACACTCACCATTGAGCCTTCCATAAGCCCTACTCCCCCGGGGATTATGGATATACTTGCTATAAAAAGACTTACGCAAAAGCCTATTACTAAGACGTCTAGGTCCACATTGGAATGGACGGCTAGAAAAGATGTTCTGAGGCATTCGAACATGAGGATCCAATCTGCAATCGCATAAACGCTGGCTTGAAAAAGTCTTTTGGAATCTTTAACAATAAGGGTTATGCTTTCGTCGAAACTGGAGAAGGCAGTCTCCAGTTGGTTCTTTTTCCTGGCAAGCCATGAAATTTTTCTACTAAGGGGATCATAGATAAACATTATGGCCTTCCAGGTAGCATGGCGTATTGTTCTTGAGATAATGAAAAGACCTACCCACACAAAGGTAATAAAGAGACCTGATCCAAGTAAGGCGATTGTCCATTGAACTGAGCCTTTTCTTGCTGCTTCTATCGTGTAATGGGTGTAAAATACAACTATTCCTACGACGATAAAAAATTTTGCTATGGCTACTGTGAAGAAGCCATGAACTATGGAAATAGAAAGGGTCTTAGAGGGGGGTATATTTTTTTTTAGCATAAGATAGATCTTTATTGCCAACCCACTTAGGCCTGCCGCATGAAGAGCATAGTTTGCTACTGTAGAAATTAGGGAGATGTTGAAAATATCTCGAAGCTTAAGATAATGTCCGGAGGCTACGACTAAACTGTAAAGCACTCCAGCGATGCAAACGTAACTTAAAACGGAACAGATAAAGGAGACACTAGCCCACGATATGCTGAGATCTCTAAGGTTACCGTAAATTAGATATATGTTGGATTTATGGAACATGTACCAGATAATTGCTAACCCAAAAAAAAGAGATATCCAGAAACGTTTGCTTTTGTAAAAGACTTTCAAATAGCTCCTCCAGTAAAAAGAAATGTTCTATTGGACCCCTATTTTGTGATCTCAAACTTTTTATAGTTTTTTAGATTCCTTTGTCCAGCATTCTTTGATATTGTTTGAAAACATTAACAATTTTGTAATTGACTGGGGTCATAAAAATCTTTAGAATGACCACGTGGTCACCAACGGATGTGGACTCTAGAAAGATTAAGATAGATAATGGAAGATTCAAGCTACAATCTGTTCAATCGCATACCGAAGGATAAGAGGGAACGCCTTCTTCATGCTTCCATCGAAGAGTTTGCCGAACATGGTTTCCATCAGGCGAGTATAAACCGGTTAGTGAACCGTCTTGGTATAGCCAAGGGCTCAATATTTAGATACTTTGGTTCCAAAGAGCGACTTTTTGCCTTTGTATTTGACTACGCCATAGAGCTTGTCAAAGCCAGATTAAGGGGTATTAGGGATATTACTAAAGAGATGCCCTTTTTTCAACGGCTTAAATCTATCCTATGGGTGGGTATCAACTTTGTGGAACAGCATCCAAGCATTTACAGACTTTATCTCAAAATGATTTTTCAGGAAAATTTTCCCCTAAGGGATGAACTTCTTAGAAAGGTTCATTTAATGTCGGCAGAATATCTAACGTCCCTTGTAAGGGATAGCATCTCAAAGGGGGAGATTCGGAATGATTTGGATGTGGATTTCGTGGTATTTTTTCTAAACTCCATGCTTGATCGATTTCTTCAGGCCTATACTGTTGCTTTCTGGGATGCGGGAACAGGGATTTACAAAGCACCTCAAGAAGAACTTTTACGTAAAGTTGACCATTTTGTCTCAGTTATAGAAAAGGGACTTGCTATCCATGAGTGAAGACCTAGATGATATTTTTGAAAAGGTTAAAGAAGGTAAAAGGTTAACTCGCGAGGATGGAGTAAGACTCTTTAACTGCAAGAATCTCCTAACCCTGGGAGAGTTGGCTCATACTGTCAAGGTCAACCTCCATGGAAACGATGTTTTCTATGTCCTAAACCGTCATATTAATTACTCTAACATTTGCCTTAGCGGCTGTCTATTTTGTGCCTTTGGGAAACCTCCAGGCCATAGTCAAGCCTTTGAACTGACTGTTGGTGATATACGTAGGAAAATTCAGGAAGAAAACGCTTCACAAATAAGGGAATTGCACATAGTTGGGGGATGTCATCCTGATCTACCAATCTCCTACTATGAAGAGATCTTAAAGACCGCTAAAACTCTCTGTCCCAATGCGGTTGTAAAGGCCTTTACAGCCGTAGAGGTTGACCATATTGCCAGGCTTGAAGGTATGAGGGTAGAGGAGGTTCTTAAGCGCTTTAAAGATAAGGGTCTTGATATGATGCCAGGTGGAGGTGCCGAAATATTTGCAGACCATATACGCAAGAAAATTTGCCCGAATAAGATTGATGCCTTCCGATGGCTAGAAGTTCATAGAATCGCTCACCAAATGGGTATAAAAACCAACGCAACAATGCTTTTTGGACATATCGAGTCTATAGAAGATAGAGTGGATCATCTTCTAGCGTTAAGAGATCTTCAGGATGAAACTGGTGGGTTTGTCTGCTTTATCCCTCTCCCATATCAGGCGAGACTCTCTCCCCTTAAAACCCTTTCATCTCCTAGTGGTGTAGATGTTTTAAAGACTATAGCCGTAAGCCGCCTTTTATTGGATAACATTTTGCATATCAAGGCCTATTGGGTAATGCTCACAGTAAAGCTTGCTCAACTTGCGCTTTACTTTGGCGCTAACGATTTGGATGGAACTGTTGTAGAGGAGAAGATAGGTCACATGGCCGGGGCCGAGTCGGAGGAATTTTTAACAAGAGGTGAACTGGAATGGATTATCCGATCGGCAAGTTTTAATCCCGTCGAAAGAGATGGGCTTTTCAATCCGGTGCATAAAAATGAAGGGTAACGAGTTAAAATATATAGTCCACAAGCTCCACGAAGGGAAGCGTGTTTCCGGTAGTGAAGCATATGATCTTTATATTAAGGCCGACCTATTCTCCCTCGGTCATCTCGCTCACTCCATTAGGATGAAAAAACACCCCTATCCTTATGTAACCTACGTGGTGGATCGTAATATTAATTATTCCAACGTATGTGTCTCTAAATGTAGCTTTTGTGCATTCTATCGTTCACCTGATTCACCAGAGGCTTATGTCATAAAGAGAGAGGAATTAGCTCGAAAGATCGAGGAAACCCTTTCCTTAGGTGGAACCCAAATTCTTCTCCAGGGAGGGCATCATCCCGAACTTCCGCTATCCTTCTATGAGGAGATGCTAACCTTTATAAAGAGCTTCTTTCCGACGATTCATATTCACGCCTTTTCCCCTCCTGAGATCGTTTTTTTTGCAAAAAGAGAATCAATACCCATCTCAGAGGTTATCTCCAGGCTTAAGGCCTCCGGTCTTGGTTCTATACCGGGAGGGGGAGCCGAAATCCTTGTTGATGAAGTTCGCTCTCTTGTTTCTCCCCGCAAATGCAGTGTTTCCGAGTGGCTTGCCGTTATGGAGGAAGCCCATAAACAGGGGCTTAGGACAACCGCGACGATGATGTTTGGACACCTAGAAGCCCCCAAGCATCGCATAGAGCATCTCTTAAGACTTAGGGAGTTACAGGATAAGACGAAGGGATTTACTGCATTTATCCCGTGGGCATTTCAGCCAAGGAATACAGCTCTTGAAGGGAAGGTTAAGGTGGCCACGGGCGTAGAGTATTTAAGAGTCCTTGCCATATCCCGGATTGTGCTAGACAATTTTGATAATATTCAGGCTTCCTGGGTCACAATGGGACCTCATGTGGCGCAAATAGCTCTTTTTTTCGGGGCTAACGATTTTGGATCAACTATGATCGAGGAAAATGTTGTTGCCGCGGCCGGGGTAAGATTCAGGATGTCTATAGAAGAGATACACCGAATCATTCGATATGCCGGCTTTATCCCCAAACAGAGAACAATGGCCTATGAGTGGATTGACTGAAGATTTTGTAATTATAAGGGCTCCATGGGTTCTCGGAAAGGGGGGAGAATGGCTTGAGGATACCTCCATTTTGTGGGATCGAGTTAGGAATAGGGCGATAGAGGTAGAAGGTAGCAAAGATTTTGGAAAGACAATAAAGACAGGATGGGAATTTATAGATGTTGGGGATAGAGCACTTATCCCAGGTCTTGTGAATGCTCACGTTCACCTTGAACTCTCAGCTCTTTCGGGGCTTTTTAGGGAGGTTTTGCGGGGAGATTATTTAGGGTGGGTGAAGAGCTTGATGGCGAAAAGAGATGCTTTAGTCGATAAGGACCTCCATAAAGCCTTTGTTATGGCCGCCTTTGAATCTTTTAAAAGGGGAGTGGCCTTCGTGGGAGATGTCTCGAATAGACCTCTTCTGGAGCTTCCTGAGGAGATAGATTGTAGAGCTCTTCCCGTAAGGTATCTTTTCTGGGAGTGGATTGGATTTACAGTAAAGGAGGTCCATTTTCCTAGTAGAGAAGATCTAGGGGGATGGGTAGAGGAGTTAAGTATTGTTCCTCACGCCGTCTACTCTACCTCCCCCTTTCTTATCAGAGAAACCAAGAGGTGGTGTAAAACCTTCGGAAAGGTATTTTCCATTCATGTAGGAGAGACCGAAGAGGAAAATATTTTTATTCGGGAAGGGAAGGGGAGATGGAAAGATTTTTTGGTGGAACTTGGTAAATGGGACGATAAATGGGAGCCTCCTGGAACCACTCCTATTAAGTACTTAGATACTCTCGAAGTATTGGACAAACAAACCCTTCTTGTCCATTGTCTCCATCTTAATTCGGACGACTGGGACATTGTCCAGAGGAGGCAGTGTCATGTATGTTTGTGTCCTAGAAGTAATCATGAACTAGGTGTTGGGGAAATACCAGCCCTTGAAATTATCCGGCGAAATCTTCCATTTCTTCTAGGAACCGATAGCCTCGCTAGCTCACCGAGCCTTGATCTCTTTGAGGAAGCCGTGTTTCTCATAGAACATTACGGGCTCTTCAATCCCAAAGATGTTCTAGAAGCAATAACTGGAAGAGGTCGTCGTTTTTTCACAAACTCAAGCTCCTTTATAGAACCAGGTTTTAGAGGACCAATCCTTGCTGTGGAGATTTCTGATGGGGCATCTGTTAAAGACATTTCTGAGAAAGTTCTATACAGTGGATTGAGGGGAGCATATACATGGATTCAGTTTTGAAGGTAGGGCGCATCGGTTATCTCAATGTTCTTCCCATCTATTATCCTCTGGAACAAGGGGCTGTAAGACATAGTTTCTCCTTTGTATATGGGTCTCCTGCGGAATTAAATGGTCTGATGGCTCATGGGGATCTTGATGTGAGCGTAGTTTCATCGGTTGAGTACGCAAGACACTTTACAAGGTATTTAATTCTCCCAAATCTTAGTATTTCGTGTCGGGGAGAGGTAAAAAGTGTTTTGCTCTTTTCGAAATTTCCCCTTGAAAAACTAAATAATCGGGTTGTCCACATGACACCCCAGTCCCACACCTCTGTTACTCTTTTAAAGATCTTGCTTACAAAGGCTTACGGAATTAAATGTTCCTTTATTAGCATGGTAAGACCTCTGTGGCAAAGTACCATTAAAGACCTTCCCGATGCCTATTTGACAATTGGTGACGAAGCTCTTTATTGGAAAAAACGCCAGATCTTTCCCCACGTGTGGGATCTCGGCAAGCTGTGGTATAAATGGACAGGCCTTCCTTTTGTCTTTGCTCTCTGGGTGTGCAGGAAAGATTTAGAAGGTTTTGGAAGAGACAGGTTAGTAAGATGCATTGAAAGTTTTCTTGAAGCGAAATCATGGGGACTTAGAAATCTGGAGATTGTGTGTAGCCAAGCATCTCAAACTACCTTTATGACCTGCGATGAACTTAGAATTTATCTATCTTGCCTTTCCTATGATCTGGAGGAAGATATGTTTAGTGGACTTAAGTATTACTATAAACTCCTCCACCAGGAAGGCATTATACACTCTGAACCTCCCCTAGTCTTTGCAAGAACTGAACCGTCCGAGATGATCTCAACCTATAAGAGTAGGTAGAAACTATTTGGGTTTAGGTTTATCAAGTTTTTCCCTGATCGTTTTCAAAAAATCTCCAATTTTAAAGGGCTTCATAATAAGGGTTATATCACTTTCATAAACGTCGTATTTATCTATAACATCCTTTGGGTAACCAGACATATAAATCACTTTAATCTCACCAAACCGCTTTTTTATTTCTTGGGCAAGGGTTCCACCATTCATTTCCGGCATAATCACATCAGTTATAACAAGATCCGGTTTACCTTCTTTTTCGATTATAGAAAGGGCTTCTTTGCCGTGTCTTGCCCATATGACACAGTATCCTACTTTTTTGAGATAATTAACCATAAGATTTCTCAGTTCTTCATTATCCTCAACAACCATTATGCGTTCACCAAGACCGTAAGCCGTTTCTGTTGATATGGATTCCATAGTCTTTTTTGACTCCTTACTCTCTACCGCAGGGATATAGATTTTAAATGTAGTGCCCCTTTTAGGTTCTGAGTAAACATGAATTTCTCCACCTGCTCGCTTTACAATCCCGTAGACTATTGAAAGCCCTAGTCCAGTTCCTTTTCCCTCTGGTTTTGTGCTAAAAAATGGCTCAAAGATTTGTTCCAATGTTTCCGCATCCATCCCATGACCTGTGTCTGTTACAGAAATAAGAACATACCGTTTTGGCTTTGTATTTGGATGCGAATCGATGTATACCTCTCTGGACTCCACAAGAGCCGTTCCTATAAGGAGTGTGCCTCCTTGAGGCATTGCGTCTCTGGCATTAATAGCAAGATTGAGGATTACCTGTTCCATTTCTGCTGGATCTACAAATAAATATAAGGGCTCATCAGAGAGATTCATTTTAAGTTCAACATCTTCACCGACAAGCCTTACAAGCATTTGCTTAAAGTTACTGATAAGCTCATTAATATTGACAAACTCCGGATTGGAAGGCTGTTTCCTGCTAAAAGTAAGAAGTTGTTTTGTGAGTTGAGCTGCCCTTTCGGCCGAAATTAACATCTGTTCTAGTTTGTCCCTTGATGGATGTTTGTCATCTAACTCTTTTGAAACCATTTCTCCATATCCAAGGAGCACCATTAATATGTTGTTGAAATCATGGGCGATTCCACCGGCTAGTCGTCCAAGGGATTCAAATTTGGATATTTTTGCGAGTTCTTTTTCTAGTTTTTTAAGTTTTTCGTCGGATGCTTTCCGATTGGTTATATCGAACAAAATCCCTCCATACCAGATGGGGTTTCCATGTTCGTCCCGCTCAATGATCCTACCACGGACATGTATCCAGATATAATGGCCAGCACTATGTTTCAGTGGGTATTCGTCGTCATAGAATTGAGCTTCTTTGCTGGAATGTGAGAAGATCGACCTTCTTACTCTGTCTTTATGGTCGGGGTGTATTAGGGGAAACCACGTCTCAATGGGCTCACCCGAATTTGATGGCTCCATGCCCATTATTCTGTTGGAGATCTCATTTCTGTACATGATGCCTAGGGGAATATTGAAGGTCACTATTCCCATTTGAGCTCCCTCGACAGCGAGGTGGAACATTTTCTTAATAATCTCAAGCTCTCTGGATTTTATTTTTTCTTCAGTAACATCATGAAAAACGATGACTACTCCATAATGATCTCCTTCTTCTTTGCTAGAGACGGGAATGGGAGAAATAGTTAATTCTATGAAATGGGGTTGATCGGATGAGCGAGTTACCAAAAGTCCATCTCTAACATGCAATGTGCTATTGTCATGAATAGCCTTTTCAATTTTATCACTTAAGATAGGATCTTCGCCACTTCTACGATCTGACACATGAAAGATTTCATGAGGATATTTTCCTATGTACTCTTCGGTTTCGCTATAAATAAATCGCATCGCCGATTTATTTAGTTTGCTAACACGTCCCTTATTATTAGCGATAACTACTCCGTCCTCAAGATTGTCAAGAGTAACCTGCAATAGTTGTTCTCTATCCCTTATAATTTCTATAGATCTTCTCAACTCTTGCGTCTTTCTTTGAACCACCCTATGGAGAAAGAAGTTCCAAATACCAATTAAACTAATGAGTAATAATATGGCAAAAGATATTGGCCAAAGGTATTTGGAATACTTAGATATCTCATAGATTTTCTCTTCTTTCCATCTATCATGAACTGCTTTAACTTTCTTATCAGGAATAGAGTTGAAACCTTCTTCTACAATTGTAAGTAAATCAGTCATTCCCTTTCTTACAGCTCTATGAAATTGCCCAACATACAATGGAAATCCTCTCCGAAATTCGTTCGAGATACCGTATTTTTCTAGATAATAAATGGCTGGTGGTTCATCCATGCAAAATATCTTTACGTTTCCTTCCTTGGCATCCCTAACGATGGCTTCATAACCTGGATACAGTCGAAATAGTGAGATACCATCCCTTTTTAGAATATCTATACAGGCATCCCCTGCTTTAACTGCTATGGTAAAACCTCGAATGGAGTGCGTGTCAGTAATACCTGAAAGTGACTTATGATGGAATATACTTACAGGTATCCCCACATAGGGTTTTGAAAAATCGTAAAGTTGCTCACGATCTACGGTTTTGAAAAGCGTGTCAATGAGATCGGCCTTCCCCTCCATAATAATCTTTTGAGCTTCCAGCCAGTCGGCTCCTATCAGTATTACTTTTATTCCAGTTTTCTTTTCAAACTCATACCATAGTTCCGGCAGTATCCCTATTAGATTGTTTTGAGAATCCTTCATTACATAGGGTGGATAGTCATTATCAATTACGACATGAAGTTCCTTTAGGGCGAACGCCTTCTCTAAGAATCCAGAAATGAGCGTAAATAAAAAAAGAGAAGCCATCAGAAAAAATGCCCTTTTAATAATATATCTAGCCATTTTAATTTTCTCCCTTCGGTTTTTGGTTTTAGGCTATGAAATCAAATTTATTATAACATCCCCTTTCTGATGTTTGAAAATAATTATTTTTTATATTGACATTAAATTTTTGAGAATTACTATCAAATATGTATTTATCTAGTTATAATAGGGTCTAAAAACAAAAAGGGGGAGGTCAATATGTCAGAGCATTTGCATGAATGCTGCGTCTCAGCAATGCCTAGAATTGGAGACAGGGCTCCATCTTTTAAGGCTATTACTACTCAAGGAGAAATTAACTTTCCGGAAGATTATGCTGGGAGCTGGGTTATTCTTTTCAGCCACCCTGCGGATTTTACACCTGTTTGTACCACGGAATTCATTACCTTTGCTTCAATGATGGATGAGTTCGCCAAGCTAAATTGTAAGCTTTTAGGGCTTTCCATAGATAGCATTTATGGTCACATTGCTTGGCTCAGAACCATTAAGGAAAAGATAGAATACCGGGGAATGAAAGATGTTGAAGTGAATTTCCCTGTTATAGAAGATATTACGATGGAAGTTGCTAAGAAGTATGGAATGCTTCAACCAGGAGAGAGCACTACTAAAGCTGTGCGAGCCGTTTTTGTGATTGATCCTAAAGGTGTTATTCGAGCTATTATCTACTATCCCTTAAGTGTTGGTAGAAACTTTGATGAGATAAAGAGACTTCTTATCGCTCTTCAGACAACTGACGCCTTCGGAGTGGCAACTCCGGCGGATTGGAGACCTGGCGACGATGTAATAGTTCCGCCCCCTGGCTCATGTGGGGTGGCTAAGGAGCGCGTAGAATCTAAACGGGAGGACATGGTCTGTTACGATTGGTTCTTCTGCCTTAAGAAGCTTAGTAAGGAGGAAATATTTGATAGAATTTTGAAGAAATAGATATCGGAATTAAACCTCTTGTAAGTTAAACTTATGGGCAACCCCTTGGGTTGCCCATAATCATTTCTTAATGATATATAACCGACGATAGTTTTTGATAAGTGGTGGCTGATGGAGCTCAAGATCGTATTGAGCGGAGGAGCAAGACTATGAGCATTGGAGCTAAACTAAGGCTTAGACGTATAATGAATTCTCGAACTGGCAGGGTGGTAATCTTTCCCCTCGATCATGGCGTAACCTTTGGTCTTATGAGAGGCCTTGAAGATATGACCCTATGTCTTCAAAACGGGATAGATGGAGGAGCCGATGCTTTTGTTCTTCACAAGGGCATGATGCGGCTCCTTGAATGCACCAGTGGAAAGCTACCTGGTGTCTTTATGCACCTTTGTGGTAGCACTCAGCTCGGGACGGCTGTTCATCATAAAGTTGTTGTAGGAAGTGTTGAAGAGGCCATTATGTATGGTGCCGATGGGGTTTCTTACCATATCAATCTTGGTAACGAATATGAACCGGAAATGCTAAGAGATCTTGGAGTCATTAGTGGAGAATGTATCAAATGGCAAATGCCTCTTCTTGTTATGACGTATGTAAGGGGACGTTATGCCGGTGACTCAGAACATGATAAGGCCATCTCCCATGCGGTAAGACTTGCGGCAGAGCTTGGAGCTGACATAGTGAAGACGGCTATGCCTTCCTCTTTTCTAGTATTAGAGCGCATTGTAAAAAGTGTATCCGTTCCAGTAGTCATTGCTGGTGGTAGCAAGGCGGAGAATCCCATCTATTTCCTAGAGAATGTTGAACGGGCTATTCAGGCTGGAGCTAGCGGGGTTGCAGTGGGTCGTAATGTGTTTCAACATGAGAGACCTCGGATGTTTCTCAGGGCGATAGGGTTGATTGTTCATGGTGGTCTATCGGCTAAGGATGCCATTGAGAGAGCTTCCGAGGAGGAATTTTCCAATGCAACCCCCTAAAGACAACGTGGTTATAGCTATAACTGGTGCAAGTGGTGCTATTTACGCAAAACTCTTAATTCACAGGCTAGCAAAAGACGAAGGAATTAATTTAAACATTATAGCATCCCATGCTGGCTCCTTCGTATATGAATTTGAGATAGGGACTACCCTAGATAAGGATCTTCCGGATAACGTAAGACTTTACAGAGAAGACGAGTTTACCGCACCCTTTGCAAGTGGTTCTGTGCCCCTTAGAGCTATGGTTATCGTTCCGTGTACAATGGCAACTTTGGGAGCTATTGCATGGAGTAGTGGCCGTAACCTCATTCATAGAGTTGCCGATGTGTGTCTTAAGGAAAGGCGACGTCTTATCCTGGTTCCTAGGGAGACACCCCTTCATGAGGGACATCTTGAAAATATGTTGAGATGCGTTAGGTTGGGTGCTCTAATCCTTCCTGCCATGCCCGGCTTTTACCATAAACCTTCTACCATTGAAGATCTTGCAAACTTTGTGGTCTCTAGAATCCTAAACCACCTCGATATGTCTGATGGCTTCGCTAAGCCTTGGAATTATGAAAAAGAGGAAATTGAAAGGGGGGATCACTTTATTTGATTGATTTTGGTAATAGCCTCTGGTATTCTTACTTTGATTAAATAAGGAGTATACATGAATCCCTCTTTAGATTCTACTTTGAGTAATTTCTTGGAGTCACTCTTCTTAAAAATCTCCTTTAAAAAGGAAAATCTTTGGATCTCCCTGGTTAAGAAGGCTTCACCTTTGGTGTTTCACCTGGGGATCGCTATAACAGTTATTAATTTATTTCTTTTTCTGTCGCTTGCGATACGGTTGAAGAGTCTTGATACCATGTTTGTCTTGGCAATTTTGGTAGCCCTATATCCGGTATTTTTCTTTAGTTGGAGAAATATTCTAGATTTGCTAGAAAAGGAACTTAGCTATCAAAAGGATTTTACGCTCCCGGATCCATTACGAAAATCCATAGGTGCAATCCTTTTAGGCCTTTCCTTCGCTACTTTATTTGGTGGACTTTTGTGGGGTATTTCCTCAGGAAACGTAATTGTAGTAGTCTCAGGTGTGCTTGGGGCATTCCTTTTTTATCAGTGGTTTTCCGCCATGTTTTATCCTTCCACAATAGGAATTTCTTTTAGGGATGCTTCTTTCGATGAGACTCCTTTAGTTTTCCTCGATTGGTTAATTTTAAAACTCTTGGTGTTTTATCTATTTATAGTTGAGCTATCTGTGATAGGAATGGCCGTCACACCCTTTGTAATTATCGTGGATCTTATTCGTGCATGGAGTGTTAAATCTCCGAGGGTAATTTATGAAATGGCTCTAATCCATCAGGGAATATGGGTTGGATCCCTTATGTTTCCTGTAATAGGTTATTTTATGTTTCAAGGGTGGGTTTTTGTATGGAATCTTCCAAAGAGGATATGGATTAAATCGAAGGAGGACATCAATGAAAAATCATAGAATGATAAGGTTTTTGTTAGTTTGTGTTGTGTTATCTGGACTTATGGCCTGTGTTCCGCCACCTCCACCCCCTACTCCTCCTACACCTACCGCGGAAGATCATTTTAGAAGTGGTCTATCCTACTTTAAAGACGGCTATTTCGACAGTGCGATTTCCTCCTTTCAAGCGGCCATTGGACTGAGACCTAATTACACTGAGGCTTACTACTATCTTGGACAGTCCTACGAGAAAAAGAATATGGTTGATAAAGCTGAGGCAGCCTATCGGGATGCTATTAGAACGAATCCACGCTATCTAGAAGCTCATGAGGCTCTAGGACTTCTTCTTTTCCGGCTTAACCGATTCCCCGAGGCGAAGCCAGAACTTGAGATGGCGGTGAATTTGGGTTCCGTCTCTCCTGAGGTCTATACAAAGCTTGGTGAAATTTACCTTGCTGAGCGACAGTGTCAAAGAGCTATAGACATGTTTAAAAAGGCTCTTTCACTTAATTCCAATTTTTATCCAGCTCAGGACGGCCTGAAACGGGCTCAGGCTATTTGTAAGGTGCCTGGCAGTGGATATAAACCACCTACGGATGGTGACAAGAGAGGAACAAAGAAGCTAAGAACTTTCCAAGGGGGAGGAAAGGCTATTAGCCCAGAGGAGTTCTAATTAACTCCCTTGGGGTTCTAAAAGGAAGGAGAAAGAGTGACAGTCAAAGGGAGAAAAGTTCTAGTCCTAAGTATCGTAGCCTTATTTTTGGTTTTAGGTTCTGGGTCTCTTCTTGCTGACCAAAAGGAGCTAATGGATGAGTGGGCTAGACACAAAAGGCAGATCACTGAAAAGATCGTAACCAAACTTCGACAGGAGGGTAAGCTTCCCCAGTATGGGACAATTGAATTTACGGCTCGAGTTAAACCTCTTCCCTCTGGTGAATTAGAAGTTACTGTCGATAGCCTTAAGGTTTATCCCAAAGAAGGAGTAAAATCTTCTGGCCCAACAGTAGTAAGGACTACTCAAGACGAAGAGGTAGCTCGTAAGTTCCAGGAGATATTTCGACCTAGAAATCCCTCTCCTTATTGGACTACGGGAACTATTGATATTATTGGAGGTGCTACAACTTCAGCAAATATTCGTATGGAAAAACCCCTAGATAAAACATTTACTGGCAGTCCGGAAGAAAGCCCTAATAGTAGCGATGCTGGATCAAAGGAGAAACTTGTAGCCCTTTCGGAAGAATCTAGCAAGAAGGAGTCACAGGACGAAAGGGGAACCACGGGATGGTGGAGTAAGTTTTTAAATTGGTTGTTAGGCAAATCTTATGAAGGAGGTAAGTAATGAGAAGTAGACCCCTTTTAACTCTAGCGATAATTTTAATAGCAAGTGTTTTAATTAGCATAGATCTTTGGGCCGGGGGTAATCGCCAGCTCATGTCTGAAAAGATGGCAGAACAAGATCTTAAGCGTAACATCGTTGAGATGGTAATTGGATATAAGGTTCATAGCGAGGGACAGTTTGGTCTTACCGAAGAGGCCGCCTATAGAATCCAACAAAAGGCAGGAGCCCTTATTAAGGGTATCCACGTAGAAAAGATGATCTATGATAAGGATAAGGATATCGCCTTTTGCACGGGATACATTGACCTTGGCGATGTAATAAATGTTGCCGGAGAAAGAATGTCCTTCAAAAATGTCAGAGTTCACGCCTATGGCTTCGGAACAATGACTCCCGAATCTAAACCACCTCTTATGGCGCTGCGCGCTGCCCTTGTTAATGCCTATGATGAAATGGCTGCTAAGATCGTTGGAGAAAGAATTATGAGCGCCAGTGAGGTAGAGAATTTCATTCTTACTAAGGATATTAACCGATCGAGAGTTCTTGCTGCTGTCTATGGATCTTATATTCCCAACGTTGACATTGACAGTCCTAACCGTGGATGGGGTTGGGATGAGTCGGGAAATGCCTTCGTGAGACTTCAGCTTGATGTAAGAAAGGTTCGAGATATTCTTGGCCAAAGAATCAGATATGAAGGACCCAATATAGTTGAGGTCATAGGCCGCGGGGCTCAGACCGATGAGCTCCGAAAAGCATCTGAAGGTGCTCCGGGTGGGACAAAAGTAGAGCGAACCGAATACCGTTCCCTCCCTGTTCCCACCGGAGCCGATAGAGAATTAAAGGGTGCTCCAGCTCCCCCAGTTGTTCCTACAAGTCCGGTTCCAGAGAAAAAAGAACAATAAATTTTCAACTATATACTCCCCGCCTAACTCTGGAGGCGGGGGGTTAGAAATTTTAGTGGAGTGAAAACATGGCTGTTGATCTCCTGGGAAGAGTCTTTGTAACAATATCTTTTCTAGCTTCCATTTTTGTACATTCAGTTGAGGCAAAGGGTGAACTTTCTATTAAACCTGCCACTATAATTGTATCGGCCGAGGGGTTGTCCGATCCTAACTTCTATAAAGATAAAACCCTTGCTTACGATGAGGCCCTACGTGATGCCAAAAGACAGGCCATAGAAAAAGCTGTTGGATGTTATGTCTCTTCCCAGACTATTGTTGAGAATTATACCCTGGTTCGTGATCAGGTCATATCTAAGAGCGAAGGGGTGATTTCTAAAATTATTAATGTAGTAAACGGTGGTATTCAAGAGGATGGCTTTTACCATGTATGGATCAAAGCAGAGGTCTTTACCGCTCCGATAAGGCAAGTAGTATCATCCCTTTCCAAGCTTGAAAGAATGTCCCTTATAAGGGAAAAGGGTAATCCGACCTTTTCTGTGGGGCTTTTTATAGTATCTCCTGACTCATACGGGGATAGGATCCCCTGTGAGGTATGTAATAGGGAGATCGCAAACAGATTAAAAAATTTTGGTTACAAGGTTATTTCGGAAGAGGAGGCCTCTAAGGAACTCCAAGAACGAGTGAAATTGCTTGTGGCTCAAGGACTCACTAGAGAAGCGGCCACCCAGATCGCAAAAAAGCCTAGTGATATCTCTATAAATGGTCTGATTAAGCTTCGCCGTTCTCAAAGGGTAAAGCTATCGAGTGGGATTGAAGTTCAGACTACACTTCTTACGGCTTGGTCGATTGAAGCTGTTGATAACCATTCTTCTGAGGTCATATTCTCAGAAAATTTTAGACCTCAACAGGGAGTTATATATAACGATGAAGATGAGGCTATAATGGATGTGGGTAAAAGGGTGGGTGATATTTTTAGTCAGGATATTTTTAAAGATTATATCATGAGACCCACTCATGATATAATTCTCACTTTTTCAGGTATTCCCGACAGGGAACTCGCCAAGATGATGAAAAAGGAGCTTTTGGGCATTCGCTCCGTTTTAAATGTTACTTTCCGTGAATTTCTTGCCAATGGAGATACTGTTTTTGAAGTAGAGTTTGCAGGTCCCCGGGATCAGCTTGCCGATATCTTGGATGGTGTTGTTCTTAAGGCTTTGAACAGTAAATATGGAGAAAGGACCTTCGTTATTCAGGAAGAAAGGGGTGATATTGTCAAGATCAAGGTTGACAAGCCAAGGGCTCTATCGAGGGAAAAACTTGAAGAAGGGGTTCCCACACAGCTTGTGAGTAATGTTAGTTCCGAAAGAGTTCGGGAGATCATAAAGAGTCCGGAGCTTTCGGAAAAGTACAAAAATGTTCTTGATCTCTAAATGTGGAGGGAGGCTTATGTGGTTTAGAAAAGTTGTTTCCTCGGCTGTGGTGATAACTTTTACTATTGTGATGTTTGGATGTGCTACAACACCTCAGGGTCAACAGGAACAACAGGCGGCTCTTACAGGAGGTGCAATAGGGGCTGTTACAGGTGGTGTTATAGGGTATCTCGTTGGTGGAGAGAAGGGTGCTGCCATAGGGGCGTTAGCTGGGGCAGCCTTAGGAGCTCTTTCTGCTTGGGCTATAGAAAAGCGAAATCAGGCTATGCGCGAAGCAGCCCTTCGAAACAAGCCAATAGTCATTGTGAAGGAAGACAAAACCGAAAAGGTTATTGCGGAACCGGTTGAGGGTGGCAAGATTGAGGAAGAGGGCGGTAAAAAATACCGCAAAGTTAAGGTAAGAACCTATAAGGTAGATCCTAAGACTAAGAAAGAGGAGATTACGAGCGATACTATAGAAAGAGTGCCTCTTGAATAAGACACTCTCAAGATGGCCAGATGATTGGTGTAAAAATAGGGTGCAGGTGCCTTAGGGTATGAAAAAGTCTTATATAATGGTTTTTATTTGCCTATTGGGTATAACTACTGTAGGGAAGGTGTTAGCTCAATGTCCTAAAGAATTAGGTGGCAAAAAGGTTGCTGTCATTGTAGGTAGTAGCTCGGCCGATGTTACACCAGATCTCATTAAAGATATTGAGACAATCTTTGAAAATCAACTTTTGGGCGTTGGATTCCAGGTCATTAACCAGTCTCTAGTTGAAAAAATTATTCCTGAACAGGAGAAACAACTTTTACTTAGAGGAGACACCGTAGGAGCTGTAAAGCTTTCTGAAAAGCTTGGAGCCGATCTCCTTTTCGTAAGTCAACTGTCTGTTAGGACAAGCCCTATTGAGGGGGTGAAAACGAATTTAAAATCCGTATATGTTACTTTGGGCTTAAAGCTTCTTTCTGCTAAGACCGCTCAAGCGATTTCATCAAAGACGTGGACAGGTAAGTCCGCAGGTAGTGAAATCTCGAAAACAACGCTAGGACTTGTTGAAAAAAACTCCGAGGTATTAACCCGTGCTATATATGAAGAATATTGTCAAAGGGGAGCGGTTGCCCTTTCAGTTGGATCTAGTAGCCCTTCGACGTCATCCCGACTCTCTGGTGAAAAAGAAGGGAGTGTTCCTTCAGCTGAAGGCCCTGGTGAGGTTCCTACTAGAGAGGGACCTAAGAATGAAATAACTCCTAAGCCGTCCACAAACCTTGAGAATCTATAAAATTTTGGGGGGTTATAAGGTATGAGAAGTAAGAGGTGGATATGGCTCATAATTCTTACATGCCTTGTTTCCACTTCCCTATCTTTAGCTAATCAACCCTCTTCTGAGCCAATCTTGAAGATCCACTCTCCAACGCATACTGCGAGCATTCGTAAGGTAAAAAGCGACCTCCTCGGGACATATTTAGTGACGGCCTCCTATGATCAGACAGTAAAGGTATGGGATGCCTCTACAGGTGATGTCCTATCTACCCTGCATCCCCCCATAGGGGATGGTAATGAAGGTAAGATATATGCGGCCGCTCTGTCTTCTGATGGGAAGCATGTTGCCTGTGGAGGATTTACTGGAAAACAGTGGGATGGAAAGTTTGCAGTCTATATCTTCGATTGGCATTCGGGAAGTATGATTCGTCGTCTTGGAGGTCTTCCTGAGGCTATATTGGATATCGCCTATTCTCCCAATGGTAAATATCTTGTGGTAGCTCTTGCAAAAAAGCAGGGCATTAGGGTTTATAATGCCGAAAACTATGGTGTTGTTTTTGAGGACTTTCATTATGGTGGATCGGCTTACGGTGTGGATTTTGACAAAAAGGGACGTCTTACCGTTGTATCCGACGATGGTTTTATTCGCCTCTATGATAGTAATCTTTCCCTTGTTGCAAAGCAAAAGACCTCTGGGAAAGCACCTTTTTCTGTAGCCTTTAATCAGGATGGTTCTCTCATTGCTGTTGGTTATATGGACATTGCTAAGGTGGATATTTTCTCAGGAGAGAACTTAAAATTATTATTTTCTCCATCAACCCAGGGTATTTCTAGTGGAAATCTTAGTAGTGTAGCCTGGTTAAGTAATGGAAATCTTTGTGCGGCAGGAAGATGGAGCCTCTCTAATGGGATCAATCCTATTAGATGCTGGGAAAATGGTGGCAAAGGTCCCTATAGGGATATTTCTACTGGCAGTCGAGACACTATCCTTGGTCTTAAGGCTCTTCCCGGTAACCAGTTGGTATTCATTTCAGGTGATCCTTCCGTTGGTAAGATAGGTAAAGACGGCTCGGTGGTTTTTATGCATTCTCCAACAAACGCCGATTTTAGAGACAAACAGGATGATTTTCTGATAAATGCCGATGGTTCTCAGGTGGTATTTGGATTTTTTTGGTCAGATACCAACGCTAAGGGCTTGTTTTCTATAAGTGAACGCTTTCTCGAAGTTAATCCTAAGAAGATGGATGGCTTTAAACCCCCCATTACCAAGGGGCTTCCTGTCACCAATTGGAAAGGTAGTGACAAACCCCTTTTCAGAGATAAGCCAATACCCCTAGATCCCTACGAAAGGAGTTACTGTTTAGCAATAAGCCCTGATCTTCAGGGGTTTGTAATAGGGTCGGAGTGGTCTTTACGGTTATTCGATTCTAATGGTGTTCAGAAATGGAAGGTAACGGCTCCTTCGCCTGTTAGAGCAGTAAATATTACCTCCGATAGACGTATTGTGGTAGCTGCCTATGCTGATGGAACGATACGATGGCATCGTCTAAGGGACGGTACACTAGTTATGAGCCTTTTCTTTATTCCCAAAACAGGACAATGGGTTTTGTGGGCTCCTTCGGGCTACTATGATGCATCAGCTGGAGCAGAAGACTATATTGGATGGCACATTAACCGTGGGACTGACAAGGAGGCGGATTTTTTCCCCATCTCTAGATTTAGATCCGTTTACTATCGCCCTGATCTTCCCACGGCTCTAATTAAAACTCTTGATGAGAAAGAGGCTCTTCGGTTTGCTGAAAAGGAATGGGGAAGAAGTGCAAGAGATGTCAAGCCTACAGAGGTCCTTCCACCTGTCGTCCGGATCCTAAGTCCTCCTAAGAATTATGAAACCGATTCTAAGGAACTTAAAATGAAGATCTCTCTTCGCTCGCCTTCTAATGCCCCAGTAAGATCAGTTAAGGTGTTAATAGATGGAAGACCGGTCAGAGTGGAGGAGGGTGAATGGGCTGCCGGAGAGGAGGTAACCCGTGAAATTACGATACCACTAGAGCCGAGAGAACAATCTATTTCTGTGATCGCCATAAATAAATATGGAGCTAGTGAGCCTTCAATTATAAGGGTTTCTTACGGCACGAAGGTGGGCAAGGCCGACGCTTTTCCTGAAGAAAAACCAACCGCCATTCTCCTTATGCCAAAACTTTACATTTTGGCTGTTGGGGTCGGTAAATATCCAAATGAGGAAATGAAACTTCTTTTCCCTGCTAAGGATGCTCAGGACTTTGTAAAAACTATGGAAAGTCAGAAGGGAAAACTTTACCGCGATGTGGTAGCAAAAATATTGATTGATGAAAAGGCGACTCGTGAAAATATAGTTGATGGACTTGAATGGATCCGGAAGGAGACTACAGCCCGAGATGTAGCCATGATATTTCTTGCCGGTCACGGGTTTACAGACAATCGTAACCAGGTTTATTATTATATGCCTATTGATGCTAATCCTGACAAACTTATGGGAACCGCTGTTTCGGCTAAAACATTACAAGAGACAATTTCATCAATCCCTGGCAAAGTCATCCTTTTCCTGGATACCTGTTATGCTGCCAATGTTCTTGGTGGTAAGGCTGCAAGGGGACTCGCGGTAGGAGCGACGAACGATGTTATAGGTGTTGCTAATGAGTTGAGTAGTTCGGAAAATGGAGCTGTAGTATTTGCTTCATCTTTCAAGACTCAGAAATCCTTTGAATCGCCCGATTGGGGCAATGGAGCCTTTACCAAAGCCCTCATAGAAGGTATTTCTGGGAAAGCGGATCTTATGGGAAAGGGTAAGGTGACGATAAAAACTCTTGAGATATATATATCCGATAGAGTAAAGGATTTGACGAAGGGAGATCAAACACCGGTGATTCAAGCTCCAGAAAAAACAGATAAGGGTATAGTGGATTTTCCCATTGCTGTTGTAGAAAAAATCTAAGTGGTGCCATCTTAATTCTTTGGGTGGGGGAAGGTATAATGAAAAGATCTTTGTTGATAGTTTTTATCATCTTTTTTTCGTTTTTTGTATTGTTAGTCCAAAAAGCTAAAGCAGATTGTGAAGAGGCAAAAAAAATATTTGTCCAAAGTCTTAACGAAGGGGACGTAGATAGAAGGATTCAGCTTTTGGTAAAAGCGGTTACTGACTGTCCCGATTTTGCTGAAGCCTATAATAATCTTGGACTGGCCTTTGAAGAAAAGAACCTTTTTAATGAAGCACTTGACGCTTACCGTAAGGCCTCAGAAATAAAACCGAATTTCCCTCATCCTTTCGCCGGCATGGGCGATATTTATAGGAAACAGGAAAAATATGGTGAAGCGATCAAAATGTATCGTCGATTTCTCGATCTTTCGGCGTCTAAAGAAGTTCGCCAGAGGTATCCTGATGTGGCTAACTACGTTTCTATAATAGAAAAAAACCTTAAAGCCTGTGAGGCCAAATTGAATCCTCAGGAGAAACAAAAGGTGGAATCTGAGGAGCTTGAGGATTCTGATCAAATTGTGACGGCTAAGGCCATTACAGAAGCTCTTACCAAAAAAACGAGAGGTATAAGTGCAGGCTCTAGCATTCCTATAAAAATCCATTTTGCCACAAACAGTGCAGCTATTTCTCCCAAGTCTCATAGACAACTAGAAGAAATTGCCCGTGCCTTGAATGAACCAGTCCTGGCTTCATCAAAAATTCTCATTGAAGGACATACGGATAATGTAGGAAGTGATGCGTATAATTTGGAACTTTCTTCGAAACGGGCAGAGAGCGTGAAAAGCTATCTCGTGGAAAAGTTCGGAATCGAAGCTAATCGTTTGGAGACCCGAGGTGTTGGTTCCTCGAGACCTGTGGCATCTAATGATACCTCCTGGGGGAGAGCGCAGAATAGGAGAGTAGAGCTTGTAAACTTAGGTTCTATAAGTCAGGAAATTTCAAGGGAGGCTTCTAGGGGACAGGTGGCCCTAACCACAAATGAAAAGACTGTTGAACCTCCGAAGGAATCGATAAAGCTTGCTATTCTTGAGCTAGACTTTCTTGATCGCTCAGGACGTCAGGATCCTATGGGTAGAATGATTTCCGAATTTCTTACCACGGCTTCCGTTGACAGTGGAAGGTTCAGTATCGTTGAGAGGAGTCTCCTGGAGAAGGTCATGAAGGAGCTAGAACTCGGTCAAAGCGGTATTGTTGAAGAAGGGAAGGCTAGAGAAATAGGGAAGATGGTAGGGGCTGGAGCTATCCTTACCGGTTCAGTAAGCCGCCTTGGAAACACTATGAGAATAGACATTAGACTCATAGACGTGGAGTCTGGTAAAATTATGGCGGCAGCAAATGAAATTACCGAAGGGGATCTCCAATCCTTATCTCGGGCTTGTAATATCTTGGTTCAGCGGATTATTGCTAAACTAAAATGATAGGCTGGGACAATGTGTTTTTTAAGTATCTCCTGCTGGAATCCATTGAATCGGACGAGGATTTTAGACTAACTTCTACATATAATCCCCGCCTTTATTCTATCCTCAATATTTCTGGTATATTATCTCCTTTGTGGGTTTGGGAGACTAGCAGTAATAGGCTGGTGCTCATAGATGGTTATAGTAGATATGGCTGGGCGAAGGGGACAGGTTGTTACACTTTACCCTGCCTTGTATTTCCTTCCTCCTTTTCCAAAGAAGAGCTTCTTAAAATGAGAATCCTTACGAAGTCCTCGGAATCTAATCTAAGCCTTGAGGAGAAAGCAAATATTGTTGAAAGACTTTTGAGGCTATACTCGGCCCGAGAAGTAGAGCGTAATTTCTTACCGCTTTTTAGTTTTCCATCAAAGCCAGGATTTTCTAAAGTAATTGTGGCCTTCACAAAAACCTCAAAGGAATTTCGCTGTGCAGTGAGGGAGGGGATTATAGACGAGAGGATAGCCCTTGTATTAGCTACGTGGGATGAGGAATCCCGTCATGGGATGTTGAGGCTCCTAAAAAAACTTCGATGTTCTGTTAGTATTCAGCGAGAAATTTTAGAATCGGTTGAGGATCTTGGACGAGCAAAGAATATTCCCTATAGTGAGGTTTTAAGAGAGATAGAAGTAGTCTTAGGAGATCAGAATCTATCTCCTCGAGAGGGGACAGAGCGGGTTCGGCATTTTCTAAAGGCCCTATTGTTTCCCAATCTTATGGCGAGGAGAAATTCATTCGAGAAAACTCTAAAGAGCCTCGAATTACCTTATGGAGTAGAGCTTAAACCACCTGACCAATTTGAAGGAGATGAGTGGGAAATGAAGGTTCGATTCTCAAAACCCCAGGAACTCCTTGATAAACTTAAGATCTTTAATTCGAAGATCTCTATGGAGGTGCTTGATAAGATTTTTTATGGCGACCGACATAGATCCCTTTGATGATGTTTTTGTTGAAGAGTCCGTAAGGGAAAGTCCCATTGTAAGGGAGCTTAGAAAGAATCTTCCCGAAGCTAGATTCTACTGTTTATCCTCCGAGCCCTGTTATAGAAACTCCCTTTCGGAAGATTTTTCGAAAAAACTTTACGTGATTCGCTTCAAAGGGCGTTTCTTGAGATCATGTCCTGCTACCCGTTTTTACCATTGTTGTGGATATACGATCCTCCACTTTGGAGAGCACTGCACAGTAGGATGCACGTATTGTATTTTACAAGCCTATCTAAATCAGCCCTATATTAAAATTTTTGGTAACTTAGAGGAGATGCTTTCTGAGGTAAAAGGTGTCCTCTTACAATACCCTCAGGTGCTCTTTAGAGTAGGGACAGGAGAGTTTACCGACTCCCTTTTACTCGATCCCTGGGCTGGTTACTCCTCCCATTTTGTGCCCCTTTTTGCCACAATTCCTAATGCTGTTCTAGAACTCAAAACAAAGACAGCCTTTGTAGATCGCCTCAAGGATCTTCCCCATGGGGGCCATACTATTGTTAGCTGGTCTCTCAACGCCCCTTCTATTATGACTCAGGAGGAGGCAAATGCTGCTCCCTTTGAACTTCGTCTAGAATGCGCCAGAAGATGTCTTGAATGGGGTTATTTTCTCAGTTTTCATTTCGACCCTATCTTTTTTTTTCCGGGCTGGGAGAAGGAGTATGCCCTAGTGGTAAGAGAGCTTTTTGAAACTATCCCGCCGAGAAAGATTGTGTATATAAGCCTTGGAGCTTTCCGGTTTATGCCTGAACTAAAGGGGAGAATTCTCGAAAAGAATCCTACCTGGAAGTTTGCAAGTGGTGAATTCGTTCCATGTCCCGACGGAAAAAGACGGTATTTTGTCGATATTAGGGTGGGACTTTATAAATTCTTACTTGAGGCAATTCGATCTTACGCTCCTGATATTTGTGTTTATTTATGCATGGAGAGTGGCTCTGTGTGGAAGCGGGTTTTTGGATACAGTCCCGACGAGGTAGGAGGTCTTCCTAGGATACTCGATGATGCGGTAAGAAAAACGATGAAGGTTGGGATGAACTGTCTTAACTCCGCTGCGTCACTATTTTTAAGAAAACCTCAGCCCTATTCCTCTATATGAAGCTTGTAACATCTATGGTCCAATAGAGATATAGAAAAAACTGAGGGAGGACCTTAATAAAGAGATAGAAAAGGGTAAATCTTACGAAGGATATAGAGAGGTCAAAAAGGGATTTTACAGGAAAAATTTGCTAGATTAAAGAAAGCCTTATAGAGGGGCTACCTATCTTTGGTGGATAACTACATCCGTAAAATCCTTTCTTATAAAGATTGGAATTCCTAAATTTAGGCCTCATAACCAAGTTATAGGGCATAGTTATCTTCAGATAGAAAATGGTTTTACCCTGAAGAAGGGGGATTTTATTTTAGATTATCAAAAATAATTTGATTATATCATTGACAAGATAGAAGCTTTCTTTTAGAAAAAAGATGGGTGTTACGTTACCCTCTTACCCTTAGGATTTTGGGGGTATGTTTTTTCTAATGATTTTTCTTATCAAAAGTATCAGGGAGGGTATTATGGATTTTGAATTGACCGAAGAGCAACGTATGATGAGAGATATGGTTTATAAGTGGGCTCTAAAGGAACTTGCTCCTATACAGGAAAAGGTTGATGAAGAGGATTGGTTCCCTCCTGATTTCTTCAAGAAATGTGCAGAAATAGGAATACTCGGTATAACTATCGATGAAAAATACGGTGGTCTAGGAAGTGATGTTCTTACCCAAACCCTTGTGGTTGAGCAAATGAGTCGTTTTGCTCCAGGGCTTGCCATGACTTACGCTGCCCATTCCAATCTCTGTGTCCATAATATTCACCGTAACGCTAATGAATACCTCAAGGAAAAATATCTTCCTCCAATGGTTCGAGGTGAAAAGATAGGTGCCCTTGCCCTTACCGAACCGAATGCAGGCTCTGATGCCATGAGTATTAGAACCCGAGCCGTCAAAAAGGGGGATAAGTATATATTAAATGGCACTAAAATCTTCATAACCAATGGTCCTGTTGCGGATGTCTTTCTTGTTTATGCTAAAACTCAGCCTGAATTGGGAGCAAAGGGTATCTCTGCCTTTATCGTAGAAAAGGATTTCCCGGGATTTTCTGTTTCTAGAAAGATCCGAAAATGCGGCATGCGGGGCTCTCCTACGGGAGAGTTAGTATTCGACAATTGTGAAGTGCCTGCTGAGAATCTTGTAGGTCAGGAAAATATGGGTGTCCATGTGATGACAAGCGGTCTCGATGTGGAACGCATAGTTCTTGCTGGGGGAAGTGTTGGTATGGCCGAACAGGCCTTAGAATATGCGGTAAATTATGCAGTCGAACGGGAACAATTTGGCCAACCTATTGCGAACTTCCAGATGATCCAACAGAAGCTTGCCGATATGTATGCTAGAACGGAGGCAGCTCGGCTTCTTGTCTACAGAGCTGCTGATCTTGCCCAAAAATCGCCAAGAGGCGGTAAGGGGACGGAGCTTACTAAAATGGCAGCAGCGGCTGTTCTTTTTGCCTCTGAAACCGCGACCTGGGTATGTAACCAGGCCGTTCAAATTCACGGTGGTTACGGATACTGCCTTGAATTCCCTGTGCAAAACCTTTGGCGTGATGCAAAACTTTATGAAATTGGCGCGGGAACCAACGAAATTCGCCGTATCATTGTGGCTCGAGAACTCACTAGGGAAGCCTTCGCTAGAAAGGCCCAGCGTTAATTTCATGAGAAGGAGCCTACAAATGGAACAGCCTTTAGTCTTAGAAGAACGTAAGGATCAGGTAGCGATACTTACATTGAATCGCCCAGAAGTAATGAACTCTTTTAATTTTGCGATGCTTAGGGCGCTCAAAGAAAAGGTGGAGGCACTTCACTTCGATCGGGATGTTCGGGTTGTAATTATCACTGGAGCAGGTGAGAAGGCCTTTTGTGCCGGAGCGGATCTTAAAGAAAGGGCAACGCTTACGGAAGACCAGGTCCGAGAGTTTATATTTACTATAAGAAATCTTTTCACCTTCATTGAGTTCATGAACAAACCGGTTATTGCCGCAGTAAATGGTATTGCCCTTGGGGGAGGAACGGAGCTTGCCTTAGCCTGCGATATTCGGATCGCCTCCACTAATGCTACTATGGGTCTTACGGAGACCCGACTTGCTATTATTCCAGGGGCAGGAGGGACTCAGAGACTTCCAAGACTTGTCGGTCGAGGGAAGGCTAAAGAACTTATATTTACCGGCCGAAGGGTAGATGCTCAGGAGGCCCTTCAAATAGGACTTGTAAACAAGATTTGTCCGCCCGAGAAGCTCATGGAGGAATGCCTTTCTATGGCGGCAATGATATGTGAGACTGGTCCCATAGCCATCCAACAGGCAAAATATGCCATAAACTACGGTCTTGAAGTTGACATTCATACCGGCCTCGCTATTGAATCCAATGCTTACTGGGTCACAATTCCAACAGAAGATCGTCTTGAGGGGTTGAAGGCTTTCCAGGAGAAGCGAAAGCCGATTTACAAAGGTAGGTAAGCCTTGTGGATCCTCTTCTTTTTAAATCTAGGTGAGAAGAAATAAGTGGGAGGCGCGTTGGATTTATCAATTAAGGGAGTGATACCCCATGTCAGACGAAAGAGCTGAAAATAGACGCTTCTGGGAGGAGGAAGAAAGGAAACTTGATGAGCTGATGTATCAGGCTGTGTGGCCCGGAGGCGAGGAAGCCGTAAAGCGTCTCGCTAAACAGGGAAAACAGCCTGTTAGGCAACTCATCCAGAAGCTTATAGATGAAGGAACAGAGTTTTATGAACTCGGTGTGATCGCCGGTTTTGGCATGAACTATCCTGAGGTAGATGATGTTCCCTGTGGGGGGATTGTCACGGGTATCGGAAAAATTCACGGCAATTGGACTATGATTATTGCAAATGACAGTAGGGTCAAGGCGGGAACCTATTTTCCTATCACTCTCAAAAAGCATATGAGAGCTCAGGCTATCGCTGAGCAGTGTGGGTTAAACTGCGTCTATATTGCCGACTCAGGTGGAGCTTTCCTTCCAATGCAGGCAGATGTTTTCCCTGATGATGGCCACTTTGGTTCTATGTTTTACAATATGGCCAGAATGTCCGCCAAGGGGCTTAAACAGATTACGTTGAGCACGGGAGGGAATACTGCGGGGGGAGCCTACATTGTATTTATGGCCTGTCAAGCGGTTATGATTGATAAGCTTGCCTACTCTTTCCTTGGGGGACCACCACTTGTAAAGGCTGCAACTGGTGAAGTTATTACGGCAGAAGATCTTGGTGGAGCTAGAGTTCATACTCAGATTTCTGGTGGAGCGGACTATTTCTGTCGAACTCAGGATGAGGCTATAGAGAAAGTAAGAGAGATTCTATCTATGGAGCCTCCCCAGAAGATTCATATCCATCGTTACGAAGAAATACCTCCTCGGGTACCTGTTGAAACTATCTACGAGATACTCCCTGCCAAAATCCATCAGGGGATTAATGTTAGAGCCTTTATACAGGCCATAGCTGATGATAGCTATTTTGTTGAATATAAGAAGACCTATGCTCCTGGTAGAGGTGACAATATTGTTACGGGAAAAATTCGAATAAAGGGTATCCCTGTAGGTGTGATTGCAGCAAACGGTTTGGGAATTATCTTTGTTGAGGCGGCGAGAAAGGCTACGGAATGGATCGTTCGGTGCTCCTATGAAAAGGTTCCTCTCTTATTCATTCAGAGCTCTCCAGGATATATGGTCGGTTCGGAGTCCGAGCACATGGGTATTGGGAAATATGGGGCCGATATGGTGAGGGCAGTCTCTTGTGCTCAGGTTCCTCGGATTCAGCTTGTTATAGGGCCCGATAACGGAGCGGCTAACTACGGCATGTGCGGAAGGGCCTATCGTCCCCACTTTCTATTCGCCACAATGAGGGCTAGGACCTCGGTTATGAGTGGAAGATCTGCCGCCGAAGTACTACTCTCCATCGAGGAAAGGAAAAGGGCCTCTGAAGGAAATCCTATGACGGAAGGAGAAAAACAGGCATTTAGAGAAAAGATGATAGAAAAATACGATGGGGAAGCCCATCCCTTCTTTTGTGGTGCCCGTCTTCTTAACGACAGGGTATTGAAATTTAGAGAAATTCGAGATTGGCTTGCCTTCGCCTTTGAGGTGAGCCTGCTTAAACCAATTGGCGAACCGTCATTTGGTAATTTTAGATTTTAGGAGGGGATCGCTATGGCTAAATTGAATTACCCAAAAAAGGTTGTTCTAGGTGACATTACTGTTCGTGATGGTTTCCAGCACGAGGAGAAATTCATCCCTACTGATGCTAAACTCTGGATTGCTGAGGAGCTCATTCTTGCAGGGTTTAAACGTATTGAGCTGACTAATCTTGGAAATCCAAAGCGCATGCCTCAGTTTAAAGATGCAGAGGAACTTCTAAAGAAGCTTAGAAATAGTAAGCGAGTTCAGCATCTACTTCCAGAGGTTATAATAACAACTGTAACAATTCGTGAACAGGCCATTGAAAGAGCTATAAGGGCTCGTCAAGAGGGATGGGGACCCGATCGTATCCTGGTTATGGTATCTACAAGTGAGGCTCACCACAAAACCAATTCGGGCACCACTCTTGCCGAATACTGGAAGATGTGCGAAGAGTGGTTCCCTAAGGCTAAAGATGCGGGTCTAAAGATTAACGGAACGGTCAGCACCATTTGGGGATGTCCTATTACTGGACGAACTGAGATGAAAACTGCAATAGAGTTTACTAAAAGATGGCTTGATATGGGAGCTGACGATGTAGAGCATGCTGACCACGATGGTTCTGCATCCCCAGATCGAGTCTATGAATATTTTTCGATGGTTTTAGATGCTATTCCCGATCCAACAAAACATATCGCCCATTTCCATACAACCAGAGGTTGGGGACTTGCAAATGTATTGGCTGCACTTCTTGCAGGTATTACCCATTTTGAATCGACAATGGGTGGAATTGGTGGGCAGCCGGCAAACTTTGTAGATGGTGTTCCCGTAGGTGGAACTGGCGAATACTACTATCGAGATCCTGAGATCGTGGGACTTGTGTCAACGGAAGATATGGTGGTCATGATGGATGAAATGGGTATTGACACTGGTGTCGATGTAGACCATGTTTTAAAGATCGGGCGTATGGTGGAGAGAATTGTGGGACGCAGGCTTAGATCTGAGTGCATCAGAACTGGCCGTATCCCCAAGGAGATGACGGGTAGAGCGTAAGCTTGGCGAGTTTTAGAGCAACTTGCCGAAGCAGGAGCAAATTGAATATGTCGCCGAAGCTTCGCTCTGGAAATGCTAATGAGATGAGAGGATGTCAATCAAACGCTATTATTGCCTCTTCTTTGTTGAGGTGTTTCTGGGACTTTTGGTAGCGGTTATTGTTGGTACCTTTGTAGCGCACTTTCTAGCGACTTATCAATTTGGCTGGCTTTCGGTAGGTAAAAAAACTCCATGGTGGGATTTTTCTTGGATAAAGCAAAAATCCCCCTGGGGTTTTTTCATTAGCTTCTTTATTGGGAGCGCCTTTGCTACTGCACTGATACAAATCCTATGGACGTTACTCCAATGGACAGTAACCCTTTTCATATCCGAAAGGATGGCTCGATATGAGAAATCAGAAAATCCATCCTATGGAACCTTTGGGAAAGGGTTAAATGTTATCTTTCATCCCTTTAGGCGTATCGCCTGTCTTTTTTCAAAGATGGATGATAGTAGCTACCTCCCGTCGATAGCGATTTTTGAGCAAAAGCAGCGGTTTCTTTCTGAAAATGATAGAACGCTAGTCTCATTGCCATGGAAGGTGCTGAAATTTTTTATTGTAATAGCCCTATTGGGAGCTTGGTTCTTGAGTCTTTTCGTCTTTTACGGATATGCAACAACTATTGTGAACGGTCAATCTGCTGTAAATAACCTGTGGATTTACTTTTTATCGAGTTTTAGGATTTTTACCCACACCCTTCTCGCTACCCTAGTGATTATAATGTTGGGACTTGTCGCTAACCGATTCTCTAGATTCTATCTTCTCCATCTTGACAATATGGTCTATGATGAAGTGCTCTCTCGATTGGACAGTGAAAACAAGGATTTTAAAGAAATTAAGGAGATTCTTGCCTCCCTTAATGATAAAATCTCCCGCTTAGAACAGGCTGTTGGGAACCTTATAAGGATTTCTCTATCAAACCGGTGAAGGTTATGGATCATATTGGTTCCATAATTCAAAAACTTCTTTATGAGAATAAGATCTTTGACATTTTCAATTATCCTGGAGATTGGAAAGATATTGTTGGGGAGTATATCGCGTCGAAGTCAAAACCGATCAGGCTTAGGCAGGGAGTCTTAACAGTTCATGTATACGACAGCGTGTGGAAACATCATCTCGATTTGCATAAGGGGGAGATACTCCAAAGGATTAATGCCTTTTTCCCCGAGAGGCCTGTGACTAGAATAGTTTTCAAGATTGGGGAACTTCCTTTAGAATCAAAGGATCATAAATTGGTTTCTGCGAAACCTTCTAGATCAAAAAAACCTGCTAAGATAAAAAAACCTAAACCCAAAAGACATGCACTTTCTGAAGAAGCTAAAAGGTTTATTAAAGGCTGCTCCGATCCTGATCTAAAAAAAATGGCCCAAAGACTTCTACCTCTCTTTGAGCCAGCGGCGGTATTATCTTCAAAGGAAGGCTCTGTCTGCTTAGATAAAAATAATAGTAATGATACCAGTTAATAAAATTCCGTCAAAGGTTCCTGCCCCACCTATCGATAAAATTGGAGTCCTAGATTTTCTGTTTTTGGAAGATTAAGAATACCTGCTCCCAGAAGAGTTCCTATGGTGTCGCTTATGTAAGCCGTTTTAGGTGC
Source organism: Syntrophobacterales bacterium (assembly GCA_026417655.1). Taxonomy (GTDB): domain Bacteria; phylum Desulfobacterota; class Syntrophobacteria; order Syntrophobacterales; family Thermodesulforhabdaceae; genus JAOACS01. The sequence continues at coordinate 105,274 of JAOACS010000014.1, forward strand.
CCCATCGGGTGAAAGTATAAGCCCCCAGTATCGCTATTCCTATCGAGGAAGCTTATGGGTCACGGAAGTCACTGTCGTTATGGCTACAAGGACAGTTGTAAAATCCGGGGCTTTGCTCCATAAATAGAAAGAGGAAGAAAGGGTATTAAGGCACCACCGATATTTACAGAGCTATGATAAGGGGGGGTAGTTCATGCTTTAGAATTAATGCTCCCTAAGCGAGGTATTAGAAGGGGCTCTTAACCCTAGTCACGAGATATATTAAAAACTGTAAGATAGGATAAACTCTTAGGACAACGGAAATCATCTTCTGGGGAGGATGGATTGATGAGTAACGCTCGACTTCTAAAAAAAATAGAGTTACCCAATGGACTTATCCTGTATTGCTACGACAAATCTAAACACATAGCAGGTGATCGCTGGTATGTATGTCTTCGTATAGAGGTCCCTATTGAGGTAAGGAAGGAATTTTTCAATGGTGAACAGAATCCCGAAGAGGCCTATAAAGAGTTCGTAGAGGCCTTTGGGCATGCATATTTTTTCTCCTATGAGAAGGAGAGAAATTTCATAGCCGACAAGGATGTCCAACCCCTTTTGGAGGAATTACTAAAGGATTTTATGGATAATTCCAGTGCCTACCTAACTCGTTCAACATGGCAAAAAATGTGTATTTTAAAGGCTTATCGTGACTGGAAAGAAAGGATTCGTCTGAGACAGCTTCACGAAGAAGTTATAAAGAGAGCCGATGAAGGGAATTAGAGTTTAAGTCTTTGGTATTATTTAAGCTAACAATTTTTGATATATTAACATGGAATTACGATTTTACATAGAAGGATAAAATAGATGCTTGTGTAATTTTGTAAAAAAGTGTATCAAGATGTGTTGAAAAAATGAACTAATAATCTTGGAGGGGGCCTATTTAAGATTAAAAAATACAAAGGGAAGCTTCCCTCTTGAAAGGAGAGTCTATGATTTCAAGAGAGTGTCTTAGTCTTTTTGTTGAGATGAGCAGGGCTCTTTGTGATCTAACCGATGTATACAGCATAGCCCATCTTGCATCTAAAAGACTTACTGAACTCCTTGAACTAAAGGGGTGTTTTATTAAGGCAAAGAGAAACGGTTCCGAAAGGCTTGAAATTCTAGGGAGCTACGGTCTTACGGATTATTTCCTTTTGGGAGAACCACCTAAGAGCCGAAAGAGCGTTTGTTTTATGTTGCCTGAGGCGACGGTTTGTTGTTCGAACATAAAGGAGGCCGAAGATGTCCCTGAGCATGAACAGCTCCTCATTGAAGGTATTCGGGCTATTGCGGTAGTTCCGGTGGAAATAGGCCAGGAGATAAGAGGCATGGTAGCCCTTTTTGCTCCTAGTCCTCGGGAGTTTTCTAAAGATGAGGTAGCCCTTGCAGAAACCGTTGGTTCCTTTGTTATATACGCCTTTTACCAGCAGTTAGAAAAGGATCGGTGTGTGGCAAAGGAGCGCCAGTATCTTAAGAGTTTTCAGGAAGTAAGTGCTGCAATCAACTCATCTCTTAATGTTAACAGAGTCCTTCAACTGGTAGTGACAAAGACTACTGAGCTCTTGAATGCTATAGGTTGTGTAGTTCGGCTTTTGGATCCGAAAACTCAACAACTCTATGTCGCTCAAGCCTATGGATTAAGTGAAGAATTTTTACATAAGGGCCCTGTTGATGCTCACAAGAGCATTGCTGAAAACATGGCAGGCCGGACAGTAATTATCGATGATGTCTTCACAGACCCACGCATTCAATATCGGGCTGAGGTAGTTGAGTCTGGCATTCGCCGTATTCTTTCAATTCCTCTTATGGTCAGAGGAAAGGTTATAGGTGTCTTGAGGGTTATGGCAGGAGAAAGGCCTCCCTTTACAGAAGACGAGGTCGAGTTTGCTCAGGCAATTGCTCAACAGTGTGCCTTTGCCTTGGAAAATGCCAGAATGTATCAAAGGCTAAAATATGAGTATCAGCAACTTCTCATAGATTTTGGCTACGATGGAAGTAGCACTTAAAGGGGAGAACAGGAATAATGGAGCGGCTGCGGGTTTTAGCTTTGAATAGCACCTATGATGAATCCTTTATCCGCCAGGTGGAGATGGAAAGCGGGCAACAAATAAGTCGCTGTTACCAATGTGGAAACTGTGGTGCGAGTTGTAATTACACCTGTGTTTACGACTATCCTGTAAACCAGATCATGCGTTTAATTCAATTGGGACAAAAGGAAGTGGTTCTTTCGTCTCGTGCTATTTGGCTTTGTGCTGCCTGTACGGCCTGCACAACTCGATGTCCCTGTAATATCGAAGTTACCAAAATAATGGAGACTCTTCGAGTAATGTCTCTTGAGGAGGGAACAGTATCACTAAAGGATGTAGAGCTTTTCTACAAAGAGTTTTTAAGATCTTTAAAGAATTTTGGTCGTGTATTTGAAGCAGGTCTACTTCCTCTTGTTAATCTAAGAATTGGACGTCCATTTAATGATATGGAGCTTGCTCCGTTGGTTTTTAAGGGAAGAAAGATTCATTTGTTCCCATCTTTCATCAAGGGACGAAAAGAGATTTCGGCGATTTTTGATCGTTTCGAATCATGGCGACGTAAGAAGGAAGATCTCTCATGAAGGACAATTTCTCAAGAACCGTTGCCTATTATCCTGGCTGTTCGGTTGAAGGGACGGCTAAAGAGTTTGACGAATCTACGAGAGAAATCTTTCGGGTTCTCAATGTGGCCCTAAGGGAGATTCCCGACTGGAACTGTTGCGGATCGACACCTTCCCATATTTACGATCCTCTCCTTTCTGCGGCCATCTCCGGGAGGAATCTTGCTATAGCCGAAAGGATGGGGTTTTATGAGGTTATGACACCTTGTCCTGGTTGTCTTAAGGCCCTTAAGGGATCCATAGAAGTTTTCAACAATCCATTGAAGCGAAAGGATCTACTAAATATCCTCGACATGCCTTTTTATGGGAGAATTAAGGCCGTATCGGTGGTTCAATTTCTTGTGGAAGATGTAGGGATAGAGGAAATAGAGCGTTGTGTGCTTTTTCCATTGGAGGGAATTACCATTGTGCCTTATTACGGATGCCTCCTCACACGGCCTCCCAAATCAGCTCAATTCGACGATCCTGAGCAACCTACGTCGCTTGATCGTATTTTGGAGGCGATCGGGGCCACAGTTCCTCACTTTCCTTTTAAAACCGAATGTTGTGGAGCAACCTATGGAGTTGTGAGAAAAGACATTGTGGGAAGACTTACGGGGCGAATTTTAGAAATGGCTCTAGATTTGGGAGCCGATGCTATTGCCGTAGCCTGTCCCTTGTGTCAGCAAAATCTTGACTTACGGCAGGAGCAGATTGAGAGGTATCGAGGTAGGAGTTTTAAAATCTCGGTTCCTTACATAACTCAGTTAATAGGTCTATCCTTCGGAATAGACCCTAAAAAACTTGGCTGGCATAGGCTAGCGGCAGATCCTCAAAAACTTTTGACAAGGTTTGATAAACTCTCGAAGAAAAGACCTACAGAGCCACCAACTATTAGATAAACAGGACAGGAGACTATGCGAATAGGGGTTTTTGTCTGTCAATGTGGCACCAACATAGCATCTACTGTAGATACTGAAAGGGTCGCTCAAGAGGTTAAGAAACTTCCCGATGTGGTTTATACAACCACTTATATGTACACCTGTTCCGAGCCAGGACAGCAGGAGATCCAGAGAGCCATTGAAGAACACAATCTGCAAGGTGTTGTTGTGGCAGCCTGCTCTCCACGCATGCACGAACCAACCTTTCGTCGTGCTGTAGAGAAGGCTGGACTAAATCGATATATGTTCGAGATGGCAAATATTCGAGAGCACGTCTCTTGGGTCAGCAACGATAGAGAGGCGAATACAAAAAAGGCTATAGAACTTGTTCGAATGGCCGTTGCAAAGCTTCGATTTAATCAACCCCTCTTTCCTTCTCGAGTGGCAATTAACAAGCGAGTTATGGTTATTGGAGGAGGAGTTGCAGGAATTCAGGCAGCTCTTGATTGTGCCGATGCTGGATTGGATGTAGTTTTAGTTGAGAGAAGGACTTCCATAGGTGGAAAGATGGCTCAACTTGATAAGACCTTTCCAACCATAGATTGCTCTTCCTGTATTCTTGGTCCTAAAATGGTAGATGTTGCTCAGAAGGAAAATATTACCCTTCATGCCTATAGCGAGATAGAGTCAGTTTCTGGATACGTGGGAAACTTTGCTGTTAGGGTCAGGAAAAAGGCCACCTATGTGGACTGGAAGGCTTGCACGGGATGCGGTGTCTGTATGGAGAAATGTCCCTCCCGTAAGGTGCCCGACGAATTCAATGAAGGACTTTCCTTTACGAGAGCTATAAACATTCCATTCCCCCAGGCTATTCCTAAAAAAGCCACAATAAACCGATCCTACTGTATATACTTTACAAAGGGAAAATGTGGAATCTGCGCGAAAGTCTGCCCCGCTAAGGCTATAAGATATGATATGACTGACGAAGTAGTCACCGAAGAGGTTGGAGCGATTATAGTTGCAACGGGCTATGACCTCTTTGACCCGTCGGCTTATGGAGAATATGGAGCGGGGCAGTATAGAGATGTGATTACGGGAATTCAGTATGAGCGGATTCTAAGCGCTTCAGGTCCCTTTGGTGGACATATAAAACGACCGTCCGATGGGAGGGAACCTAAGGATGTGGTGTTTATAGCCTGTGTCGGATCTCGCGATGCGTCGGTTGGAAGACCCTACTGTTCTGGTGTGTGCTGCATGTATATCGCCAAACAAGCTATTTTAACAAAAGACCATATCCCTAATTCCAGATCCTATGTCTTTTATATGGACATAAGGTCTCCTGCTAAGAACTATGACGAGTTCGTAAGAAGGGCCCAGGAAGAGTATGGTGTGCAATACATTAGAGGACGTGTTGGAAAGATTTATCCTAGGGGTGACCGATTAGTTGTCCAAGGAATGGATACGCTTTTAGGCATCCAAGTTGAAGTGGAGGCCGATCTTGTAGTCCTTGCAACGGGTATAGAGGCCAGTAGGGGAGCTCGTGAATTAGCTGAAAAACTTCACATATCTTATGATCAGTATGGATTCTTTATGGAAAATCACCCCAAATTGAGACCCGTTGAAACAAATACCGCTGGTATCTATCTTGCTGGTGTTTGCCAGGGACCTAAGGATATCCCTGCATCGGTTGCTCAAGGGAGTGCCGCTGCGGCAAAGGTTTTAGCGCTTTTTGCAAGGGACACCATAGAGACGAGTCCTCAGGTGGCCAGTGTCACTGAACGAGCCTGTATAGCCTGTGGAAAGTGCATCGAGGTATGCCCCTATGGGGCCATTCGGTGGAAAGAGCTTAAGGGTGGAGTAAGGAAAGCAGAGGTTATTACAACGGTCTGTCAAGGTTGTGGGCTTTGTAATGCTACATGCCCTCCAAAGGCGATACAATTACAACACGCAACGGATAATCAGATTCTTGCAGAGATTGAGGAACTCTGTGCTTAAGTATAACGTAGGGAAGAGACCATGGAAGAAAGGGAAAAAACGAAGAACAATACTGAAATGAGAATCCTAGGATTCTTATGTAATTGGTGCTCTTACGGTGGAGCTGACACGGCGGGCGTGTCAAGACTTAAACAGCCGACGGATTTGAGAATTATAAGGATTCCCTGCACGGGAAGAATGGATCCTCTATTCGCCTTTAAAGCCCTTATCTCAGGGGCAGATGGGGTGTTGGTTTCAGGGTGTCATCCAAAGGATTGCCACTATAGTGTAGGAAATCTCTACGCTAGGAGGCGGTTTGAGGTCCTTAAGGATTTTCTTCCCTTTTTGGGAATAGAATCCGATAGGTTTCATTACACGTGGGTTTCCGCTTCCGAGGGACAGAGATGGCAGGAAGTGGTAACTGAGTTTTCCCGCCGTATCCATGAACTAGGGCGAAATCCGGGTTTTGACATGAATACTAATTTGGTAAATTCGGAGGCTCGTTAGACTGTGTGGTCCGAAATTACAAAAAAACTTCAAGAAACAGTTCAAAATATTATGCCCCAAGTGGAAGCAGTTATCGGTTGGGAGCGCGGATTCAATGAAATTCGTATAAAACCTGTTGTTATTAAAAAGGAAGGGGATATTTCGAAACTGGTATGGAACCCATTTTGTGTTCAGAATCTTTCGGGATATCTGGTTAAATCTCCTGCAGTGATTCCTCGAGAAGGTAGGAGGGTTGCCATCTGTGTAAAGGGTTGCGATAGCCGATCGGTTACTGCTCTTATCCAAGAAGGTTTTTTAAAAAGAGACCAGATTTTCATAATAGGTATTCCCTGTTCCGGAACGGTAGATTGGCGTAAGGTGATGAAGCGCCTCGAAAGGTCCTCAGTCATACACAGAGCTGAGATAAAGGATGGAAGGTTAATGGTTGAGCATGCTGAAGGTGTAGAGGAGATACCCCTTCGAGAGATCCTTCTTAGGCGTTGTCTTCGGTGTGTCTATCCAAATCCTACGGTCTCTGATGTAGTAATTGGAGAAACCGTATCGCCTCACATAGAAAAGGAGGATCTCTACAAAGATGTAGAGGCTTTTGAGAGGAAATCACTCGATGAGAGGCGGAAATTCTGGGCGGAAACGCTTTCTCGCTGTATTCGATGTTATGCCTGTAGAAATGCCTGTCCCCTTTGTATATGTCAAGACTGGTGTATTGCAGAAAGGCGTGATCCAAAGTGGGTCACTCAGAAACCGACCCTAAAAGATATCCTTCTCTTTCATGGCATTCATGCTCTCCATCTTGCTGGAAGGTGTACAGAATGTGGAGAATGTGAGAGGGTGTGTCCAATGGAAATCCCAGTAATGTTTATAAAGGAAAAGCTAAATGAAACCACCTTAAGGCTCTTTTCCTATGAGGCAGGGATCGATTCTAACCTGGTGCCTCCTCTTCTTACATTTAATCCCCATGAAACTGGTATATAAAAATAGGACAGGATGGGAAATATGGTAGCCCGTAGAAAAGAGAAAAAATCTCAAAATAGGATTTTTATTCCTTTGGAAGGATTAAATCAGACTCTGGAAAATCTTTCTAAACATTTTACAGTTTGGGTGCCAATGCCTTCGGGGGAGAATGAATGGTCTCTTGAATTTAAACCCTTGCATAGGGGATGTAAAATCCTTCTAGACCGCCAAAGCACCTTGCCACCCAAGAAAGTTATACTTCCTCAAGGACAAACCCTTATTGAGTATGAATATAAAAAGAGCGAAAGTGACCCTTCAAAGCAGGATTTGGTTTTGAGAGAAGTCATAGACGAATCACCTATTATTGTATTCGGTACTCGTCCATGTGACGTTAGAGGGTTTTTAGTCTGTGATAAGGTATTCCTCCAGGGACGCTATATAGATGTTTACTATAGAGCCAGAAGGCTTAATACGTTATTTGCAACTCTTTTTTGTCGTGAGGCCGATGATGCATGTTTTTGTTCTTCCGTTGGAAGTGGTCCTGCTGATATGGAAGGGAGTGATATAGGGATAACACCTATAGATGGAGGCTGGATTTTAGAGGGGTTGACTGATAGAGCCTCTGAGATCTTTTCCCTTTGCGATTGCGAAGCCCCTGATGAAAAACAGATTGAAGATGCTCGACGTGTTCAGGAAGAGGTGAGAAGCATGAGGGTAGGGAACCTGAGAACTGACGGAGTCTTAGAGGGTGTAAAGGGACAGTTCCAAAATATGGAACTCTGGCGAGATATTGCAGAATCATGTTTAAGTTGCGGCGTGTGCACCTATGTTTGTCCTACCTGCTATTGCTTTACGATAACCGATGAGCCCCAGGGACTTCGTGGAGAGAGGCTACGTTCTTGGGATTCCTGTATGTTCTATCAGTATACTCAAGAAGCTAGCGGTCACAATCCTAGACCAACAAAGCTTGAAAGATATAGAAATCGTCTAGGCCATAAATTTTCCTATTTTCCGCTCCGTTATAGTGGGATGATAGCATGTTGTGGATGTGGACGATGCATAAGATCTTGTCCCGTCTCTATCGACATAAGACAGGGGGTTGAACGTGTAAGGGAGGCACATCATGGCTGTGTATGTTCCTAACCCGTATCTTCCTGAGATAGGAACGGTTACTGAAGTGATTCCAGAGACACCAAATATCAAGACTATTAGGGTCTTACTTAGGGACCCTGAAAGGATGAAAAATTTTAATTTTCGTCCTGGGCAGGTAGCACAACTTTCTGTGTTTGGGGTAGGAGAGGCGACCTTTGTGATTAATTCTCCCCCTACCTGTAAGGACTATCTGCAGTTTAGTGTTATGAAAGTGGGTGAAGTGACCAATAGGATTCATCAACTGGTGCCGGGTGATATAATTGGTGTTAGGGGACCTTTAGGAAATGGTTTCCCCTACGAAATGATGGAAGGAAAGGACATTCTTTTTATAGCTGGCGGCATAGGAATGGCCCCCCTTAGAACCCTTCTCCTATTTATGCTTGAAAACAAGAATAACTATGGGGAGATCTCTCTTATTTACGGAGCTAGAACGCCACAGGATATGTGTTATCGCTATGAGATTCCCGTATGGCAGAAAAGAGGGGTCAATGTCGTTCTGACCGTCGATACTGAAGCCCCAGGATGGACTCATCGCGTAGGATTCGTCCCTACGGTTCTTTCGGAGGAAGCACCATCTCCTAAAGATCGTATCGCTATCGTATGTGGACCTCCTATCATGATAAAATTTGTTTTATTTGGTCTTAGAGAGCTTGGTTTTGAGGATTGGCAGATCTATACTACCTTAGAAAAGAGGATGAAATGCGGCATTGGTATATGCGGTCGATGTAACATGGGAGAAAAGTTTGTATGCCTCGACGGCCCCGTTTTCAGTATGGAGGAACTTCAAAGCATGGTTCCAGAGTTATAGTCTTTGCCAAAAATTAAAACCCTGTCCGGCTGGAGGGGGGAAGCCGAACAGGGCCAGGAGGGGTTAGGAGAAGGCGACCAACGCCATCCTGATTACAATACATATATCAAATGGGTTCTAAATTCAAGTTTTTTGAAGAGGATTTTGTGAATTTTTTTTTATGAGTCTGTTGCAATATTGTGTAATACCTGAACTATCCAAGTAAATGTCTTTGTGAAATATTCGAGGAAGGAAAGATGTTAATAGATCCCATTTTGGTTGTGGCAGGTGTTATAGAGAAAGACGGAAGATTTTTTATTGCTAAACGCTTTAAATCTGAGGATCCCCTTAAGGGAACTTGGGAGTTTCCTGGGGGTAAAGTGAAAAGGGGAGAAACACCTCAGGAGTCTCTTAAGCGAGAACTTTATGAAGAATTGAATATTGAGGTAGAAGTCGGAGATTTTCTTGTTGAAGAAATATACCACTATCCTCACATTTCTATTAGGCTTAGGGCTTACAGGTGTACCTGGAAAGGTGGAGAAATACATCTTAAGGACCACGGAGAATATGCTTGGGTGCTCCCGGAGGAACTTTTCAGCTTTACCCTTTCTCCCGCAGATTACATTATTGCTAAAAAGCTCACATAAAGAGGCTCTTCTATGTTCCCATGCAATGTCTAAGCATCCCAATGTTTTCTAGTCTTTTCCTTTTCTTTGTTTGCAAAAATGTGTTTGACGTTTCTACCCTCCACAACAAATATCACATTTTCAGCTATATTTGTAGCAATGTCTGCAGATCTTTCAAGACATCTTGCTACAATTATTGTTTGAAGTGCCTGTTCTACACAACTAGGATGGTCTGTCATGTATTGTAGGGAATATCTCATAACAGCAAAATTTGCTTCATCGGCTTCATCATCCATAGCGCAAACTTTATTTGCTAACTCCACATCTTCATTCGAAAAGGCCCGGAGCGAATCTTCAACCATGGCTATAGCAACCTTATAAAGATCCTCAAAAGTTGGGGGTTGACAAATTGTTGGGAGTTTGGAAAGCCTAATAGTTCGCTGAGCTATATTTACCGCTTGATCACCGATTCGTTCAATTTCTATGTTCATTCTCAAGCAGGCGACAATAAGCCTAAGATCCTTGGCAACCGGCTGTTCCAGGGCTAATAGGTTTAGTGCCCTCCGGTCTATATCAATTTCCCACCGATCTAATATGGCATCCCTTTCAACGATCTTTCTGGCTTCCTCGGAAGAATAACTCAGGAAGGCCATAACTGAACTCTTGAGGGCCTCCAAAGCAAAAATGCCCATTTTCAAGGTTTCATTTTTTAGCTCCTCAAGTTCCCTTACATATCTAGATCTTACACTCTCGGTCATACAAGGCTGTCCTTTCTTGCCTGTTTAGGTAGGGTAAAACAAAAACGAGCTCCCCTTTCTCCTTCTACCCATATCCTTCCACCATGGTTTTTCACTATATGTTTACAAATGGCAAGTCCTAATCCTATGTGGAATGAATTTTTTTCTTTCTTAGGGCCTCTCTCAATTTGATAGAATCTCTCAAAGATTCTTTCTCTGTGGACTTTGTCTATTCCCGGTCCTCGATCTTCAAGACATATCAAAATATCATTTTCATTCTGAAGGTTTATTAAAAGCTTGAGAGGAATCCCATCGGGTTGATATCTCAGGGCATTCTCGTAGAGGTTTTGAAAAACTGTCAAAAGTTGCTCCCTATGACCTTTTATTGAAACGGAGTGACCATCCACAATCGTTTCCAGTTCAATATGTTTTTTTGACGCGATAGGTTTACATACCTCCCAGGCCTCTTCTGCAATTTCAAGAATATCAATTTCCTCAAAGTCTTTAGTAGACATGGTGTAGGATTCAACCTCAGCAAGTTTGAGGAGCTTATCTACTAATCTCATCATGTATTCAGTGTTTCTAAGGATAACTTCCAGAAATGTCTTTGATTGCTCTAATCTGTTATCTCTGGGGATGAGATCTAGGAGCGTTTCGGTGTAACCTTTAATTGATGTAAGAGGTGTTCTCAAAGCGTGAGAGACGTTGGCAATGAAATCTTTTCTTATCTTTTCTATGCGAACCATATCCGATACGTCGTGAAATACCGCTACAGCTCCTTTTAATTCTCCTCTTTTTTCGAGTCTAACGAGATTTACATCATAGACCCTATTTCCGTCACCCAAAGATAACTTAAGGCTTATGTAATTAGCTCTACCCTGAATTATTTCTTTGCATGCGCTTTGGAGTTCCACCGAGGGGATCAGCTCTATTGGATATCGCCCCTCCCAGGTTGTGGCTTCACCTATAATGTGTTTCACCATGAAGGGATTGGCCATACGAATTTTACCCTGTTTATCCAGAAGTAGAATGCCTTCCTTCATCTCCTTTAGAATAGTGCTAAATTTTTCGGTAGTTTCGGTTATTTGGTTAAGTTGAGTTTCTATTGAATCGGCCATTGTATTTATAGCGTTAAGGAGCTCAGGGAATTCATATTTTGGTGAAGCTACAAGCCTTTTTTTGATATCACCACCGGCAACGTCTTTAGCAAAATTGATTATTTCCTCAAGTGAACCATATAACCTTCTGGCAAGTAAGTAGGCAACAGAACATATTAGAGCGAATACGCCAATGAAGGATATTCCAAAGCGGGGAAGCAGGTAATAGAATGTTTCTTCAAGAGGTTGCGTTGGGGTTGCGGCTCTCATTACTCCCTGGTAAGTTCTATCGCCAATTGTGACGTCACAGGTCTTTGCAACGTATATTAGGTCTCTTCGAAGTGTTTCACTAAACCGTGTTGATCTACCTGTGCCAACTTTTAGGGCCTGTTGAATCTCCTCTCTATTTATGTGGTTTTCCATGGATGTAATTTTTTCTAAGGGTACCTCGGAGTCTCCTAAGACCTTTCCCGTTGTATCGACATAGGTAAAGCGAAGACGGAAAATTAGACCATTAGATCTCAACCATTCATAAAAGGACTGGAAATCTTCAAAGGACTGGCGCTGTTTCATCAAGGAGATGGCAATATCTAATTTTTCATCGGCACTTCTAAAATTTTCATCTATCAAAACCTTATTTACAGTCACCTTGTAAAAGTACCCGGAAAATAAGAAGGCAAGGGTTAACACAAACCAGAAGTAAGCGAGTAACTTGGCCTGAAAGGGAGAATATTTTCTTATGATCACTTGTTACTCCGGGTATTAGTTTCAAATTTATATCCAAACCCTCTTACGGTTTGAATCCAATCGCCGTAGGCTCCAAGTTTTTTTCTGAGTCTTCTTATATGGGTGTCTACAGTTCGAGCGTAACCTTCGAAATTGTAACCCCATACGCGGTCCAGTAGAATCTCTCTTGTAAGAACTCTACCTTCGTTACGAACAAACGCAAGAAGAAGGTTAAATTCGGTAGCCGTAAGAGGCACAGCCACTCCGTCTATCGCAAGACTGTGGGCTTCAATGTTGAAAACCATCCCTTCGCGCTGCCATAAATTTTGGTCTTCAGACAAAGATTGTTTTCGCCTAAGAATAGCTTTGATCCTAAGTATAAGTTCCCTCGGGCTAAAGGGTTTTACAACATAGTCGTCCGCCCCTAATTCAAAGCCGAGCACTCGATCTATCTCTTCACCCTTTGCCGTGAGCATTATTACGGGAATGTGGGTAGTCTCGTCATGTCTTTTAAGTCTCTTACAGACTTCAAAACCATCCATATCTGGCAGCATAATATCAAGTATTATTAAATCTGGACGTTCATTCCAAGCAATTTCAAACCCCTCTTGACCACTTTGAGCTCGCCTTACAATAAATTGATGGGCTTCTAATTGGTAGGAAATCAGATTCAAAATATCCTCATCATCCTCTATTACTAGAATCTTTTCTTTCATGCTCTCTCTCCACTACATTTTGATGTCGACCAGATTACAACACTATTATAATGTTACGATATGTTTACAGGCGAGCGTCAATTTTATCTCCATAATGTAACATGAATGTAACTTTTCCGAAATGTTTCGATAACAATCTAAACCCATTTTTAGATTGTCCTTTTTAAGATCGGTTATAAGCGAGAGGGAGACTAAATTGAGTGTAACCTTTTTAGGAATCTTTATACTCTTTCTTTTTTCTGCTGCCTATTCCTTCGGGGTAAAGAGGGCTCTTGCCATTTCAAGGGAAAATAGCGTTCCCATAAGGGATTTTAATTCTTTGCCCTCTTACCATGGAGCCTACATAGCGCTTCAGGCTACTTTGCCTTGCATAATAATACTGTTTTTATGGTTTGCTTTAGAACCGGTTGTAATCTCCCATATTCTAAGAATTAATTTGCAAAAGATCTTTCCAGGTATACCCAATAATGAACTTTCCCTATGGCTCTATAAAATAAAGGCCGCCGCCACGGGAGAAAGTAGCTTTTTTAAGATTGACGAGTCTGTAAGACCTCTTGTCTCCATGTATATAACACTTAAGCATTCTAGCCGATGGATTCTTTCTGGCGTAGTGATTGTAGTTGGACTAGCATCGGCGGCCTTTCTCTTTCAAAGGATCTCTCCGCAGTTGAAGGCTCGTCACCGTGTGGAGGCTATTATCACAGGGCTTCTCGGGGCCTGCGGTGTCTTCGCTATTTTCGTTACGTTAAGCATAGTTGTCTCGGTTTTGTTTGAATCCGTTAGGTTTTTTAGAAACGTTCCCCTATGGGAGTTTCTCACAGGAACTCAATGGAATCCCCATATAGCTATGAGACCTGATCAGGTAGCAACGGAGGGATATTTTGGAGCCATACCTGTATTTGCCGGAACCTTTCTTATATCCTTTATTGCTCTATTGGTGGCGGTGCCGATAGGGCTTTTTGCTGCTATTTTTACCTCTGAATATGCTCCACCTAAGCTTCGGGCAATTATAAAACCGGTCTTGGAAATTCTTGCTGGTATTCCAACCGTTGTTTATGGCTTTTTTGCAGCCCTCTTTGTAGGTCCCTTCGTAAGGGCGATAGCAGAACAGTTCCAACTTGAGGTAGCCTCTGAAAGCGCTTTAGCTGCAGGGTTGGTGATGGGTATTATGATCATCCCCTTTGTCTCATCTCTTTCAGATGACGCTATGAGTGCCGTGCCTCTGTCGCTTAGAGAGGGAGCTTATGCTCTGGGTGCTACAAAATCTGAGATGATAAAAAGGGTTCTTATTCCAGCGGCCCTTCCTGGGATAGCCGGGGGGATGCTTCTTGCTGTGTCTAGAGCCATTGGAGAGACTATGATTGTTGTTATGGCTGCAAGCCTTAGAGCGAAGCTTACACTTAATCCTCTTGATGCGGTGACTACCGTCACCGTTCAAATTGTGAGTTTACTCACCGGTGATATAGAATTTGATAATCCTAAGACCCTTTCAGCTTTTGCTCTAGGTTTGGCTCTGTTTGTGATGACTTTTCTCTTAAACCTTTTTGCTTTCCTAATAGTTAAAAAATACAGGGAACAGTATGAATAGACCCTCAAGGATTCCAACAGCCGATATAGTAAGAAGGAGCCTCCCTAGGCGATACAAGAAGGAGAGAAGGTTCTTAATCTATGGTGCCTTAAGTATTGTTGTGTGTTTTCTCTTTTTGGGAATTTTCTTCAGTGGAATTTTCAGAATGGGATGGAGGGCCTTTTTTGAAACCCGCATTAAACTGCCTATATACTTGGATCCGGAGCTTATATTGCCTTACAACATAAAGGAAAGCGATTACGGGTTGGTTATTAGCCAGTCTCTTCAAAGGTTCTTCCCCGATGTCACATCTAGGCAAGAAAAGAGAGAACTTTCAAAGCTACTTGGAGCTGGCGTAGAAGAGGTTCTTAAGGAGTTTGTGATTAAACATCCGGAAGCTGTGGGGTCAGCGGTGGAAATATGGCTTCCTGCAGGAGATGGCATAAATCTTATTAATAAAGGGGTTATTTCCAAGGAAAGGGCTATCCAGGCGGGCCTTGTTACGGAAGGGATCCTTCAAAAATTCGAGCAACTTAGTAGTGATGGGAGGGTTTCCACAGGCTTTAATAGTCGATTTTTTACCTCGGGGGATTCACATACCCCTAGTATGGCCGGAATAGGGGGTGCAATTGTTGGATCCTTTTACCTTATGGTTGTGACATTCTTTCTATCTTTCCCGATAGGGGTGGGAGCTGCTATATATTTAGAAGAATGCGCCCCGAAATCTAGGCTTACCGATATTATAGATATAAATATCAATAACTTGACGGCTGTTCCCTCTATTATATTTGGTTTGATTGGTCTCGCTATATTCCTTAATTTCTTTAAGCTTCCAAGGTCCTCTCCCTTAGTAGGGGGACTTGTGCTATCCCTAATGACTATCCCGGTAATAGTCATAGCATCCAAAAGTGCTTTAAAAAGTGTTCCGCCTAGCATAAGGGAAGCCGCCCTTGGGGTAGGAGCATCAAAAATTCAAACTATTTTCCATCATGTTGTTCCCCTTGCTTTACCAGGTATGTTCACAGGGGCCATTCTAGGAATGGCAAGAGCTGTTGGAGAAACAGCTCCCCTGTTAATGGTAGGTATGGTTGCCTTTGTTGTTGACATACCAAAGAAACTTATGGATCCAGCCTCAGCTTTACCTGTACAGATTTATTTATGGTCGGATCAACCAGATAGGGCCTTTAATGAAAAAGCTGCCGCAGCGATTATAGTGTTGATATTTTTCATGATCGCCATGAATAGTGCCGCCATCTTTCTAAGGAAAAAATATGAAAGAAAATATTAAGCCCACAGAAGGGGGGTGAAATAAGGATCTAGAGAGCTTTAAGAAAAATTTAAAGTATTGTGGGAACCTAATGATAATGAAAAGTATGATTGGGGGGAGCTACTATGAATCAGAAAAAACTGAGTATTTCAACGGCTATTTTAGTTTGCGCAAGTTTTATACTGATAGTTACGGCATGGTTTAGTCCCGCTTTAGCTGCAAGAGATACTATTCAGATAGTTGGCTCTTCTACGGTTTATCCCTTCTCCATCACGGTTGCTGAGCATCTAGGTAAAAAAGGGTTTAAAACTCCTAAGGTTGAATCTACGGGAACTGGGGGAGGGTTTAAGTTGTTCTGTGCAGGTGTCGGAGAAACTCACCCTGATATAAGCAATGCCTCTAGAGCTATAAAAGATTCTGAGAAAGAGACCTGCGCCCTAAATGGTGTCAAAGATATAATAGAAGTAAAGATAGGATACGATGGTATTGTGCTGGCGGTATCTAAAAAAGGACAACCAATGGATCTTACCACGAAGGATATTTTTTTAGCCATCGCAAAGCAAGTTCCAGATCCTAAGGAGGAAGGCAAGATTATTCCCAATCCTTACAAAACCTGGAAGGACATAAATCCCAACTTTCCCAACATTAAGATAGAAATTTATGGACCTCCCCCTACTTCAGGAACAAGGGATGCCTTTCTAGAGCTTGCCATGGAGTCTGGGGCGAAGAGTTTTACTTTTCTGAAAGAGATGGCAAAAAAGGACGAAAAACAGTTTAAATCTATTGCTCACACTATTCGTGAAGATGGAGCATATATTGACGCAGGAGAAAATGACAATCTAATAGTTCAAAAGCTTGATGGTAATCCTAAGGCCTTAGGAATTTTCGGGTTTAGTTTCCTCGATCAAAACCAGGATAAGATTCAGGGATGTTCTATAAATGGAGCTAAGCCTACTTTTGAAAATATAGCCTCAGGTTCTTATCCCCTTGCGAGACCTCTCTTCTTCTATGTTAAAAAGGCCCATGTTGGGGTGATCCCTGGCATAAAGGAATATGTTGAAGAGTTTCTTAGCGAGAGGGCGATAGGGGATAATGGTTATTTGACTCAGAAAGGGCTCATTCCGCTGCCAAAGGAAGAGCGAGAAAAGGTGCGTAATACCGTCAAAGGTCAGTTGTAATAATTTCGTCGATTAGTTAAGAAACCATAATTCGAGTCCTTCGACTCGAATTATGGTAGATGTTGGAGGTTATTAAAGGCTTATGAAAAATTTTATTGCGAAGTTTATAAATACTTCAGCCCTAAGTAGAGACAATTCCTATTGTTATCAAGACGTATCGGTTTTTCTCTCTGACACTTCTCAGTTAAAGAGTAAGGAGCCCTTCTCTTTGCCAGAAAGTTCTAAAAAGCCATGTATTGTTTGCCGTAATGTCAATGTATTCTATAAAAACAAGCAGGCTATAAATGATGTATCTCTTGATATATATCGCCGTGAGGTGCTTGCTATAATAGGAGCCTCTGGATGTGGAAAGTCTACCTTTATCAGGTGCTTAAATCGTATGAACGATACCATTGAAGGGTGCCGAGTTACTGGTCAGATACTCTTTGATGGGATCGATATCCATAGTAAAGATATGGACGTGGTACTCCTTAGGGCCCGTGTGGGTATGGTTTTTCAAAAACCTAACCCATTCCCAAAATCTATATACGAAAACGTTGCATACGGCCCCAAAATACATGGCTTGGCTCAATCTAAAAGAGAGCTCGATGAAATTGTGGAGGTTTCTCTCAGAAAGGCTGGGTTGTGGGATGAAGTAAAGGACAGACTCTCTCACTCTGGACTAAGCCTTTCCGGTGGCCAGCAGCAGAGGTTATGCATAGCTAGAACTATTGCAGTAAACCCAGAAGTTATTCTTATGGATGAGCCTTGCTCTGCCTTGGATCCGATTGCAACTGCTCGTATTGAGGAACTTATGGCTGAGTTAAGCCAGGAATACGCTATTGTTATTGTTACCCATTCACTACAACAGGCTGCACGAGTTTCTCATAGGACAGCCTTCTTTCATCTAGGTAGCCTAATCGAAATAGGACCTACTGAGGAAATATTTACTAGACCTTCCAAGAAACTGACCGAAGATTACATAACTGGAAGATTTGGATAAGAATTTCAATATAAGGAAAAAATTTCCCTATCCTTTCAGCCTCTCCTCATCTTATCGACGGTAAAAAAAGGTATAAAGGCTCCTCTGAGAATAGGGGAGTTCGCGTCCTTTTGGCAATCTTCTTGCATACAAAATCTTTGGCAATCTGGTGTAATTTGGATAAGAGGAGGAGTTTCATATGTTTCAAATTAAGCCGAGAATTTTAGAGAAGCTAGAGACTATGCAAGATGCTAGAATTAGCTCGGCTCTGACTCGGAGAAGAACTAATGAGCAGGAAAGGGATTTCCTACCCTTTTTCATTGATCAGACGAAAAAAAGTGATGTTGAGATAGGTAGCCAGAAGCTTCTTAATAATTCTAAAAAAGCTAAAGATAGAAATGGGAGCAAAGAAAGTCAACCATTAACACTTCAAGACGTGGTAAATGAGATGGGACTTTCCTACTTTTTTATTGTTACTCAGAAGGGGGATACTTCGAAACAAAATGAATTAATCGATAAAAATAGTTTAACTATGGACCTAAAGGAGGCCTCCCAGTTACTTTCAGAATTAGGTTTTTCGGCTGAGGATATTATGTCACTTCAGATGCAGGCTTCAGAAGATGGAAAAATTAGCCTCCAGGCTCTTATTAACTTCCTCTATTCCTCTACTTCTGAGGGCGCCACCATTAAGGGAAGTGAGCTTTCTAAGATACTTTCAACTATTTCTCTCGACTCTAACCAACTTCACTTTTCTTTGGATGGAGAGAAAACCTTTTCTCTTGAAGAAGTTAAGAGTATATTTTCCGGTATTTATAAGCTTACAGAGGAAGCAAAGCTCGATTTAACTGATTCGGCCTTAAATAAGCCATTGGAGTTAGTTTTATCCTCGGAGGTGTCATCCTATCAGGGTGTAGGAAAGGAAAACCAAGTCTATCAAAGGGAACTGGGAGATGCCTTTGCTAAAGCTGTTATATCCTCTTCCTCTGATAGGGCTGGAGATGAAGGTTACTTTAGTGACTCTAATGCCATCCTCTCCTCTACTAACCAACCAGTTAACCAGAAGGAGGATGGGTTAGTTTCTACTACGAGTGGTTTTGTGGATCCTAGTTTCCCAAAAAATTTAGAGGAGGATATAGATAACGGTGCATCCTTCAAAAGCGGTAACTTGGACTCAATGGCTACTCACTCTTCCTCTGAGACTTCAACATCGGCAGAGGTAAATACTTCCCACAGATTTTTTGGGGATAGCGGCAAAGGGTTCTCCGAGAATTTTTCTTTTAACCCAGGGCAACAGGATACCCCAAATGGGGGCTTAAATGGCCTATTTCGAGATCCCTCATTGGGAAATTTTGATCAGCTATTTGGTCAAATGCAGGAAAAATTTTCCCTTACCTCCAATGTTATCTCCCAATCGTCGATCCTATCGGAGGTTAATGAATATAATATCAGTTATGTTAGGTACGAAGGAAGGAATAGTTTGATTATTCAGCTTGAACCGGAGGAGTTAGGAAAGGTCGTGGTAAAACTTACGGCAAAGGATCAAAAAGTTTCTGCCACCATCACTACAGAAACGGATGAGGCAAGAATTTTGCTTCAGAAAAACAGTGAAATATTAAAGCAGTATCTTGAAGGACAGGGACTGTTATTAGAAGAGTTTTCTGTGGAAACTGGAAATGGTGGCAATAATACCTACAGTAAAAGGCAAAATTATGAAGGTATCTTTTTACCAGATGAAGGGATTACAACAAATTTTTCTAGCGGTTTGGTCACATCTAGAGGGAGCAATAATTCTGGCAATGTAACTTCCATTGAAGGACATTTGATATACTTTTATGCCTAGGAGGTAAAAAATGCCTGTTAGTGCCCCATATATACTAGGAGTTCCACCGTTTCTAGCTCAAGATAAGACTTTAATCGATCTTCAGAAGAACAAAGCTCTTGATCTAGAAGCGTTCCTTAAGATGTTTACTACCCAACTTCAACATCAGGATCCCATGAATCCTCTAAAATCCCATGAACTGGCGGCTCAGCTTGCTCAATTCAGTACTGTGGAACAGCTTATTAGAGCGAACCAATATTTGGAAGAAGGTGCCAAGTATCTTTTCTCCATAAATAATCTGGAAACTGTCGAACTTATCGATAAGTATGTGAAGGGTTTTACCGATGTCATAGTTGTAAAGGATGGTGCTCCAAAAGATTTAAATTTCACATTGGATACGGGAGGAGTTGTAACCGTAAACATTTATGATCAATCGGGGAAGCTAATTAGAGTCCTAGATAAAGGAAAGGTTGATAGGGGATCCCATGCAATAGGGTGGGATGGCCTAGATAATCAAGGTAGGCGAGTTCCTGACGGGGATTACAGGGTTGAGGTTGTGGTCGTTACTGAGAGTGGCCGGAGGCAGGTTATTTATCCTGATGCTAAAGGAAAGGCAACGAGTCTTAGATTCGTAAATGGCCTACCATACTTGGTTCTTGATAATGATGAGGGCCTCAAGATGCCGGCAGGTTACGTAATACAAATATGGAGTGATGATCCAGTAAAAACCTCCGGATCCCAGAGCAATATTTAGAGAAAGGAGGGATAGCCATGGCAGGAGTTGGCACAGCCTTATATAACGGAGTGAATGGCTTAAGGTGTTTCAGTACAGCCGTTTCGGTAGTGAGTGATAACATTGCGAACGCAAACACTATCGGTTATAAGTCTAATTCTATTAGGTTTTGTGACTTCGTAGCAGGTTATTACTCAACGGTATCTGCCTTTAATGATCGAGAAGGTTCTGGGGCAAGACCTTTAGCTGTTCTTACGAATTTTGCTCAGGGTCCTATAATAAATACCTCTAATTGGTCCGATGTGGCCATTAATGGGAAGGGTTTCTTTGGGGTAAAGGATTCTTCAGGAAATATTTTCTACACTCGGGATGGAGGATTCTACCTTAATAAAGAAGGGAAGTTAGTAAATTACCTAGGTATGTCGGTGCTTGACAAGGATGGGAATGAAATAACCCTTGATATTAACCAATACAGTGACTTTGTCATAAGGGACAACGGTGAGATCTACGGTATAGATAAGCAAACAGGTGAGATTTCGCAACAAGCTTTGGCTACCCTTGGACTTTACTATTTCAATGATCCCAACGGACTTGTGCGAGCAGGGGGAAATCTATGGCGTGAGGGACCAAATGCTGGAAAAGTGGGGCCTAAGCAGCCAGGAACCGAAGGCATGGGGACGATAATGAGTTTTGCGGTGGAGGGCTCTAACGTTGACTTGTCAGAGGAATTGGTTAATATGATTATTTACCAGGCCGATTTCAACGCCAATTCCAAAGTAATTACAACTTCTTCCGATATGTTAAATACTGCGGTCAATATTGTGAGGTAGAACCACTGGGCGTCCCCTCCTATGACGGTGGAAACTCTATAAGAGCTTGACTCCCAACAGGAATTTTTTATAAAAGCGACTCTGTTGGGGGAAGGAGAGGGTAGTTATCCATCTCTCCGTAATGATCGTTCAGTTTGTTTTTCAATCACACAACCTAAGGGAGGGGACCCTATGCCACCTAGACTTATCACTAAGACTTCGTCAGCTTACGAGTTTCCACTTATAATTAAACATCTTTTGAATATGCCAAAGCGTATAGCAAGGGATGTTGAGATCGTTTATCGAGATCTTAAGCGTATGACCTATAGTGATTTTTTTGAACGGGTAGGAAGGCTCGCCAATGCCCTTTCTTCTATCGGAGTTAAGCCCGGAGATGTGATAGGAGTAATGGACTGGGATTCCCATAGATATCTTGAATGTTATTTTGCTATCCCTATGATGGGAGCTGTGCTTCATACCGTAAATATCAGGCTATCGCCTGATCAGATACTTTACACTATAAATCATGCTGAGGATGAGGTCTTATTAGTACACTCAGACTTTATGCCGGTAATCGAAAAGATAAAACCCCAATTGCAAACAGTAAAAAAGATCATTCTACTACAAGATAATCCCCAACCTCTCCAAACATCTATAGAATTGGCTGGCGAGTATGAAGATCTTCTTTCTAAAGCTTCTTCAACCTACAATTTTGAGGACCTTCCTGAGAATACAATGGCAACCCTTTTCTATACAACTGGAACTACAGGGCTTCCTAAGGGGGTTTATTTTAGCCATCGTCAGCTCGTGTTACATACTCTAGGTGTGGCTTCGCAAAATGTTCTTAAACCTGGGGGTAATGAATTTCACCGTGGGGACGTCTATATGCCTATTACTCCCATGTTCCACGTCCATGCCTGGGGACTTCCCTATGTTGCAACTATGATGGGATGTAAACAGGTCTATCCCGGGAGATATGAACCAGAGATGTTACTAAAATTAATCTCCCAAGAGAAGGTTACCTTTAGCCACTGCGTTCCCACTATACTTCACATGCTTTTAACGCATCCTGCTTCTAAAGATGTAGATCTTTCGAGATGGAAGGTAATTATAGGTGGTTCAGCTTTGCCAGAAGCTCTTTGCAAAGCGGCAATGGCAAGGGGTATAGATATAATCACCGGTTATGGGATGTCGGAAACATGTCCTGTATTGACTCTTGCTTACCTACAGCCATCTATGCTCGATTGGAATGTTGATGAACAGGTCAGGATACGGACAAAGACGGGGATGACCATACCTCTTGTTGATATTCAGATTGTTGATCCCGAAGGTAAGGTGCTTCCAAATGACGGTAAATCTACAGGAGAAGTAATTGTTAGAGCTCCATGGCTTACTCAAGGGTATTTTAAAGAGCCCAGTAAGAGTGAAGAACTATGGCAAGGAGGATGGTTACATACGGGAGATGTTGGTTATATTGATCCCCAGGGATATTTAAAGATAACAGACCGCATAAAGGATGTTATAAAAACAGGAGGTGAGTGGATCTCATCCCTTGATCTTGAAAATATCATTTTGAAACATGAGGCCGTTAGTGAAGCTGCTGCTATAGGAGTTCCTCATGAAAAATGGGGGGAGCGGCCTGTTGTTCTCGTTGTGTTACGTCCTGAGTATGTAGGAAAGGTTACTGAAGAGGAGCTTAAAAGGTTTTATATGGACTTTGTCGATAGGGGTGTCATATCTAAGTGGGGAGTTCCCGATAGAGTTATTTTTGTGGATCTTCTTCCAAAAACTAGCGTTGGGAAGCTTGACAAGAAAGTTATGCGTCAGCAGGTTCAAGAGATTATAAAGTAAAATTCCTAGAAGGAGAGCGACCTCTGTGGTCGCCTCCTTTTACTTCAGCGATTACGCCTTACCGCCTCATAAACTTCTAAGTAGGCCTTTGCAGATCTATCCCAAGAATAGTCCTTCTTCATTCCGTTTATCTGTATTTTTCTCCAGAGGCTTTTATTTTCGTAGAGTTTCAAAGCCTCTTTAAGCACTTCCCAAAATGATTCTACTCCATAGGCATAGAACTTAAAACCCGTTCCACCATCGGGGTAAAGTAATACGTCATCTACAGTGTCATCGAGTCCACCGGTTGCATGAACTACTGGAATGGTACCATAGCGGAGGCTATACATCTGATTTAGACCGCAGGGTTCAAATCGAGATGGCATAAGAAAGATATCTGCTCCAGCTTCTATTTTGTGAGAAAGGGATTCATCAAAATCGAATACTGCAGCAAATCGGGTTGGATACTCATCCTTTAAGTGAAGAAAAAGCTCCATTAATTCCCGCTCACCCTTTCCAAGAATAACGAGCGCCCCGTTGTGCTTAAAAAGTAGTGGAGCGATCTCGTATATGAGATCGTAGCCCTTTTGACGAGTGAGCCTTCCTATGGTGGCACACAGGGGGGAATCCATAAGGTCAAGGGGCAACCCAAGGGTTGTTAATAAATCTTTTTTGCAGTTCCTCTTACCCTCTAGACTATCTATACTGTAATGGGTAGTCAAAAAGGGATCTGTTGCAGGGTTCCATAGATCTGCATCTATGCCATTTAGAATTCCAATGAGACGATCTCCTCTACTTCTAAGGACTCCGTCTAACCCATAGCCATGCTCTGCTGTCTGAATTTGTTCAGCATACTTAGGACTTACCGTAGTGACATAATCGCTGTATACAATCCCTGCCTTTAGAAAATTGCACTGT
This sequence comes from Syntrophobacterales bacterium, assembly GCA_026417655.1. GTDB lineage: Bacteria > Desulfobacterota > Syntrophobacteria > Syntrophobacterales > Thermodesulforhabdaceae > JAOACS01. The sequence continues at coordinate 129,154 of JAOACS010000014.1, forward strand.
CCCCAGTATTCCATACCTTCCATAGTGAAAACATGGGATGGGAGATGCGTAAGGGAGAAGAAGGTTCCGGGAAAGATCCCCTGGAAGGCTAGGTTATGAATCGTAAGTATACACGATATTGAGGCAAAACGGGGGTCAGAGCGCCAATGATGGACAAGATAGGGTGCCACAAGAGAAGCTTGCCAATCATGGATATGAAAAATATGGGGAAACCAATCTGTATGGATACAGAGAGCATAAACGGCTCTACAGAATAGGATAAACCGTTCTGCGTTGTCTTCATAATCTCCCCGTTGAGGGTCTGGATTTCCATATAGGTATGTTCGATCAAAAAATTCGTCCTTTTCCAGAAAATAGACCTCAATACCAGGATCTAATACCGTTTTCCAGAGATAAACCGTAAAATGATGAATACCGACGGGAATAAAGATCTTATCCGCAATTATTTCTAGGTTCCTATATTGTTCAAGCCACTGGGATCTTACTTCTCTATAAAGTGGCATGAATATTCTGACCTCACATCCAAGTTTTTTCAAAGCCCTTGGAAGACTTCCTATTACATCCGCAAGTCCACCGGTTTTAGCAAAGGGCATCATCTCCGATGCACACATCAGAATTTTAATGGGTTCCCTTTTCATCGGTATTCCCCCTTCTCAAGCCTCTACATTTACAAGCTTTTTCTTCTTTACGATTTTTTATCTGTAGCACACAATAGAATTGAAAGAAAGGAGGAAGGATCCATGACAAGGGCCAGACGTCGTCAGAGTCTGAAAATCCATGTAGGTAGTGTAGCCATCGGAGGAGATGCTCCTATAGTTGTCCAGTCTATGACAAATACTGATACTAGGGATTGGAAAGCAACGGTGGAGCAAATTAAGAGGCTAGAAGATAGAGGATGTGAAATCGTAAGGGTCGCGGTTTCGGATATGGAAGCCGTAGAGCAATTGCCTAAAATTAAAAAATCTATTTCCATACCTATTATTGCCGATATTCATTTCGACTACCGTCTTGCCCTTGGAGCTCTCAGAGCCGGGGTTGATGGGTTGAGACTAAATCCTGGAAATATTGGTGGTCTCGATAAGGTTCGCAAAGTGGCCCTTGAAGCGAAGGAACGACAGGTGCCCATAAGAATTGGGGTAAATAGTGGCTCCGTTGAGAAAGGACTTATCGAAAAGTATGGCGGAGCAACACCGGAGGCGATGGTTGAAAGTGTTCTAAGGCACATAGAAATTCTAGAATCGATGGATTTTAATCTCATTAAGGTCTCTATGAAATCCTCTAACGTGCTTAACACAGTAGAGGCATATAGGATGCTTGCTCAAAGGATTCCCTATCCTTTTCATCTAGGTGTTACGGAAGCTGGCTCTCCCATTCAGGGAGCTATAAAATCAGCCTTAGGTATAGGTATTTTGCTCTATGAAGGGATAGGGGACACTATAAGGGCTGTCTCTTATACACATCT
>JAOACS010000017.1 GCA_026417655.1 Syntrophobacterales bacterium
GATGTGTATAAGAGACAGGTCGAGCTGGAGAGAGAAGAGTTGACCAGAAAACGTGAAGCAACAATGTTGGCAATGAATATAACCTTAGCCATAGGACCAAGTTTTAAGAAATTATCAATATCTTCATGCATCGATATTATATCGGCTATCTCCTTGGGAAGGTGCCAATGTTCAGCAAGAATCCTTCCGGCCTCCGTATGATCCATACCGAAATATTCCCTTTCAAGCTGAACAAGATCAATCCCCTCTATAAGGGCCCTTCTATAAAAAAATGGCGCAAAGTCGAAGACATACTGATCAAGAACTATCTTACCAATATCATGGAGAAGTCCCCCCGTATATGCTTCACCCTCCGACAAGTTAAGAATACCCGCTATAGTTTCTGCAATATGGGCGGTAACCAAAGCATGCCGAAATAGTCCCCCTCGGCACATCGAATACCCACCAACTTTGTTGGAGAAAACACTTTGACAATAGGTAGAGAGTAACATCTGAAGGAGTCGCCTCTCGCCCAAGAAAGCGATCGCTCGCTCTATTGAGGTAATAGGAACTGGGCTTGCTATATAAGGAGAATTACAAAAACCAAGAAGTTTTGCTGTAATCACTTGATCCTTTTCAACCTTTTCGGAAATGAGAGCTACATTGTAATTACCTGAACGAAGCATACCGAGAATCTCAAGTGCTATCTGGGGTATGGGACTAAGACGAGATATTACTTCAGAAATGCTCTCTGGAGTAAGTTTTATAGGCTCAGGAGGTGTAACCCTAGTAGATTTAATCCCGATAGGTTCGACTCTGGTTTCCATAGTACTTAGGTTAAGGGTCATCTTACAGGAGAAAAATCCGCCTGTTTCCCCATACACTATGGGTATGTCACGTTCACGGAGGAAATTTTCCACAACCGTAAGAGTTCGCCCCCCGATATTCATGTAAAAATCTTCCTCCATGGCAGGAGCTATCAGGGCTCCCCCTGCTAACACCGCTTCAAGTCTTGAAGCATCTGCTCCTTTCTTTATAAGTTCCCTCAAAAATATTGGAAGTCCACTCGCTGCATAGGCCTCCCTCTGATAGCTCGTTTCCGGAAGTGGTGGTTCTGGAAGAAGTATGTGATAGAGTCCTCCAACACCGCTCTTTCTATCTACAAGCGTTACCCCAACACAACTTCCCAAGTAGGCTTCTAAAAGCTTAGGTTTGGATTTTTCCACCACAAAGGATCCAGAGGGAACTATGGAGGTATCGTATGGCATAAGAAGGCTCCTTCCTAGAGTGTTTTCAAGGTTCCTATAAAGTCCTCTATCTTTGATATATTTTGTAATCTCATAAAATTTTCAATCCCCTCTATAACATCGATAACCACCCTTGGATTAGCAAAATTCATAGTCCCTATCTGCACAGCCCTAGCTCCTACTAGAAGAAATTCAAGGGCATCCTCCGCATTGGCTATTCCCCCAATACCGATTACGGGTATTCCTACCGACTTTACCACCTCATAAACACAACGAAGAGCTATGGGCTTAATCGCAGGCCCTGAGAGACCACCGATGACATTTCCTAGAAGGGGTTTTCTTGAATAGATGTTAACAGCCATTGCTGGGACGGTGTTTATACACGAGATAATGTCCGTCCCGGCATCTTCTACGGCCTTTGCCATATCGGCAATAGAGGTAACCTGGGGGGAGAGTTTAGTTATGATTGGAAGAGAGGTAGCAGCCCGAACGGCCTTCACAAGAGAACTTGCCATCGAGGGATTGGTTCCAAAATGAACTCCCCCAGCCTTGACATTTGGGCAACTTATGTTGATTTCAAGAGCCACTACTCCATCAACTCCATCGAGCCTTCGGGCTATTTCTCCATACTCCTCAACAGTCTCCCCAAAGATGTTCACTACTGTTGGGATCTTTCGCTTTCTTAAAAAAGGGAGTTTATCCGAAAGGAATGTTTCTATCCCAACGTTTTCTAATCCTATGGCGTTGATAAGACCTGCAGGAGTTTCCACCAAGCGGGGAGGGGGATTCCCAGGGCGAGGTTTAAGGGAAATACCCTTCACCACAACAGCCCCTAAGCACTCAAGAGGCACAATATCGGCGTATTCTCTTCCGTAACCAAAGGTTCCTGATGCTACCATAACTGGGTTTTTCAATTTAATGGGACCAAGATTTACCGAAAGATCTATAGGTAAGGTGGCACTCATAGAAGCTTCTCCCATTGAATGATATCAGGAGAAAAAATGGGACCTTCAAAACAAACATGGACATAAGATGGTTCTCCATCAGACTTTTTTGGGACAGCACAGCCAAGACAGGCTCCTACTCCACACCCCATAAGAGACTCAAGCGAAAACTGGGACGGGATACTATGATCAATTACCCACTGGGCAACATGGCGAAGCATAACCGTAGGACCGCAGGCATAAAGATAGGATGGGATTGTGCCTAGAGTTTCCCAATCGTGGATGACACAACCAAGCACATTTCCGCAAAATCCAAAACTTCCATCGTCGGTTGAACATCTTAGCCCGTCGCACATTTCCGAAAAATCATCTATGCTAAAAAGCTCTGAAGAAGATTTTACTCCATAATATAGCGTAAGATTTACCTCTGGCATAGCTCCTTTTATACTTTCTATAAGGGGCCTTAGAGCAGCAATGCCAATACCTCCTGCTAGAACCCATACATCACGAGTGCCAGGGGGAGGGAGTCTAAAACCGTTTCCAAGAGGTCCTAAGAGATCAACGTATTCTCCCTCGGGCTTCTTTGATAACATACCCGTACCCTTACCAACGATCTTATAAGCTATCTCCAAGATTCCCTCTTCTTTTCTGATCCGAAATAAGGAAAAGGGCCTCCTAAGAAGAGGAATAAAATCCTCCGTTACCCTGAGCATAACAAATTGGCCTGCTCGAGCTTCGTTGGCGATCTTAGGGGAATAGAGTTCAAGATGATAAATGGAAGAAGCCAAAGGAAGGTTTCTGATTATTTTGGCTCTTTCGAGATACTTTCTCATAACTACCCTCTCCAACCAACAACGGTCGCCATGCGACCACTTCGCTTTTCCCTTCGATAGGAGAAGAAGTATTCAGGGTGACATCGAGTGCACCACCCACTAATGGAAATGTTTTTTGGACTTAGCCCTGCTTCGATAAGTTGTGATAGAGTAATCTCCCATAAGTTAAAATGATTTTCATTAATTCGGAAATGCCAAAAAGCTTCTGGAAAGATTTCTCTATAGTAAATAAACTCAGCACAACAGGGACCAATGGATGGGCTTATTGCGGCGATGATATTCTCAGGATTGGAGCTAAAGTCGGTTTTCATAGTCCTGACTACTTCTCCCACGATATTCTGGACATTACCCCGCCAACCGCAGTGAACATTAGCAATGACACGGCCAACCGGATCTACAAGTATAACGGCTTGGCAGTCACCTGTTTTAATCATAAGTCCTATGCGAGGAAGGTTGGTTATAATCGCATCTCCATCACCAAGAAAAATGGGACCTTCTTTCCTTGGCCGTAAAGGAAAATCCTTATCTATAACAACTATTTTCTTTCCGTGGACCTGGTTACAACTTGCGATAAATTCAAAATCGAGTTCTTTTCGTATCAACTCTATGTTGGTTATAATGTTTTTTTCGTCATCGCCTGTTGAAAAAGCAACGTTTAAGGAATCGTAGGGTTTTGGACTAACACCACCAGATCTTCCAAAAATACCGTAGGAAAGACCTTCTATATTGTCCAACGAGGTCAGTCTAAATAGAGTGAAGCCATTTTTGAATACAGGCTCTACTACAAATTTTCTTTGGCATGTCACGTAAAGTTACCCTCCGGCAGGTAATTTTATTTTTTTTGTGATTTGTTTTTACTTTTTTAAAGGACTTAGGTCAAGGAGTAGTTATTTCCGATAATGTGTATTATGTAAACAAAATAAAACTCCCTTTCAGAATCTCCCGTTTTAGGCTATTCTAGAAATGAAACTACTTATCCCTAAAGGCTAGAAAAGTTATGATCGATCGAAGATACAGATTAGAAATCCATCTAAAACAGTCAGATGATAGCGAACTCGCACCCCTTATTGCCATGGAATACCAAAGGCCAATAGTTCAAATTTCTCCTCATGTCGTTGAACTGGCTTTCTCCTTTGACGAATTAGACTCTATCATTCCATCCCTTTTAAGGTTTTTAAAGGCTACATTCCACTACCTACCAAAAATCATTCTAGAACCCTATGAGGATACAAATTGGGAGGAAGAGTGGAAGAAACACATAGGACCAATAGAGGTGGGAAGTAAATTCCTAGTATGCCCATCCTGGAAGGAGCTCCATCTTCCCAACCGTATTCTCATAAGAATCGATCCTGGCATGGCCTTCGGGACTGGGCATCATGAGTCAACAAGACTGTGCCTTGAATGGATAGACCGCTTTGTTACTTCCAACAAAGAGAACTTGTCTAACATTTCTTTTTTAGACGTAGGGACAGGTTCAGGAATTCTTGCCATAGCGGCAGCCCTTTCTGGATTTTCTTTCGTTACCGCTATCGACAATGATTCTGAGGCTATTCTTGTTGCTAGAGAAAATGCGATGAAGAATCAGGCTCAGCGTATAAACTTTATCGTAGCGGAGCCGGAGGTTCTTAGAGGAAACTCCTTCGATGTAACCGTAGCAAATATTCAAGCCAATATTCTCGTGAGGATGGCACAGGTTTTAGCCCAAATAACTAGGAAAAGATTGGTGCTATCTGGAATTCTCAGGGAACAGGAGGATAGTGTTCGAGAAGCTTTCCAAAACATAGGTCTTCACTGGAGAGAAACTTTCACCATGGGTGAATGGGTTCTTTTAGATTTTGAGGTGGTCGGGACGACTGGATTTGAACCAGCGACTTCTGCGTCCCGAACGCAGCGCTCTCCCAAACTGAGCCACGTCCCGACCTAAAAAATTTATAACATAGATTCTAACTTCTTGTCTAGAAAAGTTTGGCCATAGCCAGAGGGAGACACGCCGTTGCATAATTGGGTTGAAATAAATCTTGGCGCCCTAAAGAGAAACTACACTCGCATAAAACAATTTGTAGGACCCCATATTGCCGTCTCTCCAGTGATAAAGGCGGAAGCCTATGGGCACGGACTGCTTCAGGTCGCCACAGCTCTTCTACCCCTGAATCCCCCTTGGTTCGCCGTAAGTAAGTTTTCAGAGGCAGTGCTTCTTCGGGATGCTGGCATTTCAACACCTATTTTAGTCCTTTCGGGACTTCTTCCCAATGAGTATCCTGAGGCCCTTGAAATGTCGATAACACCAGTTGTCTATGCTATTGAGCACCTTGATTATTGCGAGGAGGCTGGAAGAAAAAGACAGACTCCCTACCCCATTCATGTCAAGGTTGATACGGGGATGGGACGCCTAGGGATAAGGGAAGAAGGTTTCAATGAGTTTTTAGCTAAACTCAAACATTGTTCGTGGATTAAGTTAGAAGGACTTATGTCACATTTTGCTGATGCGGACGACAAAAATTCATCCTATCCCCTGATCCAGATAGAAAGGTTTCGGAATTTTTTGAGCCGTTTAAAATCAGAACTTAAGATAACCCCAACCTTTTTGCATATTTCAAACAGTGCCGGTACCTTAAGATATCCCACAGCACATTTTAACATGGTTCGTCCCGGTATAGTCCTGTATGGGCCAATAGATTTCGCTAGGACCTTCGAACCTGTTATGACTCTTAAAGCCCGTATTCTACAAATAAAAGAAGTTCCCCCTAACACACCCATAGGCTACGGAAAAAGCTTCATAACCCCTACCTCCATGACTATAGCAACCGTTTCTGTTGGCTATGGCGACGGTTATCCTCGAATGCTATCCAATAGAGGCGAAGTCCTTATAAGAGGTAGACGCTGCCCTATTGTTGGTAGAGTCTCCATGAATCTCATAACCGTTGACGTAACCAAGGTGGATTCATCCCTTTCTATAGGGGAAGAGGTTGTTTTACTTGGCAATCAGGGAGGCGAGTGTATAAGTGCAGACGAGCTTGGTAGAAAGGCGCAAACTATTAGTTACGAAATCTATTGCCGAATCGGTTCAAATCCAGTAAAGCGCTACGTTGAATCTTAGACACCTGCTGTGTGATACATTGCCATACAGAGTGGAGGCGTAAACAGATGGCTTTGATAAGGGACGAACTTCGGTCAATTATTTCTAAGGCCTTGAAGAATGGACTTAGCTTGAGTGATGACTTTGAACCCGAAATTGAAATACCCACCATCGCTCAGCACGGCGATTATGCGACTAATTCCGCAATGGTTTTAGCTAAAACTCTCAAGAAAAATCCCCGTGAAATAGCATCAAAGATTCTAGAGTTTATTGAAGCCCAAAACCCAGATATACTGGAACGTGTAGAGATCGCCGGCCCAGGATTTATAAACTTCTTTATCCGAAGTGACGCCTTTAGCAGTGTCCTTCCAATTATTTATGAGCAGGGAAAGGCTTTCGGAAAGACAGACATAGGTAAAGGCCGGTATGTCCAGGTCGAATTCGTTAGTGCGAATCCCACAGGACCTCTTCATGTTGGACATGGTCGAGGGGCAGCCGTAGGGGATGCTCTGGCTCGTATACTCGAGTCCTGTGGCTATCGAGTTCACCGTGAATATTATATAAACGACGTTGGAAAACAAATGACCATTCTAGGACGGAGTCTTTATCTCCGATATTTGGAAGTTCTTGGGAAAGCTATTGATTTTCCAGAGGATCACTATCGCGGCGATTATATGAAAGACCTAGCCCAGAAGTTTTTCAAAGAGATGGGAGAAAAATACCTTAATACCCCCGAAGAAGAGGCTCTCCCTATTTGCACTAAATATGCCGCAGAGAATATTCTAGAGGGTATAAAGAAGGATCTTGAGGATTTTAGGGTCTCCTATGACGAATGGTTTAGCGAAGAATCGCTCCATCGAGGAGGAGCTGTAGAAAAGGCGATAGAGCAACTTCGGAATCGTGGATTTATATACGAGCAAGATGGAGCGATCTGGTTCAGAAGCTCCCTATTCGGTGATGAGAAAGACAGGGTTATAGTGAGAAGTAACGGAGCTAAGACCTATTTTGCAGCCGATATCGCCTATCACTGGAATAAGATAGAGCGGGGTTTTGACACAATAATAAACATTTGGGGGGCAGACCACCACGGTTATGTCCCAAGAATCAAAGCGGTTGTTGATGCTCTCGGATTAAACCCTGAAAGGCTTAAGGTAATCCTTGTCCAGCTTGTAAATCTTCTAAGAGGGGGTCAACCTGTTGCGATGTCCACAAGAGCTGGAGAATTTGTTACCCTAAGGGAGGTGATGGAAGAAGTAGGAGTCGATGCCGCCCGGTATATGTTTCTTACCCGTAGATCAGATAGTCCCCTAGACTTTGATCTCGAACTGGCTAAAGCCCAAAGTAGTGAAAATCCTGTCTACTACGTTCAGTATGCCCATGCCCGTATAAGCAGTCTCTTTGAAGTAGGAAGAGAGCGGGGAGTAACATTAGACCTTAAGAAGGCGATGAGCAATCTTAATCATCTAAAGGAGCCTCAGGAAATTCAGTTAATGAAACTTCTTGGTGAATTCCCCTTTGTTCTAAGGAAGAGTGCTGAGTATCTTGAACCTCACCGTATCCCCTACTATCTTCACGATCTCGCATCTACCTTTCATACCTATTACAACCACCATCGCATCTTAACAGAAGATGAAAACATCACCCAAGCAAGATTGGCACTTGCGGGAGCAATTCATACTGTGCTCAAAATAGGTCTTGAACTTATAGGACTCTCGGCGCCGGATAAAATGTAATGGATTTACAAAATCACCGTCGAAATATGACCAAGTATTATCGAAGGGGAAGTAGAGAAGACCCCCCCTTCGAAAATAATAATCTAAGGAGGAAAAGAACTATTGTTTTTGAGCTCTCCTTACTCCAATCCCTCCTTCTAGCTATTCTTTTTATAATCAGCTTTGTGTGGATGTTTTACTTTGGACTTACCCTTGGGAGACAATTCCCTAGGGATGAAAATAAGTCGTCTCTACTCCACAAGATCGCCATAGCTTTAGGTTATAGACATGGAAAGAAGGAGCTCGTCGCCGAGAAAAGTGACAAAGAAAAAGGATCTTCTCCTGGTGAGATGCAACTTAGTCTTACCTATCATCAAGAGCTTTCCAAGCCAGCTTCTTCCTTCCCTCCCCCACCTAAAACAAAACCAGACACTACTCAAAAAAAGCAACGTAAGGAAGAACTTCAGTCTCATCAGCCGTCAACATTAGCAACCACCCTCCCTACTCGGGAAGACCGAGAGATTATAAAGCCAGAGACTAGTCCGATTACAACCGTTGAAAGCACTGGTGAGAAATATACTGTCTTGGTAGCCTCATTCAAAAGTCCCGAAAATGCTGGGAGGTTGGAACAAATGTTAAAATCCAAAGGATACGTTGTGTATCGGCAAGAGATGGTTATTCGTAATGAAACGTGGTATCGTATAATGGTTGGAAGCTTTGACAACCGAGACTCCGCAGCCCGGTTCATGGCCATGTTTAATGAGAAAGAGGGACTTAAGGGAGTTGTTGTGAGAAAGTAAAAAAAAGTCCTTGACAATCATCTTTTATCATGGCAGAGGGGGTATTGGATTTAGCAGCTAAATAAAAGAGGTAGTAAATAATATGAATTGTAATTCCTGGCAGTCCTTTTCTTTCCTCTATTATTATCCCTATTACCATAGGAGAGAAGGGGCTCCAGGTATGCGTTAGTTAGCCGCACATACCAAAAGAGGCGAAAAAAGCCGTGGGCATACCGAAGAGCCCACGGCTTTTTTTTTGGTAAGTCCTTTTAAAATATCTTACCTAGGAGGGTTAACCAAGATGATTATTGTGATGAAACCAGAACATACCCAGGAAGAACTTCAAAAGGTTGTGAGGCGACTTGAGGATTTTGGACTAAGGGCCCATATATCCCAAGGGGAGCATAGAACTATTGTGGGAGCCATTGGGGATGAACAGATCCTTAGGGAAGTGCCCCTTGAGTCTATGCCTGGTGTTGAAAAAGTCATGCCAATCCTTAAGCCCTATAAACTCGTAAGCCGTGAATTTAAACCGGATGATACTATCATTAAGGTAAATGGTTATAGTATTGGGGGAAAAAGGATCCAGATTTTCGCAGGCCCCTGTGCCGTAGAGAGTCGAGAGATGTTGGAGGAGGTAGCTAAGGCCCTTAGGCCTCTTGGGGTCAACTTTCTAAGGGGTGGAGCCTTCAAACCTAGGACCTCACCTTACTCCTTTCAAGGATTGGGAAAACAGGCTCTTGAATATCTAGCAAGAGTTAGGGAAGAAACTGGTATGTTGATTGTAACAGAGCTCATGGACCCAAGAGATACTGTCCTAGTCTGTAAATACGCCGATATTGTCCAGATCGGCACTAGAAATATGCAAAATTTCAAACTCCTTACCGAAGTCGGAAACATTGAAAAACCAGTTCTTCTAAAAAGAGGCATGAGTGCCACCATCAAAGAACTTCTCATGTCGGCTGAATACATTGTAAGTCAAGGTAACGAAAAGGTAATTCTCTGCGAACGAGGAATAAGAACCTTTGAAACCGAAACAAGAAATACCCTTGATCTCAGCGCCATCCCTCTTCTTAAACAACTTACCCATCTTCCGGTCGTTGTAGATCCAAGCCACGGTGTAGGTAGAGCCGATCTTGTCCCTGCTATGGCCAAGGCGGCTATTGTGGCAGGAGCGGATGGACTCATGATAGAAGTTCACCCAAGACCAGAAGAGGCATTAAGCGATGGGCCCCAATCACTCAGACCAGAAGAATTTTCCAAACTCATGGACGAACTTCGTCGTATCGCCCACATTATAGACCGGGAGATTTAAGAGCTGGAGTGGAGGAACTAATGAGATCGGGTACTAACGGAGATAGATGGCTTCCCCCCTATGGTAAAGTAGGTATCATTGGAGGAAAGGGGGAGATGGGAAGACTCTTTAGGAGATTTTTTGAAGGTAGAGGCTACACGGTAGAAATTGCTGACCTTGACACACCAAAGACCTCCAAAGAAGTGATTGAAGCCTCCGATATTGTGGTATTTTCGGTTCCCCTTCATCTCACTGTGGAGATTATTGAAGAACATAGGGAATTTCTTAGGCAAGACCAGCTTGTAATGGATCTATCAAGTTTGAAAGTAGAGCCTATACGAGCAATGCTTAAAGGGCAAGCCTCCGTTGTGGGACTTCACCCAATGTTTGGGGGAAGTATTCCATCTTTTGTTGGTCAAACGATTATTGCCTGCCCTGTTCGTGTCGATATGGCCAGATGGAAAAGGCTTAAAACTGAGTTTGAGAGCGAAGGGATGGTTGTAAAGGAATGCTCTCCCGAAAAACATGATGAATTGATGGCCATTATCCAGGTCCTATTCCACCTGACCACAATGATTAAAGGACGAGTTATCAGAGAATTGGGGGTAGATATTGAGGAGACCCTTGAATATACAAGCCCAGTTTACAGGATGGAAATATGCCTTCTAGGAAGAATGTTTGCCCAGAGTGGATGGCTCTATGGAGCCATTTCCCAAATGAACCCCCATACCCCTAAAATAGTTACCCTAATTCAAAATATTCTCGATGAATACAACCGTTGGTTTAAAGACAAAAACCTTCCTCGCTTAGCGAAGGATTTTTTTGAGACTAGCTCCTATCTTGGCTCCTTCTGCAGGAAGGCCTATGAGGAAAGCTCTCAACTTATGGAACTCGGTTCGGCTCTTTTTAGATCGTCGAAAGAATTTAAATCTGCAGCTAAGTGAATTGTGCCCATAGGACAGGTTTATCTAACCTGTCCTGGGTTGTCCAATAAAGTAAACCACAGTCGTAAATAATACGGTCGTTAAAGTTTTGTTATATTAACATCTTACAACAAAACATCCTATCCTATGAGTCGTATTTAATACAGATTCTACCTTAAAACTACCCCCTCTAGCCACATAACTTTCTCATAAAGGCTTAACCTGTAAATAATGGCAAGGAGATTGCCTACTTATCAGGCGGAGTTTTACCCAGTAGGACTGGGGGAATTCATAGTAGAGGTTAGAGTGTTTCTTTTACGAAGTGAGAGGGAGGTTAAAGGATGGCGAGAGAACCGCAAGAGATTGAAATCAAGAGCAGGGCCGATACGCTAAAGCGGAGACCATGGCCTGTAACACCTCCTCCATCAAGGGAAGAGGTGGCCAAGGTATATGCGAAGCGTAAGGCTGAAGAATTTGGTGCCTGGTGTGAAGAAAATTTGTGGTTTCAGAATGTCTTCGAAAAGCCTGAGGCTCTTCAGGGAGTGAAGGTTTTAGAAGTTGGTCTATGGAGGATCGGTCATAAGTTCTGCGCATCACTTCTTTCGGAGCTCGGAGCGGAAGTGATTAAAATTGAGCCACCAGAGGGAGATCCTATGAGGCAGCTTACTCCCTTTGGGCGGGAAGAGTACATGCTAAAAGACAAATACAGTGGTGAACCCTGTGGACTCGAATTTATCCACGAGATGAGAAACAAATATTCCATTACCCTCAACCTCGACACCCCCGAAGGTCAGAAACTTTATAAGGGTTTAGCAGCTAGAGTAGATATTATTATTGAAGAGTATCCCCCTGGATACATGGATGAGCGTGGGATTGGTTACAGACAGCTTAGCAAGCTTAATCCTAAGCTTATTTACTGCTGGATAGGCGAATTGGGCCAGTGGGGGCCTGAAAAGGATAGGGTTTCTAAGTTTGGACAGTGGATGCTTGATCCCTTTGGACAAGCGGCCTGTTCCTTCATTCATAATACGGGTTATCCTGAAGATTTTATGCCTAGAGGTTCAGGTGGTGATCCAACCCGTTCAGGTGTCTGGCTTGCCGACTACGTGGCTGGTGAACAGGCTGCAGTAAATATTCTTGCGGCACTCTATTATAGAGAAGAAAAGAGCCACCGAGGACAGTTTATTGAAGTAACAGGCGCTGAAGCTCTAATGGATATACTTGACTTCGATATTTCCTGGTATGGCTTCAACGAAAGTATTAAAGCTCGAAGCGGTTCTTGGGATCCCAACCTCAATCAGTATGCTTGGAACCCCTGCAAAGACGGTTACATGATGATTGGTGGCCAGACGGATCGTCTATGGTACCGTATTGGAATGTGCATAGAAAAGGATCTTCCAGTGTTTGGACGTCTTATTCACGAAGATCCCTTCTTAAAAGAAGTGGCAGCAAGAAATGCTTTACAGGCGCTAATTAAAACCTACACTTTGACCTCCATGTGGCTCCGAGATATTAATCGGGTTGAAGCAGAAGAAAAACTGCTTGAGTATGAAATTGCCGCAGGACCTCTTCTTTACATTGATGAAGTCTGCGAATTTCCGCACTTCAAATACCGTCCATGGGTTTATACCATTGAAGATGAACATTATGGGACTCTCCTCTACGCCACATCTACGAATTCATTCCAGATGAGGACTCCTGCCCGCGTTAAGTGGTTAGGCAGGCCACTTGGAAAGGACAACGGTGAAATTTATCAGAAATATCTGGGTATTGGTCCGCGTATGCAAGAAGTTTTGAAAGAAAAGGGGGTGTTATAATGGCGGATCCAAGAGAAGTCAGACTGGAAGATCTTCCCGGCCCCAAGAGCCGAGAAGAACTTGAGGATATGAAGGCTCCCTACGAGGAATATTGTAGAAAGTTATTCGATGTAGGGAATGAGTTCGTAAAACCGATGGCTTTAGAAGGGGTAAGGTGGCTTAGCTGTACGATGTACATCTTTACTCCCCATGCTGTGGCAAACCTAGGGGAGCTAGGTGCTGAAGTAATTAAGATTGAGTTCCCTCGAGTTGCCGACCCAATGAGGCATACATCTCCTTTCAATGAATGTTACTTTTATCCCCTTCACGATACTCGACCTAAGTCGGGAACGGGTATCGGGGTTCTTAATGCTAACGTAAATGAATACTACATCTCCCTAGACTACCATAGAAAGGAAGCTCAAGAGGTTCTCTACAAACTGGTTAAGATGAGCGATGGCCTCACCGAATGTTACAGGCCGGGAACATTTGATCGGTGGAAACAGAGCTATCGATATCTTCAGGAAATAAACCCAAGGTTCATCTACGTCTGGGGTGGTGGTTTCGGCTATGGACCAAAGGCCTTTGGTGGTTCCTATGACATTCTTGGTCAGGCCCATGCAGGCCTTGCAAGTATTACAGGATTCCACGAAGATTTTGGAGGCCACCCAGTAAAACATAGTAACTGGTGTATAGACTGGTATTCCGGAACTCAAATAACCATAGCGATCCTTGCTGCCCTATACTGGAGAAGGAAGACAGGGCTTGGAACCATGATAGAGTTTTCCCAAGTTCAAGCGGCAACTAGATGCTGTGGATATACTGTGCCTCTTTACGGCCGTTTTGGTATAGTCCGTCAGCGCTGGGGTAACTGGGATACTCAGCTTTGCGTCCATGGCATCATTATTTGTGGCAAATCCGATTATCCCGATGAAAAGAATCCACAGCTCAGAAACGAGGCCCGATATGTGATGGTAAGCGCCTTTAATGATCCAGATTTTAAGGAACTCTGCTCGGTAATAAAGAGAAATGATCTTTATGAAAAGTACAAAACCCATAAGGAACGAGTCAGAGCTGAAGCTCAGGTAGAAATCTACCGAGAACTAGAAAAATGGGCAGCCGACAAGTCCCGTTCTGAAGTGGTCCGGATTCTCACAGAGGCAGGGCTTCTTGCTGCGCCAGTTAAAAACGACAAAGAAGTTTATGAATCTGAACACTTCCGTCAAAGAGGAACTGTCCGATGGATGGATGATCCAATGCTCGGTGACGTAATCGCTCAAAGCACCTACAGCACCGGCCTCTTTTCTGAGACCCCAAGGCGCAAGTTCTGGGATTTCCGACCCGTTGGTGCCGATAATATAAAGATCTATCATGAGCTTCTAGGCTATCCAATAAGCACCATCCAAGAATGGTACGAAAAGGGTATTATATAACTTAGGGAGGTGTGCCGTGTGTGATATTATTTGGTGCAAAAAGTGCAATACGGTGAATTACCTAGATCCGTATTGCTTCTGGAATTGGGAAGGAAAAGTGAACTGTGCCGAGTGTGGCGAGGTTTACTATATCCACATGATTCAGGGCCACATGTACAAAGGTCCTGAACCTCGCCCCGGTGAAAAACCCGACATTCATCCTCTTTATGCCGATAAGCCCTACGATGGGTATACGAATTACCCGCCAGGGGTAGAAGGTAAGACCCGTCCCTATAACTGCACCCCGCGCCATATTTATCTTGGAAGAGCCGATCAAAGAAAGTTCAGTATCAGAAACCGTCCTATGCGCGCATGGCCTCAGCCGCCTTCGGCCGGCATTGCGGGATCGCAAGGTTTCTATTGGGACATCAAGAAGTTGAGCCCCGAGGTATGGGAAGAGTACATGGAAAAGATTAAAAAAGGCGAGGTAAGGGACTGGTAAGAAAGGGGGTGCTTCTATGGAACATGCAAAGGATCTAAAACCGCATGAGTTTCTCGCCAAGATACTCGTGCCGGAGAAACAAACGAACCATATTTGTTGGAGCTGCAAGTATTTTAAACCGGTCTTGAAGGGTTCTAAGTTTCCTCCGGCTGATCTTATAGGATGGTGCAAAAAAATTCACTGGCCCTTTTATTGGTGTGTTTCGGAATATGATGTAGTAAAGAGTTGCTATGCCTATGAGAAACTGGAGTAATCCAGAACTTGCTAAGGTTGCCGAGATGGTGACGACCTGGAAGGAGGCCTACTTCTCCCAGGTCGGTCCCGGCGAAGGCTGGGAAGTGCTCTGTGATGAGCTTCGTGAAGAGATTTTGGAGTTCATCTATCCCTACGTAAGAAAGCTGTACCTTATGAAGGTTCTAGAAAAGGAAGAGTTTGAAGCGTTCCTTCACTTTTGTGATGATTCAGTGGAGGAACTTCGAAACATGATAAAGGAGAAAAACTATGCCAGCGAAGTGTAGAGTAATAATTTGCGGGTTTGACCCAATGCTGGTTAGGGGATACCTGAAGACTGGAGCCAGAGCTTTATGGTGGTATCTCCCCGATGAGATATACGAAGAATTTAAAGTAAAGCCAGGATACAAAATAAAAGGAAAACTTTTGGCTGTTTACAATCCAAAGGCCGAAATGAAGGTTGCTACACCTACAGAAGCTCTGGAAGGGGCACCTGGGACAGTAGCTCCTCCCGATGTGCCTGGAGATCCCTTCGTATGGGATACGTCGCAAGAGACAGGTCTTGCCGTGCTTCTCCCACCCCAGACGATTATAAAGTATCAACTTACCGCCTTCCATTTTTTGGAAATCGTGATCGATTCCATAATCAAAGCAAACGGCGAGGAGATTGAGGTTTACCCAGGCGAAGAAAGGGTAACTACCAAGTGGTGGCCAGAAAACAGGATGAAGTTAGGTTACTATATTGACTTTGTGGCTCCTTAATCGAAAATTAAAAGTCACCTAGGGGAGTCTATACCCCCCTAGGTGACGATATTACACACCCCAGTATTTCTTCAAAGAATCCCCTACAGAAAGGAAATTCCATGGAGATGGAGGAACTTCAAGGTTACACAGGGTGGGCTCGTCTTTCAGAAAGGCTTTCGAACAATCATCCCTTTTTTGAAAATCTATTCCTTTGGGATGGCTTTGATATTTCATGCAACATCTATCTCTTAACAACCAGAGAGGGAGCCCTAATTATAGACCCAGGAAATGATTACACTGCCTACTATGAGCTGTTTCGCCAAAGCTCTATTATACGTCTTTGGGACATAAAAAAAATTCTTCTAACCCATGGGCATAGTGAGCACTCCCTAGGACTTTTTGAATTACTAAGAAGCTATCCCTCAATAAGAACAGGAGAAAAGAGTGTAGAGGTATATCTCCACGAGAGTGCTCCCGAGACCTTAAAAAACTTAGCATCTCAATTAGGATGCCAATTAAATTTTGTGCAAAACGACGATGTGATAACGTTAGGCGAGTTCTCTCTGATGGTTCTTCACACGCCGGGTCATACTATGGACAGCCTTTGTTTCTGGCATGAAGGTACTAAGAGTCTATTCTCAGGCGACACCGTTATCCCCTTTGCTGTAGCCTCCCCCGATCCAGTCGCAGGGGGACGTATAGATTTCCATCTTTTTTCAATGAGAAATTTGCGAAAAAGAGACATTAGACACCTCCTCCCCGGTCACGGCGATGTAATATCCGAGGGCGTTAATTTGGTACTTGAAGGAAACTACGCTGGTTTGATTAAGAAAGTTGTTGGGCTCCAGTGCCCCTGGATGGAAGCTTCACAGTTTCTTCTGCAAAAAGGCTACCTGGAAGAAGCCCTTTTCTGCTGCGAAAAGGTCTTGCAAGAGGATTCCAAAAATCCTACCGCTCTTTACTTCAAAGCCTGTTGCCTTAATGATATGGGCCTCTTTAAGGAAGCCCTTGATACCCTAAATACACTGGGATCGGCGGAAAACAGAATGAGCGAAAACCCCCTGTATCTTATAGCCTATGGATGTGCCCTAATGGGTAATGGACAATATGAAAAAGCTATAGCCAAGTTCGATAGGGCATGTAGTATAGCTCCATCCATAGACAATGCCATGGTCTATAAGGGACTAGCCCTTTATCTGAATGGTCAAATTGATGAGGCTATGGAAATTGAAGCCTTCAGAAAAGCCTTCGTTGGGCAGCTCAAAGAGGAGCTACTTAAACAATACCAGCGGGAGTAAAATCCTTGTCCAATCTCTTCTATAAATAGGGAGTTTATCCGTGCATGACAAATCAGTTCCTTCCTACTAAAATCCCTATCTTTTTACTCTTTAGGACTCCAGAGGTTTTAGACTATTTTAGGGATCTACTGCGCAAAATCAATCAAAGTCCAATCAGCTATGAGAATGCGACCGAACTTATGGACAACATAAGTAGTCACTCTAAAGTCATAGCATTTATCGAGGACATTGTGTCCGAAGAGGAAGGAACAGGATTCTACGAGATGATTCTGGAAAAATGTCCCGGTGCCAAGATTATTCTCGTATGTAAAAAAAATCGTAGAAGACTTATAAAGGATGCTATGGAAAAGGGAGGATATGGTTCCGTTGTGGAACCCTATGATCCATGGGAGATTACCACAATGGTTAAGCATCTTTTGGCCGACCTTTCTGAATAGGCTACTATAGGGCCAAATGACAACCAATTATATTCTCAAGAGCTCGATAACATTTTTTACTTTGGTGTCCGTAAAATTTAACATAGTGATAGACTGAAATCTCTCCAAAGCCTCTAAGAGCCTTATGCTCACCCCCAAAACCCGGATCAACGTATTTAATACCACGCTCTACAGCATGCATCATAGGCCAATAGTAACAGGTTCCAAAGTGAAGGTATGGCGTTTCCTCAAAAGACCCCCAATAACGACCAAACATAGTGTCGCCCTTGTGGTAGAATAAGGCAAGTCCCACTATCTTTCTGGATTTTTTCGCAATAGAAAAGAGACAGCGATGTTGGAAAAAGGGCTTTAATAGGGAGAAAAAAGCTGGCCTAAGATAGGGACGGGTTTCTGGAGGCATGTGCTTACGCCAAGTAGACTCATAGGCCTCTAAGATCATACTGTAAGTTGATGGATCCACATCGGTTCCAGGAAGTAGCTCAATTTCAACATTCATTTCCTTTAGTTTCCTTATCTCCCGTAGGATGTTTCTCCTCCTATGGGCACCCAGGGTTTTCAAGAACTCATCGTAACTTCCGTATCTATTAATCCAGAGAAAATGAGTGCTCACAAGTCCCATATAGCCAAATAGAGATAGGAGATCATGTAAATGGGATGATGTTGGGGAGAGAAAATAAAGCCTTGCTGAATACAAACCTCTCGTCTCGCAAATAAAATCGATATAGCGCAGGAACAACTCCCACACAAGCCTCTCCCTCGATTTATCCCTTACCAAGAACTGATAGACAGGAACAGGCGTAAAGGGAACTGAACCCATGAGGCCACGTCCAACAGGGACACCCGTCATAAGGGATATGTCGTTCATAAGTCCTGTAAGCCCAAACTCATTAGACCCATGAGGTCTTTCAAACATGGGGGCGATCCCTATAAGGGTTCCCCTGGAATCATAAAGCCCAATGTAGAGTGGAAAAAATCCTCTCGATGGACCTATAGTTTGAGATTCTTCAAGAATGTAAAAATACTCCCACTCCATCATTGGAGCTGCATCCTCTGCCAGGAGATTCCACTCAATGGGGTTGATCTCCTTTATGGAACTGTAGGTTATAAATTTTGGCTGCGAAATTCCTAAGTTTTTTAAGACCCTTCCAATTTCGTTAAAGCCCATGATCAATCCTTACGAAAGAACCTTTCTCTTTTCAAGAAGTCTCTGATAAAGGGCTATTACCCTTTTATACCTTATCTCCTGGGAACACATTTTTTGAACCATCTCGTAGCCATTAAGAGCTCTTCTTACAGCTTCTTCTCTATTAAGGAGCGCCTCCGTCATAGCTTTAGCAAGGAGTAGAGGATTGGCTGGAGGAACAAGCCATCCGGTTTCTCCATCAACAATAAGCTCAGAATTCCCAGAAATAGCCGTTGCTACCACCGGTTTTCTCATGGCAAGGGATTCTCTAAGAGCCCCCGTAAGTCCCTCTCCTATTACGGATGAGGAGACCGAAAGATCGGCTGCTGCGATAATTTCAGGCACATCCTCTCTATGACCTAAAAATATGAAGCAGTGGGAAACACCCAGTCTCTCTAGCTCCTTTGACACAAAACGGTAATAGGTGTCATCCTCTATTCTACCTGCTACTACGCACTTAATAGATATCCCTCCATCATTAATCATCTTAACCGCTCGAGCCAGATACTCCAACCCTTTCCTCCTATCCACTGCCGAAATACAGGCTACAAGATACTCATCGGGTTTTACCATCAACTCCTTTCTAAAGACTTCTCCGTTAACTCCCTCGCGGAACCTATCCTCATCGTAGCTACCGTATATTACCGTTACTTTGTCAGAAGGGATACCTTCACGCTCCACAAGTGACCTCTTTACGGCTTCCGCTACCGCGATTATGTGGTCTAACTCCTCTGAGCGGAAAACATACCTTACAATCCAGTTCGGTAAATCATAAGTCGTGCCACGATTTATAACAATCACTGGATTTTTAGCTCTAGCAATCCAGCGAAGACTAAAAAAGGCAAAAAGCAATGCAAGATTTCTATGACAGTGGACTACATCTGGCGAAATATCTTGCATCAGTCTAGCAAAACGTAGATAAGAAAGGGGATTTTTCATATCAAAATGAAACACTGGGAAATGAAAACCTCTTTGTAAAGTTCTATCTAGTGGTGCTCCGGACGGTTTATGGAAAAGGCAAAAAATAGAATGCCCCTCTTTGAACTGTTTCTTAGCAAGAACAAGCCCCTGAACAGCTCCTCCACGAGTTACCGAACTATGGGTAAACACATGGACTATTGTCAATTTTTGCCCCATAATTGCCATTCTCCGTCAACTAAAAAAAATCTTCTGCTGTGTTCAGCCATACCTGAGGAATATTCTCCTTTTCTCAAGCGATTCGGCTTTTGGGAGAAAAAAACCATAAAAGCTCTTCCTTTCTTCAAATTGGAGCTACCAGATAGGGTTCTATTCCTTACACCCACAGGAATGGGTGTTAGAGCCTTAGTTTCGCATTGGCAAGAACTTATCAAATATGTTAAGCCAAATGTCATTATCTCATTTGGCTTTTGCGGGGAACTTTCTTCCTCCCCACCTGGAAAGCTATTTTTAAGCTCTCAATTTGTGCCACTTTTGGAAAATAACTCTTTCAGGGCCGTAGAGCAACCCCTTACCCTAGAGATCCTTGAGTTTTCCTCCATGTATGGGATCACTCTGGCCATGTCTATCTCAACACCGGTCTTTATCTCAAAGCATCATGTCCTTAAACTCATAACCCCTTCCCCACCTTCACAAAAAAAGAAAACCATCGATACCTCCAGTGTAATTATCGATATGGAAAGCGTGATTTTAGCAAATCTAGCCGTAAGAGACAAAATACCCATACTGTCTCTTAGAGCTTCAACGGATGCTTATGACGAGGATATCCCCTTCGACGTAGAAACCCTTCTAGATGAAGGGGGCTTTGTGTCGATAAGAAAGGCTCTTTACATGCTCAAAGAAGATCCTTGGTTAATTAGCTCCTTTATGCACTTTTGGAAAGTTTCTAGCCGTGCTGCAAGGAACTTAGCGAATGTCTTAGAAAGACTTATAAACCTTCCATTTCGGTTAGAAACACCTAGAATTATGACCTCCAAATAACCGCCGAAATCACCTTAAGACAAATCGCTGCGTAGATACCGCTTACTATATCGTCACCCATCACTCCAAGGAAGTCGTCTCGGTTATTCAATTGACGAGCTCCAGGGGGTTTTACTACATCGAATAGTCTAAATAGAAGGAAACCCATTATCGCCATCGACCAAAAGGGTAAAGTTCTTCCAAGAAATAGCGGCACCATAAGATAGCCGACCACCTCATCAATAACAAATTTCTTCGGATCCTTTTCTTTCCAAAACCTCTGACACTCAGGCAAAACAACTGCTCCAACCGTAGTAATTAAGAATACAGCCCCTATAATAAAGAGACGTTCTCCTAAGGTCGACCGAAACAACATTACCCCCAGGCCGTGGATAAAAACCCCTCCCAGAGTGCCCCAGGTCCCTGGCATCAAAGGAAGTAGTCCGAGCCCACCTGCAGTAGAAACCAAAACTACCCACGAAGAAACATTATCCCTCCTTCTCATATCATGAACTACCTGTCTCAGAAGGATGAGGGATTCCCGATGCTTCTCGAGAGCTAAAAAGGGTGATAATTTGGGGGGCCAAGATCAATCCTACAAGTAGAATGATCATACCGGATGAAACAAAGGCTTCCGATGTTCCAAAGTGTGTAGCAATGAAACCGGTTAGAACATTTCCTGAAAATGTTCCTAGAGTCCTTACGGTATAAACGACTGCTGAATTTCCTCCCATTCGCTCTTCAGGAAAGAGGAGAGCTGTTAGTAAACCAAAGCAAAGGATTACAGAAGTATCTCCAAAGGTGTGAAGAAGTCTTATGATCACCATTTCAGGAAAGGTTGTAACATAAGCGGTTAATATGTGGAAAACTGACGAAATAGCAATTCCCCCTAGGAGAAATGATGCTATCCTCTGACTTGCATCGAGCCAATGTCCAGCAAAAGGAGCAAGAATTCCCATCCAAACACCAATAGCCATGTAAACCAGACCTATCTGTTTAGGCGAAAAGGATAAATCATCCATCAATACAGAAAAACCGGATTGCTCCACTCCAAAGTGGAGTCCGTAGATAAAATAGAGCCCCAAAAAAATCAAAGATGGTCTTCTAACGACATCCTTACAATAATCCGACCACCGAAACACTGTTAAGTTGACGGAAGGAAGAACGGCAAAGCATAACATTAAAAAGAATATTCCCAAAGCCGACATTTTGAGGAGAAAATCGTATCCTCCCCTCTGCCACAGTAATCCACCTATAAGGGGACCAATACCGAACCCTATGAAAAGTCCTGCCTGATAAAGGGCGATATTAAACCCTTTATTATCCTCCGGTATAACCTTGAGAAACAGAGCATACAAAACAGTTTGAAAAAGAGCCCACCCTACTCCACCAATTAGTGTCACCATAAGTAAAGTGGCGAAGCCTGAACTCCACAAAAGACCGCCAACATGTAGTAGCACCAAAGTAGCACCACCAAGAAGCATCTTCTTAGCACTAAGGCGATCAGAAAGAATTCCAAGAGGTATCATAAAGACAAGGGCTGCAATAGAATATGATCCCATCACCAGTCCGGCCTTTTCCGGCGCTATACCTATAGACCGTAAATGAATAGGGAGAAAGGCAACAATCATCCAGAGCACAAGAGTAAATGTCAGACTACAAATAGGGAAAAGCACTATACGATAGCCTTCAAGTTTATGTTCCACAATGAAAATATACTCCCTCCGAAAGACTTATATAAAGCTTTCCTTACCTATCCACACTAGAATCACTAGGATAACTTTTGTCTTACAAGTTCATTGACGAGTTTCCCATCCGCTCTTCCCGCGATCTTGGGCATTACAGCTTTCATAACCTTACCCATATCTTTTACCGTGTTCGCTCCAAGTTCCCTTATACATTCCTCTATGATCGCTTCAAGTTCTTCTCTGGAAAGAGCCTTTGGAAGAAATGCTTCTAAGACCGCTATTTCCTGAGCTTCCCTTTCCGCAAGATCCTCTCTTCCACCGCTTTTAAACTGCTCTATGGACTCTCTCCTCTGCTTGATTTGTGATGAGATAATCTGAAGCACCTCGGTATCATTAGGCTCCCGTTTTAGATCCTTCTCCCTATTTTTGATGGCCGTAAGAAGTCCCCTCAAGGCATTTTTCTTAACCTCATCGCGACTCCTAATAGCCCCTTTCAATGCTTCGTCAATCTGATCTTTAATTGTCATCATCTCCCCCTATCTCCCCCTCCCTTGCTCCTTTCAACAAACTCTAATAGGCTTCCAAGCTCTAGCTTTCCATCGTAGAGGGCTCTGCCTACGATTACTCCATCTAGTCCATTTCTTGTAAGCGGCAAAAGTCTATGAATATCTTCTAAAGAAGAGATCCCTCCTGAGGCTATTACAGGATGAGAGGTTACTTCGAGAAGTTTTGCTATGGCCTCAACATTTACTCCCCTGTGGGTCCCATCTCTTGAAATATCAGTATAGATAATCGCTCCAATTGGGAAATCCTCTACCCACCTAGCCACATCGAGCATATTCATCGTGGTAGTTTTCCTCCATCCCCTCACAGCAACCAACCCATCTCGAGCATCCAGCCCAAGGACAATCCGACCAGGATACTTCCTGCAAGTTTCAACAAACCATTTCTCATCTTCAAAAGCTCTGGTCCCTATAATAATCCTTTTTACTCCCGATGAGAGATACATATCTACATCGCTTTCAGTCCTTATACCTCCTCCAACTTGAACATTGACACTGACATTGTGAGCTATAGCAAGGACTATCTTATAGTTTACAGGACTTCCAGAGAAGGCTCCATCTAAATCAACCACATGGAGCCATGATGCACCCTTTTCGTGCCATTTTTTGGCAACCTCAAGAGGATCACTACCATAGATCGTCTCTCTTTCTGGATCGCCTTGGAAGAGTCTAACACAATTCCCGTGGCGGATATCGATCGCTGGATAAACAATCATAGGCTATCACCTCTTTCGTTTTTATAAACCATGTCACGTAGAAACACCGGAGGCTTGGTTGGTCTCTTATTGGAATTTAGAAATACGTGAACTGTATACCCCTCGGCGATCTTATCGTCTTCAATCTCCCCAGAGTTTTCCCTATAGATCCGATAAGTAAATTTCAGTTTGGCTGGAGAGGGTAATGAGGCGGAGGTATCAATACAGAGTAGGTCATCATAATAGGCTGGTTTAAAATAACGGCAGTAGACCTCTATGACTGGAAGGTAATATCCTTCTTCTTCAATCCTTCGGTAACTCATGCCCATTTGTCGAAACCATTCATTTCGACCCGTCTCAAACCACTTAAGATAGTTGCCATAATAGGCCTGCCCCATCTGGTCCGTATCCCCATATAAAACCCTAATGCGTCCACAGACGCTCATTTCTTACCTCCTCAACTTCCACAGCCGGTAAATATTTCAAAAAGCTCCCACCCATAGGGTATCGAAGTATTACCTTGCTGGAGTTTTGCATTCCCTTCACAGAATTTCCCAAACCCCATGGGACGTTCTCCAAAGAGGTTTCGTAAATTAACCTTGAGATAAGGCACAGGATCAGCCACGTGGGTTCTTACCCTAATGGGAGTGAGATGATCGGTTACGATAAGTATATTGGTATCCCACTCTTTGTTTTCTAAGTATCCTAAAAGCGGAAGCACCACTCGAGCATCAAGCTGCTCTATCGCCATAATCTTCTTCCGAAGATCCCCCTCATGGCTCGTTTCATCTGGAGCCTCAATATGAATATAGACTAGATCAAACTGTTCAAGCCCTTCAATTGCTGCACTGACCTTGCCCTCGTAATTTGTGTCTAAGTAACCTGTAGCACCAGGTATTAACGGAACATCGAATCCCATTAAGGTTCCTATTCCTTTAAGTAAATCAACGGCACTGATCATCCTACCTGAAAGACCACACCGATCCTGAATAGTTCTAATTCTAGGGGCCTTTCCTTGACCCCAGGGCCATACGGAATTGGCGGGAGCTTTTCCTTCCAAAAGTCTCTTTTCGTTCACGGGATTATCCTTCAAAAGCATTTCTGCCCGTTCGATGAAACTTCTGAGTACTCCATGTTTTTCATAGACAGCTCTATAGGGTGTTATGACCTTACCGATTATATCATGAGGAGGTGTTGTATCGAGCCTATCCTCACCATTTTCCCAAATAAGCACATGGCGGTAACTTACACCAGGATAGAGTCTCAGGGGAAGTCCCTCTGTTGCCTTTTGAAGGTCTTTTATGATTTCATGAGCTTCCCGTG
The DNA here is from genome assembly GCA_026417655.1 of Syntrophobacterales bacterium. Classification (GTDB taxonomy): domain Bacteria; phylum Desulfobacterota; class Syntrophobacteria; order Syntrophobacterales; family Thermodesulforhabdaceae; genus JAOACS01. The sequence continues at coordinate 24,598 of JAOACS010000017.1, forward strand.
TAGGAATGTGGCCTGCCGAATAGTCGGCCATAATCTGTTCGTCTTCAGAGCGTTTTTCAAGGGTGACAAGATTACAACGAAAGGCCACCTCACCTTCAGCCAACCTAATCCCCATAGCAGCAGCTTCAAGGGGTCCCCTTCCTGTAAGAACTCCCCTTGGATCGCAACCTAAAAGGCTCATATTTGCAACATCACTTCCTGGGGGCATTCCTTCTGGGATGGTTACCACAAGCCCCATCTTTCCCCAAGAGGCTAACCGGTCTATAGCTGGGGTTTTAGCAACCTCAAGGGGTGTTCTCCCCCCAAGTTCCTCAAGGGGGTAGTCACCCATCCCATCGCCTACTATGATTAGATATTTCTTTGTTCCCATCTCACAAATCCTCAATGCGGATGAGTTGTGTTGGAGCCCTTACCACATCGAGCTGATTAATTTCCCTTACAGCCCTTTGAACAGCCCTTTCCTTCGCCTCATGGGTAAGCATAACAATGGGGACTGGATCGTCGGGACTTGCGGAGGAACGGCCCTTCTGGATAACCGCCGAGATACTTATATCGTGACTTCCTAGGATCCCCGAAATCTTGGAAAGCACACCAGGTCGATCTACAGCACTAAAACGGAAATAGTAGCTCGAAACGATCTCTTCCATGGGAACTACTTTTACAGTAGTGCCCTCAAAGGATGGCATCGTATCAAGAGGTTTTGTTCCCCTAATAAGGCTTCTAGAGATATCGATAAGATCGGCAACAACGGCGCTTCCCGTGGGCATCATCCCCGCTCCAAGACCGTAAAACATGGTATCTCCTACCGCATCACCGTTGATAAATACCGCGTTATAAGCCCCTCTTACACTTGCTAAAACATGTCCCGAGGGAACAAAGGTAGGGTGAACCCTAAGTTCTACCTCCCCATTCTGCTTCTGTTTCGCTATTGCGAGAAGCTTAAGTTGGTAACCAAATTCCTCCCCGTATTGAATATCCAGAGGATCAACATTTCTTATACCCTCAATGAATATACTGTCGAAAGCGATCGGCATATTGAAGGCCAAAGAAGATGCTATAGCTAGTTTATGGGCAGTATCGATACCGTCAACATCAAGAGATGGATCAGCTTCGGCGTATCCTAGCCTTTGGGCTTCTCTAAGGGCCTCTTCAAAAGGGAGATTAGCCTCCCTCATTCTAGTCAATATAAAATTACATGTGCCGTTAAGGATGCCAACAATGACATTGATACGGTTTGCTGCAAGTCCTTCCCTTAGGATTTTTATAAAGGGAATCCCACCGGCAACAGAAGCTTCGTAGGCTATAACCTTTTCTCTTCTAGAAGCCAGGGAAAACAGTTCATTTCCATGGTGGGCAAGGAGCGCCTTATTGGCTGTGACAACATGCTTTCCCTCTTGAAGGGCCCTTTCAATAAAGTTTTTCGCCGCCTCAATCCCGCCAACCAGTTCAATAATTATATCTACTTCGGGATCGCTAAGAACGATATTGACATCCCTTGTTAAGATTTCCTTGGGAACCGCTACTGAACGAGGCCTTTCTAGGTCCTTGTCGGCCACCCATTTTAGTTTTAATCCAGTACCAAGACGCTTTCGAATAACGTCTTGGCTACTCTGAATTATCGAGACAACGCCCGAACCAACCGTTCCCCATCCTATTAAGCCTACCACAATGTCTCTCATGGGAAAAAATCCTTTCCTGCTAACCTGTATTATTGAGGGCCTTCTTGATGCCCCGAACCGCCTGATTTATTCTGTGTTCGTTCTCTACAAGGGCAAACCTTACATACTCGTCGCCGTATTCACCAAAGCCTAAGCCTGGAGATACAGCAACTTTACCCTTTTCTATGAGAAACTTAGAAAACTCTACAGATCCCATTGGTCGGAAGGGTTCCGGTATACGAGCCCAAACAAACATGGTGCCCTTCGGGGATGGAACCTCCCAGCCTATCCGGTTAAGCCCTCTAATTAGGGTGTCTCGACGGGATCGATAGACATCAACGATCTCCTGGACACAGGATTGATCACCATTTAGGGCTACAATGGCAGCGATCTGGATAGGCTGAAATATACCATAGTCAAGATAGCTTTTGATTCTTGTTAATGCATGGACAATATGACGATTCCCAACGCAGAACCCTACTCTCCATCCGGCCATACTGTAACTTTTAGACATGGAAAAAAATTCAACCCCCACATCCTTCGCACCCTTAGCCTGAAGGAAACTAGGAGCCTCATATCCATCAAAGGTAAGGTCGGCATAGGCGAAGTCATGGATGATCAGAAGGCGGTTCTCCTTTGCAAAATCAACGAGCTTTTGGAAAAATTCTCCATCTACAACAGCAGTTGTAGGATTATGTGGATAAGATATGATTAGGATCTTAGGTCTTGGCCACGTCTGACGAAAGGCGTGCTCTAGATCCTCTAGAAAGTTTCTTTCGGGACCTATAGGAACAGATCGAACATCTCCGCCAGCAAGAATTACAGAGTAGGGATGGATTGGATAGGTCGGATTAGGAACCATTACTACATCGCCGGGAGTAATAAGAGAAAGTATCAAATGGGATAATCCTTCCTTTGCTCCTATCGTCACCACCGCCTCGGTCTCTGGATCGATTTCTACACCGTATCGCCTAACATACCAGTTGGCTATAGCCTCCCTCAGCTTAGTAATACCACGAGATGCTGAGTAACGGTGATTATGGGGCTTCTGAGAGGCTTCAATAAGTTTGTCAACAATATGTTTTGGTGTAGGAAGATCTGGGTTACCCATACCTAAATCTACTATGTCTTCCCCTGCCCTTCTAAGCTTCATCTTTAACTCATTAACCTGAGCAAACACATAGGGGGGAAGACGCTTCATGCGGTTCTGTTGAGTAATTTCTTCAATGCTCCAGTCCGTCATAAAATACTCCTTGTGTATTGAAGAGTCACCATTGTCGAGAGAAAATAAATTGAGCCTGATGGCAAAGGAAAGTCAAATAAAAAAAGTTTAGAAATAATCAATGAGAACTGTGAGATTGCCAATCCCATATTTTCATGTTAATTCTAAGTGCGAGTCTTAGCAACCACAAGTAGAGACAATTTTCAATCTATCTACGTTGAAAGGGCATGAAAATATGGACGGAGGAAACAACCTGTGTAGCAAATGCCAGAAGATCCCATCCATTGAATCTGGTTCTAAAAAAGTCTTTCTTATCTTTCCTATTCCACTGTTGAAGGAGAAATTTAACAGGGTAGCCCATAATCTAGGTTATCAATGCTCTCAAGATAGAGAGCTAACTATAATCAACGTCCCCAACTTTAAAAAGTTCATAAAGGATCTTTATGATAGTTCTGAGTTCTCATTACCAGAGTCTAACGATATACTTTGTTTAGCTTTAGAGGAAAGCGAAGATTTCCATTTTTTAAGTTACTTCAAAATAAAGCCTCTCTTAACTTGGTTTTCTATGCTGGAGGCCGAAGAGTATTTAGATATCATAAGGGAAAACAGGCTAACAATCCATTTCCATCCGGTAATTGACAGTAAAACCCTTAAAATTTACGGATATGAATGTCTAATAAGAGGCATCTCAAATAGTGGAGACCTCGTGCCCCCCTTAACCCTTTTCGATCTTGCTGAAAAAACGGACACTCTCTTTTATCTTGACAGAACCTGTAGGGAGATAGCCGTGAAAACAGCCTCGGAAAAGGGTCTCAGAGACTACAAAGTCTTTATAAATTTTGTTCCCTCTTCAATATACGATCCTCAAGCATGCCTCCAAACCACTATTCAAGTTGCCAAAGAGCAGAGCATTGATCCCCATAACCTGGTCTTCGAGGTTGTAGAAAGTCAAAAGATAAAAGATATAAAGCATCTATCGAAGATAGTAGATTATTACCGAAGCCATGGTTTTATGGTTGCCCTCGACGATATGGGAACAGGATATGCGAGTTTAGAAGTGCTTATAAATTTGAGGCCCGATCTAGTGAAGATTGATAAAGAAATTATAAGAAATATCTCCAAGGACAGTCTTAAACAGAGCATATTTAGGGGTATTATCAGGATCTGTGAAGAGACCAAGATATTAAAAGTTGCAGAAGGCATTGAAACGGAGGATGAATACAACTATGTAAAGGATTACGTAGAGTTAGTTCAGGGCTTTTTATTTTCAAAACCTAACAGTGAACCTTCTAATGAAGAGGAAGTCGTCAAAAATTTGAGACCAAATCTATTCTTCTGAGGAACGTTCTTCCTTAGGTTTCCCTTCTTCCTTTTGACGACTGTCCCTATCCTCAATCTTACCAAAGACAAATTTACTAAAGAGTTCCTCCACATCTATAGGTGGTAACGTTTCGGCAATTGTTCCCCCGGGTTGAATATACGAATCGAGTCCTCCCTGCGATATAGCTATATATTTATCGCCAATAATACCCATAGTTTTTACAGAGGCTATACAATCTTCGGAAAGCTTAATATCCTTTTTTATTTTCAAAACTACCTTAGCTCTCCCGTTGGTATCGAGCACTATATCTTCCACTCGGCCTATTTCCACACCCGACATAGTAACGGGAGCCTTCTTTTTTAGGCCAGAGACATTTGAAAAGGTAGCATACACAGTATACTCATTACGATTTAGAAATTCTATTTTCCCAAGGCTTATGGATATATACCCCATCGCCAAGATACCAAGGGATATGAAGATCCCCACTATTACCTCCATAGCTCGATAACCACGTTCTTCAATCGCCACTGTAAAGCCTCCTCACTTTCTAGAGCATTATTGAAGTAATTATATAATCGGCAACAAGCACCGTAACAGAGGAAGTTACTACAGCACTTGTTGTGGCTTCACTTACATCCTCAGCCCCTCTTGAACCCCTATCAACGCCTGCGTAGTAACCCTTGTAGGTGGAAATGGTGATAGTAAGCACTGCAAAGACCAAGGATTTCACTATTCCCATCCATATATCTTGCCATTCAAGACTTCGATATACCCCATCCCAATAGGCTCCTGGATTGACCCCCAACAGCTTCACACCAACCGCATAGCCACCCCAAACACCAACAACATCGAACACATGAGTAAGCAGAGGAAAGGCGATAAGAGCCGCCATAAGTCTTGGAAGAACAAGATACCCGTGAGGATCGATCGCCATACATCGGAGGGCATCTATTTGTTCGTCAATACGCATAATGCCTATCTCCGCGCACATGGCAGAGCACGCCCGTCCAACCACCATAAGGGCTGTAAAAACCGGTCCTAGCTCCCGCACAAGGCTCAATATAACTCCACTTCCAAGAAAACCCTCAGATCCAAACTTGGATAAAGCATAATAGCCCTGAAGCCCAAGCACCATACCAGAAAAGGCCCCAGTAAAGATAATCACAAACATAGACTTATGGCCAATGAAGTATATTTGTTTTATAACCAGGCCGGTTTTACTCGGTGGATAAGCTATTCCCCGTAGTGTGGAGAGAAAAAAGATACCTATTCGTCCCAAACCGACAAATATCCCGAGGATCCACCTTCCAACAAAACCGAAAGTGTCAGTGAGCCTCTTCATCTTCGTTTGACCTTACAGAGCCTTGAAATATAAGAGTCGTAATCCCGATGTTCCTCATCGGGGCGTCTACTCAAAAACTGTTGAACTCTAGGATCATTCATCTGTCGGATCTCTTCAGGTGTTCCATAGGCGATGATTCTTCCCTGATCCATAACTACCATTTGATCCCCGATTCTAAAGGCACTTTCAAGTTCGTGCGTTACCACAACAAGGGTCATACCAAAAGTCTCTTTGAGGGATAAAAGCAGTTCATCCAGTCCTGCAGCCGTTATAGGATCTAGGCCAGAGGAAGGCTCATCTACAAAAAGTATTTCCGGATCCATCGATAGAGCCCTTGCAAGGCCAGCCCGTTTCCTCATACCACCACTAAGCTGGGACGGCATAAGGGCACCAGTTCCGGAGAGTCCAACCATGTGAAGTTTCATCTCTACCATTATCTCTATTATCTCTTTGGGAAGATTAGTGTGCACCATGAGAGGCAAGGCTATGTTTTGAGCTACTGTCATAGAGTTAAAAAGAGCCCCATTTTGGAAAAGAATCCCTATGCGAAGCCAGTAATTATTCCATTGAGCATGGTTCCACCCTGAGATATCCTTTCCTTCTATGTAAATAGATCCAGGAGGACTAGGTTTTAGTCCCACAAGATGCTTAAGGAGCGTACTTTTTCCACAGCCGCTCATACCCATAATTACAAAGATCCTATTAGCCTCGACAGAAAAGGATAGATCACGAAGTACCTGCTTTCGACCGTAAAAACTGTTTAAGCCCCTTACACGAATAAGTTCCCGATCAGGCTCTGTCATTTCCGTCCTCTATGGATAGAAAACCCTCAACTTGAGCAAGTTTGAAAACCTTAAGGACCTTCTCGTTTGGTTTGACAAGGCGAAAGGTTCCACCCATCGCCCTGATCCGCTGACAAAATAAAACAAGAAGAGCAACCCCAGCGGTGTCGATCCACTCGAGAGACGAAATATTTACGGTCACATGTTTAAGATTGGAACTAGAGTGAATCTCTCTTAGCATCCTTTCCATAACCGCCTTTACTTCACCCCTTACTAGTTTGCCCCTTAGGGACATATCCAACCTGTCGCCGTCATCACCAGCTCTGTTTATTTCCACGCTACACATACCCTAAAACATTCCTAAGGTAGAATTAGATTCTCGTATTTTCTTGGGCAAACATCTGCTGAAAGAGGGCAAAGACAAGATAAAAATTCTCCTTTACAGACCCACGTCCCTTCACTAGGGGACCATGGCCCGGCGCAAGAATTTCTACATCCAGTTCCAGTAATTGTTCGATGCTTCTTATTAGCTGCAGTGGGTCACCTCCAGGAAGATCGAAACGACCAAAACTTCTAGCAAAGATTACATCCCCAGAAAAAAGCACCCTATCTCTTTCTAGGTAAATGCAGATCGAACCAGGTGCGTGTCCTGGTGTCTCAATAATTTTGAAACTGTGCTCGCCCACTTTGAGAGTTCCGGCCTTTAGGAAAAAATCTACAGGAAATATCGGTAGGGTCTTTCCAGTCGTTTCCTGCCATAACCTTGCAAACTCCTCTAGGAAAATTTTCCCATCCCGGTGCATGGCCACCATCGTTGATGTTCCCGCCCATCGGGAAATAGCCTCAAAATGATCCGGATGGGGATGAGTTACCAAAACAAGATCGATATCGTTAATTGATAGCCCATCGGAACGCATCCCTCTTTCCAGGTGATCTAAGAGATGAAGATGTCCTGGATCTATCAATACTTTCCTTCTTCCCCAAACTACATAACTGTTACAATTATTCTCCGTAAGACTTTCCCAGGGATAATAAAAGAGATGTTCTGTAATTTTCATCTAAGCCTCCACAGTTAGCAAAAAAATGTTGAAGACACCGGCGAATGTTGGAACCTATGCTCCTCTTTGTATTAATGATGTAGATGTAGCCATCTAGATAAAAAAGCTCTCTAATTATTCTCTGGGGTTTTCTTCCCGTAACCTCCTCGAAAAGAACAACAATCTTATCGCTCATTCTTAGCTCAGTATCTACAAGGAATATGGTTATATCGGGAGAAAGATCTCCAAGCCTATGGACAAAAGCCTCCACCATAGGTCTTTCAACACCCCGAGGAGGGCTTGATTTTACTTCGATATAGATGAGATACCCCTGAAGTATTGAAAGCACATCGTAGTCACCTCCGTGAAGGGTTTCAGAAAGTTTTACTCCAAAAAGGGTTGGCGCTAGAAACTCTCTTCGCATTATCTCCGCCACATACCATTCCAGAGTAGCACCAAAGCTCTTCACCAAAGGCCCGGTATAGCGATAAGACAAACCATCCTCACCAAACTTTACAATACCAGCTTGACTGAGAAACTTTATGAAGGTCTTCGCTGTTTTGTAAGAACAATAACGGCTTATGGAACGCCAATCACTCCCCTCTCCCTTATGGAGAAGGTCTTTTAGGAAAAGTCTAAAGGAATATCGTCCCAAGTATTTGTAATAAAGGAAGTGAATTTTCGGATCCTCACTGACGGGAAGCAATACATCAGACAGAGAGTTAGAGGAGAGGATATTAAATCCTCTTTGTCTCATTAGAAGCTCTACAGGATGAATAAACCCTGCTGGAAAAGAAACCTCCGCCCATGCCTTTACCAATTCAGCCAACATGGAAACCTGTCGCTCTAACTCCTCGACACGGCGAAGGAGATCTTCACTAGGGTGTTTTATCTGTCCAGCACACATATATCTGTTGGTTGATCCAGAAATAGCTTAATTTCGTAAACACCGTCTGTCGCAGCAATGTCAAGAAGGTAGCCAAGCACAGAAAATACTCCAAAAACCCCCTCTTGCCCCTTATTTACGTAAGCCACAAAGGTCTTTACACCCCTTTTCCGGGCAAGTTCAGCAAGCCTTTGCAGAAGGAAGCTTCCAATTCCCCGCCTTCCATAGTCAGGATGGACCGCAAAATCCACTTCCGCGATCATCGATTCCTCATCGAGGACATATCCACCCATGCCTACAACCTTTTCCTTACCCTTGGACCCTTCAGTAGCAATAATGACCATCTTTTGTCGGTAGTCTAAAGAAAGGATCTCCTGGACATTGTATTTCGGATAAACCTTCATAAGGGATAGAAACCGCACGTAGGGTTCTACTCGTGGAAGCGATGAGAGAAAATTTCTGACTATAATTTCATCCGATGGTCGTATAATCCTGAAAGTAAGCTCCAGCCCATCTTCAAATTCCTGTTTAATTTCTATCTCATCGGGATATAGGGGCGCAGCAGTAGGAAAGATCTCCCGTCTTAAATAATTGAGCCGGTAGGCCTCCCTCATAAGGTTTTCCCTCACATCGGGATGAGCGATCCCGATCAGTTCGAGGGCCCTCTCCCTAAGGCTTTTCCCGGTAAGACAGGCGATACCAAATTCGGTAACAACATACTCAACGCCACCTCGAGTTATTACGACACCACTTCCCTCCTTAAGAGAAGCTACGATACGGGAACTGTTATCTTTATAATCAAAGGATGGTAATACTACAATATTCTTACCACCGCGAGCATGCCGAGTCCCCCTTAGAAAATCAACGGCTCCCCCTACCCCACTGTAGATCTCATAACCAACAGAGTCCACACAGACCTGACCGGAGAGGTCTATTCCAAGAGCCGAATAAATGCTAGTCATTTTAAAATTCTTAGCGATTACTTTGTAGTCATTCGTATACTCCACAGGGTGAAGCTCCACCAAAGGATTATTATGAACAAAGCGGAAAAGCTTTTCAGTCCCAATGCAAAAGCTAGCTATTATTTTTCCAGGATGAAGGGTCTTTTTCGCATTGGTAATTGCTCCCTCTTCGATTAGGAAAAGGTAAGCATCGGTCAACATATCGGTATGGACCCCAAGGTCTTTTTTATTATTTAAAGCATAAAGACTTGCATTTGAAAGACTTCCAACTCCTACACGAATAGTAGCTCCATCTTCCACCAATTCGGCAACATAGTTCCCAATGGCTCTAGCTACCTCGTTGACCTCCGGAGGTTTCATTTCAAGGAGAGGCTCTTCCCATTCTATTATTGCATCGATTTGACTTACATGGATAAAGGAATCACCAAGTGTTCGGGGCATACGAGGATTAACCTGGGCAATAACATATTTTGCATTTTCCGTTGCCGCCTTGACAATATCGACAGAGACTCCGTAACTACAAAAGCCATGCTCATCGGGAGGAGAAACTTGAATGAGTGCTACATCTATAGGAAGAAACTTTTCTTTAAATAGGGTCGGAACATCAACCAAGTTTATGGGAGTATAATCCGCTCTACCTTCCGTCACAGCCTCTCTTGTAGAAGCAGCAACAAAAAAGGATTTAAGTCTGCACTTTTCCTGAAAACAAACATCAGTATAGCGACTTTTTCCCAGACTAAGAATATGAAGAATCTCAACATCGGCAAGAAGTGGCATAGATTCTACAAGTTTATCTACAAGGTATTGAGGCTCCCCACAGGCAGAGCCAATAAAAACCCTACTCCCTCTTTTTATAGCCTTAAGGGCCTTCTCTGGAGTCTTTAGTTTGGCTTGATAAAGGGATGGCCAATCGGAAAGTTGAAATGAAACGGAAGAACTTTTCTCCATCATACCCAAAATCCTTTCGTTAATTTTTATATCTTAAACAGTAAATAAGAAAGCCACTCCCCAAGACTATCATAGCTCCACAAAGAACCTGACCCATTGTGAAAATACCCATGATGAATCCTATTTGTGGGTCTGGTTCCCGGAAAAACTCAAGGAAAAATCTTATTAAGCCATATCCAATTATGAAACAGGCCGTTATAATACCTGGTCTAAGATTTCTTTTCTGCAGACTCCAAAGTAACACAAAAAGCAACAACCCTTCTCCAAGGGCTTCATAGAGCTGAGAAGGGTGCCTTGGAACGGGACCGCCATTAGGGAAAACCATAGCCCATGGAACATCGGTTGGTCTGCCATAAAGCTCTCCATTTATGAAATTTCCTATCCTCCCAAGCCCTAAACCTATAGGTACAACCGGCATAACACAATCGGCTAGGTCAACAAAAGAAAGGTTTTTCTTTACTGAAAATCTGTATCCAGCGAGAACTGAACCTATAAATCCCCCGTGAAAAGACATCCCCCCATGCCATACCGCAATAATTTCCAAAGGATTAGTTAGATAAAAGTAGAGATTACCATACTGGTAGAAAAGTATGTAACCCAGTCTCCCACCTACTATTACTCCAAGGGCTAGCCAAAAGATCAAATCCTGGAGCATTTCCCCTTTGAGACCTAGATTCTGGGCCTTTCTCTGGCGAGGAATAAGTAGATAGGCAGCCATGAACCCAAGTAGATACATCAGTCCATACCATCGGACCGCAAAGGGACCTATTCTCACCAATTCGGGATTGATCTGAGGATAAGGAATCATAACCCTTCCTGCCTAAAAGGATAGAGTCTTCAAAAAAGTCTCAATAAGAAGTTTACAACGTTACCCCCTTTAAAGGAAGCACAAAAAAAGGCAGGGATTAAACCCTGCCTTTTTATACTATCCTAACTATAACCGCTTTCCTTAACCAGCTTTAATTTCAATCTTTTTTGGTTTAGACTTTTCAGCCTTCGGAATTGTAAGTTTCAAGACACCGTCTTTGTAGATAGCCTCAACAGCATCGGGATTTACATCAGCTGGTAAGGATATGGAGCGACTGAAACTTCCGTACCTTCTTTCAATGCGATGGTAGGATTCGCTTTTTTCTTCCTTCTCCTGTTTCTTTTCACCCTTTACAGTAAGAACATTACCAACAATAGATATATCGATGTCCTTTACATCTACTCCAGGAAGATCCGCCTTTACAATGATATGTTCATCAGTTTCGGAGACATCGAAGGCTGGAACAATAAACTTTTCACCTTCGAATTCCGGAAGTTTTAACTCCTCAAACCACCTATCGATAGCATCCCAAAGACCCACTCTCATCATATCAAACAACCTACTTGGTCTTGGTACAATCCCTGCCATAGTAATACCTCCCCTCAAGCTACCAATTTGTTTAAAACTTCCCGGTCATTAAATTAAACATTACCTTCCCAATGTCAACGACATGCCAAGAATATTCGAGATGGTGGGCCGTGCTGGATTCGAACCAGCGACTCTCTGCTTAAAAGGCAGATACTCTACCTAGCTGAGTTAACGGCCCATCGGGAGGCTGTATCTCGCTAGCAAAAGCACAAGGAAAAGTCAAGAAAAACCAAAAGAGGGTGTCTAAAAATTGTTCAGCAAACTAATAGAAAATCGTTCTACAGAGATGATAGGGTTTCACCCGAAAGGGATCTTCCTGCCCAAGATGCCATAAAAACTGATCCACTCTTGCAGCGATAGTAGGTTTAGCTTTCTCTGTGAGAATATCGAGCTCTCGTCTTAGGAGCTCAACAGCCTGTACTGTTGCAGCCCTAATTTCCACCTCCTCCTCGGATCCAGCTCCAATCATTACTCGATTGTCAACGATCTCAGAAAGGTTTTTCGAATACTCTATGATTCCTAATGCCCGAAGGACCTGGGGCAGTTTGTAGTCAGCAAAGGCCGTAAGAACCTCAATGTCATCGAACTTACCCAATCCTTCGCCACGAAAAGCCAAATATAAGTCAAAGACGTAAATTTGAGAGCGCTTCCAAAAAAAGACTTTTCTTCCCTTATAGAGGGTCTCATCCCTAAAGGAAGGAAAGTATGTAACAATAGCTTCCACAAGTCTTTCCGCGCTCTGTTCAGCCGAGTTAATCAATTCAACTATATCACTGTTAGCGATAAGAATCCGACCAATTTCTCGAAGATGAGAAAGTCTAAATTCAAAGAGAGGTATCTCACCTTGACCCCTGAAAATATGGTGTAGAATATCCTCTGAAAGCTTAGACAAAAACAGGGGATCTGTAACAGGAACGCCCTCTTCGTAAGCTCTCTTAAAACTCGCCACAAGCCCCCAATAGCCAGACCACCTCTTTTCCCCGTATTCAACCGACCATAGAGGTTTGCCGGGATCAGGCCAAAAGGAATAGTTCACCGTATCAATTACAAACAACCACCTAGCGAGCTCCTCCTCCGACGCCTCAATACGATTGAGCATGATAGGAGAATCGCTAAATCCGTCAGAACCTTCACAGAAATCATTCCACCTACTGAGAAGTCTCTTTGCACATTCTCGGATCACATGGGGAGGTGCGATCTTAACATGTCTTGCCTCCCTCATGACCATTGTGGTTGTTGCGAAAACAGGAAAGAGTAACTTTCTTATATTCGTTTCTCCCATTTTTCACCATTCCAAATGCCAATAATAGCTCCCGAAAGGGAAGGATCATAACCTCCAAGCTCTTTAACCATCTTCCGGAAACGATCACTACCTATAACTTCTACTAGAAGCCTCACCTTCCTTTCATTAAATACGTCCTCCCTAATCACGAGATCGTAGCGTTCGTCGGAAATAGGGATGAAATCCAACCCAAGCGCTTTGGCTGCCGCATAAATTCCCATTCCTACATCAACACGACCACTCAAGATCGCGACAGCAACGGCCATGTGGGTATATTCCTCCTGGTCGTAACCAGCGATCTGATCTGGCGATATACCCGCTTTTTTTAGCTCATAATCAAAAAGGATTCTGGTACCTGCTCCCGCCTGTCTGTTTATAAAACGAATATCCGGTCTAACCAAATCAGCAATAGATTTGATATTTTTGGGATTTCCAGGAGCAAGCATAAGACCCTGCTGCCGTTTTGTAAGCTCCACAATCCGCACCGAAACACCCCTTAAGTACTTCTCTACGAAGGAGAAGTTATAACTACCATCATCAACATCCAGCAGGTGAGAGCCAGCAATATGGGCATGTCCCTTACGCAAAGCGATTAATCCCCCAAGGCTTCCTACATTACTAGAAGAAAGATGAAGCCGGCTATCTCTTGCTTTCAATTCGCTAGCAATTATATCAATTGTATTGTCATGGCTTCCTATCATAATGAGGTTATGTTCAATAGCGTCTTCAGCTTTTAGAAGTTCTACCGAAATAGTTTTTCCAGCGTCAATCCCCTCTTCATCGTGAGGAATTCTAACAATGCCATCGGCCCTAGTAAGAGACGTGATTAGACCGGCTCCACGTTGTATAGGCACAGCCACAAGTTGTCCCCCTACTTTTCCAAGCACTACCCTCAGAAATTCCTCTAGTCCCAACTTTGATACAACCTTTCTAGCAAGAACTGCTGAAACCCTTGGGGATTCTGGAGGATGAAGTCCCTGGAGCTGCCAAAGAAGTGGCTTTACAAATTGCTCAAAGGCAATAATCGCGGAAACCGGATACCCTGGAACCCCTACTACTGGCTTTCCCATTATCTCACCAAGTATTACCGGCTTCCCTGGCATCATAGTTACGCCATGAACAAAAACGGTACCCAGTTCATTAATAATATGAACGGTATAATCTTCCGACCCTGCCGAAGAGCCCGCATTTATAAGCACTAAATCTACACCTAGGCGGCAAGCCTCCAAAAGGCTCTCCCTAATAGCATCAGCCCTATCTGGGACAATGTTTCTAAGAATAGGTTCCCCCTGGCAGGTTTTTACAAGTGATGCAAGAATTGTTCCATTAAATTCCACAATCTGACCTGGCTTTATAGACTCAGCCTGATCTGGAGAGACCAATTCGTCCCCTGTGGGTTGAATCCAGACCCGAGGACGACGATAAACCCTCACTGAATTAACGAAAGCGGCAAGGAGAGCTCCAAGATCTGCCGGTCGAAGTATATGATTTACGGGTATTATAAGCTCTCCAGAGACAATATCCTCCCCAACCTTCCTAACATGCTGCCAGGGATAGGCGGCCGACCTAATCTCAACCACATCATCTCGATCTTCCAGGGGGAAAACATGTTCAATCATGATTACAGCATTCGTTCCTTCCGGTAGTGGATCGCCAGTATTTACATGAAAGGCATCGACACCAATTCTTAGCCTGGTTGGTGATGTTTCGGTGGCTCCAAAGGTTTTGGAGGCATCCACTGCAATCCCATCCATTGCAGCCCCATGATAGTGAGGAACCGATCGTCTAGCGAAGACAGGCTCAGCTGTAACTCGTCCTAAGGCCTCTGTTGTCTTTATTTCTTCACTGCTAGCTCTGATATCTCTGAAGGCATTGGCCCATATATTCCTTGCCTCCTCGAGGGTTCGCATATTGAGGTAGATCTTTCGCTTCATAAGGATGGCTCCTACTTAGGAAATCCAAAGCGTTCCTTGAAGGCTAGCCGATATTCTCTACAGGTCTTAAGATCGACCTCAACAATCTCGACACACTCAAAATCTTCTAACTCCCGTTGAACCCAGCTTTCGATTGTGTCTAGGCCTCTCAGCCACCGCCGGAAATGTTCTTTATCAAAAAGTTTCGGTGGGCTAATAACAAAGCTATGACCTCCAAAATGATGAATCTTACGTCCCTTGAATATAGCATTGAAACTTGCAGTATTAACGCCCACAATGGGAACGAAATGTTCGAAGGCCCTAACTAGGGCACCATACTTCCAATGCCCTCTAAGGACAGGGAAAATACTTGGATTAAAAATCACATCAACATCTTGTCTAGCAAGTTGAATAGAAGCTTCAGGATGACCCCAAAAATCAATGCAGACGGGAATGCCAATCTTTCCAAAATCGGTTGTAAAGGCTGGATAGATTCCGTCAGAGGGTGTTATTTCAAAGAGATTACGTTCAAGACTTCCCACACACCGCTTTCGTTGTCTTCCTAAGATCCGACCTGAACGATCGAAAAGAGTGGCTGTATTATAAAACTTCCCATCCTCTTCCTCAACAAGCCCAGCGATGATGTAGCTCTCAAGTCTTTTTGCAGCCTTTGAGAGTTCCTCCTCCCCGTAGAAAGGAAAGTATTCTGGAAAGCAGATAACATCAAGTTTTTTTCCCCGACATTGATCGAGGAGAAAAAGAGCATGGGCAATGTTATAAGGATCATCGTAGGCAGGATAGGGTTTTGGTTGGATTATGGCTATTCGAATCGTCGACTTCACCTTCACATCTCCATTTTAAAAGTAATATCAACATAGTAGGGAAAGTGGTCTGATGGATATCGTCCGTCATGGGAATCTAGGACTATATTACCGTTCAATACCTGGAAATGTTTACTAACAAGAATCCAGTCGATGCGTCCAACATCGGGCTGACCTTCAAAATTGTGATGGGTGCTTGCCCCTTCATCATCTTCAAATCCAAGAAGATACCATGTATCCTTAAGACCAGCCTCTTCAAAGAGGCGATGCACCTGACCGTTGGGCGTCTCGTTAAAATCGCCAAGAAGAATAAAAGGACACGTCCCATTGATATTGTGATACCACCTTAAAAGAGCCTCCGCTTGACGAACTCTCGCTTTAGCAGAACGATGATCGAGATGTGTCACAGCAATAAGTATGAGGGGAACCTCCTCATCGATTTTGAAAAAGCCGTAGCTTACAAGCCGAGGATACATGCTTCCCCAGTCACAACTTCGGTGGACTGTCGGCGTAGAAGAGAGCCAGAAGTCTTCACTTTTTTTGCAAACGATTTTATCCCTTCGATACATCAGAGTAGGATATTGGCAGGTATCATCCCAGACTCTACCTCTTAGGCAGAAATCGTACTCTCCGATGGTCTCCCTTAGATGCATTATCTGGCGCCATGTCGCCTCCTGAATACCAAGGATATGGGGGCGATATTTACGAACAATATTAACGACGAGGTTTTTTCTAAGATCCCATCTTTTTTCACCATCTTTGGGATTATCAAACCGTATGTTGAATGTCATAACTCGAATTACATTCATGTAAGATGACTCCTATAGGATTTACATGTAGGGAAGCCCCTCAAGGGAGGGCTGAAGAGCCTTAACAATGGTGGCAATTTTCTCAACAAGCTCTGCCTCAGAGCACTCTACAATCTCAGAGGTTTTTCTTATTTTGATTTCAACAAGTCCCTTCTCTATCAATTTTTGACTCACTACCACTCGAATAGGAATTCCTAATAGATCAGCATCCTTGAACTTGACTCCAGGAGACTCATTACGATCATCCAAAAGCACCTCATAGTAAGAAGAAAGTGCCCGCTCACAACGTTCTGAAAGTTCCAAAACAGCAGGTTTTTGTCCTACCGGCGATATGATCACCTGATAGGGTGCAACCGAAATAGGCCAAATAATTCCCGACTCATCATGCCACCTTTCAACTATCGCTGCCATAAGTCGTTCCACACCAATCCCATAGCATCCCATAACCACTCGCTGGGTTTTGCCATTACGATCCAGATAGGTAACATTCATGGTATTTTCTTCCGTGTATTTAGTTCCAAGCTTGAAGGTATGCCCAAGCTCAATACCTCGCTCCATTGTAAGCAAACCTTTACCGCACTGAAGACAGCGGTCACCTTCTCGAACCTCTACAATATCGGCAACCTCCCGAATTTCAAAATCCCTACCGGAGCGAACATTTTTGTAATGCACATCAGGTTTATTACCACCAGCTACATAGGACAACTTATCGGTCACAGAATCATCTATAACTACCCTTATTCCAGGGTCAATATTAACGGGGGACAAAAAACCAGCATAAAGCCCAGTCCTCGAAAGTGTATCTTCTGAAGCCATAGAAAGTCTCACCGCCTTTAGATGATTCGCAAGCTTTGTCTCAGAGATATCAAAATCTCCTCTCGCTACAGCAAGGACAAGCTTTCCATCGGCCTCATAGGCGACGGTTTTGAGAAACCTATAGGGCTCTATTCCGAAAAAGGCCATAAGATCAGAGATCGTTTTTACATCTGGGGTATTAACTTCTTCCAGGGGAAGATCTATAGAATCAACATTATCTAGACTCCGTTTCGATCGAATCTCCTTCGATCCCACTGCCTTCTCAGTATTGGCTCTATAACCACAGCTTTCGCACATAACGAACCTATCCTCACCATAAGGGGATGGTAACATAAACTCATGGGATCCTGTTCCACCCATTATTCCTGTGTCTGCCTCAATGGGAATAGCGCTTAACTGGCATCGGGCAAAAATTTTAAGATAGGCATTATAAACCGAAGGGTAATAAGCATCGAGGTCTTCAAAGTCAGGATGAAAGCTATAGGCATCCTTCATTGTAAATTCTCTAACTCGTAATAGCCCACCCCTTGGCCTTACCTCATCCCTTACTTTAGTCTGAATCTGATAAAGCATCACTGGTAGATCCCGATAAGATCTTATGAATTGCTTTGCTATGTCGGTTACCACTTCTTCGTGGGTCATGGCGAGAACCATTTCACGATTTTTTCTGTCGAAGAACCGAAAGAGTTCGGGGCCTATATCGTAGTAACGACCCGTCTTTTTCCAAAGATCTGCCGGATTAAGCACAGGCATTGTTATTTCCTGACCATCTATAGCGTCCATCTCCTCCCGAATTATACGTTTGATATTTTCTGCAACTCGATGGCCAAGAGGAAGGAGAGAGTAGATGCCAGCGGAGACGGGGTATATATATGAGGCACGAAGTAGTAATATATGAGACGGCGTTTCGGCCTCTTTTGGAACTTCGTAATAGGTATGAATAAAGGCCCTACTGTAACGCATTGTAATCCTTCCTCCATTAGTCCTTTGAACGGGAGGATTTTTCCTGTAAAGCCATATCGGTTATCTCCTCCAGTTCATGCGATCTAGCACTGATAACCGTCCTCTTTACAGCCCAAAATACATCATTAAAGTGCTGTTCAAAATTTGAAGGTGAAACACGCCCAAGCTCAATAAACTTTACAACAACTTCTTTAGCTATTTTAAGTATCTTCTCATCATCGGGATGCATAGAACAACCCTCTTTTTGAAACATTGAAGGAGACTACCCATAGAGAACTCGGAGAGGAACCAAGCATCCCTTAAGAAGGAAGGCCGGTATTTCTCTTAACTAGCTCGGTTCCATCTCCGGTGCGTGGAATACTCTCTTCAAGCATCCCAGCAATTATAGTATTATCACAATTCTAAGGCGAAGTGATAGAAAAAGAATCAAACTTGGAGATACCCTTTTATGGAAGGCAACACTATAGTGACTTTTTTAATGTTTTGTCTGCTCTTTGGTCTCTCTGCTTTTTTTTCCGCTTCAGAAACAGCCTTTATGGCGGTTAACCAACTAAGACTTAATATAAAAGCAGAAAAAGATCTGCGAGCTCAGATGGTAAAAAAAGTTCTAGAAAACACCGAAGGACTTTTAGGAACCCTCCTCATATGTAACAATTTCGTAAATGTTAGCCTATCCTCACTTGCTACTTCAATCGCCATCGGAATTGTAGGAGAGAGGGGAGTCATTTATGCTACCTTCACGGTAACAGTATCTCTTCTTCTAATAGGGGAGATAATTCCAAAGACCTTCGCTAGCTACCATGCCGATTCTATGGCTTTAAGGGTAGTCCCCGCTGTCAGATTTCTTATGGTGGTCTTTACCCCTTTACTCCATTGCCTCCGTTGGATAATAAACGGCCTCGTAAAGCTCTTCGGTTGGGAAAAATGTCGACAGGATCCTATTATTACTGAGGAAGAACTTGAGCATCTTATAGGCATAGACAGCGAGGCTGCAACCATCCCCAAACAAAAGCAGGATATGCTTCTTGGCGTTCTTCTCTTAGATAAAACCATACTAAGGGACATTATGATTCCTTGGCGAGACGTAGTAGGTCTTCCCATCAACGCTTCCCGAGAGGAGGTTCTCAACATTATAGCTAAGACGAATTTTTCCCGGTATCCCGTCTATGAAGAAGACCCTTCCAATGTTATAGGTTTCATCCATGTAAGGGACGTTCTACTTGCAACCTGCTCCGATATCGAAACATTTTCTCTAAAATCCATTCTAAGACCACCGCCTTTTGCCCCTGACCTTAGAACTATCCGCATGCAACTTGAAGTTTTCAAGAAGGAAAGAACCCATGTGGCCTTCGTAATAGATGAGTATGGGAATGTAGTTGGACTTGTTACTCTAGAAGATATACTGGAAGAGATAGTGGGAGATATTGAAGATGAATACGATGTTAGACAGGATCGCATAGTCTATCTTAAAGATGGATCGTGGATTATTGATGGCAAGGTCTTGATTCGTGACGTAAATAGAGTAACAGGACTTGATCTACCCGAGGAAGATGTTCGAACAATAGGAGGATTGATTATCCGACAACTTCAGCGTATCCCAGAACTAGGAGAAACCGTAAGTATAGGAAAAATTCGTCTTCAGGTGGTAAGCCTTAGAGGAAGAAAGATCGAAAGAGTAAGAGTTTCCCTATGAAGGATCAGATTTACGAAGGTCAGAGAGTTTATCATAGACCGGTGCTACTTAAGGAAACAATCGATATTCTTCTGTCTCGGGAAGGGACCGTGTTCCTTGATGGAACTGTAGGATCAGGGGGGTACACCCAAGCCATTTTAGAAAGACTTTCCCCTAAAGGAGTTGTAATAGGCCTTGACAAAGATGATGCTGCCATCGAAAGGACCCAATCTCGCCTTAAACACTTTGTGGCCTCTGGGCAACTCAAGCTTTACCAGGAAAGCTTTGATCGGTTTCCCGCTGTGCTACATAGGGAGGGGATAGATCAGATTGATGGAGCGGTGTTGGATCTTGGAGTCTCAATCGAACAGCTTATGGAAGCGGGACGAGGCTTTAGTTTTCTCTTGAACGGACCTCTTGACATGAGAATGGACAGAAGAATGAAAAAAACTGCTTCAGATCTTGTCATGGAACTTTCAGAGAGGGAGCTTGCAGAGATTTTCCTTCGTTACGGAGAAGAACGTTACGCTAGACGTATTGCCAGTGCCATAGTGAAAGCAAGAAAATCTCGCCCCATAAAGACCACCGGAGATCTTGTAAATATTATTCTTTCTGTGCTTCCAGAAAAGGAGAAGAGATCAAGAATTCACCCTGCAACCAGAGTTTTCCAATCCCTAAGGATAACCCTCAATAAAGAACTTGAAGCTCTTTCCAACTTTTTAGATGTAGCCCTTGACTATATTCGTCCTGGAGGTGTGCTCTGTATTGTATCTTTTCATTCTCTTGAGGATAGGATAGTTAAGGAGAGATTTAAAGGCTGGGCTAGGAGCTGCTCATGCCCCCCTGGAACACTATTTTGTCAGTGCGAAGGAAAGCCAAAGGTGGTGATGTTAACCCGCAAGGCGATTAAGCCATCGGAGGATGAGATTAAGAGAAATCCAAGGGCAAGGAGCGCAAAGCTAAGGGCAGTAGCGAGATGGGTGTTAGGGTAAAGGGTTTTAGGAGTAATAAGTGGTAAGAATACTCTATTTTATAGTAGCGCTCATCATAGTTATTATGGCCTTTTTTTACATGTGGCTTAGAACTGAACAGGTCCGCTACGGCTATCTTATCTCCCAACGTTACGAACACCTGCTGGAACTTAGGAGAACCAATGAAAAACTAAAGTTAGAATGGAGCCTACTCACAAGCCCTACTAACCTTCAGGAGATAGCCCAGAAAGAGTTTTCCATGAGACCCCCAAAACTCCAGGAGATAATTTTTGTCCCTATTCCATCGGATCTTTTTAGAAATTCGGAATCAACCGAAACAGAGAGTTATTACAACCTGGAGCCAACATGTTCCTGAAACGACTTAAGTTCACTAAAGAGCGATCGAGGTTCGATTTTGTTCTCTATCTCCTATCCTTTTTTGTCATCGGAATGTTTGGTGCTATATTAGGCAGAGCCTTCCAGTTTCAGATAATTGAACGGGAAAGTTGGCGATCACGATACGAGGCACAAATTTATGCTGACTTAACCACTCCTCTTTTCCGCCGTCCTATCCTTGACCGAAAGGGATTACCTCTCGCTATGTCTGTGGAAGAGTCGTCACTTTTCGTAAATCCAAAACTCATATCTAATCCAGAAGCGGTGTCGAAAACCCTTGCTCCCATTATAGGATTATCACCGGCGGAAATATCACATCGTATAGGAAAATCGGGCAGGTTTGTCCTTATCAAAAGATTCATCTCAGATCAACAGGCGGAAAAAATACGACAATTAAACATAAACGGACTCTATCTTGTTCGGGAGGCCAAGCGGTTTTATCCGAAAAGATGGCTAGCAGGACAATTAATTGGTTTCGTAGGAATAGACGGAACTGGACTTGAAGGGATCGAGAAATATTATGACACCTGTTTAAGGGCTACTCCAGAAAAAAAGAGATTCATAAGGGATGGACTCGTTAGAACACTTTGGTTAAGTGACGACCCTCCTTCTGGAGAAGATCAGAGGGGAGCTCTGGTGTTGACTCTAGATTCCTACATTCAATATGTCACCGAGAAGGAACTGGCCAGTGCAGCTGAAAAATACCGAGCAGAATCTGCTCAGGCCATAGTTATGGATGCAAGAAGTTTTGAAATTCTGGCCATGGCGAATTGGCCTCCCTTTGATCCGAATTTTTACAACTTTTCCAGCCCTGAGATATGGAAAAACCGGGCTATTGTAGATACCTTTGAACCTGGTTCAAGCTTCAAGGCTATTCTTGCAGCAGCACTACTTGAAGAGGGGCTTGTTAAACCTACAGACCGTATATTCTGTGAAAACGGTTCCTTCAAAGTTCCTGGACACATAATAAGAGATGTTCACCCCCATGGGTGGATCGATTTTTCTCAGGTGATTCAGTTTTCAAGTAACATTGGCTCCGCAAAACTTGCTATGAATCTCGGGGCAAAACTTTATGCTTCATATATTGCAAAATTTGGTTTTGGACGACAAACAGGTATTGATCTCCCTGGAGAGGCATCGGGGCTGGTGAGACCATGGGAGAAATGGCGACCTCTTGACCTAGCAACGGCTGCCTTTGGTCAGGGAATAGGCGTAACGTTAATTCAACTTACAAGAGCCTTTGGAGCCATAACAAACGATGGAATTATGGGTGTTCCTAAGGTATTAAAGGAGGCAGCCATTTTAGAGTCTAAATGCCCAGAGGAACCAAAAGAGAGCATGCAAAGGATCGTCTCGGTCTCTACAGCAAAAACTCTTAAGAGAATCCTTAAAAAAGTAACAGAAGAAGGCGGAACGGGAGTATCAGCTCAGGTGCCTGGCTACGAGGTTGGAGGAAAAACTGGAACGGCTCAAAAGCTGGATCCTCAAACGGGAACATACTCTCGAAGAGATTACGCTTCCATCTTCGTGGGTTTTGCACCTCTTGAAGACTCACGAATTGTTATAGCCGTAGTTGTTCATAATCCAAGAGGAGCTACCTATGGAGGAGTTGTTGCAGGACCAGTTTTTAGAGAGATCGCAATGAAGGTTCTTCCCTATCTAGGGGTTCCTCACGATCAGGGAAAGATTCTTCAAGAAGCTGAAAAAATGGACATAAGAAGTGTAGCGAAAAGATATTGACGGGGAGTATGTCTATGGGAGAGAGTATTCGGAAACTCACTGTGTCCTATCTTATCGATTGTCTCAATCGCTACGGTGTTAGGGCAGAACTCGCTGAAGGAAGTCCGGAAACGGTCATAACTGGAATTACAACGGACAGTAGAACAGTAGAACGTGGAGAAATTTTTGTTGCTATAAGGGGCACCCATAGGGATGGGCATCTTTTTATACCGGATGCCATAAAAAGAGGAGCCTCCGCCATAATAAGGCAGTATAATAATTATGAATTGGATCTTAAAGGGAACCAAAATGTTGCAATCTTAAATGTTTCCGACTCTCAGAAGGCAGTAGCCCTTGCGGCTGCAGCCCTCTATGAGTTCCCAACGGAAAGGCTACATCTTATTGGAGTTACCGGGACAAATGGGAAAACGACCACAACGGTCCTCATTGAAGCCATATATAGGCAGGCAGGTTTTGAGATAGGACGAGTTGGCACAATTGGATACCATTGGAAAGGTAAGGCTATATCGGCACCCCTTACAACCCCAGACCCTATCATGCTTCAACAACTCTTTGCTGAGATGGCAAACGATGGAGTGACCCACGTTGTTATGGAGGTCTCATCTCATGCCCTCTACCAAAAGCGAGTCTTTGGCTGCTCCTATGATATAGCCGTCTTTACCAATCTATCCCACGACCACTTGGATTTTCACGAAACTATGGAAGACTACTTTCAAGCAAAAAGCTTACTGTTTTTAGAACACCTGGCAAAATCAAGAGGGTGTGCAGTAATAAACATAGATGATCCTTACGGTATTAAACTTACGAGTATCCTCAGGGGAGAACCTATTGAAATAATTACCTACGGCATTCAAAATAATTCCTCCCTAATTCGTCCTCTTTCTTATTGTTGTGATCCTAACAAAACGTTGGTAGCTGTAAAGACACCTATGGGGGAGATGTCCATTAAGACAAAACTCCTTGGCCGCCTAAATGTCTATAATATTCTTGCTGCTATAGGAGTAGGTGTTAGTGCTGGGATCACCCTTAGGGATATCTCTGAAGGGATAGCTTCTGTTGAAGGAGTTGACGGAAGGCTACAAAAAGTCTCTATAGATGCACCCTTTTATGTGATAGTGGACTATGCTCACACGCCGGATGCTATGGAGAAGGCTCTCTCCTGCATAAGGGAATGGGCATCTAATAGAATTATCGCCCTTTTTGGCTGTGGTGGAGATAGGGATAGGACAAAGAGGCCTCTTATGGCTCATGTCGCAACAAAATATGCCGATATAATAATAATAACGAGCGACAACCCTAGGACAGAGGACCCCTTAAAAATCATCGAAGATATCCTTAAAGGGATCCCCGATGACTGGATCTTAATTGAGGTTCCAGAAGGAAATTCAAAACAGGTAATTAGTCCCTCTCAACACTTTTACGTTATTCCTGACAGACGCGAAGCAATAAAAACTTCTCTTAAAATCGCCAAGCCAGGGGATGTGATATTTATTGGTGGCAAAGGACACGAAACCTATCAAATAATAGGTCAGGAAAAGCTTCCCTTCGATGACCGATGCGTTGTAAGGGAATGTTATGATGAGATATGTAGAATGTCACCCTCAAACCCTTAGGACAACCTCTCTACTTCATAAATTGTCTCTTCGCTCTTAAGAGCCATGATGACTTTCTTTAGGTGTTCAACATCCTTGACACTAACCTTAATATGACCCTCATGGGTGCCGTCCGGTAAGGATTTTAGGCGTATATCAACTATTTCAGCATCCATCGTATCAAGAGATGAGTTAATTGCAGCAATGGCCCCCTTCTTGTTGGAAAAAACAATCCTAATAGGGACGACATACTGACCATTCCCAAGCCCTTCTTTTCCCATCCCGGTCTGTTTCTGCCATAGGATAGGATCCCACTCAACATCTATAAGTCTCTCCCTTTCCGCTTGCTTTACGTTGTAACAATCTCTACGGTGAATAGTCACTCCACGGCCACGGGTTATATATCCAACTATAGGTTCTCCGGGTAGAGGATTACAACAATGGGCAAAGCGAGTAAGAACATCGCCACTTCCTAGAATTTTTACAAAGGACCTTGGTAGTTTTCCTTCGGAAGAAGGTGGTTCCTTCTTCACTGTTACGGTTTCTTCTATCGGTAATTCACCTTCCTCCTTTTTACCTGATATCCCTATGGTTGCTTTAATCTCTGGCACTAATCTTCCTAATATCTGAAGAGGCGTAATCTTTCTGAAACCAACATTTGCCATTAGATCATCGACAGAATAGAGAGAAAAGCTTTTAGCCACTTCAATAAGCTTAGGAGAATTGAGATACTCGTTAAAGTTTATTCCTTTCTTTCTAAAATCTCTCTCGCATATCTCTTTTCCTTCAGCTATAGCTCTTTGGTATTCTTCCACTTTGAGCCATTGTCTGATACGATTTCTAGCTTTAGAGGTCTTAACAAAGTTTAACCAATCCCTACTAGGTCTCTGCCTTTTAGAGGTTATAATCTCAATAACATCACCATTTTGTAGTTCATACCTAAGAGGCACAATCTTACCGTTTGATCTGGCTCCTATACACCTGTGTCCAAGCTCTGTGTGGATATTGTAGGCAAAATCTACAGGTGTGGATCCCTTTGGAAGAACTTTAATATCGCCTGCAGGAGTAAATACATAGACCTCGTTTGGAAAGAGTTCCTTTTCCATGAGCTGTCGGAAGGCCTTCTTTAAGTGCTCCGGGGTATTTTTAGCTTCCAAGATGTTACGAAGTGTTAAATAACACTGCTGTTCAGAAAGGTTAGCGCCCTCAGTCTGTCCCTCCTTGTATAGCCAATGGGCGGCTATACCATTGTTGGCTACCTGATCCATTTCCCTTGTTCGTATCTGAATCTCCATTGGCTCTCCATGATCACCCTTAACCGTTATGTGGATGGACTGATAACCATTCGGTTTAGGACATTGTATAAAATTCTTGTACCTTCCAGGGATCGGTTCCCAGTGGCTTTGAACAATAC
This sequence comes from Syntrophobacterales bacterium, assembly GCA_026417655.1. Classification (GTDB taxonomy): domain Bacteria; phylum Desulfobacterota; class Syntrophobacteria; order Syntrophobacterales; family Thermodesulforhabdaceae; genus JAOACS01. The sequence continues at coordinate 50,541 of JAOACS010000017.1, forward strand.
TAAGAACCTTGTAGCAATCGTCTATCGTATCGACAATAATCCTGAAGGCGATGAGATCATAAATCCTGTTAATATCAATACTTTGGGCAAGCATTTTCTTGTAAATGCTGTAAATATGTTTAGATCGACCAAGAACATGAGCTTGAATGCCTTCCTTGGAAAGGATCGAATACAAAAGTCGCCTGACCTCTTCTATATAACGATTCCGCTCCTCTTCAGTCTTTGCGAGCTTTCGAACTATATTATGGTAAGCTTCCGGTTCAAGTATACAAAAGGCAAGATTTTCCAAATCCTTTTTGATCCACTCAATGCCAAGTCTTGCTGCAAGAGGTGCATAAACATCTAGAGTTTCCCTGGCAAGATTTATCATAGCAGGGGTTCGTAAATCCTTTTCAGGATCACTCTTTAGAATATCTAGGGTCCTTCTTATCTCGTCAAGGCGATCTGCAAGTTTTACAAATATGACCCGGATGTCCCTAGAGATAGCTAAAAGCATTTTGCGAAAATACTCGGCCCGATCTTCCTGATCTTCTTTCTCCTTAGGATTGACTTTTTGAGTATAGCTTAGCCGGTTTAGTCTAGTAACTCCGTCAACAATCCTGGCGATATCGGGGGAGAATTTAAGGCTTAAGAAATCAACGGGATCAACCGATTTGATGTAAAACCTTTCCAATACATCGTGTAAAATGCCCGATGCTATAGTTTCTTCATCCAGCTTCATATCAGATAGGATTGAGCCTACAGAAAGATTGTGAACAAGAAAGCTTGCTCTATTGCCGTTTGAAATCCCAACGGAAGAGGTTTTACTACGCAAGGGTTTGAGGACTCGAGCCGCAAAAACATAGGCTCTTTCAAGTAGACGTATATTGGCTTCGGGGTAGTAATCGAGAATTTTATCAAGAATTTGGAAAAAAAAGACATCACCCTTCACAAAATCTTTTCTCCTGTCATCTCTTCAATTTCTTTAAGAAGCTCTCTAACAAGAGCTTCTTCTGGCAAGCTTTTTACAAGTCTGCCGTTTTTAAAAAGCACACCCTTCCCTCTTCCACCTGCAATCCCAATATCTGCCTCACGAGCTTCTCCAGGTCCATTTACGACACACCCCATAATAGCGACCTTGATAGGTGTTCTCACAGTAGAGAGTTTATCCTCTACTATTTTTACCATTTGTATTAAGTCGATTTCAGTTCTTCCGCAAGTGGGGCAACTTATTACCTCAACCCCTCTTCGTCTAATCTCCAATGCCTTTAAAATACCATAGGCTATAGGTAACTCTTCCTCGGGAGGACCCGTTATGGACACCCTTATAG
>JAOACS010000010.1 GCA_026417655.1 Syntrophobacterales bacterium
AGATGTGTATAAGAGACAGGGCATAATGAATACTTCAGGGAATACTTTAACCGTAGAAGAGCTGAAGGTCTTGCATACAAAAAAGCTGTGCTTGCCGTTGCTCATAAACTTTTGAGAACTATCTATGCTATGCTTAAAAATAAAACTCTCTTTAGCCCTGTTCATGCTACTTCGCCCTGTATGTAAGGAGGTGTATTATTCATAGTTGACTCCATATCATTAATGAAGGCATTCATCCTTGCCATTTCAAAGGTTGAAGCAAGTATCTTTTGTCCATAGAATCTTAAAGGTGCATAATAAGTATTTTGCTCATATTTTTCTTTGAAGAAAACAATGAACAGGAGGCACTGCAGACGCTAAAAGATGTAGACTTTGACTTGTTCTTGATGGATTTGTAGATGTCTATTATGAACGGTCCTGAAACGACGAAGATTATACGGTCTGGCAGTAACATCAAAAACTCGAGGATACCCATTACCGCAATGACTGCAAATGCTATGGAGGGCGACAAGGAAACCTGTCTTGCTGCTGGGATGGACGACTACATTATTAAACCGATTAAAGTAGCAAAACTGTTGGCAATACTTAAGAGATACTCATCTGTAAAAGAGGATGAGTCAATAAAGACACTAGTGGAACAAAGGAATGGCAAATTACAGAAATGAAAGATTAGGTTGACTTATAATTCTTTAAAATTAAGATATTGTAAGTTCTTAGAGTGTTTAAGTTTTAAAGGAAAGGAGGTGAGAAATAGTTTAATTCTCTTTTTTGTAAAATTTTAAGAAAGGAGGTTTAATTATGGTTGAACAAAAGAAAGGCGTAAGTGAAGACTGGTTGGCATTTTGGTTAGCTGTTATTATCTTCATTATTTCTCTATTAGCTTACACAGGCACAGACCCTCTTGGCTGGGTTGTAAGCACAAAGGAATGGACAGATTCAAGCAAAGCAATAGCTCCAACTGGAAAGATGTATCAATCGGAAAAGGGAGAAATTACAAAGATTGATGGCAACAAACTCACTATTAAGAAAGCTGATGGAAAAGAAGAAACTGTAACAGTTAAAGATCCAACCATCTACAAAGTAGGTGATACTTACTAAAAGAAAGGGCTTTCAGGATTTGCTTCTTTAGTGCTGACCTACTTATTTATGGCAGTTGTATTCAGTATCGGAGCTGCTTTAATGAGGGCAAACATAGTGAAGTTTAATATTGGTTTCTTCTTTGTTTTCTGGCTGAGTTATCTATGTTGGTTTATAGGTCATTATGCCTATTTTGCTGCAACAGATGCCAAAAAAGCTGGTGTACCATGGTCTCTCAAACTTACAGGTGAAGGTGGATTTATATTTGCTCTTTTACTTGGTTTAATAATTGGTAACTTCTTCAGACCCTTTGCAAAATTCATTGGAGAGGCTCTTAAGCCAGAGTTTTATATCAAAACAGCAATTGGTTTAATGGGCGCTTTAATCGGATTGAAATCTGCAGAAGCCTTCGGACTTGCCTCTGCAGTTTTATTCAGAGGCCTTTGTGCTATAGTTGAGGCATATCTTATTTATTGGGCACTCGTGTATTTCATAGCAAGAAAATGGTTTAAATTTAGCAGAGAATGGGCAGCGCCTCTTGCATCTGGAATCTCTATATGTGGTGTCTCTGCAGCTATTGCAACAGGTGGGGCAATCAAAGCAAGACCTGTCGTGCCAATCATGGTCTCCTCACTCGTTGTCATATTTGCTGTTATTGAGTTAATCATTCTCCCCTTCTTTGCACAAGCTTTTCTTTGGAAAGAACCCATGGTTGCAGGAGCATGGATGGGATTAGCTGTCAAAACCGATGGTGCAGCCTTTGCATCTGGAGCAGTTGTTGATGCCCTTGTAAGAGCAAAGGCTGAAACAGCTGCTGGAATTAAATATGAACCTGGATGGATGCTTATGGCTGCTTCAACAACAAAGCTCTTCATAGATATCTTTATCAGTATCTGGGCCTTTATTCTTGCCTATATCTGGTGTGCAAAGATTGAATGCAAACCCGGAGAAAAAGTAAGTGGTAGAGAAATATGGAGAAGATTTCCCAAATTCGTCATGGCATATGCTATTACATTTATTGTAATTCTTCTAATCTCTGCTCCTCATGCACCAAAGATTAAACCAGTGGAAGCTCAAATTGACAAAATAAAGAAGGAGATCACATCAATAGAAAAACAGCTTCCTACTGTAGCGGATCCTGTTCAGCAAGCTACTCTAACAGCAAAACTTGATGAAAACAAAAAGAAAATAAAGGAACTTCAGGAAAGCATAAAAGAGTCGAAAAATATAGTATCTCAAACACAAATTGCAACCTCTGGTACAAACTCTTTGAGAGTGCTTTTCTTCCTCATCACATTCTTTACAATTGGTGTAATGTCTGACTTCAGAAAGCTCTGGGAAGAGGGAATTGGAAAGCTTGCGATTGTTTATTTGATATGTCTCTTTGGATTCATACTATGGATCGGATTATTAATTTCATATATATTCTTCCACGGAGTAAAACCTCCAGTAATAACAGGGTAAGGAGGTAGAAAAATGGCAGATGCAACAACAATCAAAGAGGAACTTGAAAAAATGGAAGCAGAGTATGAGCCTTTGCTTCCTGTTGAGAAAAAGCTTATTATATGGAGCATCGGATTTGGTATAGGCTTACTTTTTGTGCTTGTCTGGATAAGCTACACTTTCTTCCCTGCATCTCATGGATAATAAGAAAAGCGGGAGGATAGCCTCCCGCTTTTCCATCCTTTTTATTAAAACACAGAAAGCTCCCCACCCTAAAAATAAAATGTATATTAATAAAAGCAGTAAGATATCGCCTTACTAAAAACTCCCGGCTTTGACAGTTAAAATTTAAAAATCCTTTATTTTCAATATATTAAGACGCACCTTCCCGATCTACTGCACTACTTCCCCTTTAATGCCTCCTCTACTTTGTAAATCATCTTGTATGCCCCCAATACTTGCTCCTCTCTGAGGTCTCTGTTGTAAGAAGGCTTTGTAAAACTTGACTTTCCTTCAGTAAGCTTTGTCCTTAACCTTTCCAATATCGCCCTTCTCATTGCTCCGTCCCTCTCTGCTTTGCTCTGATTCCATCCAATTACGAGTTTTTTCCTTTTATATCCTTCTTCTCTATCCCTTGTCCCCTACAAATATAACTTTATTTATATAAAACTTCTCCCTGAGCTTCTTTATTACTTTACTTAATGTGTTTCCCTCAAAGGTATTACCTGCAAAGACTTCATACCCAAGGGGTATATCATCTTCACTAAGTATTAACTCTATTACTACCTGCACACTTTTTGTCTTTTCCAAAGTTCAGCTACAGATCTACTGCCTTTAATCCCTTCCAGGACAATTGCCATCTTTTCTTCAGCAGTCCATCTCCTTTATTCTCATTTTTAATGCATCCCCTTTTTGATATTCTCTATTATTAATTTAAGAAAGTTTAATCTCTACACAGTAACTGTGTCCACTTTTTAATAAGGGGGTTCAGTATAAATTAGAAAATTTGATACCAGTCTTAGAGATGCTAGGAGTCCCTCACCCACTTCCCCAAGTAGCAATGTAAATTTTAAAGACTTAGATCCACTTAGAGGTGTGGGTTTGGAGAGTTAGCTCCACGAACCATTGATAAAGAAATAGTAGCAAAAGCAACGAAACTTTGTTTTAAGGGATGAAGATTGGGCCCGTAAGGTAATTTGGGGAATCGCCATACTATCCTCAACGGTCTCAAGTAGAGAAATTGAAGACTTTGCTTGAGCAAAAATTGAACTTGAGCGGAAAATTAAGGATTAAAAATTAAAGGTGAGAATTATAGGCTAAGTTGGAAAATAAAAGTCTAACATACTCCCAAAAGTTAAACAAAAGAGAGGGAGGCTATTGTCTTTAGGCAATCCCCTTTTTGGGCCTTCAATTATCTCGGAAGTTATGACAGCCACTACGGATTTATCCAAAGGGACATACAACCTCTACCCACTGATTTGTCTTTTCCTTAGTCTCGACATCTCTTGATCATTGTCCTCTTATGATCTATTGTGATGAACCTGATATTTGATCCCCTTCGGTAAGGTTTTCTCTATATGCCCGTGGAGATAGTTTTTCTTAAGAGGAGGCTATAAATTATGGTCGAACGAAAAGTCATACTTAGCGGGATGAGGCCTACAGGGCGTCTCCACCTCGGCAATCTTCATGGAGCACTGGACAATTGGCTCAGTCTTCAAGAGGACTATAAGTGTTTCTTTTTTGTTGCAGACTGGCACGCCCTGACAACTGACTATACTCATCCTGAAGCGATAAGGGAGAACACCTGGGACATGCTTCTTGATTGGCTAAGCGTTGGATTAAATCCGGAAAAGAGTACTCTCTTCATACAGTCGGAAGTAAAGGAACATGCCGAACTTTACGTAATCTTTGGTATGCTTACACCGGTTGCATGGCTTGAACGTAACCCTACCTACAAGGAGCAGCAGCAGGAACTGTCACATAAGGACCTATCAACCTATGGCTTCTTGGGTTACCCGGTTCTCCAGGCCGCTGACATCCTTATATATCGAGCTCACGGTGTCCCTGTGGGGCGAGATCAATTGCCCCACATAGAGCTTACCAGGGAGATCGCAAGGCGTTTCAATTATCTCTATAGAAGGACCATCTTTCCCGAACCGGAGGCTCTCCTTACTGAATTCCCCGTTCTTCCCGGGACTGACGGCCGTAAGATGAGCAAAAGCTATGGAAACTGTGTTTATATTACTGAGCCATCGGAATCGGTTCATAAGAAGATCCTTACAATGGTAACGGATCCCCAAAGAAAAAGACGAAGTGACCCTGGAAATCCTGAAGTGTGTCCAGTCTTTTCACTTCACAAAATCTATTCAACCGAGGAGGACCAAGCTGAGGTTATCCGTGGTTGCACCACCGCAGAAATAGGTTGCGTCGATTGCAAAAAGATCCTCCTTGCTCGAATGGATGCCCGCCTTGAGCCAATAAGGGAAAAACGGCGTAAGTTGGAAGTATCGCGACAGAAGGTTTACGATATTGTTTTGGATGGCATAGAGAAGGCTCGCAGAGAAGCAAAAATAACAATGGAACTTGTAAAGGAGGCCGTAAGCCTAAACCATGACCTGGGAAAAGGTCGAGACTAATAATAGTTGGTCAAGGTTTGTTTTAAAGGGGGAACCGGTAAGACTTCAAAAGCTTATCGCCGCCTCAGGAATCGCATCGAGGCGAAGAGCGGAACAACTAATATTAGAGGGAAGAGTAACCGTAAACGGTGAGGTGGTTCAAGAACTAGGAGTAAAAGCCCATCCCTTTGAGGATGAGATACTCGTTGATGGTAGCCCCCTTCCAGCACCACCTCCAGGTGTATATCTTATGCTACATAAACCTCGATTCTGCGTTACAACCCGTCATGATCCTCAGGGACGACCGACGGTGATGGATTTTGTTGAGGAGTTTCGGGATATTGTATTTCCTGTTGGTCGGCTAGATTTCGATGCAGAAGGGCTTCTTATTTTGACTAATGATGGTCTACTCACGAACCGGCTTATTCATCCTAAGTTTGGGGTCAAAAAGGAATATCTCGTTCTCGTAAAGGGACACCCAGGTAAATGGGTCCTTAACAAATGGCGAGAAGGAATATATCTAGAAGAAGGTAAAACAGCTCCAGCGGAGGTTGAGGTGCTAAAGAGGGAAAGGACTAGAAGCTGGCTCAGGGTGATTCTTCATCAGGGGTGGTATAGGCAGATAAAGAGAATGGGACAGGTGACGGGATGTCCTGTGTTTAGAATAAAGCGAATAGGCTACGGCCCATTAAAGCTTGGAGATCTTTTACCGGGAGAGTTTAGGCATCTTACACAGGATGAAGTTAAAAAGCTTTATGAAGTAGCAGGACTTTAATTGGAGTATTATAAATCCAAATGGTAGACCTTGAAAGAGACCTAGAGGCGATCCCCTCTCCCCCACCTCGTAAGCCAAAAAGTTCCTTCAAGTTGTGGCTTATAGTTGCAATGTTTGCTACAATTATCTCTATTTCTACAGGCATGATATTTTCCCAAAGTCTAATACCTGATTGGCTCTACCGAATTACCCCCTTAGTTCCCCATAGGTTGGATTACATAGTCTTTATGGTTAACAATCAGAGCCTTGTCTGTAAGGCAGGTGAATCATGCCTTGTTCGCCCTCCGGACAAAATATTGCTAAAATCGGTAAAAACCGATGGAACAATATCCCTTGGCATAGAACTGTATTCCCCCGATTTTGACCCAAGGGGCATTTTAGCCGAGTCCCGATCCTTTATAGAACTTTTTCCCCAACTTGACTTCGACAAACCGAGAGAATTCACCATAGAAGTGTTTTGGTTACGATGGCCTATCGGTAAAGTCGCCCTAGTTGCTAAATGGACAATTCAGGATTGGTTGGAAAGAGCCCGAGCAGCTGAATCACTAGAGAAGAAAGAATACTTTTTGTCGAGAGCTCTTGAAGAGGCTCCTGAACATATTTTCATAAGAAACCAACTTGCAGGGGTCTTAGTTCAACAGAAAAAATATTTAAAAGCAGCAGAACAGTATGAGATTTTATTTCAAAAACAACCTCTTCGAGTCTTCATGGAAAGACTTCCAAGAAGCTATGCCGCTGGTGGTAATAAACATAAGGCCGTTGAATCCTACGTGGACTTGATAAACCGCTATCCTGACAAGACTTACGTAAAGGAATGGTTAGACTACCTTAGGAAATCTATGAGCACAAAGGATATTGTAAAAGTAGCGGAATCCTACAGTAGCAAACTTCCAGAACAGGCGAGATCGGCACTATTTGTATTTGTTTCCGACGTATGTGCCAGCGTTAAAGATTGGGACTGTGTGGCTGAATATTCCGAAAGAGCCTTAAAAACACCGGCTAGGAGCCCTACTCTTGCTTACAACGCTGCCGCTGCTCTATTTCAGAAAAAAGATTACGGCAGAGCCATAGAATATCTTAAGCGGTATATCACAGACTATCCCAACGATATGGATGCCCATAAAATGCTCGCCCTCTCTTATGAACACCTCAAACAGTGGGATGAAGCCGAAGCGGTCTACCGTAAAATAATAGAAAGTGGCCGAGCCTCTGAAGATCTTATTTCCAAATGGATCGAGGTCGTTGGAAAAACTAACGACAAAGGAAAGCTCTTAAATGCCTACCAAAGACTTTCTCTACTGAAACCTCAGGATCCCACTGTCTGGTATAACCTAGGAGTCCTTCAAAATAAGGAAGGAAAAAAAGAGGAAGCAAGGAAAGCTTTTGAAAAGGTCCTTCAGTTAAAACCGAATGACCTAAATTCTCTGAAGTATCTACGAATTCTCTACAAGGAGTCGAAAAACACGGTAGCCGAAAAAGAGGTAGTAAAAAAACTTATTAGCCTCGAACCTAATGTTGAAGACCATTATAACGATTTCTTCACCTTAAGCAATAAGGAGAAGGATTACGACGAGGTGGTCAGCGCTTTAAATACCTGTGTTAATAAGAACCCCAAGGCGGTCACCTGTTATAACAACCTGCTTTACATGTATCTTAAGAGAAAAAAGGAAAGAGAAGCTATCAACGTTCTAGAAAAACTCGTAGAACTACAACCGACCAAACCCGAACTCTTATTCCAAGCGGCAAAGCTTTTATACAATCAGAAAGAATACGATAGGGCCTCCGGTCTTCTAAAACGCTACCTGGATAAAAAACCAGACGATGAAACTGCTCAGGACCTTTATTTAGAAATCAGGAAAAAAGCAACCATAAAGGAGGGAAGTTCTGGAAAGACGACCGAAACACCTTCTACCACCCCAAAGTCAGGAAATAGAAGACCTCAGTAGGGAAATGTATCATAGGGCAATCTTCATAAGGCGGAATAACCGTTTTGAAGTGGAGTGCCTTTTAAATGGAAAGGTCGTGAGGGCATATCTTCCCAACCCAGGAAGACTTTGGGAGATACTTCTTCCTGGAAAGGAGCTTTACCTAAAGGAAAACTCTAATAACTCTACAAAGCATTCCTTTACTGTGTGGGCAGCCAAGAGGTATGGAACTCCTGTACTACTACATACCCATCATACCAATGTCTTAGCAGAGCAACTTATCAAAGAGGGAGCAATCCCCGATTTAAGAGGTTTCGAAATTGAGCAGAAAGAAGTGTCAATAAGTGGTAGTAAAATCGATTTTTTGCTGAAGTCATCAGAGGGTGTAAGGTTACTTCTAGAGATCAAATCTTGCACACTTTTTGGTGAAAGAATTGCCATGTTTCCCGATGCTATAACCGATCGAGGGAAAAGGCACGTCGAAGCCCTAGCAAAGATCGCATCTGAGATCAGAGCTGGAATCCTCTTTATGGTCCATGCCGATCGCATAAGCTATTTCCTTCCCGACTTCCATACCGATCCGGCCTTTTCGAGAACACTTTATGAGAACCGAAAAACTCTTATGCTGAAAGCAGCATCCATTAGATGGAACCAAAATCTAGAGCCCCACTTTGCAGGAATGCTGGACATTCCATGGCAAATCTACGAAAGAGAAGCGGGGGACAGGGGAAGCTACATTATCGTTGGTTTTCTTCCTAAAAGTATGGATATTAGTATAGGAAGTCTCGGAGAACGCCTTTTTAGAAAAGGATTTTACATCTACGTTGGATCCGCTATGAAGTCCCTTTCAAGGCGGATCCGGCGGCATATGCTCCGTCGAAAACCAGAACATTGGCATATAGATACCCTCACTCCCTTCTTGCAAAAGATACTCCCTCTACGCATTGAGTCCTCAGAGCGTCTAGAGTGCCACATAGCTAAAGCTCTTAACTTAATCGCGGACTCTACCATAAAGCATTTCGGCTCTTCTGACTGTAACTGTCCTGGCCATCTCTTCTGGATGGCATCAAACCCACTTCTAAGGGAATCTTTCATAAATCTCCTAATCGACTATAGGATCAATCGCCTTTTTCAGTGGCATCAAGATAACGGGCAAGAGTAAAGAGAAAATCAGCAAGTCGGTTGATATAAGAAAGAGCTTCACTTCTAACATGTTCTCCTTCGTCTCTCAATGCGGCCATACGTCTTTCGGCTCGCCTTACTATGGTTCGAGATACATCCGTTACTGCTCCGATAAAGGTTGCTCCTGGATAGACGAATTCCCGAGGTAGAGGAACCTCAAGCTGAAGTTCCTGTATCCACTCCTCAAGCCTCTCTATTGCCTCCTTAGAAATCTTGTAAGGAGGATCCCTATGGGTGGAAGCGAGCTCTGCTCCTAGCATTACTAGATCCGCCTGAATGGTATCCACCATACGTTTTACCGTATCATGCCGAGTTAGTGCCTTTACTATTCCCATCATGGAACTTGCCTCATCCAGTGTTCCATAGGCTTCAGGGCGAAGATTAGCCTTGGAGACTCGCTCACCCGAAAGGAGACTTGTCGTTCCTCCATCGCCTTTTTTGGAAAATACGAAGACCTTATGGACTGAATCCGATGTCATCCTTGAGCTCCTATAATTAGTTCAACAAGCTGACCCAGTATCGAAAAACTCATCCCCTCAAAGGAGGGTATAACCAAATCGGCCTGATTAAGATAACTTTTATCAAAGGAATGTTCAACAGCAACAACCCTAATCCCTGCCCCTTTCGCAGACTCAATCCCAGCAGGTGTATCCTCAAAGGCGATACATCGAGAGGGAGTAAGATCCCTTTGGAGAGTTTCAGCCATTTTCTTTAAAGCCCTCTGATAACTTTCGGGACTTGGCTTGCTATGGCTCACATCTTCGGCTGTAATAAAAATTGAAAAAAGTTCTAGAATTCCTAAATAGGAAAGAAAGGCCTCTACCTCTTTACGAAGAGAGCCAGACACTAAACCTAGAGGAACTCCAGCTTCATGTATGGATCTAACAAAGGGCACTACACCATTGAAGGTATCTACACCTAAAGAGGCTTCCTCGAGAATGTAGGCATTTTTCCGCTCAACCAGTTTAGGAATATCCTCCTCCCTAAAGGAGACGGGATAGTCAAACATTATGGCCCTGAAGGCGTCTCTATCATCAAAGCCTATATACCTATCGGTATAAGTCTTATAATCGAAAAGGGCTCCGTAGGGTTTGACTACCTTGAGGAAAGCACGGTAATGAAGAGGTTCGGTGTTTACAAGGACCCCATCACAGTCAAAGAATACAGATTCAATCACTATCGACATTGGCCGTCCATCCACTTCTCAAGGTATTAAGGTTTTTCCTGGTGCCCCCGGCAGGACTCGAACCTGCGGCACCGAGATTAGGAATCTCGTGCTCTGTCCACCTGAGCTACGGGGGCAAGAATTTACGCTTACCCGTGAATATCACATTCTAAGGCTCTATGGCAAACGGATTTTTCTAGTAAGATTCTAATAAAGGGTATTCAATCACTTGATCACACCGTCAATAACCCTATATACTAAAACGTGGTAAGTTGGAAAATGAACGAGAATGTTCGGAAAATCAATGTTTTCGAACAGGCTCGAAGGTAAAAATGGAAAAGCACGTGGATTTAAAGGAAATTACATGTAGAGAGGAGCAGCACTTTGACGACCTTCTATCCCTTTCGGCTAAGGATGTTCTCAACTACTTTAAGTGTATTCCACAAAAGGACTATCAAAGTTACGGCATAGATGAAGAGGATATACCTCTAGGTACCTTTGCTGCTCTCAAGCATCCATCCCTTTTTCCAACCCCTCTGGGTGGAAACGCATACGGCATTGGCCTGTTTGAACAAAGGATTTTAAATGATGAGGAACTGAAGCTTCTTGAGTCGCTTAACTTAAATGACGCATCGGTAGTAGAAAAGCACTTCTCCACCATCAATGAAATCTATCGAAAAATGGGACTCCTCATACGACTGTCCCGAAAGGGAATATTTTATTACCTTATCCCGTCATCTTTTCTAGCCCACTTAATCGTTGATGTTAGATCCAGACTAAACATTATCACATCCCTCTTGCCTGAAATTAAGGAAAGCAAAGGTCTAAAAATTGGTATTTTAACCTCCTCCGATGACATTATAGTTCATGAATTTATAGGACGATTTCCTCAACATAGATTCATCGCCCTATCGGAACTTTACGAAATATCAACCGGGGAAAAACCCTTCGACGCTATAATATGTCCCCACTCGATTGAAGACTATTTAAGGATAGTCCTTGCAAGATCTTCTCCTAAAATCCTAACATCCTCAAGAACAGTATTGATGCAACTTTCTGGTCATGTTCTTTATCTTATTCGAAAAAGCCTTCATCAGGAAGGATGGTTCATAATTATTTCGCCATCAAGTGGTTTTAAGACATCTTCACTCCAGAAACTAACCTTTCTCAATAGAACATATATAAAGCTCTTTATTGCCTTTGCTGGTCTCTATAAATCCTCCCTCTCCCCTAATGTTAATCTCTGTGTAAATGAAGAAATATTGGTTAATACCAAGGACATTCAGCTATTTCTCCGGATGGCTCCCTCCATCAAAACTGAGATCCAAAAGATATTCAATAAACCGCTAGATCAGATAGATGAAAAGGAGTTACTATCCCTAGCTCCTCGATGGAAGATGCGGTTTTCAAACCCTGTGACTCTAGCAGTCCAGAGGAAGTTAATACCAAGATTCTTTGAATTGAATAGATGGGAAGAGATTTTCCCTGAAGAATATAAAAGCCTTTGGGAGAAACACATAAGTATTAGAAAATTCCCGCCTCTTTTTAGCTGCATCAGGGCTAAACCTCGCAAACCAAAGGTCTCCAGAGAGAAGATAGAAGCCTTTCTTGAAAGATCACCAATCGCTGGCTGCCCCGTAAGCCTTGTAGCCGACTACAAAAACACTCTTAATTATGTAACCCAGGTGCTTGATTTTCTGGAAGAGGATCTATCGAAGGAAGACCCCACCACCAAGTCCCATCCCCTATTTAGGACACTTATTTCATGCAGAAAAAAGCTCGATGAGGTTCAAAATCTTCTTGGGCCTCCAGGGATTGTCAAGGAGCCAGTTAAATTCTTCGACCACATACCGGAACTTTCCCTGCTTGGCTTTTCCCGTTCACAGCTAAAGGAGATGGGATTAATAGTGACGGGACATTCGAGCCTTGGACGAGTTATTATGGGTAAGTATCCTCTTGCTACCCTAAGGCCCCTTTCAGATCTCATCAAAAATCAACCCAGATATGCCTACTATCTAGTTCGCATGACAATCGCTGAATTAAAGGCCTCCCTGGGAAGCTCAGTTACAGAGCGGGATATAGGAAGGGTTAAAGAGGTCATTGAGGACATCGAATCTTCAAACCTTACAGAGCAATTTACAAATGAGAGTCTCGACTACCTCCTTGCTAAAACCTATGAGCGAATTATGGCAATGAGCAGAACAAGGGAGGAGGACCTTCAGTATGAACTACCAAAGCCAATGGAAAAATACTTTATAGAAACATTTTGCATAGACAAGGATTTTCTCACCGAGTTTTTAAGAGCTAGATTTCATGGAACGGGGCATATACTTCCTTCACTAGGCTTTACACCATCGCTTGTTTTGCTTTGGACCTGTTTAACCTTTTGGAAGAACAGCTACAATCAGAGCAAGACAAGAAAAATCTCTGATCCAGTAATAAACCTAAATCGTATTCTAAAGGGTATTCCCCAGGAACACAGAGCAAAACAAATAGAAAAACTGAAACAGGCTCTTATGAGCGCTATCAACAGGGACACCTCCGACACGCCCCTATGTGAAGCCGTTTGCTTTCTTTGCCCTGAAACTAAAAGTTGGTTTTGTCCTGAGGTAAAATTACATTTTTATATAAACGTCGACTCAAATACCGTTGAAGTTGGATATTTAGATTTAGATGAATCAATAAAGATTGTTGACAACTTCTCAAGACACCTTGAGTCGAAGTCATTTAAAACAATTCCCCCTATATTGATTCAAGAAGCCGATCACCATATAGAAAAGATACTTCGTTATGTAAAGGGAGTCTCTCATGGGACAGCATCAAAACAACTCAGCATGGTCCCATCTATAGATTCCGTTCTTGTCAACGTATGGAAAAGCTTTGTTGAAAAACTTTTCTCCCCTGAAGACGCCTACGAAACTCTTACCCTTATAGGCAAACAATCCCCTACCCTACTTTCAATAGCCCTTCCAAACTCTACGGAAGAAAGCATCTATATCCTCTCAAAAGCCTTTAGAAGGCTTAGATCTATTACCGAAAAACGTCGCTCAGCCTTCCAAGATCCCAAAGAGGAGAACCTTTCATCAACTCCCGGAGAAAGAATTAGTATTTCGAGCCATCAGTTTCGAGAAATAGAAAAAATGCTTTGTTCCGTTCATGCCGATTTCTCTATGTATCAAGCTATGATTATATCACTTCTCATAGGTCATCTCTCATCTGATGATGTTTCTCAACACGCTAGTCCATTCCTTGATAATATGGTAAAGTCCGATATGATACTACCTTCGCAACTCCCAGTTATTTACAAACATATCTTAAACCTACTGAAGGCAAAGCAGACCATTGTTTCGGTGATTCATGCTAAAGCTCCCCTAATATCCCTTGGAAATGTAATATCCCTAAATAGCGCTAAAACCTTTGTGGACGCCTCTTTCCTTCTGGTAGCCGTAGTAGAAGACATCCCAAAGGGTTTTTTAGAAACTGAGATCTTGAATTACCTACTCAGTCTAAAACAGGACATCCTAGAAGCAATTACTCAGGGAATATCCTGGCAAAGGTATATGCTGAATAAAGCAGTTTACGTAGGATCCTCCTTTAACCCCTCTAATGCTGAAAAAATCAAAACTTCTATTATGAAAGACATGGAAAATTATAGGCTGTTCATAGAAGAGACCAATCTGGAACCCCTTAAAATCCCAGCCCTATCGAAGGGCCGCTACATTATGGCCTTTAATAGGCTGCTTAGGTTTACCGGTTTACTGTCGGTTCAACTAAAGGACATCATATCTTTTTTGGAAGGAGCGCCCCTCATCACTCTGTACAGAGATAAAAGTTACACTTCCCTTGGATTTAATACCTTTAAAGCCTTAATAGAAAAAGCCAGGAAGATTTTTGACACCATCTTTTCCTACCCAGAAGAGCAGCGCCTAAAGTTACTATCAGATTTTGACGAGTTAAATTTTTATACAAAAATAGACGAAAAAAATTACAGTAAAATCATAAAAACATAGATTCCAACCTCTTTAGGCGTGAATAATCTTTTCCCTTCCATTTTTCACGTGCTTAGTAGCATTTCGAGTATCCACTATAAGTTTTGCATGATTTACTATCCATTCGTAGTCATAAATCGAGTGATCAGTTATTATCACAACAGCATCAAAGGTCTTTAACATCTCTTCCGTAAGTTCTAGGGATCTCATGTTAAAATTATATTTTCTTGTAGGTTTAAGCAGAGGGACAAGGGGATCGTTATAGAAAACCTTAGCACCCCGATCTATTAAAAGACTCATAAGAGGATAGGCTGGAGATTCGCGATCATCATCTATATCCCTTTTATATGCTACGCCAAGGATAAGGATGGCACTATTTTTAAGGCATTTTCCTTGATTGTTCAAAGCTTCCATAATACGATGGAGAACGTAGTGGGGCATGGCAACATTTATTTCTCCAGCAAGTTCGATGAACCGCGCGGTAAGGTTGTATTCCTTTGCTTTCCAAGAAAGATAAAAGGGATCTATGGGGATACAGTGACCACCTAATCCTGGACCTGGATAAAAGGGTGTAAAACCAAAGGGCTTTGTAGATGCAGCATCTATAACTTCCCAAATGTCTATGTTCATGCGATGGGCTATTACTTTCATCTCGTTAACAAGGGCTATATTTACACTCCGGTAGATGTTTTCAAGAAGTTTTGCAAATTCTGCTACCTTTGGGGAAGAGACCGGCACTACCCGAACAGTTACGGCTTCATAAAGGGCTTTAGAAACAGCGAGACAATCTTCAGTTACTCCGCCAACAATTTTAGGTATATTAGTTGCGTTATAATGAGGATTTCCAGGATCCTCCCTTTCTGGTGAAAAAGCTAGAAAAAAGTCCCTTCCAACTTCTAGTCCCGCTTCTTTCAATATCGGAAGAAGAACTTCCTCTGTCGTTCCCGGATAGGTGGTGCTTTCTAAAACAATAAGTTGTCCAGGACGAAGAACCTTGGAAATGATATTAGCAGTTTCAATAACGAACCTTAGATCCGGTTCCCGGTGTTTTGTAAGAGGTGTAGGAACACAAATAAGGATACAGTCTGGTTTGGAAAGTCTACTCATATCCGATGTTGCACTAAGTAGTTCATGATTAACAAGATCCCTTAAAATATCCTCGGAGACATGCCTTATGTAGCTTCTTCCTTGAAGGATCATGGAGACTTTGGTTTCGTCTATATCAAACCCTAACACTTTGAAACCCCTCAAGGCACAATAAACAGCAAGTGGTAGTCCAACATAGCCAAGGCCTACTATACCTATTAAAGCTTTCCGTTCCTTTATCTTAGAGATTAACTCCTGAGCCACCATATCGAAGGTCCCTCTCCCTGTTGATTATAGCCTCCTTGAGATCGCTGAGCATAAGCCTTAGCTGTTTAATATCTCCATCGTTGAACCCCCTAGGTCCGTAAAGACACCTTTCATAAAGATCTATAAATTCAGAGGCGAGCTCATATTCCTTTCCATCCATAAGGTCCTTTACGCGAAGGATCCACTCCCTTAAAGTCTCATAGGCATGCCTCTCAGCATATCGCTTCCCAAGATACTCTTCGAATCTTCTAAGAAGCTTCACATGATCTTTCTCTAAACTAAATCTCTCCTTTCCAAGCCAAAATAGGAATCCCAAAGCTATAAAAACTATTATTAAAAAAACTCCCAAAACGACATCCATCCTTTTATCAGCCCTACTTATCACACGAGATAGGCTCAACCCCTTTAGAAAATCGAAAGTCTTTCCAAGGCCATACACACCTTGAGCTATTCTCTTAGCTACCTTTTGCTGCTCCCTCATGTCATATTGAACAATCAACCTGTGCCAGGAATATTGAACTGCGTCGAACATTAACCTGATCTTAAACCACAGACTAACACTCGCTCCTCCGGCAAAATTCTGTGGGGCTGGAGTAGGATCAAGGCGCACCCACCTCCCTCTTACTATCAAACCACTAGTCCCAGAACCCCTCTCACCCAAAAAGGCCTCTACCCAAACATGGGCATTCTTTTGAAGAATCAGGTAGTAAGAGGCGACAGGGTGCCAGTACCCTCCGTAGTATCCACCAACAAGTCTTGCGGGAATACCAGCCATTCTAAGCATCACAGTAAGAGCGGAAGCAAAATATTCGCAATTTCCCCGCTTGGTTTTCAGCAAAAAATCTTCTAGGGCCATCTTTTCAGAAAGCGGGAGTCCTGAAGCGGCATATTCAAAGGGAGGACTTCTTAACCAGGTTACAAGTCTTTTAATAATCTCAATATCCCTTTCGGTAGTTCCAATAAGCTCCCTAAGAAGATTACGAATAGCTGGAGCACTTTCCCAGTTCTCAGGAATAGCTGTATAGCGTAGTAGATCCGTTGTAGAAAGTTCTACAACCTCCGGCACTGGAGAGGACAGACAATCGTATTTAAGACGTCTATCCATAGGACGATTTATCAAAAAGGCATTATCTTCCCAAGAAACTCTAAGCATCGAGGCGGAAATCCCTCTAACATTGTAGGGTATATCGAGACAAAAGAGAACCCTTCCTCCAGTCGATTCCATTATGATGGTCTGTGGGATCGCAACATCCCCACGATAAGCTCCGCTTTTATCTACAGGGGGTCTAAAGCGGGAGTATTCTATAGTCGTGGATCTCCAGGATTTCCCATCAAAGGAGTCATAAACAATTCCTCTCCAGTATAGAGGCATCCCTTTATCCCCATTTTCCATAAGCACTCTGAAGGCTACCGAGTTATCTCCCTGAATCTTTTCTATAGATCCTAGTTCTACGGTTTCTGAAAAACCCGAATAGCCTACCGATCCACGATTAAGGAAGGACAGAAAGGGGGTCTCAATCCTTGGTAGTATAAAAAAAAGCAATAAAGAAAGAGGAAAGGAGATAGCGAGGAAGCCAAAGGAGAAACCAAAAAGCCATTTAGAGGGTAATTCCTCTATTATGGCGCCTTCTGAAGTCCCCCTTTCCAGTTCAGAAAGTCCCGTTAGGATAACAAGAGAAGCGGTTGCTCCAACCATTACACTCATAACTGCTAAAAGGTATCCTATCTCAAAGGTAAAAAAGGCTCGACTGACGAGGGCAAAGAGGCAAAGGGCTAAAATTTGCAAGTAGTCTCGCGCCTTCCTCCGTTCGATCCATTTTATTGCAACAAGACATATAAGGCACTCTAGAAGAACCTTTACCGCATTGTCCCAATTAATTCTATAAATGGTCAAAGTAATAAAGAATATACCCCCTGTATTTAGAATCCACCTGGGTACGTTATAACGCCAGAAGGTGTGTTTTGTAGAAATAAGGATCTCTAACACTATGATGCCGAATCCAAAAACAGTCCACAGGATCGACATCTCCTTAAGATTAATGGAGAAACATAAAATTATTATACCAAGAATAATCGCATCAAGAAGCCTTGTCACGGAGTTCATACAAAGCGAGAATCTCCAAAATATTTCTTAGATGAAACGATCCCGTCCCAGGAGGTATGAAAATTTCTCGATCCCTAAGTCCAACCGACCACCCCATTTCTATATAACGAAGAGTGAGATAAGTTGCACACGAGAGAACTTCCTCTAGATCTCTTTCCACAAATCTTTCCAAATCAATCAAGAAGACCCTAGGCTCCTCCGACATTCTCTCGTTGACCTTAAGACTTCCCGTTTTAGCGGTTGCTTTCCAATTTATGGATTTCTTCGCATCACCATCCTGATAGTCCCTTATGGAGACAATCTCATCCTCAATCCATCCGAGTACCGTGGAGGGTTTTCCCTTAGAGGGATCCTTTCCCTCATCATCGACACTTAAGGCTTCTGAATCGCCACATACTCGAGGTGCAGGATAAACCAAGATACTCTGGTCAAGTTCGACCAATATTGAACGAGTGAAGAAATTGAAGGGGAAACGGGATGTGATAGTAATGGATAGGTTTCTGTAAATTCCGCGTTTTGGCAAAGAGGTCTGAAACGTAACCCATTTGCTTTCCTTCGCCTTGATAAATATAATAAAGGACGACTGTCCCAATAATTCAACTTTTATGAAAAAGGCTGGAAGTCTCTTTTTTATATTAGTTACCTCGACTACAACATTAAAGGGCTCCCCTGCGAAGATGTCTGATGGAAGAATCAAATTTACCTTAAGATTTCTAATATTTCCCTGGGATGCCATTCCCGAAACCAGCATGGAAGCAAGCATAAAGGAAACCAAAAGATAGACCAAATTATTCGAGGCATTTATTCCTACTATGGCTATGAATATGGTTGATAAAATGTATAAAAAACCAGCCTTTTCTATCTTTACATTACCGGAGCGGAGATACCGTTCAATATTGATCGAATAACCTCCTGTTTTTTAATAGCACTTTCTCTAGCATACTCCTGACTAAATTCAACCCGATGGGAAATAACGTAGGGAGCAACAAATTTTACATTATCCGGACTAAGATAATCCCTTCCCCTAAGATAAGCATCGGCCTTTGCAGCATTTATGAGAGCAAGGGCTCCTCGGGTTGAAAGTCCTACTTTGAGAAAAGGGTTTTTTCGTGTCGCTTCTACAATGTCAAGTATATACTCCATTACGGCATCAGATACATATATATCATGACGAATGATTCGCTGCACTTCAAGGATTTCCTCCGCATTTGTTATAGGTTCGAGGGAGTAAATTTCCTTACGCCGACTTCCTCCCATTAGGATCTGGCGTTCGGCCTCACGATTTGGGTAACCTATCTGAATTCTCATAGCGAAACGATCCAATTGGGAATCGGGAAGAGGAAAAACTCCGGAGGTTTCAGCCGGATTCTGAGTTGCTATCACGAAGAAAGGCTGAGGCAAGGGATGGGATTTACCGTCGACGGTGACCTGCTTTTCACCCATGGCCTCAAGAAGAGCACTTTGAGTTTTAGGACTTGCTCTATTAATCTCGTCAACAAGCACAATATTGTGGAAAACTGGTCCCGGGTGAAACTTAAAAACACTGGTCTCATGGTCATAGACAGAAAGCCCCGTCACATCGGAAGGAAGTAGATCATTTGTGCATTGTATGCGTCCTAGATCTAAACCCAAGACTTTGGCGATCCCTAGGGCAAGAGTTGTTTTGCCAAGACCCGGTAGATCCTCTATGAGAAGATGCCCTCGGGAAAAGAGGCAAATTAGGGACAATCTTAGCGCAAGTTCCTTCCCATGTAAGTAGTTAGAAAGTTTTTGGGAAATAAGATTAAACAATACCGAACCCGAAATGCTCATATTAGTCGGTGATAACAACCTGGGAAGTGCCAGGGTCTCGGCGTTGTTCAATAACACCGATTTTATAGGCATTAACATTCATAACCTGGCATTCTTCCAAGACAATTTCGGAACTTTTTTTGTCAGCAATAATTATAAAACCTATACCATTATTAAATACTCTAAACATCTCATCTTGATCAATAGATCCCACTTCCTGCAAAAATGAAAAGATAGGAGGAACTGGCCAACTCCTTTTCGATATTACCGCCTGGCAAGACTGAGGTAGTACTCTTGGAATATTATCCAGAAATCCACCACCCGTAATATGAACCATTCCCTTGATGTGCACCTGTTTCCTAAGTAACCTCAAAACCACTGGAACATAAATCTTTGTTGGTCTTAGGAGTTCCTCAGTGACCGTAGCTCCACAGGCCGAAATAAAGGTGTCAACAGTATATCCAAGATGATCGAATATAATCTTTCTTACCAGACTGTACCCATTAGAATGAAGCCCATTAGACTCGAGCCCTATAATAATATCTCCAAAACTGATGCCTGACCCATCTATGATGTTATCCTCATCGGCCACCCCCACCGCAAACCCAGCAAGATCGAATTCTCCAGGCGGATAAAAATCAGGCATCTCTGCCGTTTCTCCCCCAATTAAAGCACAGGATGCCTCTTTACAGCCTTTAGCTATACCAGAAATGATGGCTTCAAGGACATCTAGATCTATCTTGGACATGGCAACGTAGTCCAGAAAAAAAAGCGGCTTAGCGCCGTGAACGAGGATATCGTTAACGCACATCGCAACGAGATCAATGCCCACCGTGTCATATTTGCGGGCCATAAAGGCTATTTTAAGCTTCGTTCCAACTCCATCTGTAGATGCAACCAAAACAGGATTTTTAATCTCGTTGCAATTTATAGAAAAAAAACCTCCAAAGGAACCAAATTCACCCTTTGCCCCAGCTGTCATAGTTTTCTGCACAAAGGGTTTTATCCTGTCAACAAGCTTGACAGCCTTTTCTAAATCAACCCCAGCCTCTTTATAACGCCCCCCGGCCATGCTCACGATAGCACTCCTCCCCTAACGCGTTTAGCTATAAAGCCTCCTTCAATTTTTTCCTCTTAGGATACTTCAACTGTCCAAGAAAGGGCAAATCAAAATAAAGGGATATTAAACAAAAAAAATACCTTCAGGAATGTAACATGGACAAAAGGGCTTTCAGGATTTTTGTCTTTATTGAATTTTTCATCTATCATCATGTATTGATGAAATCGCACAGCTTCTACTATTAACCTATATGATCAGGAACTTTAAGATGTCGGACGAGAAGAGAAAGAAATCACTCACTATTGAAGAGGCTATGGCAAGGATCGAGCTCATAGTTCGTCAACTTGAAGAGGGAAAACTCCCTCTTGAAGAATCAATTAAGGTATTTTCTGAAGGCATGAGCCTAATAGATTGGTGCCAGAAAAAACTTGACGAAGTTCAGGCAAAAGTTCAGAAGATTCTTCGAGAGGATAGTGGTCGGAGCTGGAAGACGGAGCCTTTTAAGGAAGATGAGGGGGAATAAGAGGTGGATTTTGATCTAAAAGCCTATGTGGCCGAAAAGCGCAAAATTATAGACGAAGCGCTTGATAGATACCTTCCCCCTGTTGGTGGTATGGAAGGAAGGGTGGTGGAAGCAGCAAGGTATAGTTTGTTTGCGGGAGGGAAAAGACTCCGACCTATCCTCTCTATAGCAGCCCATGAAGCCTGCGGAGGATCATCAAAGGCTCTTTTACCTGTAGCCTGTGCCCTGGAAATGATTCATACCTATTCTTTGATCCATGACGATTTGCCAGCAATGGATAATGATGATTTTAGGCGAGGTAAACCTACTAACCATAAGGTATTTGGGGAGGCCGTAGCCATACTTGCAGGAGATCTTCTACTAACCTATGCCTTCGAACTTATGGCGGAACATGCCTTAGAAGACAAATCCGGTTCCGTTATACGAGCTATTTACGTAATAGCTAAGGCATCAGGTTTAAGGGGTATGGTAGGCGGTCAAATGATAGATCTTGTTTGCGAGGGACAGGAGGTCGATCTAGCAACGGTAGAGTATATGCATGCTAGAAAAACGGGAGCCTTAATTACGGCGTCGGTCCAGGTAGGAGCGATACTTAGTGGAACCTCCGAATCGCAGATTGAACAGATGGGTCGATATGGACGACATCTAGGATTGGCTTTCCAAATTACGGATGACCTCCTCGATATTACCGGAAGCCTTCAAGAAATGGGTAAAACTCCCGGCTCTGATATACGTAAAGGTAAGAGGACATATCCTCTTTTAGTAGGCATAGAAGAAAGTAAAAGAATGGCGAAGGAGCACGTAAAGTCAGCTTTGTCTGCCATCTCCGACTATGATGAAAAAGCTGATCCCTTACGGGCTATTGCAAAATACGTGTTAGAGCGTAGCAAATAATTAAAGGCTCTAATAGGGGGGATAATTTTGGAAGGCAAAAGAATACTTGATAGAATAAATGGGCCTCAGGATCTTAGAAAACTTTCAATGTTGGAACTTCAGGTTCTTTCCGATGAAATAAGGCACGAAATCATAGAGGTAGTATCCAAAAATGGAGGCCACCTTGCTCCAAATCTTGGAGTGGTGGAACTTGCCATAGCAGTCCATTACGTCTTCAAATCCCCAGAGGATCGTATAGTATGGGATGTTGGTCATCAAAGTTATGCCCATAAGATCCTTACAGACAGAAAGGCTCTATTCTCAACCATTAGAACCTATGGAGGGATTTCGGGATTTCCAAAGCGAGAAGAGAGTCCCCATGACGCCTTCGGAACAGGCCATTCTAGCACATCCATCTCGGCCGCTCTTGGGATAAGTGTTGCTAAATCTATTAAAGGTTGCAAGAGAAGGGCTGTAGCAATAATAGGCGATGGGAGTATGACCGGCGGCATGGCCTTTGAGGCTCTAAATCATGCAGGCGATCTAGGAAAAGATCTCATAGTGATTCTTAACGACAATGAAATGTCCATCTCCCCTAATGTAGGTGCCCTATCATCCTTTCTAAGTAGAAAGCTTTCGAGCCGAATGGTAATGCAGTTAAAGAAAGATGTAGAACAATTTATGAAGGCTATACCAGGCGTTGGATCCAATATAATTCAATTCCTAAAAAAAAGCGAAGACTCCTTGATAGCCTTCTTCACCCCTGGTCTCCTCTTCCAGGCTCTAAAGTTTCATTATATTGGTCCCATAAAGGGTCATCGAATAGATCTTCTAATAGAAGCCTTCCAGAGTGCAAAGGAGATCTCAGGTCCCGTATTGGTTCACGTCCTTACCCAAAAGGGTAAAGGATACCATCCTGCCGAATCTAATCCAACTCACTTTCACGGTGTAGGTCCCTTCAAAGTAGAAACCGGTGAGAGCTGTTCTTCCTCCTCCTGTGCCCCTTCTTACACCTCGATATTTGGGAATACAATCGTAAAGCTTGCGGAGAAAGATCCTAGAGTAGTTGCTATTACAGCAGCAATGAGAGAAGGAACCGGCCTTGACCGCTTTGCTGACCTATATCCCGATCGCTTTTTCGATGTTGGTATCGCCGAACAACATGCGGTAACCTTCGCAGCTGGGCTTGCCACAGAAGGGTTTAGACCTGTTGTGGCTATATATTCGACCTTTCTTCAGAGAGCCTTCGATCAAATCATCCACGATGTGGCCCTTCAAAAACTTCCTGTAGTGTTCGCAATGGACAGGGGAGGAATCGTAGGAGAAGATGGTCCCACCCATCATGGAGCCTTCGATCTCTCCTACCTTAGGCACATTCCTAATATGGTTCTAATGGCCCCAAAGGATGAGAATGAGCTTCAACATATGGTCGCTACAGCTCTGCAATACGAGGGGCCCATCGCTTTCAGATACCCTAGAGGAAATGGTCTCGGTGTAGCTATCGATGAGGAGTTTAAGATTTTAGACATAGGGAAGGGAGAGCTATTAAAGGACGGTTCCGATCTAGTAATTTTCGCTATCGGAGCAACCGTTTATCCCGCTCTTCAAGCTTCAAAAATGCTTGAAGAAAAAGGTATTAAGGCTGCGGTCATAAACTCTAGGTTTGTAAAACCTCTAGATGTTGACCTTCTTATGGAATGGGCAAAAAGGACGGAGGCGGTCCTTACGGTGGAAGAAAATGCTCTCCAAGGTGGTTTTGGAAGTGCAGTCCTGGAAATGTTTGAGGAACAGGGATTCTTTCCGAAGAGGATTAAAAGACTTGGCCTTCCCGATATTTTTATACCCCATGGAAGTCAAGCTAGGTTGAGGCAACTTGTGGGTATTGACGCGGAAGGCATTGCAAGAGTTGCCGAAAATCTTTTGCAAAATACTAAGATCTATGGGACAGTCCTTAGAGCGGTTGGATAAACTAATGGTCGATTTGGGGCTTGTCGAGAGCCGAAATCGGGCTCAGGCTATGATTCTTGAAGGGGTTGTCTATGTAAATGGTATCAAATGCACAAAGGCTGGGAAAACCTTTAGATCCGACAGTTCTATAGAGATTCGTAAAAACCCTATACCCTACGTAAGTCGTGGGGGAATTAAGCTGGCCCATGCGTTAGATAGATACGAGATTTCAGTAGAAGGTAAAATCTGCATGGATGTTGGAGCCTCAACGGGAGGTTTTACCGATTGTCTTTTACAAAGGGGGGCTAGAAAGGTTTACGCCGTTGACGTTGGCTATGGTCAGCTCGCATGGAAGCTAAGAAAGGATTCCCGCGTGGTCGTCCTAGAACGACAAAACATTAGATACCTTCCCAGGGATTTAGTTCCCGATCCCATCGACCTCGCAACAGTTGATACGTCCTTCATTTCCCTTAAGCTCGTAATTCCAGCAGTGGTTCCATTTCTTGCTGAAGAGGCCCTATTGATAACCCTCATTAAGCCCCAGTTTGAGGCAGGGCGGGACAAGGTAGGAAAGGGTGGCGTAGTTAAAGATGAGGGTGTCCAGAGGGAAGTATGTGATATTATTTCAAATTTTGTAATGGCTCTAGGTTTTAAGGTATACGGCATTGAAGAATCACCAATTAGAGGTCAAAACGGAAATCGTGAATTTATAATGGTAAGCTATAGAGGACATCTGTGAATACTACTCTTAAGGTTTCCAAAGGGAGATACCTGTTTTTAGCAATTTTTATCTTGCCTTAGGGATGAAGCTATGTATAATGTAGGCGTTATGCATGGTCGGGGCTATCTATTTATAATCATTAACATTTTGGGAGGAAAGCGATGACCAAGACCGAACTTGTAACCAAGATGGCGGAAAAGGCCGGAATCAGCAAGGCTAATGCTGAGAAGGCTCTCAAGGCTTTCATGGAATCCGTTCAGGAAGCCTTAGCCAAGGGTGATAAGATTGCCCTTGTGGGATTTGGAACCTTTAGTATTGCAGAAAGAGCTGCCAGGGAAGGAAGAAATCCTAAAACCGGTGAGAAAATAACTATTCAGGCCTGTAAAGTTGTTAAGTTTAAGCCCGGAAATGAACTCAAAAAGGTGGTAAAGTAAAACAGGTGAGGATAAAGCTTGGAATATCCGAAGCCCGATGGGGGCGATGGATTAGTCGCCCCTAGGGTTTGGTAAAATATTTTACTTTGATTTCAAGTATTTTCTTTGTTTGAGGAGTAACCTTTACCCTGTCATCGAGCCTATACCCTACGACCCAACAGATTTTTTCTCTGTCAACAATAAGAAGAATAGAATTTTTTAAATGTTTAGGTATCCTTAGGTCAGTAAGATAGTCCTGGATCTTCTTAGAATGGCCATTCATACCAAGGGGTTGAAATCTATCTCCTTGGTGCCAGTTTCTTAAAACAATAGGCTCCTTTACGCAATCATAGTCCATCAAGGCGATGTATTCCTGGATCTCCGAATTCTGGAAAGGCTTTTTTAGTGATTTAATAATATCCTCGAACCGCCATTTTTCGTATTGGTATAGCCGTGTTTCGACAAGAAAAGGGGCTCTACAATCCGTTCCCGTCCATATTCCGGGAATGGGAAGGAATTCCTCGATACGATTTTCTATCTCCAAATTTTCTATTCCCTCGACAATTACATACTCCTTTCCCTTTAACCAAATTAGCCCCCTAATTCTTACACTACGACCGGGTTGGCTCTCTATTATAAGTCTTCTTGCAGCCTCAATCTGAGCATAGGAAATGCCGTAACAGCTTCCCAAGAACCGATAAAAGACGTGTCTTATGAGGCGCCGCTGTAAAGCTACAGGGGTTAACACGAATTGATCGATAGCTAATGTAACCTTGTTAATACCTTCTTCAGGGCATATTTTCCTCCAATGGTTTTCAATCTCCTTTCTCCAGTAATCATTTTCTTTAGCTGCAATATCGGCAAAACGATTAAGAATTTTTACCACTGGTCGTTTAAAGATATCTTCCGCAAGGGGAAGCAACTCCAAGCGGACACGATTTCTCTGAAAATCCGAGCTCAGATTAGAAGGATCCTTTAAGTATGGGATATTTTTTTCTTGTAAGTAAGAAAGAATCTCCCTTCTGGAAATTGAAAGAAGGGGTCTTACAATGTTTCTATCTTCCTCTAGAGGTCGCATTCCTTCGAGGCCCTCAAAGCTTGCTCCCCTAAAAAGTCTTAAGATGAGCTCTTCTCCCTGGTCGTTAGCCTGATGGGCAAGAGCTATTTTATGAGCCCCAATACGTTTTCTTGTGCTTTCAAGAGCTTCGTGACGACACAGCCTCGCTCCCATTTCGATGGATAGCCTTTTTTCTTTGCAAAGTGACAACACGTCAAAATGTTCAACAATAACGTTTGCGACTTTCAGCTCCTTCATAGACCTTATTACGA
This sequence comes from Syntrophobacterales bacterium, assembly GCA_026417655.1. Taxonomy (GTDB): domain Bacteria; phylum Desulfobacterota; class Syntrophobacteria; order Syntrophobacterales; family Thermodesulforhabdaceae; genus JAOACS01. Next base: position 26,286 of record JAOACS010000010.1, read on the forward strand.
ACTCTTCTTCCTGGAAAGATTCAGGTCTTATACCGTGGTTAACATGAAGAACAGAATACTTAGCATCGAGTAATTTTCGAAGATTTAAAAGTATGTGTACCATGGCAATGGAGTCAGGCCCACCGGAAACGCCAAGTAGTATATGTTCTCCCGGAAGGATAATGCCGTGTTTTTTAATAAATCGGTAGACCTTAAGCTCAACAGGATGAAAAGATAGGAGGCCTGAAGATCCCACTTGTTTGATACCATCTAGAATAAAGGCATGAGCAGGGAGCCGAAAATTGTGCCCATGCCATTTTATTTTCAGTCAGCCGACTCTGGAGATGCCTGGGGAGAAAAACTATATTTAGCAGGTAAATCCTTAGAGTCTTCCCTTCTCTGTTTCCCCCTTTGGTCAACCTCCAAGTTAGGTAAAGCCTTCTTCCACTTCTTTCCCTGAACGAGGAGCTTTCCTTCATGGTTTAAAACCGTATTATCTTCCAGAATAATAAGACCAAATCTTTCGGCCATCTCACTTCTAAATCGATATTCCATAGACTTCTTTCTTAACCGATAGTTAAGAACGATTAACACCATTGCAAATATGGAGATTAACCCAAGGATCGCCACGATAAAGATTACGGTTACCTTTACCGTTTTCTCCCCTATGGTTCCTATCACAGTCAAAATTGTATCGAGATTGTAAAGGGCTACAACACCAAGTCCTAAAAGCAGTAACAAACCGAGGAAGGGAACATTTTGAAGCTGTTTGACCATTCTGGAAAGTCTTTGATGCTTCGCCGTAAGGTCGGTTTTAGGGTTTTCCGAAATTTCCGGTTGTTGTTCGGGTTCTTTGTCGATTAAGTAACGATTAAAGGCTGCTATAATAACTCCGATCACAAAGGTAATAAGTATCGGAGCAAGAAAAGCGATAGTAAAATAACCACGCCAAGGAAATGGGATATCTATAGCAACCCCAGTTTTATCATAAGTTTCTGAACCCAACTGATAGATCCAACACCCAACAAAGATGAGAAGCTCAAGCCATCCTAGAAAATAAAGATATTTCTTGAAGAGCTCTTTTCTTTCTTCGGGATTAAAAAGATCCGAAAATTTTTCTATTATCTTTTTTTCCTCGCCCATGAAAAACCCCCATTTTATTAGACATTGAAGTTAACAAGTTTTCATTGTCCTTCAAAAACACCTTTAGCCTAGAAAACATCTGCGGAAAAGACATAAATCTCAGTATCATTAAATTTCCATGCATCCGGGGGAAGTCCTGCCTTGCGACAGGTCCACTCTAGAAAGGTCTCCCTATCCCAACCATACTCAGAAGCAACCTGAGGAAGAAGAAGACCGCTGTAAAAACCTCGTCGCACCAAAAGCCCATGTTTTCCTATTTCAATAGCCGAGATATCTTTTAATCGTTCAAGAGGTGTAAGGACCGAAATCTCTATATCAACAAAGGGAAATTCCTCAGGGGAAAGAGGAGGAAAACGGGGATCATGGAAGGCTGCCTGAAGAGCCATATCACGAACCGTTTCCCATAAAGGGCGGTAACCTTCAACGTGACCGATACAACCTCTAAGTTGTTTATTCTTATGAAGGGTTACAAAGGCTCCTCGTCTTTCAACTAGTTTACCTTTTGGATTCGATATAGAGGGGAGAGGCGCCCCTTCCAGTTTGGCCCTAATGGTATTGTAGGCAAGATCCTTAAGAGCCCGCTTCTCTTCTTCCGAAAGCCCAAGGTCTATGCCCACCCTTTTACGGTGCCCTGGATTGTCCAAAAAAGCCGCCGCAAGGTAACCTACTACGGTAGATCTATCGCCGGTTACCTCCGCCGATGTGGCATATTTTAGTATGGTAGCTCTCGTTGCGCCAAGCTCCCTACAGGCTATCATAACAGACACTATCGGCCCCGCACCACAGGCTTCACTATGACCCTTTTTAATGTCCTCAAATAACCCATCAGGATCGAAGGAAACTATACGATCGGCTACTCTTTTGTCCAACCGATTGGCGTCCCCTGCCGAGTGGTAGTGGGAAAGATCGCTGCTAGCAATTAGAAGAACATCCTCTTTATCTTTTAATACCTCTACAAGAGCCTTGGCAAGATCTCGACAGGTCTCGTAGGTCTGGAGCCCCATAACTATCGGAGTAAGAAGGAAATTATTTTGCAAAATAACCTGCAAAAATGGAAGCTGAATCTCTAACGAATGCTCCTTGAGATGAGCTTCAGGAAGATCTTTAACAACTGGGGATGCCTTTAGGAGCTCTTCAACAATTTCCTGGTCGAGTTGAGCTATTCCTAAGGGGGTTTCATAACCTCCCAGCGTATAGACACTCGCCCCGTGAAAATAGGCACTGTGGCTTGGAGCTATAATTATGATACGCCGATAAGGTGTTTTTTCGAGAAGCTTATAGGCATAGGCAGCAACCCATCCAGAATATATGTATCCCGCATGAGGCACTACAAGTCCTTTGAGGGTTCCCGATGGTATCTCAGGAGAAGCCTTACTAAGATATTTCTGAATCTCCCTCCTTAATGTTTCTGGGTTCCCTGGATACCATGTTCCGGAAATGACCGACTTCCTTACACGTTCCATAAATATTTACTCCTCAAGGATTTATGTTTTTCCTTATTCTCTAGTATCTTTTAGCTTAGAAAAAACCCGAGTTGTCGTCTAGATTTTTCTTTTAAGATCACCCATAAATTTACATGTGTTTTTTTTCGGTTGACCTAAGCATAACCTTGGTGATAAGTGGAAAGGGCACTTGGAAACTCGGGATGAAGTACTCTTTTCATGTGAAAAATATTGACTAGCTTGGGTGAGTTTGGTATTTGACATAGGAGAATTTAGGCAAGGTGTGTGATGCTTGATGTTAAAAAAGCTTGACAGGAAAGGTTATGGTAGCTTAGAAAATGGCTAATGCTGAAGATTGTAAACATTTTAAACCGAAGGGGGTGGTAACGGGTAGAGGAGGAAAGGGTTCACAGGTAATAGTCTTTATGGGGTTGGAATTGGTCAAAAGGTTGTTTCAAAGAAGTCTTTGAGATTTCGCGAAGGAGGACAAAATGAAAAAGTGGATGGCTTTAGTGTTAGCAGTAGGTTTCATTCTTACTGCTTCCTTTTCGGCACAGGCTGACTCAGTTCTGTTGCCATGGGTAGTAAAGGATAGTTCTATTTCGACGATAGTGACGGTGGTAAATACATTCGATCCGACTCCAATGAAAGTTCGATTTCATCTCATGTATTGGTATAAATTGAGCACGGATAATAAATCAACCGAAGCATGCGAAGAGGTGAACTTTTGTGTGCCCACAAGTTTTAATGATATAATAGTTTTTGATGCTGCCGGTAACTTTAACGGTGGCTCTCCCTTGTTTGGAGACACTGCTGTTCAAGGAACAAAGTATACGACTGTTCAGGGAACTTCTCTTGCCCTCCCTGTAACTGGACCTAGAAGGGCATATTTAATTATAACAAATGAAGCCTATACTAACGAAGTGTGTGGAGCGGCTGCTGTTGTAGGCCAGGAAGATTCAATCTATGCTGAAGCAATGGTAGTGGATATTAAAAATGGCGCCGCATGGGGATATGATGGATATAACCCAAGAAACACTAACATCACAGCTCCTCTTTGGTGGGCAAACTTCGCTGATAATGCTACTGTAGTAACTGACGCTCTAGGACAAATCGTTGCAAGCGATAAGGGTGAGTTTGCCTTCCTAACCATTATGCCTCCCGATGTCGGCATTACCACAAAGCTATTCGTAACCCCAGTCGGACCTAGCATGTTCACTAATGGTGGCACATATAGAGTTATATCCAAGCTTTACTGCGACATTCCTACCCTTGGTGGTATGTTCGATTATGATGAAAGATGTATAAGCTTCGATACAGCCAAAGAAGTTGTCTGCACAGATGCCTCCACAATTGATCAGTATGTAAGCAGTGGCGCCTGGACTATTTTCAGAAATACCAAAGCTGAAGGTTGGGCATACCTCTTCCTTCCCGCTCAGGGGGCTTCAACCCGTCAGGCAGCGATTGGAAAACTTGAATACTCAGTTGGTGCAGCATCCTTTGACGGTAACAGAATCGCGGCCGCAATTAATAATTTCATCTGGGTCCGAGGAAGATAGTCCTAACTGTTAAGACCTTTAAATTTGATAAAAAATCTAAAGGGTAGCTCTTAAGCTACCCTTTTTTATGATCTACCTAAACCTTTATGGAAAGGAGAATAACTTAATGCTAATAAGAAGTGTAAGGTCTCTACTTACTATGGTCATTTTATCTCTGATATATCCAGTTTCCTACGTCTTCTCTCAACATGCTGTGGAAGAAAAGATTTTCCCAGAATTTACTCTTGAATTAAAACAGCCTAGATACCTAGTTCCCACATCAAAAAACGGTCTATGGATAGCTTTTGTAAGTTCTAATTACGACATCTTTCTCCAAGATATCTCCAAAAAGAAAAAAATCCTTATTAACCCTGGCCCTGGCCAAGAAAAGAATCCTTCGGAAATAGTATGGTGCGAGTCAAACGATAAACTCCACTTCGCATGGAGACTGAAATCCCAATCAAAATCATTAGAATTTGCAAGTCTAGATCTCGCAACAGGTCAACTAGGGGAAAAAATTACGGTCGACAAATCAAGTGAGCCTATGCCTAGAATAAAAATGGGCTGTAGAGATAACACAATAAATCTGGTTTGGTATGGCGAAAGGGGTGATGAGAGGGGAAAAAAATATTCCATTTATGCAAGTCGATCTCGTGATGGGGGAAAAACTTTTTCTCAAGCCTTTGAAGTAACCCCTCAGACGAGGGCATCACTTTACCCAACACTCATAACAGATGAAAAAGGAAACGCCTATGTCTTCACTGAAGTTGTAACCTCTGACAAACACAAGATGCTCTTTAGAAAAGCTACCGACAAGGGTTGGGAAGAGCCTGTAATTATTGGTGAGGTTGGCACGGTATCCCTTTATATACGCCCCCTTAAGGTTGGAAATCGCCTTTTGGTTTTCTGGTTTAATTCTTATGATGGCGTGCCTGTAACAGAAATGGCCCTTTCAGATGATGATGGAAAGACTTGGAAGAGATACACCTTTGAAGCGACAAGAAATTTGGATCTTACAGGTATGCAGGTCGTAGCGGGGGATGAAAATAATATTTACCTCGTGCTAAGTGCAGTTAATTTAAAGGAGAAAAATGATGATCCCCAAAAGGCGAAGGATCAGCTATTCTTCTTCTATTCCCACGACGGGGGAAAGACCTTTTCGAGCCCTGTTTCTATAAGACACGATCAGTTTGGCTCTTACACTAGGGCTCATCTCCCTAATATCTTAGCGAAAGGTAAAAATGTTGTGGTCGTATGGAATGACTATAGAAATATAAGAGCAAACCTCTACATGAATTATTCTACAGATGGTGGTATAACCTGGCAGGCTAAGGATATTCCTCTAGAAGAGCCTGGTAAGTATAATACAGTTCTTCACTGGGATATTGATAATCTTATAGAATACAAGGGGGCGTATTACATACTCGCCCATCGGTTCAGGGATGACGCGATGGAAGCAGCTTATCCTGTGGTTATATCTTTTAAGATCACCAAATGAGGAAAGGGACAAATTATGAAGGAGAAAATTACAAACGCTTGTTTGGTCGGGCTGATACTCCTTTTGATTTATGGCTGCGAATCGACGACATTTGGTGTTAAAAGGAAATCGCTTGCTGAGGATCCTGGATCCCCTGAAAAAATAAGTATATTAAGGGATAGAGCATCGCAATACTGGGCCCTTATGGTTAAACGTGATCTTAAAGAGGCTTATAAATACTATGATCCATTCCTCCGTTCCAAAATGTCTCCAGAAGCCTTCGTTGAAAAACATAGTGCAGTTCATTATCAGGAAGCCTCAGTGGTGGATGTGAAGGTAGAGGGAAATATTGGAACAGTCAAAGTAAAGGTCAAGTATATGGTTCCAAAGGTAAAGGTGCGTCAGCGGGAATTTGAAGTGCCACCTACAACTACAGAGTTTGAAGAAAGGTGGCTATTTATCTACGACAATTGGTATAAGGAATACTATCTAAAGTATTTCGAAGCGGGGATAGCCTACTACTAAGGGAATGAATGGATGAGTAATTGCGATCTCTTAATTTTTCACCCCACAGGTGGTTGGGGAGGGGCAGAGCGAACTACCTGCAATATTGCCAAAGCTCTGCAGGCTGAATCCATACACCCAATGATACTTTCTAACGAAAAGCGTTTCCTAGAGCACTTAAAGGGGGAGATTCAGGTCCATATCAGTGACTTCAAGCCTTGGTTCGAGAAATGGCCTGGGATTTTTAAGGATCTTTATCGATTAATCGCGATTTTAAGATCTTTAAAACCCCGTGTTTTACTTGGTATGATGCCCTATGGTGCCTTTCTTGCGTCTATTGTTCGTAGACTGACGCCTTTACCCTTTATCCATGTAGCAAGTCCTCGGGGTTCTTGCCTCAATTACCTTTCTAATTTTGTGCCAACCTCTAAGGAGAGAATAAGATACCGATTTTTTTTTTAATCGCCTTTGCCTGGGCGGACTATTTCCTTACGCCGTCCAGGCTATCCCTCGAAGACTATGTTAGACATTTCCATGTAAGTCCTAGAAAGGCCCTAGTCATTCCTAATGGGATCAAAATCTTGCCTGGATTTAGTTTAGAGAAGGTGTTGGCAAGAAGACTGAAACAATGGAATACTCCTAAAGCGGTATGGGTTGGAAGAATTTCTCTTGAAAAGAGACTGGATTTTATCCTGAAAAGTTTCGCTATCCTATCATCTCGTATATCCCAGGCCCATATGGTAGTAGTAGGAGATGGTTCATATAAGGACGAAGCTATGGAGCTTTCACAAAAACTTGGCGTAAGCGACCACATAAAATGGATAGGATATAGGAAAAATGTAATGCCCTTTTTGCTTAGAGGACATGTATTTTTACACGCTTGCCTCTCTGAAGAATTCGGTTATACCATTGCGGAGTCAATGGCGACAGGGCTTCCTGTGATCGCCTATGACTGCCCCTACGGCCCTAGGGAGATACTAGAGGGAGGTCGCTACGGTATACTAGTAAAAACCGAAGAGGAAATGGCGGATGCGACGTATGAACTCTTTACAAACCCAGGTTTTTGGCTAGATATCTCAAAAAAATCCTTTGAAAGAGCTAAAAATTTTGACATCGAGAAAATTTCAAGGCAATACGTTGAAACATTCAAAGCGATGCTGAAATGACTTCTTCCTTCATTCTAGAGCTCAAGAATGTTTCGAAGGCATATCGGCTTTACGGAAAACCCTCGGATAGGTTAAAGGAGCTGTTTCTTCGAAGATCTTACCACCGGGATTTCGTAGCTCTCAAAAACATATCCCTTTCTCTTCGAAAGGGAGAATCTCTCGGAATCATTGGAGATAACGGAGCAGGAAAGAGCACACTTTTACAGATCATAGCTGGAACCCTTACACCTTCTTCGGGAGTAGTAGAAGTTAAAGGCAAGGTATTAGCAATCCTCGAACTGGGGATAGGTTTCCATCCAGAGCTTACAGGACGTGAGAATGTTTTCCAGTATGGACACATATTAGGATACGATAGGACTTATCTTGAGGAAAGATTTCCATCCATAGAGGCCTTCGCAGAACTAGGACAATTCATAGATCAGCCCCTTAAAACTTATTCCTCCGGCATGCTCATGAGACTTGCTTTCTCGGTGGTAGCATCTCTTGAACCAGAAATTATGATAATAGATGAAGCCCTTGCGGTAGGGGACGTTTATTTTCAGAAAAAATGCATTGACTATATTATGGATTTTAGGAAATCCGGTGGAACTTTATTATTCTGCTCTCATGCCCTCTATCAGGTAACAAGAGTAAGTGATCGGGTAATATGGATCAAAAACGGCGAGATATGGATGGACGGAGATCCTGAAGAGGTAGTATCGGCCTACGAATGGGAGCTTCTTGAAAGAGAGAGGCGAAAGACTGAACATTTGGAAACTCATGAAAGATTCGAGACGAAGGCTCTGATAAAAATAGTTGAGTTTTCGATTGAAAATCACTCACCTCTAAGACGTGGTTCCGATTTAGTCTTCCACATAAAAACCGAGGCTAGCTCAGATAAGATCCCTTATCACCTAGCTATTTCTATAAAAGCCCCTACAGGCTGGGGAATATATGTCGCCGCTACTCACTTCGACGGCATGGAACCCCTCCGAGGGAGCCGCACAATAACCCTTCACTTCCCGAAGGTCCAAATCATAGGAGGTCATTACTACGCCCATGCTCGAGTCCTTGACGACGAAGGCCTAATGCTTTACGACGAAAAGCGGATAAATAGCTTCTATCTAGAAAAGATTCATGGAGAGATTGGAAGCTGTTATCTAGAACACATCTGGAAAGTAAGTTGAACACCATGAAAAGAATCATACAACGTTTGCTTAAAATCCCCATACTTAAAAAGCCTTCAGAGAAGAAGGAGGAAGAAGTTTTTCTTACTCCTCCCCTACCCTCTTCAGTATATTTAGAACTTACAAATTTTTGTAATCTTCAATGCCTAATGTGCACATTTCACAGTCCCTGCTCACCCTTTCTCACTAACGGGAAACCTCCCAGAAAACGGGGCTTCATGGACAAGAGGCTTGCTTTAAAAATAGTGGATGAACTAGGAGAAGGCGGTATACCTCTTACGCTTTCCCTTCATGGAGCTGGCGAATCCTTACTTTACAGAGACCTTACGGAAGTGATCGCCGCAGCATCACAATATCCCCAGATAAATGTAGGCTTCCTTACCAATGCCACCCTCCTCGATGCTGAAATGTCAAAAAAGCTTTTGGATGCTGGCATCAAGTGGATAAGTTTTAGCATAGACGGAAGCGATCCGGAGGTCTTTGCGCTTTATAGGAGGGGAGCTACCTTAGAAAAAGTTCAGAAAAACGTCATGACCTTTCTCAAGACCTCTGAAAAACTCGGTATTAAACCACTCACTCAGGTAAACATGACTGTTCAAGAGGAGATGTGGGGTCAAGTGGAGGCCTTTGTGGACTTTTGGCTTTCCTTTGTAGATCGAGTCTCCATTTCACCCTGTCGTCCAATGGGTAGTAGAAGAAGCTCTCTTGTGCCACCGGAAGTTAAACGAATACCCTGCCCCATGTTATTCTCCACCATGGTAGTTTATTGGGATGGAGAAGTAGGGCTTTGTTGTGAGGATTGGTTTAATGAAGGTAAAATGGGAAATACTAACAGTGAGGGTATCGCTTCCATTTGGAGAGGTAAACGATTCGCATGGGCAAGAAAGATGCATATCAGGGAAGATTACAGTAAAGTCCCTCTCTGTGGTGATTGCGACATTTGGTTTAACGGCATAGCAGAAGTAAGCCGTGATGATGGAAGAAAAAGGACAATAATAAAAAACGCATGGCAATGGGAGTATAGAAAGGATGCCCTACAGTAATATTGAGCAACTTCCATTCATTATCTCGGAAATTAAAAGTCAACGTCCTAGATCAATTTTGGATGTAGGATGTGGGATCGGTGTCTATGGCTTTATGATCCGAATCTATCTGGAAATGTACGACGATGATAAGAATTTTCTTAAAAAACTTATGTCATCTCTTTGGGATATCAGAATTGATGCTATTGAAGGCTACAAACCTTACCTAGATTTTATTCCAAGATGGGCATACGATAGAATCATGATCGGAGACGTATTCGAAATCCTTCCTAAAGTCCCATCTAAACACTACGATCTAGTTCTGGCAATAGCAATTCTTGAACACCTAGAAAGAAGAGAGGGAGAAACATTTCTTAGAGAGCTTAAAAGGGTTGGAAGAAAGGTTCTCGTAAGTGTCCCAAAAATATGGGGACCCCAGGAGGTTCCGGAAAATCCCCTAGAAAACCATCGTTCCCATTGGACATGGGAAGATTTCCAAGTTCACGGTTTTTCTAGGTTAATACCCCATGATCGGTCCCTAATTACGGTCTGGGAAGAGGAGAAGCCTTAAAAATTCTTCTTAAACTTATAAAGGTTACGAAAATAATGCAAAGATCGGCAATAACAATTTCCCAGGCCCTAATATAAATAGCTACCCCTAGGTTGAAGACTATAATGCCTATATACAGCCCTACCGCCAAAGGGAGGCCCAATTTGGAATACCCTAAGAGGCGGCCTTTACATAGGAACTGAAGAATTCTTGTTAATAGAATGCCCACAATGAACCAACCGATAAAGTTCGATAGGGGGACTCCAAAGTATATTCCACCCGAGGGGTATTCGTAGATTTTTCCTAGAAACCATCGATCACCCCGCAACGCAACAGGATCAATAATGACATCAAGGATAGTAAGAAGAGTAGCGCTAAGGATCGTGAGTTTCCACGAGCTTAAATCCTCTAAAGACCTACTCCGAATCCACAGAAAACAGGCGGTTCCATAGGCCGCATAACTTAGAAAAATATACGAGAAGGAATCCATAAAGGGAACTCCTCCTACCCACAGTTCACAATCAGTAGTTGAGGGAATATAGCGATACAACCCGTACGGGATACCGTAATGGATGGAAAACCACTCAGATAACCAGGCAACAGTATATCCCAAGGGGATGTAACATAGAGAACGAATAACACCAAGGTATAGGATCGCTGAAATTAAATAGCCCCCAAAAAAGGCGAATACATAGGGACGTAGTAGAATAGTATTCCAGAGAAGAGTTACAAGGTCCAACATGGAGATAGTTTATAACCCAACATTCCATTGAATCATTTTAAGGATCCCTTTCCAATTCATCGTTCTCACAACGGTCGGTTCAAAACCACAATGAACCATACATTGCCTACATCTTGGATCCTTTCCTGAAGCATAGTAATCCCAATCTGTTTTTTCCATAAGCTCATGAAATGTCGGATAATGACAATCAGTAATTAGGTAGCACGGTGATTTCCATCCCAAAGGATTTCTAGTGGGATTTCCCCAGGGAGTACAATTAAGGGATAATTCCCCTGCGCAGAAATCAAGATAAATAGGATTACTCATTATGGGAAAACGATTTTTCCAGTTCCTAATAATCTTAAACCTTTCGTTAACCTCTATACGATCGAGAAAGGGATCTTCTCCCCTTCTAATAACATCTTCATAACTAAAGCCCGGCGCTACAAGAATGCCCTTAACCCCCTCAGAAGTAAGAATCTCAAAAAGTTCTTCCAAATCCTTCACATCCGTCTCTTTATAAACTGTGGTGTTTGTTGTTACCTGAAACCCTCGCTTCCTGGCCTCTCTCAAAGCACGAAGGGCCTTATCAAAGCCTCCCCTTCGTCCTATGATTTCATCATGAACCCGAGCCGTTCCATCAAAATGGATATTCCAATAAAAGTGGGGATGGGGACTGAAGCGATCCAGGGCCTCTTCAAGAAGAAGGCCATTAGTGCAGAAAAATATGAAACGATCTCTCCGAAGCACTTCAGAGACCAGCTTTTCTATTCTAGTATAAAGCAGAGGCTCTCCTCCCGTGATGGTTACCACAGGAGTTTTAGTGACATCGACAGCCTCAAGACACTCCTCCAATGTCATTTCACGATCGAGGGAGTCTTTATATTCACGGATGCGGCCGCAACCAGCACATTGAAGATTGCAACGATGCGTTGGTTCAAGCATCAAAACTAGAGGATACTTCCTAACTCCATTAAGCCTTTGTTTTAAAAGATACTTAGTCATGGCGATAGCTAAAACAATAGGAAATCTCATTTAGGAATTCTCCTTTGTCTTATAGAAATAGGTCTTCTACAGTACCCATGTTCGATATACCACTCTACAGCATCTCTTACTGCAGTTTCCAATGGTTGCTGAGGTAGTCCCAGTTCCCTTACAGCTTTTTCAGCAGAAAAGAACATACAGTATCGGCTCATTTTGACACCCTCAAGTGGTATAAAGGGTGGACGGCGAGTAAGGCGGGAAAAAAACTCGGCGGCGAAGGCACAGATCTCTATAGGGGTAAGGGGAAGTTTTACCCTAGGTGCGGGTAAACCCGTTAACTCAGAAAGGAGGTTAAGGAAGTCCTGTAAGGTTACGTTATGGGCCCCAAGAATATATTTTTCCCCAATGTTCCCTCGACGATAGGCTAGTAGATGGCCTATAGCCACATCGACAACATGGATGAAGTTAAGACCTGTATCAACATAGGCAGGCATCTTTCCATTTAGAAAATCAACAATAATTCTTCCCGTCGGAGTAGGTTTATGGTCCCTAGGTCCTATAGGGGTGCTGGGATTAACAATTACCGCCGGAAGCCCCTTTTCTATAAACTCCTCTACCAAACGTTCGGCAAGGTATTTGGAACGTTTATAATGTCCTACCATATCGCTTAGGGTCACAGGGGTTGTTTCATCGGCTGGAGATCTATCTTTATTAAGTCCCAAGGCCCCCACACTACTGGTGTAAACCACCTTAGGGACACCCACTTCCAGGACCGCTTGCATAACGTTTCTAGTGCCTTCAACGTTCGAACTGTAAATCTCCTTTGGATCTGGACACCATAGCCTATAGTCGGCAGCCACGTGAAATACCGCATCACAGTTTTCAACAAGCCGGCGAATAAGAGAAAAATCTAAGATATTCCCCTCCACCCATTTCACACCCTCAAAATTTAGAAATGGAGGAAGACGTCTGCAACGGCAAAGTGCTACTACATCCCAACCTTCCTTGATGAGCACCTCAACTACGTGACTTCCAATAAAACCCGTCGCTCCCGTAACAAAGGCCTTTAGTTTCAATAGATCCTCCCTGAAACCTTTAGTAAAAGCATATGAACCTCTTTCCGATCTTTCCTCTTTTTCCAATTGCCTCTTTATGCCAAATTATTTTATATCAATAGGGCTAAAAAACACAATAATTGGAATTTAGCGGCATGTTAACAAAGAAAATAGGACTTAGGGAAATTCTTAAGGGCAGTTTAAAGTTTCTTTCTATGAAGTTTGAAAGATCCCTCTTTAGCATGCATCTGGAGGTAACCCGCCGGTGTAACGCTAGATGTTCCTTTTGTAATTATTGGAAAGAGGGAAGCTCCACAAAAGAGCTCGATGACTACTCACCCATTATAGGTAAATTCAAACCTCTTAGCTTGACAATCACTGGAGGAGAACCTCTACTGCGACAAGACCTAGAAGAGATTATCAAAAGAATAACTAGGGTCAGTAGTTTTATTTACATCAATTGTATTTCAAACGGCATACTTATGACCCCCGATAGGGCTATCTCTTTATGGAATGCTGGCCTTACACAAATTTCCATTTCACTAGATTTCCTAGATGATCGCCATGACGAGCAGAGGGGAGTAAAGGGACTCTGGGAACGGATAAAAAGGATAGCAAAGGATCTGCCAAAAAGGGGAATCGATAACTTAGCCTTCAATACGGTCATTATGCGTGAAAACCTAAAGGATCTACCACAAATAGTGGAATTTGCTAAAACTCATGGATGGAAGGTCTCCTTTAGCACCTACAATCCGTATAAAAACCAGAACTTTTCCCACAGGCTGGAACCAGGTGAGATTCAAAAAATAGAGGCCACAGTGGAGAAACTTATAGAACTTAAGCGTCTTTATCGAAACATTACTAATTCTAATTTTTACCTAAAAATGATCCCCTCCTACGTGAAAAACGGCGGCGTGAAGGGATGTCTTGCAGGTAAAAAATGGTTTCACGTAAGTCCTGATGGTCGCATTCGCCGATGTTCCGAAAAGGAATTTTTAGGAGACTGGCGCGAAGTAGTCTTAAAGCAGATTCCAGGAACCCGGTGCATTGAATGCTGGTATGCCTGTCGAGGTGAAGCAGAGGCTCCACTAAACCTTTCAAGAATCTCTGAGTTAATCAGATAGAGTTGTAACCTGCTTTTTGCAAAGATCATTAAAGAAGGAAAGGGTAAAGGATGAAACTACAGGATTTTCCCGAAGAAGTAAGACCCTACCTTATCCCAAAACCCTCTGGAGATTATTTTTATCGATGTCTAGGATGCGGAAAAGAACAGGGTATCGAAGAACTTCTTTACGTATGTCCCGAGTGTCGTGGAGTTCTCATGATAGAGGATCGGAAGTGGGATAGGCTAAAGAGTATTCCAGGTTACAAATGGCGTCATATCTTCGATTATCGAAGTATGCTAACTGAACCAGCCCTAAGGGGCATTTATCGCTTCCATGAACTCTTAGGATCTATTATTCCAGTGGATCACATCGTTTATCTTGGTGAAGGCCATACCCCACTTGTCGCCTCGAATGATCGGCTCTCTAAGTGGGCAGGCATCCCTTTTTGGTTCAAAAATGACGGTCAAAATCCAAGTGCATCCTTTAAAGACAGGGGCATGGCTAGCGCCTTTAGTTACCTTAGGCATCTCATAGAGTCTAGGAGATTGGATAGTGTTTTGGCAATTTGTGCATCGACGGGCGATACATCTGCGTCAGCAGCCCTTTACGCATCATATTTTGTGGAAGGTGTAAAGTCCGTTGTTCTTCTGCCCCACGGTAAGGTCACTCCCCAACAGTTGGGGCAACCTTTAGGAAGTGGGGCCATTGTGATCGAACTTCCTGGTGTCTTCGATGATGCTATGAAGGTCGTCGAATATCTTTCAGAGCACTATCCTGTTGCCCTGATGAATTCCAAGAACGCATGGCGCATCTTGGGTCAAGAATCCTATAGCTTTGAAATAGCCCAGCAACTCGATTACGACCTCGAGGGCCTCGCAGTTATAGTGCCTATAGGTAATGCTGGAAATATTACCGCCGTCATAAAAGGCTTTCTTAAGCTATATGATCTCCATATTATCACTAAACTTCCCGTAATAGTCGGCGTTCAATCAGAACATGCGAATCCAGTGTATCTCTACTATCTCGAAAGGAACCGTGAAAAGAGAATATTCAAGCCAGTAAAGGTAAAACCTAGTGTTGCTCAAGCAGCGATGATAGGAAACCCTGTTTCCATGCCCAGGGTAATTGAGCTTGTAGAGGAATATCGAGAGGCCTATGGATCGGAAGAGGGGTTTTTGGTAGTCGAGGTTTCTGAGCAGGAAATTATGGATTCCATGCTTATGGCTAATCGAAATGGTCACATAGCTTGCACCCAAGGAGGTGAATGTCTTGCCGGTTTAAAAAGGTTAGTCAGCTCTGGAATCCTCCCCCGGAGGGTCGATCGGGCTGTACTAAATTCAACTGCTCATATGTTAAAGTTTATGATTTTCCAAGAAAAATATTTCATGGATAACTTCGAACCGGATTACGAGGTAAGACCTAAGAAGGATCTTCAGAATCAGCCAATTGTAGTAACTTTCCCTGAGCATGTCCCACAACCTGGAGTAAAGGTATCCCTAACTCCCGATGAGTTTCGACAATTCGTAACCGCCGCGTCAGAAAAAATAGCCGACATTCTGGGTATAGAAAAAAAAGGGGATATTCACTCTTAGAAAAAAGAGGAGTTTTCCAATGGAGGGTCTAATCCAATACAAGGGCACATATCCTAAGATTGCCAAGGACGTCTATATCGCCCCTGGAGCAGTGGTTATTGGAGATGTGGAGATCGGGTCTAAATCTAGCATTTGGTTTTATACAGTTGTTAGGGGTGATGTAAATTTCATAAGAATTGGGGAGGAAACCAATATTCAGGATCACTCGGTTCTTCATGTGACAACGGAGAAGTTTCCTTTACGCATAGGAGATAGAGTGACTGTAGGACATCGAGCTGTCATACACGGTTGCACGGTAGAGGATGAATGTCTTATCGGGATGGGGGCGATAATACTTGACGGTGCAAGGATAGGAAAACATTCCATTGTGGCGGCAGGGGCAGTTGTGCCTCAGGGTATGGAGGTTCCCGAAAACTCTCTTGTTATGGGAATTCCTGCAAGGGTGCAGAAAAAAATTTCTAATGGGGAAATAGATCGCATCATAGAGACTGCTAAAAAATATGCTAGCCTAGCAGAAGAATACAGGCAACCTACCCATTTCGAAAGTGACAAAATCGTGCATGGTTTTATACGATGATTTTATAAATCTAAGCCGACAGTGAGACGTTTATTTCGCTGTCGGCATTTTTTTTATCATGACATCTTTTCCCTAATCTCTTTTATCTTCCTGGATATAACCTCTTCAGACCCCCCAAATTCTTCTAAAATGCTCAAGGCCTTTTCATGGTATCCCAACTCAACCAGACAATCGGCATATTCTACAATAATTTTTTCATCATCTCTCCAAGCCTCAAAAAGCTCCTGATAAAGATTTAGTGCCTCCTCTAAGTGTCCAAGGATTTTGTGTATTCTGGCAAGCCCTTTCAAGGCCTTCTTATTTTCAGGATTTATGGCAAGAGCTCTATGAAATGCCTCAGCCGCTCCGTATAGGTCCCCATGTTTGAAAAGCTTTTTACCCATAGAGGTATAGACTTCCTCTACCTCTTGGGACAATCCACTACCGGTCCAAAAAACTTTGGATAAAGCCGATGAGACTGTATCATAAAGTTCCCATGCCTCTTCATCAAAGGGATTCCGTTGAATATAAAGTCTTATAAGATCCTTAGCAACATCAGGAAGTCCCGTGGTCATGAGAGCATTGTAAGTATTAAAAACTATGTCCCTATCGAAGGGCTCTTCTCGAAAGGCCTGTTGAAAGTGCTCCAGAGCCCCTTTGAGGTCCCCTGACTCCCACAGTATAACGCCCAGATTGTTATGAGCTTTGGCATGATTTGGATTATGTTCAAGGGCTATTTCAAAACATACCCTAGCCCTCTCGGTTTTTCCCTTTTCATATTGTTTTTCACCCTCGACAACCATAAAATCGGCGGTATCGGTGGGCTGAGTCTTCCCAGATTCAAAAGGACCTGAAGAACGCACTGGCAAGGATACAGGTGTCGCCTGAAGCCGGTCCATAAGGGCCTTTATATCATCATCCCATGGATTCCGCGAAAGGTAGGCCCTTAACACATCCAAAGCGTCTTCTTTTTGACCGACTGCCATAAAAATATTAGCACAGTGTTCAATCACTTCTGGATCGTCTCGATCGATCATAAGGGCCTCATTTATCTTTTCAACCGCCTCTCTATATTTTCCCTCATACCAATAGGTCCTACTCAAACCACAAAGGGCCTGAGGATAGTATGGATCCAGATTCAACGCCTCTTCAAAGGCTTGACGTGCTTTAAGAAATTCTCCTCTGGCAAGCCATTCCTTCCCCTCTTCAAACCATTCTTGCGGTAGCTTGAACTCCTGATCCATTCTTTATTCCTCCAGTGCTAAAATTACATACTTAGTCTTTAATTTTGGTTTTAAATATACTGGGTTCTCAAAAATAATTCCAGCGACTATTTTTAAACCCGTTGGGAATCATTGACTTTATACAAGAACTGTCTAAAGCTAATGAGGACGATCTTTCAATCGATCGAGAATTCAAAGAAAGGGATCACCATGTTACAATGGATTAAGGATAAAGTGGTTGCCATATTGTTTACTCTAGCTATAGTGGTAGCTGCATACTTTGGTTTTTATTTCTTCTTCAAAGATTTTATCATAGATTCTTGGTGGTTCGATTCTTTAGGTTACGGTAAGTACTTTTGGCAAAGAGCAACCTATAGTTATGTAATATTTTCATCGGCAACGGTACTATTTTTCATTATCTTTTTTATGAATTTCTGGATTACCTCACGGGTTCTTACTAAACCCGAAGAGAGTCAAACAGGAGAAGAATCGGAAAAACGAAGAATAAGACAACTCATCGAAAACTTCCGATATGGTTCTTTAAGGGTCTACGCCCCCTTAGCCATGATTCTTGCTGTGCTTCTTGCTTATCCGTTGTTTGTAGAATGGGAAAAGGTGCTTCTTTTCATATTTTCAACACCATCAGGCATAAAGGATCCAACCTTTTCAAAGGACATAAGTTTTTACCTTTTTTCCCTTCCATTTTATAAATTGATAGAGAAGCGCTTTGCAATCATATTCATAATTATAACGGTTGCAACCTTTATTCTCTACACCTTAGAGATAAGATTAATCCGTAGGACCTTTAATCGTTTTTCCTTTCCTAAACCCGTCCGATGGCATCTAAGCATTCTTTTGGTAGGTCTGGCCGCGATCGCTATATGGCACCTCATGATTATTCGGTATGAGCTAGTTTACACCAATACCCATACGGCTTTTTACGGCCCAGGTTTTGTGGAAATGAATGTTCGTCTGCCTCTAATATGGCTGACAATAACATCTATCTTTCTAGGGAGTCTTTCCCTAGTAATATTTTTTAATTTCGGGAAGGGCTTAAAATTTCTCATCGCTTTAATCGCTATTTCTTTAGCATCATACGCCCTTATGAAGTCCAACTTAGTTACAGAAAGAGTCCAAAAGTATATCGTAAAGCCCAACGAGCTTTCCAAAGAACTTCCCTACATAGAACGCTCCATCCGTGCGACCCTTCAGGCCTACAACCTTCAAGATGTAGAAATTAGAGAATACCATCCCGAAGAGGGTGAAATTCTAAAAAAATCTGAAGAACTAAAAAATGTTCTTCGCAATATACCCGTGTGGGACAGAGAGCTATTGCACGATGTCTATAAACAACTTCAGGGACTAAGACCCTATTATGAGTTTACCGGTGTAGATGTTGATCGTTATACTCTAGGATCCTTCCCTCAGCAGGTTTTCATATCGGCAAGGGAGCTGTCGATCGACAAACTTCCTGAGAGCGCAAAAAACTGGGTAAATCTCCACATGAAATATACCCACGGACACGGGATAGTCATGACTCCTGCTATCCAGGGCGGTGAAGAACCCATTACATGGTTCATAAAGGATTTACCACCGCGTTCGTCATATGGTTTTACACTGAGTAAATTTTCAATCTACTACGGCCAAGCGAACTACACCTACGCCATTGTCCCAAATAAATTAGGAGAGGTAGGTTATCCCCAGGGAGAAACCGTAACCACCGAAAACTACCAGGGAACCGGTGGAATCCCCCTATCGTCATTTCTCAGAAAAGCTATGTTCGCTATAGCCTTTAAGGATAGGAACATCTTTTTTACCACAGGCACCTCTAAAGATTCTCGCATGATGTTCCGTAGAAACATTGTAGAGATTGTTCAAAAGCTCACCCCATACCTTGCTCTAGACAAGGATCCCTATGTGGTTCTTGCAAAGGGTCGACTATTTTGGATTCAGGACGCCTACACCTTCTCAAATCTTTATCCAAACTCAGAGCCATTTAGCCCAAATATTAACTACATTAGAAACAGCGTAAAGATTGTAATTGATGCCTACGATGGATCGGTGGAATATTATGTAACGGATTTAAAGGATCCTATAATTCAGACATATCGAAAGGCCTATCCTGGATTCTTTAAGGACATTTCTGGAATGAGTGAAGAATTACGAGCCCACTTGAGGTATCCACAGGATATTTTTGAAATACAAATGTCCATCTTTACGCGATACCATCAAAGGAAGCCTGAAAGTTTTTACAAACAGGACGATGCCTGGAGGTTTGCAAGGGTATTTCAAAACGGTGCTGAAAAGATCATACGTCCCTATTACCTCACTCTGAATATTTTCAATCCCGATAAGGCTGAATTTCTTCTCATTCAGCCCTTTAGTCCTCGAGGCCTTGATCTTTTAAGAGCCATAGCAACTGTTTCTTCGGATGGTGACCGTTATGGGAAGATTACCGTTTTAGCCTTCCCTAAAGAGACTCAAGTATATGGTCCCTCTCAGGTTAATGCCATTATTGATCAGGACACAAGTATCTCCCAACAATTTACTCTTTGGAATCAAATCGGCTCAGCGGTGGAACGGGGAAACATTATTATACTTCCCTACGCAGGGTCAGTGTTATACATCCAGCCTGTATATCTTAAAGCTACAGGAGGCGTCACCATCCCAGAATTAAAGCGCCTTATTATAGCCTACGAAGATATGGTGGTCATGGAACCATCTCTTGAAGCCTCTCTAGAACAGCTTATAAAGCGCATAGAAATTAGAGAAAAGCTTTATAAAGAAAGACTTAAGCGCTTTTCTGGAGAATAACCAGAATGATCTCACAAGGTACTAGGCTCCCCATCTTTCTCATCCCTTTTTCGAGGAGGCGCTACCCTATCGAGAACCTTTTCGTAATAATATTGACCCTCTTCGAGAAGGGGCGAAACCCTTTTCATCATATTGAGCTTGAGAATAAGATAGTTAAGCTTTTTTATTTGACGGTATTTTTCCTGAGTATCTTTGATACCAGAAAGAAGCTCCTCTGTGGTTTTAATCTCTTTTTTAATTTCCATTTCAAGAGGAAGGCAGCCAGCATTTTTAAGAATCTTGTGGGCGATACGAAGTTCTGGTGGAATGTGGCTATCATCATCAATCTCTATGGGTTTTCCCTTGCAGGAAAGGTTATCGAACTCCCCCCTTTCCATGGCTTCCTTGATTCGTTCCTCAGCAATTTTCTGAAAAATAGTGAAAAAATTACTCATAGTATGACCCCTTGTGTATTCGTAAACCTTCATCCTAAATTTACGGAGGAACACTCTTAATGGCTATCATAAAGACATTTTTCACTCAACCCCAATCTCCAGTATCAAACATTTTTATTATCGGAGCAGGAGCCTTCGGCCGTAAGGCTTTGGAAAGGCTTTCTAAAAAGTATCCCGAATCGGTTATAACTGTGGTAGATAACTCAAAAGAGACTCTTGATTTACTTTTCGATAATATAACTTCTCATTTCAGAATTAAAACTCTTCATGGAGATGGCATAGAAATTCTTACCTGGCATGATGCTGACCCCGATCTATGGATTATCCCAGCCATTCCGATTCATGTAGCTAGAGAATGGCTTAATAGGAAGCTTTCTTATAAGGGTATAATCATTGAATCCACCCCACTGCCCAAAGAAATGTTGGAAAAGCTTCCCAATCCCTTTAGGATTAGTGGACGTGAGGATATTGTTTTCGTAAGCATCGCCGATTTTATTTGCCCTGACAATTGCCCAGAACCTTTAGAAAAATGCACTCACACGGGTAAACCAAGACCAGGAAACCTCTTTGATATGATAGCCAGCGCAGTCCCCAATCCCTGGTCAGCCCTTGTCTTTAGAAGTTTTCAGCTAGCACCTGGTGTGGGGGGTTACCCCCTAAGTTACCTTGTGGAAGGCATGAAAACCATGGAGGAGCTGTATTCATCGAAGGAAGCAAAAAATGGTGTTATCATCGCTACAGCCTGTAGGTGTCATGGAGTAATAAACGCTATCAAGCTACGTTAGCCATGGAACCTAATTTGGAAATGAGATCCTCAAGAGAACAGGCCCTTTTTTCTACTTTTCCATCCCAAATCATGCGCCACACCGTGCCAGACCCATTTTCATTTGAGATCTTTATCTTAAGCGGGGTAACCTCATCGGAAACAATAACATATCCAGCTCTAGTTAGGGCACGACATGTCCAGGCAGTAACCACATCGTCTAAGGAGGAAGAACTTTCCAGAACGACCCTACCCCGTTCAGGGCTTTCAAACACGAATGTCCCCAACCGTTTGTCGAAGACCACATTAGAGCCATCAAAAGCAGCGGAAAAGGCCCCATTTAACACTAAATCTTCAGGGATACCCGCTATGATGGAACCACCCTTAGGTAGAATCCACAGACGATCGGCACTCCTTAGGGCTAGATCAAGATCATGGGTGGAGAGAAGAACTGCAATATTAGACTCATTTGCAAGTTTTCTCAAAAGAAGCATTAGTTCAACCCGCCTTGGAAGATCTAAAAAAGCCGTTGCTTCATCTAGGATCATGATTTTAGGCTCCTGAGCAAGGGCCCTGGCTATCATTACCTTCTGTCGCTCTCCATCGCTTAATTCACTCAAGAGCCGATTAGCAAGATCTTCTATGCCCACAGCCCTTATAGCTCTCCAGACGATCTCTTCATCCTGAGAGGAAAGACTTCCCGTCCAGTTCGTATAGGGATAACGACCTAATGCTACAACAGAAAATACAGGTATAAACCCTATAGAGGGACGGTCGGTAAGAACTATGCTTAAATGCTTTGCTATATCTCTAGGGGAAAAATTGTAGATGGAAGTGCCATTTATCATAACATCGCCGGAGATGGGTTTCTGGAGTCCAGCAAGAGTTCGAAGGAGGGTGGATTTTCCCGCCCCATTAGGACCAAGTAGGCAAACAAATTCGCCAGATTTCAAATTGACATTTATCCCCTCTGCCACCACAAATCTCGACCGATTGCGCTTTTTATAGCCAATTGTTAAATTTAAGGTTCTCAACAACTTAGACATATTATACCTCCAGCCCTTGTCTCCGTTTTAGGATAACCCAAATTACCACCGGTGCACCAATTATAGAAGTGACGGCATTAAGGGGTAACACTATTTTACTTCCTGGGACTTGGGAGATAAGATCAGCGGTCATAGCTAATATCGCACCCATAAGAATAACGGCTGGCACTAGTATCCTATGATCCGACGTTCTAAAGATCAGACGGCATAGATGAGGGACAGCAATCCCTATGAATGCAACAGGTCCACAGAAAGCTGTAACTCCTCCGGCTAAAAGCGAACTCCCTGAAATCAAAAGTATCCTAGTCCGTTGCACATTCACTCCCATACTTCGAGCATAGCCCTCACCCAGAAGGAGGGCATTTAAGGGTTTCATCATAACAACCGCCAGAAAAAGCCCCATGGTAACCGTTGGGACAAATACTTTAAGTTGGACCCATGTGACCCCACCAAAAGATCCAAATGTCCAGGTTATAAACCTTTGCATTTGATGTTCTGCGGCAAATTGAAGAAGGACTTCCACGAAGGCATTACTAATGTAACCTATCATGAGACCAATGATTAGGAGAGTCACACTGTGCTGGACTTTCCGAGAAAAGGCTATCACTACGGAAAATGCGATCCCCGCTCCTATGATTGAAGCAACTACTATGCTTATATTGCCTAGAAGAGCGGTCTTTGAAAAAACAGCAGGAAGCCCTAGATTCCACGCAGAAAGCACAAGAATGGCTACTCCTAGGCTAGCTCCAGAGCTTATCCCAAGGACATAAGGACCGGCGAGGGGATTTCTGAAAAGAGTTTGCATCTTAAGCCCAGCAATACCAAGACCAGCACCGGCAAAGGCTGCAGTTATTGTTCTAGGAAGCCTAAAGACCGTGATAATCTCCCGCCATCTTTCATCCGCTCGAGCTGGATCTAAGAGGCTTTTAACTATATCTCCTACTGGCACCATTACTGATCCAAGGCAGAGCTCGAGCAAAAAAAGAATAGCAACTACCACTAACAGGAAAAACCAGCGAAGGGCCGAAGAGAAAGAACCTCTTTCAGATTCTACTGTAACATCATATACACCCTTCGATATCAAAGTCTTAAACTTTTCGGCCTCGACTGTCACTTTATCTCTCCCTAGATTTAGGTAATTGGCGATACCAGATTAGTTTATGATCTGGTAGAATCTCCGGATGAAGGATCCTTATAAAATCAGAAATCACAAGATCAGGTCGCGCAACACCCGTTTCCCAAAAATCGTTACCTCCAGCATCATTTACTTTAGCATCGTTGTTATACACTTTTCCCTCTCGAAAAGCCTTAAAAAGGGAAAACCTTTCGTCCACCCCCTTCAGCTCCTCTAAGGACTTAACAGGCATTATTACACCAATCCAGAAGTCAGCATCCCTGGCTCTTTCAACAACTGCTTCCGTGGAAATTGTCATGACACCAGTGGATTTATCATCATCCCAAAGGTATTTTCCCCCCGCATCCTGAATAAATTTTGCAAGATAACCTCCACCTCCGGGCATATGCCAGGTGCCTTTAATGGGGACGTTGCAAAAAACGGTGGGTCTATATGTGACATTCTTTGTCTTTTCCGAAAGGGTCTCATAACGGGATACTATATCGTTAAAAACCCTCTCAGCCTCACTTTCCTTATTAAAAAAGGCAGCCAGAAACTTAATCCACTCGGCCCTACCTAAAGGATGATTTTCCATGTGAGGTGCGACAATTATAGGTTTAAATCCCCCTTCAATAAGTTTCGGATGCTGGTCTGTTGCGGGATTTCCAGTCCCATAAAGGATTACAATGTCAGGTTTAAGGGCCACGAGACGCTCCTCATCAAACCTTAGTCCCATTCCTCGTCCTCTTCCCACCTTTATAATACGACCTTCACGTATTAGTGATATAATTTGGGGGGAGTGGGTCCACTCTGGCTCACCTAGCCCAATAATGGAACTCTCAACCCCTAACATAGGGAAAAAGGCAGTAAAAGTTGTAGAAAGAATCGCAACCCGTTCTATTGGTATCGGAATTACAATAGATCCCGATGGAATATCCTTAGGAAAAGGCTTTCCCTTTGGAACAAGAATATACTCAAAACCTTTCCTTGCCCCACGCCATGGATTTCTAACTTCTAGCTTCTTATAGTCACCGTAATAGGAAATTTTAAAACACTGGGAAAACCTTACATTCGGCGGATCGGCTGGATAGACAAAGGGTGGTAGAAATGCTATGCAGATTAAAAGTAACAGGCTTAAAAGCTTAGGTTTCATGTAGATTATATCCTCTCCAGGTTTATACACAAAAAAAGACCTCAGAACTTTTCGTATCCTGAGGCCTGCACCCAGCTTCTTCGCCCTCCCTATGTCCCATCGGTTATCCTGTCGCCCAATGGAACATTCTCCTGTCAGGCAGGTCTTCTGACTTACGGATCGTCCTACTCTCCAAACCTTCCCGTCCTACTTAGGCAGGACAGTGGTTTTTTTGGATTTCGTCCCCGTTTACAGCGGCGGGACCGTTCCCGACTTTCACGGGATTCCCTTTTAAGCCTTTCGGCACCTGACAGAACCAATCCTTAAAACAATGCTCCTTTGTTGTCAATATTACCAACAACAGTAATGCCATCGCCACCAGTAATGGGTGTGGAAACAAACAACATCGCTGCATGCTTCATACCAGGGCGAAACCAATCGTGCCTCTTCCCATAGATGAATCTTTTCAGCCTTTACCAAGGGAACCGTATGCCTGACTTCCCCTATGGCTATTACCTCAACCCCTTGAATACGCCCAGCAACCGTAACAAGGCGGCTTTCCCGGTAAATAGCTGGATCAAGAAAACCAGGATACACCACAGCAAATCGCCCCTCAGAATTATCACCCTCTTTGGGTTTAGCATCGTAGCCTAGGGGAAACTGTAAGATTTCGAAGTAGGTACCCTCCTGCCTGTTAGTTACCTTCACTATTTTACCTCCCCAGATGACCATCTCTCCCTTATAACGGGCCGGATTAGCTTTAGCCTGCAAAAGTGTGATGGGTTCCTTGATCTGAGAGGCATACTGACCAAACATAGATGGAGCACAGGAGTAGGCTGTTAAAATAAGGAGGAAACCTAAAAGTATTGACACCAACTTCCGCTTCATTACCAATCACCTCCTTTAATAAAAAGGGGTAGAGAAATTAAACTTCTAAAAATTTTAATCTCTACCCTCCGGTTCTTCAAGGTAGAGTTCACCTGCATCGTAATCGTAGGCGAAAAGTTCTGCGTAACGTCCCCAATCTATAGCCGTCTCAAGCTGATTCCAGGCTTCTTCTGGAGTAAAATGGTTCTTCAGGATATCCATGAAAAAATCCTCCGAAACCCTATGTTTCGACATAGTTGCAAGAACCTGTACAATTTGTTTTATAAGTTGAATGTTTTCCAGGGCAGCATCTCTAAAAATCTCCTTCTTCTCAAGCGCTCCTGCTTCAGCCCAGAGCTTCCCCTTATCAGTCAAAATAAAATCTCCTTCCCTAATCTCTCCAAAATTTAAGAAGACGGCGGCTTCAATTAATGGAAAAATATCGTCAACCTCCATCGAGAGCTCTGAACTTAGAGCGTATACGTCAACCCTTCCTCCTTTGTCGTGAACGAGTTCCACAAGACCTGCAATAGCTCCAACTTTGGCGTGAGGAATAAACTGATACCTACCCGCTTCGAGCAAAAATGGAACTTCCTCTGCAGGCTTGGTAATAACGGTGTAAATTTTGTCTAGAATAAATTTGAAATCCCGTGATGTGCGATCCCTTGGATAAGGAAGTTGGATGGAAATTTCCGCCCTTATACGTCCAGGATTATGACTTAACACAACAGCCCTAGATGCCATACTTACAGCCTCTTCTATGTTATGTGTAACTAGAACTATCGCCTTAGCAGGAAGCTTACCATCACGCCAAAGATCTATAAGATCGTTTCTAAGGTTATCGGCAGTAAGCACATCAAGGGCAGAAAAGGGCTCATCCATAAGAAGAACTTCCGGTTCTACAACAAGTGCTCTTGCAATACCCA
Source organism: Syntrophobacterales bacterium (assembly GCA_026417655.1). Classification (GTDB taxonomy): domain Bacteria; phylum Desulfobacterota; class Syntrophobacteria; order Syntrophobacterales; family Thermodesulforhabdaceae; genus JAOACS01. The sequence goes on from JAOACS010000010.1 coordinate 52,606, forward strand.
CACGCTGGCGCATCCCGCCGCTTAATTCCCTCGGGTAAGCATCTTCAAAACCATCGAGCCCCACAAGGTCTATTGCCTGCAGCGCCCTCTTATGGATTTCATCTTTAGAAAGACCGCTTTTTACGAGCCCAACCTTTACATTCTCTAACACTGTAAACCACGGAAACAGCGCAAAACTTTGAAAGACAACGGCAATTTTTGCATCCGCCTCCTTAAGGGGCTTTCCTCTGTAGAGTACCTCCCCCTCCGTAGGCTCCACAAGCCTTGCTAGTATCCGAAGAAGTGTCGATTTACCAGCTCCCGACTGACCAAGAATTGCGACAAAGCTTCCAGAATAAACCTTAAAGTTAATGTCTTCTAGAACGACAATTTCTCGACCCCTTCCGACAAAAAAAGACTTTTTAAGATGCCGGGTTTCTAAAATAGTTTCCCTTTCCATCAATTACTCCAACACATATTTAGTCTTCGCAATGTAGAAAAGCCGCTTCCAAACTAACCTGTTTATTCCAACAACAATTGCAGCCATAACACAGGTGGAAACAAAAAGAAGCCCGAAATCACCCGATGCACTCGAGTGACTAATAAGAGCACCAAGTCCCTGAGTCTTAAGAATTTCCCCACCAAAGGATACATATTCACTTACAATTGTCGCATTCCATGCCCCTCCCGAAGCCGTAATAAGGCCTGTAACAAGATACGGAAAAATGCTGGGAAGAATGAGCACTCTCCACTTTCTCCAACCGGTAATATTATAGGCCTTTGAGATTTCGATAAGATCCTTGGGAATGGCGTAGGCGCCAGCAATGATGTTAAATAGAAGATACCACTGGGTCCCGAGCAACATAAGGAAAATAGCACCAATGTCTAGACCTCCACCGAGTTTTATAAGAAAGAGGATAATTACAGGGAAGACGGCCGTTGCTGGAATGCTTGCAGCTATTTGCACCATTCCCTGAAGAATATTCGCAGCTCGAGGGTTCATTCCTATATAAACACCTACGGGAAGAGTCCACAATAGGGCAATTAAGATAGCAACAGAGGTTCTAAGGAAAGAATAACAGGCCGATTTAAAAACAAGGATGAGATCTCCAAGGCTAACCGACGAAACTAAGCCCTTAACCTTTATAAGTGCCCAAAAAAATAAAAAACCTAGGGCTATGAGTTCAATAGCTCCCGTTAGTTTACCAATATATTTGAAGACGCCTCCAAGACGCGGCGATGGTATACGATAGGTCGATTTTTCAATCCATTCAACGACATCACCAAACCAATCCCCAAGCTTTCTAAGAACCACAGAACCTGTGATTAGATCAAATACAATAGATTCTCTCTCGTCTTCTGGTGGCACCGTATCCATTCTGAAACGTTGTGACCAGACTATAAGGGGTCGCCATAGCAATATGTCGAGAACTATTATGAGAAACACCATGGCTCCCAGTCCATAGAGAATACAAGAGATATTACCTTCCGATGCAGCTGTTTGGATATAGGAACCAATGCCTGGAAGTCGAAAATCTCTGTCCTCTAAAACAAACATCTCACAGGCCATGAGAAAAAACCATCCACCGGACACAGACATCATACTGTTCCAAACAAGACCTATAGCACTAAATGGAAGATCAAGCCTGATAAAACGAGAAAAACGATTAAAACCTAAAACACTTGAAGCCTCTCTGAGCTCCCTTGGAATCGTGTTTATAGAGTGATAATAGCTAAAAGTCATATTCCAGACCTGACCTGTAAAAATTAGTAGAATGCAAGCGATTTCAATACCAATTCTTTGACCTGGAAAAAGGTTTATCATAGCTAAAACCACAGCTGGAAGAAAGGATAGAACAGGAATAGATTGGAGGATATCCAAAAGAGGTATCATTATTCGTTCGTGCATTCTACTTCTTGAGGCTGTGTAACCATACCAGATTGAAAAAACTAAAGAAAGAAGGTAGGCTAAAGCCATTCTCATCAAAGACTGGGCAGCATAGGATGGGATATTCCGTGGATCTAGATCGATCTGAAGGGCTCTCTCTACAGGATAGCTCCACTCAGAGGCCACATAAATCACAAACTCAAGTAACCCGCATAAAAAAATAAAAACCACTACATCTACAAACCTAATTCTAAAGGTCTCAAGCGGTATAGAAACAGGAATTTTCAATTTCCCTACCTCCCCTAGTGCTCCCGAGTATTGGACGCTAGCTAGAAATTGGCTATGAGGTAAAACGCCTTATCACCCGGTAAATTTAAAACCAAATTTTTTCAAGCTAATGTCTCGCTCCGGAAAGATTTAATCCCACCACGCCAATAATAATGAGTATTATGCTAACAATCTTTACAATGGTTATCGTCTCACGGAAAAAAAAGATGCCTATAAGGGTTATGATAGCCGTCCCAAGGCCAGACCATACGGCATAGGCGACACTTACCTCTATTTCCTTTAATGCGAAGGTAAGTGCCATAAAAGAAGCGGCATAAAATAAAAACAAAAGTATAGATGGGATAAGCCTTGAGAAACCTTCAGAAAGCTTCATGGAAGTGGTGCCAGCTACTTCAAGAAGTATTGCCATAATGAGACAGATCCACGCCTTCACATTCACCTCCCCTAGTCCGGTTGAGCAGCAAATTCTACCACTATATCAAGTTTTATCCTAGTAACACTTTTGTCAACACGGAATGAAGTAACAGCTTGACTCTGACAAAGGTAACCTAATTCGATAGCCCCGACTTAGTTGATTAAAAGCTTCCTTTATTTAATAATCCCTCTTTAAGACATTGTAAATCTTTCCCTTCTTAAGATCGTTCACTTTAAGAGGTATTTCTTAACATGGTTGTCCTTTACTCGTGAAACCATCAACTGAGGAGGCTCGACACTATAATACCTCCTTGAGGTGTTTATAAAACATAGCCTAAGCATTATGAAACTTCTCCCTGAACACCCTGAGGGCTCTCGCTACAGCATCATCCATATCGTAGTACCTATATTCGGCGAGCCTTCCCAAAGGGATTATTAAGGGAAAGGACCGAAGGAGTGATTCATAGGCTTCATAGGATCTTCGCGCCTCGGTTGTAAAAATAGGATAGCAGGGAACATCTTTGAGTATCTCATAATCCTTAGGGTATTCCTTTAATATCACAGTTCGTTTGGATTCCACAGTATGGATGTGTTTAAACTCCGTAATACGGGTAAAATTATAATCGTTTGGATAATTTACCGTTGCCACCTCCTGAAACCACGGTATTTCTAGCTCTTCAAAGTCGAATTTAAGCGATCTATAAGGAAGGGGTCCAAAACAGTAATCAAATAATTCATCGATTGGGCCAGTGTAAATAAGGGTTCCATGAAATTCTCTATCAAACACATAGACTTTACCATTTTGAAGCCGCCCTATTTCCCGAAAATCCGTATTAAGCAGGAGTTTTATCTTTGGATGATCAAGCATTCGCCTGATAAGCTCCGTATAGCCATATCTTGGAACACACTGATAACGATCATGAAAATAGCGGTCATCCTTTCCTATCACAATAGGAACCCGAGCGATTACCGAAGGATCTATCTCCTCAGGTCGCTTACCCCATTGTTTAATGGTATAGCCAAGGAATACCTTTTCATAAACATACCGAGCAACAAATCGAACTTCCTCATTTTGGTGGTTTAACAAATCGAGAACAGGCACTCTTATACCAATTTCGTAGTGATTTAACAAAATCTCCTGAACTCGCTTACTCAGGGCTTCTGGAAAAAGAATATCCATGGAGGTGAAATTAAAGGGGACAGGAACCTTTCTTCCATCAATAAGTGCCAGCACTCGATGCTGGTAAATATCCCATTCGGTAAATTGGGAAAGATATGAAAAAACCTCTTCGTCATCGGTATGAAATAGATGAGGACCGTAGCGATGAAGGATAATGCCATGACGATTTCTTTCATCATAGCAGTTTCCCCCGATGTGACCTCGCTTTTCTATAACAAGCACGGCTTCACCTAAGACCCGAGCAATGCGCTCAGAGATAACACTTCCAGAAAGCCCTGCCCCAACGACAATGTATTTAAAGAACATTAATGGAACTCCTTGCAATGTGCTGGTTTAAGGGTTAAGGTATTTTTTAACTTATCAATTAGTGGACTTTTATACAACATTATCTTAAACTACCTATGGATCTAATCAAACAAAAGGGTTTATTTGGCCTGTAGAGATAACACTTACTATTTGGAAGGAATCACCCCATGAGCCCCATTAAAATCTGTGCTGTGGTAGTAACTTACAATACTGGAGATATGGATAAAAAGCATTCTTTAGGGGAAAAAGGAATACTTTGTCTGGGGAGATGATGTAGAGTATGCTAAAAGAATATGGGAAGCTGGTTTCTCTATATTTTACTTGAGAGAGAGTATTATCTACAATCCAGTTCAAGCTAAGCGGAAGGTAAACTTTCTCTGGAAGAAAAACATCATTATTATTGATTCCTCAAATTGGAAACAATACTATGATCTTCTTAATCATGTTCATATGCCTTCCAGAAGGGGACACTTTCTTAATATGATTAATCAAATTTTTTGTTTGGAAGACCCGTGGGGCTTGAAGGGACTCACTTCTTATACTGAGGAACTTTTGGATGGGCTGATAGGAAGCTTGGGAAAACGTTACTAAGAGGAAAAATGATTATGAAAATTCTTCATGTGGGCTGGTGGACGATCGAGTATAGAAGGGCTGGGGGCTCCATTATCCACGTGGAAACGATCATGGAAGAACTGGCAAAGCGAGCTTACCACAATATCTACTTCTGCGGTGGAAGATATAACCTCCTTTCTAAAAAAACTTATCTTAAAAGATGGCAAAAGCCTTCAACATGGGTGTATGAAGTAGTGAACTCACCAAATCTCATCTCATCCCATGAAACTGTAAACTTCCACATCGGAAATAAGATCTTAGAAGAGCTTTTTCAATCCCTTCTCGATAAAGAAAACCCTGACATTATCCACTTTCATGAACTAGAATCCCTCACGGGATCCTTACTTTCTATAGCCCGTGAAAGAAAGATTCCTTTTGTAGTAGGAGTTTGTAACTATTGGTACCTCTGTCCCCAAAGAGACTTATTCGAAAGGTCTGTAATGATTTTGAAGAGGGTAATAAGTGCGTAAGCTGTCGAATCTTGACACAGAATTCCAGACTTGTATGGATGTATGTTGGCTATGTAAGGAACACCTCAATAGGGAAAGGATTGGACCGATTTGCCAAACTCGTCTACAGGATATTAGCAAGGAGACAGAATTCTTCCGCCATACCACTAACTCTATCTTCCCATCTCTTCAAAAAAAGGAGGGAGTTTTTCATAGAAGAGCTCAACCACGCTCCCGCCATCATTTTTCCTAGCAAGCGGACACAAGAGATCTATGCCCAATATGGGGTAAAAAACAGTGCATCGTTTGTTATGACGGGGGTCAACAAAAACTACGGTCAAATTATCCCCAAACTACCTTTCCAACCGCAGGGCAGAAAGATTGTTTTCGGTTATGTGGGGAGTATATTAAAAACCAAAGGGGTTCACCTTATCCTCGATGCGGTAAAACTTCTTAAGACCTTGCAAGATTCCTTCGAGGTTTTCATTTTCGGTGGAGGGGACGAGACTTATATAGAAGAATTAAAAAAAAGGGCTCAAAGTAGTAATATCTTTTTCAAGGGTCCCTATAATCCTACCAATATTCAAAGGGTGCTTAATGCAATAGATGTTGCTATTGTGCCATCTATTTGCGAAGATTGTGTGCCAATTGTTATTAATGAGCTAAAGCTTTCCAAAACTCCTATTATCGGAAGTAGAATTGGTGGCATTGGGGAAGCTATCCAAGATGGAATCAACGGTTTTTTATTTGAACCAGGTAATGTTAGAGAACTGGCTGGACACATGGAATCAATAATAAGAAAACCTTCAATAATTCGATCCCTTATGGAATCTACTGATTTTTCTTTTAATATGGAGGAATATATGGCTGATCTCATTAGAACATACGAAGATCTCATTAAATCCTCCTAAACTAATGGCTTATGTTGATTCACGATTAAAGTTGATATACCCTTTTTAACTGAAAGCATTTGTGCCTTCATGTAATAGAGACAATGTCTTCACAGGTTTTTAGTTAAGGAGCCCTAGGTGGATATAAGGCTATGGTTTGTCAAAACCCTTTCAAAACATATACCCTTTTCAACATCTGGTGATGCGGTATTGTCTGGCGACTCTCCCCAATATCTTGTCTCCTGTATCATCAATTTCTATGGAAGATTAAAGCTTACTGAGAATATCCTATGGTGCCTCAGCGAACAAACACTTTCCAAAGACTACTTTGAAGTAATACTTGTTGAAGATCGCGGGGGAACACCGGAAGGCAAAAAACTTGCAGAAAGCTTTGCTAAAATGCTTACCATCCAATATTTAGGTCTTCCAGAACAATTTGGAGTAATAGCCTTTTCTAGAAATTACGGATTAAAACATGCAGGTGGGAAATTCATTTTATTTCTTGATGACGATACCGTAATACTCCAAAGGGATTTTCTCGAAGTGCTCGTAGATGAATTCGAGAAATCTGGATCCGACGCAATAATTCCTCGAGGTGAAGCAAGTTTTTGCCTGTATCCTTCTCGCTACGCCTATCATGATCCATATTACCCATCGAGCCGTTGCATTGCCTATCGTAGAAAGGTTTTGAAGGAGCTCGGAGGGTTCATTTCTTTCATGATAGGTCAGGAAGACGTGGAATTTACCTTTCGGTTCATTGCGACAGGTAGGACATATCATCGATCAAGAAGGCTTTCTTATTTTCACCCTCCCTTTATTGTAGACTCCCTAGAAAAAGCAAAAGCTGTTGGCATATCCTTTGCTAAACTAAAAAACCGATACCCCCTACCCCTTTGGTTACTCCTTATAGCAAATGGGCTACGTTTTCTTCCCTTCGCCTTCATACCCCCATCACCAGAACTTAAAATGTATGGAAGATTCAGTCTCGGTTTCCTCAAGGGGGTTATGGCTTGGTTTAGGGGAGAAAGGGCTGAATATAGGTAACATTAAGCCTCCATTTTTGTAAGTTCTTCCAGTTTCCTATTACAGAAACTATAAACACGAAAGAAGATAAAAGGATCTCCCTTACTTTCATCCTAATGGTAGAAAGGATATGGACAAGTGAAAAGGATTCTACATCCTAGGGAAAGCGTTACTGAAGAGCCAAATTTCTTGAGGCGTCCTATCGGTGAAAATGAATGGAAAGAAATCCAAAAGAGCCTTAAAAACTACGTAAACTCCTCTAGCCCTGAACATATACTCCTAATGAAAGAAGTATCTTTAAGTATAGCCAGTAACATACACGAACTCGATAAGTTTATGGATCTACTCTGTGCGAAAACCTGCTACCTTTGTTCCGACATCTGTTGCCATGCTAGGGGCGTATTTTACAACGAGGTGGATCTTCTTTTTCTCACCGTCTATGGAGATTTTTACCCCCCTAGCCAGACTCGTTCTTCCCAAGATCAGAAATTTTGTTCCTACTGGGAAAGTACCAAAGGTTGCCTCCTCCCAAGGGTGTCTCGCCCTTATGTGTGCACCTGGTTTATCTGCGGTGATCAAGTGGCTGTTTTAGAATCACTTTTTGATGCTAAGACTCACCGTTACTTAAATGCACTCTATAACACTATACGCCACGGTAGACTTATCCTCGCATCCTTCTGCACCGAATTTTATTCAAAAAATATTTGACAAACTGAAACTTTATAGGTGTTATGAATTAAAAGGGATAAATTTTGGGGGGTTGCAATTAAAGGATGAATCCTAATAGAGCTAGGAGGTAGTAATGAAGAAACCGCTCTGGATACCATCAGAAGAACGTATCAAAAAGGCCAATATCACTGCATACATGAATTTTCTTTCTGAAAAACACGCAAAGCAGTCTTTCAACTCCTATAAAGAACTTTACGAATGGTCGATCAACAATATCCCCGATTTTTGGGCAAGTGTTTGGGATTTTTGCGGCATTGTTGCAAGTAAGCCCTACGATCAGGTTGTGGATGACCCTTTTAAGATGCCTGGTGCAAAATGGTTTCAGGGAGCGAGGTTAAATTTTGCGGAAAATCTTCTTAGATACCGCGACGAACGTACCGCCATTATCTTCGTAGGCGAAACCCAACAACGCAAAACCATAACCTACAGTGAACTTTACAAACTGGTCGGAAAAATCTCCCAGGCTTTAAGAAATATGGGAGTTAAACCTGGCGATAGGGTTGTTGCCTACATGCCAAATATGATAGAAACAGTAGCCTTCATGCTGGGAGCTACAAGTGTAGGAGCCATTTGGTCCTCCTGTGCTGCAGATATGGGACCCGAGGCTGTTTATGATCGCTTTGGACAGGTAGAACCCAAGGTTCTAGTAACAGTGGATGGCTATTTTTATAAAGGCAAACAGTTTGATACCTTTGCCAATGCCTTGAAGCTCGTAAGCAAGATCCCATCACTCCAAAAGGTTGTTGTTGCTTCCTATGCAGGCAATACTGTCGATCTTTCTCAGATGCCAAACGCCATAAGATTTGACGAATTTATTGGTAAAGAGGACGCCGATCCAGCCTTTGAACAGCTTCCCTTCGATCATCCCGTTTACATTATGTTCTCTTCTGGGACAACTGGAAAACCCAAATGCATGGTGCAAAGTGCAGGAGGGGTGTTAATAAATCATTTAAAAGAACTCATTATCCATTCGGATCTCAAGAGGGAAGATACGATATTTTATATAACAACCTGTAGCTGGATGATGTGGAATTGGCTCGTTAGCTCTCTCGCCGTAGGATCCACAATGGTTCTTTATGATGGAAATCCCCTATACCCCGACGCATACGCCATGTGGCACATGGCTGAGAGGGAAGGCATAACAATTTTTGGTCTTAGCGCAAGCTACATTAATGCTCTTCGTAAGGAGGAGGTAAGCCCCGGTAAGAAATGTGATCTTTCCGCTCTTAAGCAAATTTCCCAAACAGGGTCACCTCTTTCAGCAGATGGTTTTGAGTATGTATACTCGGATATCAAGAAGGATCTTCACTTTAACTCCATCTCCGGAGGAACCGACATCAACGGATGCTTTGCCATAGGAAGTCCAATTCAACCGGTCTACGCAGGTGAATTGCAGGGTCCTGCTTTGGGAATGAAGGTTAAGGCCTATGATGAGAATGCAAATCCTATCTGGGATCGTGAGGGAGAATTAGTTTGTGAAGCCGCTGCACCTTCAATGCCTCTTTACTTTTGGAACGATCCCGATGGGGCCAAATACCGTGGAGCCTACTTCGACTTCTTTACCGGTAAAAATGTCTGGAGGCATGGGGATTACGTCATATTTCACTCTGATACGGGGGGCATCACATTCCTTGGTCGTTCCGATTCAGTCCTAAAGCCCTCTGGCGTCCGCATAGGTACTGCCGAAATCTACAATCAGGTAGAAAATATCCCTGAAATCGCAGACAGCCTTGCTATAGGCCAGAATTGGCAAAACGACCAAAGGATAGTCCTATTTGTAAAAATGAAGGAAGGTTACAAACTCACTGAGGAAATTAAAGACAAGATAAGAACTACTCTCAGGAAGAACGCTTCTCCAAGACACGTTCCTGCTAAGATCATAGAAGTTCCCGATATCCCTTACACGAGGAATATGAAAAAAGTGGAAAGCGCTGTGACAAATCTTATCCATGGTCGTCCTGTAACTAACGTGGAAGCTCTTATAAATCCAGAGTGTTTAGAATATTTCAAGAACTTACCCGACCTAGAAACGTAATTCATTCCCTTTCAGGAAAAGGAGTGCAGGGGAGCCCCACTCTCCCCTGCAAGAATCTTTACTTCCCTACCTTCGTCGTAATATTTTCAAATCATCAGGAAAGATAAAACAATAAAGGAATAGGAGGAGGATATGAAAATTATAACCCATCAGGACTTTTTAAGGCCCTACACTCGTGATCCTGCAGCGGCTCCAGGGCGCCTCGAACCTATACTTGAAGAGCTAAAAAAGGACGGTTACGAATTCATTGAAGCTCTTCCCGCCGGATGGGACGATATCGCCAAAGCGCATACAAAGGATCACATAGATCGGGTTACCCGTCATGGACTTTATGCTATTTCTGCTCTGGCAGCCGGCGGAGCGATTCAAGCAGCGGAAATCGGTTTGACAGAACCAACTTTCGCAGTGATCCGTCCTCCAGGGCATCATGCCTCCTCTGACAGTTCCTGGGGATTTTGTTTCTTCAACAACATAGCCATAGCCATTGAATTTTTAAAACAAAGCGGTAGGATTCAAACCGCCCACATTCTCGATTTTGATCTTCACTACGGAGATGGCACCGTAAATATTCTTGGCTCTAAAGGTTACGTTACAATCCATAACCCTGAAGGATCAACAAGGGAAATGTATCTTAAATCGATAAGGAGTCAGCTCTGGAATGTAACACCCGATGTTATAGCAGTATCTGCTGGATTCGATAATCATGTGCAGGATTGGGGAGGGCTTCTCACAACGGAGGATTACTATGAAATTGGCAAAATGATCTTCACCAGAGCAAAAGAACTAGGGGCTGGAACCTTTGCTGTTCTTGAGGGTGGATACAACCACGACGTCCTTGGAATTAATGTGAGAGCCTTCGTTCAGGGACTTTGCGGAAGAGATTTTAACCTTAGGTAGGGTAAAAAAGGGCGATAAATAAGCATCCCTATAGAGAGACTTAAAATACAATAGCAGCAAAGTAACTACCAATTATTACAGGGTTTCATAACTTTCGATTTGACCAATTAAACTGATTTCAATATGATTAAACCCACTATTTATTCTTTTTGTAAGGATGAACCTAAGGGGAAGCGGAAATTGGGCTTTTCAAAAAAAAGGAGCATTTTAAAATGAAGATTCATGAGTATCAGGCAAAGGAGCTTTTTTCAAAGTATGGTGTTACGGTTCCGAGGGGAGGTGTAGCCTTTACCGCTCATGAAGCTTTAGAGGTGGCAAAAACCCTAGGAGGATATCCCGTTGTATTAAAAGCACAAATCCACGCTGGAGGTCGAGGAAAGGGTGGAGGTGTTAAGTTAGCTTTTTCGGAGGAGGAAGTAAAACAATATGCCAGCGAACTAATAGGCATGAGACTTGTAACGCACCAGACAGGTCCTGAGGGCAAAATAGTTCGGAAAATTCTCGTAGAAGAGGGCCTACCCATCGTTCAGGAACTCTATCTAGGAATGCTTCCCGATCGTCGAACTGGGACTATTGCTATCATGGCAAGTCTTGCTGGAGGCATGGACATAGAGGAGGTAGCAGCTAAGGAACCCGAAAAAATTATCACCGTAAATGTTGATCCCCTTCTCGGTCTCCAACCTTTTCACATTCGACAATTTGTTTATGGTCTAAAGCTTTCGTCCGATATAGCGAAGGCTTTTACTACTATGATCACTAATCTCTATCGGCTTTTTATAGACTACGATTGTTCCCTTGTTGAAATTAACCCTCTCGTTATAACATCCGATCAGCGACTTATAGCTTTGGATGCTAAAGTCAACTTTGATGATAATGGTCTCTTTCGACACAAGGATATTTTGGCATATCGAGACCTTGATGAAGAAGATCCCTTTGAAGTGGAAGCTTCCAAGTATAACCTTAACTATATAAAGATGGACGGTAACATTGGAAACATGGTAAACGGTGCAGGTCTTGCCATGGCTACAATGGATCTCATAAAACTTGCTGGGGCAGAACCAGCAAACTTCCTTGACGTAGGTGGCGGAGCCAGTGCGGAAATGGTGGAAAACGGTTTTAGAATTATTTTGAGCGATCCCAACGTAAAGGGTGTGCTTATAAATATCTTCGGTGGGATCCTTCGATGTGATGTGCTAGCTCAAGGAATTGTCGAAGCTGCGAAAAAAGTGGAGGTTAAAGTTCCTGTGGTGATAAGAATGGAAGGAACCAATGTAGAAAAGGGAAGAGAAATTCTTCAACAGTCGGGTTTAAACCTTATTGTTGCAACGGATCTAAACGACGCAGCTCAAAAAATTGCCGCCATAGCCAAATCATAACGAAGGAAAACCGTGGAAGGAGAGAAGAAAGATGAGTATATGGGTTAATGCTGAAACCAGAGTGCTCGTCCAAGGTATCACAGGAAGAGAGGGGCAATTTCATGCTCGACAATGTATAGCCTACGGGACGAAGGTCGTAGCAGGCGTTACACCCGGAAAGGGCGGTCAGTATATGGATGAAGTGCCGGTTTTCAATACGGTGAAGGAAGCTGTTAGAGAAACGGGTGCTAATTGCTCTCTTATTTTTGTTCCACCAACCTTTGCTGCCGATGCAATTTTGGAATCGATAGACGCAGGCTTACCACTTATTGTTGCAATTACCGAAGGCATACCTGTTCTTGATATGATGAGGGTTAAAGGAGCTCTAAAAAGCTCTTCCTCTAGGCTCATTGGACCCAACTGTCCAGGTATTATAACCCCAGGACAGGCTAAGGTTGGTATTATGCCTGGCCATATTCACAGACCAGGCAATATTGGTGTTGTTTCTAGATCGGGTACTCTTACCTACGAGGTCGTTCACCAGCTCACCCTTCAGGGTCTCGGGCAAAGCACGTGTATAGGCATTGGCGGCGATCCGATAAACGGCACAAATTTCATAGACTGTCTCAAGGCTTTTCAGGAGGATCCCGAGACTAAAGGTATTGTGATGGTGGGAGAAATCGGTGGTTCCGCCGAAGAGGAGGCTGCTGAGTTTGTAAAAACCTTTGTAACAAAGCCAGTTGTTGGGTTTGTTGCGGGCCTTACAGCTCCACCAGGACGCCGTATGGGACATGCGGGGGCGATAATAAGCGGTTCAAGCGGAACTGCCCAGGCCAAGATAGCGGCTATGGAAGCTGCTGGTATTGCGGTGGTGAAAAACCTTGGCCACCTGGGAGAACTTTGCAAAGAGATATTTTCAAAAGCAACATAAAGCATAAGGCAGAGGGAGCTAAAAACCCCTCTGCTTTTTATTAAAGACTACTTCATAGCCTTAACAGGCTTTACTACAAGTCCCGACCTAAGACATCTCGAACAAACCCTAACTCTTAAGATTCTTCCCTCAGGTGTCATGTGTTTAACGGACTGAAGGTTAGGAAGCCATCTTCTTCTAGTCTTATTGTTCGCGTGGCTTACGTTGTTTCCCGTTACAGGCCCCTTCCCACAAAAAACACATCGTTGACTCATAGATTCCATCTCCCCAAGAAAAGTATATTTTTCAACAAAACCGCCAAGGGCTCTTAGCATAATCCTTGGCTCAAGGCAAATAAAATCCAGCAATCTATAACTCTTAGCAAGATCTTAACAAGAATATCCTTGAAAAAAACGGTACCCATGACTATAAGATACGATTGTTATAAACTTTCCTATATATAAACATTTGGGGAGGGATACTTAATGAAGCTTAGCACCAAACTTTTGGGTGGATTTGGAACCGTCGTTATCATTACTATTCTAGTGGGGCTTGTGGGATGGATAGCTACAAGTAAGCTTGGAAAAGCTATCCATGTCCTAAAAAGTGAAACTATCCCCGCTGTTTCTTATATAGATGATCTTGAATCCTCCCTAAAGTCCCTAAGAATAGCCACAAGAACCCTTATGAGCCCTCTTCTTTCTGAAGAAGATCGGGAAAGGCAATTTAAGAATATTGAAGAAGCAAAAAAAGAGATTGCCAAAACAGTAAAGTCCTTCGAAGCTATTCCAAACAAACCTCCTCAGGTGATTGAATTATGGAATCAGCTTATACCAAAACTTAATGAATACCTCTCTGGCGTAGAGATCTTTTTAAATAAAGCAAAGGAAATAAAATCCACAGGTATAACTAATCCCATGACTCTAGCTAGTGAAGTAACATATTTTCAAATGCTTCATTATAGCACCATGGTTAAGGTTAGTGATCTTATACAATTTAATGAAGATTTCCAAGGTGGTGAAGACGCCTCTCAGTGCGAGTTTGGAAAGTGGCTTGCCTCATTTAGAACCGAAAATGAAGAGCTAAAAAAGCACCTAGCGGAAATAGACGAACATCACAAAAACTTTCATCAAGGGATTGAAAAAATTAAAAAGGCAGTAAAGGATGGGGATATAGCTAGGGCCACCATGGTGTATCGCATGGAGCTTAAGCCTCAAGCCAGGCAAGTTTTTGATCATTTTCATGAGATAAGGGGATTAATTTCCAAGGGTGAAGCCCTATATAGAGAAATGTTACGTTATGGTATGGAGGATCTTGTTGCTAAGCAAAGAATAGTTGTAGAAATGTTAGAAAAGGCAACGAAAATCATCGATGATAAGCAAAATGCGGACATTAGACTCTCGGAATCATCTCAGCGCCTTTCAAGGATAATGATTCTTTCTGGAGTTCTCTTAGGGGTTATCTTTGCTATTTTAATAGGCGGTTACATCGCAATCTCAACAACTCGCTCAATTCGCCGAATAGCATCGGGTCTATATGAAGGATCGGAACAGATAACGTTAGCTGCTACCCAGGTTGCCTCTTCAAGTCAAGTCCTTGCTGAAATGACCTCACAGCAGGCCGCGGCTGTAGAGGAGACATCATCAGCTTTGGAGGAAATGGCCTCCATGACTCGTCAAAACGCCAGTAACGTAGTAGAAGCAGACAGACTCATGAAAGAGACTAAGGAAATAGTATCAGAGGCTAATATATCCATGGAGGATTTGGCCCAATCGATGGAAAAAATTAACCAGGCTAGTGGGGAAACCTTCAAAATCATTAAAACCATTGATGAGATCGCCTTCCAGACAAATCTTCTAGCCTTAAATGCCGCAGTTGAAGCAGCAAGAGCTGGCGAAGCAGGGGCAGGATTTGCGGTGGTAGCCGACGAAGTTCGATCGCTTGCAATAAGAGCTGCCGAAGCAGCTAAGAATACGGCATCCCTTATTGAAACCACCATCACAAAGGTAAGGGAAGGAACAGCAATAGCAGAAAGAACGAGGGAAACGTTCCTAAGGGTTGCTCAGAGTTCGGATAGGGTATCAGAACTCCTGGGAGAAATCGCAGTCTCATCTGAAGAACAGAAGCAGGGTATAGAGCAAGTAAATAGAGCCATTGCTGAAACGGATAAAGCTATCCAGAAAAATGCCGCTAATGCCGAAGAATCAGCCTCAGCCGCTGAAGAATTGAGTGCTCAAGCTAACGATCTTAAATCCTTCGCAAAGGAGCTTCTGGCCCTAGTTGGAAAAGCCGAGATTGATAGGGGCGCTCCTATGAAAAAAGCTACGGAACCGAAAGCCTTACCGGCCACTCTGTCACCAAAAATGGCCGAAACAAAGAAAGCTCTTTCGACAATAAAACCTTTTGTGCAAGCAAAAACTCCGTCATCGGGTGTATCCAAAAAGGTCTTTATAAAACCAATAATGGTTTGGTCAAAGGAATATGAGGTCGGGGTCTCAGAAATCGATGAGCAACATCAAAGACTCTTCAAAATGGTTAACGACCTAAATGAAGCTATGGCGAGAGGGCAGGGAAAGGATGTGCTGGATCAGATTCTCACTGGGCTCGTCGATTATGCGGCTAGACACTTCCAAACGGAAGAAATGTATATGAGAAAGGCTAACTATCCAGAACTGGACAGCCATAGGGAGATTCACGAGAGATTAGCTAATAGAGTTCACGAAATGGTTGACCGTTATAAAATGGGAGAAGTAGGACTCGTAATAGAGCTTTTGAATTTTCTACAGGACTGGCTTAAAAAACATATCCTCGGAACAGATAAAAGGTATGGACAATATCTTTCTGGAATGGATTTAAGATCGATGTTTTAAAGCCACCTATATGTAGTTCCCCATCTATAAACCTTGGTACATCAACATCTAGGGGTTGTTGCTAGTCCTAGGTCATGTTATTTTTCTGGGTGGAGGCTATCTTTATTCAGTGCTAGGAACAACATAGATTCTCAAAAAATGTATTAAGATGGATAATTGCTTCGATAATAACCACAATAATCCAGGAGGTAGCCTCTACATTTTCCATAAGTCTCTATGGATTATCTAATTTTGTAGGACACATATTCAAAGTTATCTCCTTCTATTCTCTATACAAAGGGTTCATAGAAAAAAGTCTAAGGAAACCCTACGAGCTTCTCTGGAGAGAACTTAAGATAAGTTGGCGAGATGCGAAAAAGACAGAATTCAACACTACTTAGATATAGTCGGCGTTATCATTATTGTAATAGGCAACAACGGAAAGGTGCAGATTATCAACAAAAAGGGATGTGAAACTTTAGGCTACTATGCTGAGTTCATGCGAAGACATAACAGCTCAAAAAATTGTTAAAATAGAGGGAGAAGATTCTCTGGGAACTACAAACTACTCTTCTAGACAAAATTAAAGATTCTTAAAGGGCTAATTCCTATATGTCCTTCCTGGAAAAGAGTCCGGAAGGACTAAGGCTTTTGAGTTCAGATAGAAACACATGTCACGAATGTTCAAAAAAGCTTTACCATGAGATATATGAAAAGATTGAAAGGAATAGAAATTCTTCGCAAGGAAAGTAGTGGAGGGGCAGATGGAATTTTTAAAGGTTCTTTCAATTAGTGAGGTCATCAATCTCATAGGGAGTTTTCCCAAACTAGATATTGAGGTTGTCCCCATTGAAGAAGCTTTAGGGAGAGTTCTCGCTGAAAATATCTACGCTCCTGAACCTGTTCCCCATTTTCGTAGAGCCACAATGGATGGCTATGCTGTAAGAGCTAGAGATACCTTTGGAGCAAGTGAATCTATGCCAGCCCTGTTAGAAATTGTGGGATCCGTAGAAATGGGCAAGGCTCCTACCTGCGTTATAGGACCTAATCAAGCTGCCTCCATTCCAACAGGGGGAGCCGTTCCTGATGGGGCCGATGCCGTGGTAATGGTTGAATATACCACACTTATAGATGAATCTACCATAGAGGTCTACAGGCCTGTTGCTCCTGGAGATCATATAATGGCTCCTGGAGAAGACATTTCGGAGGGAAGCCTTTTATTCGAAGCCGGGAGAATTCTAAAACCTCAGGACATTGGAACACTTGCTGGTCTTGGGATAACCGAGGTCAGAGTACACCGGAAACCCAGAGTTGGTATAATCTCCACAGGAGATGAAATTGTGGATCATGCTACAAAAGGGCCTTTGCCTGTTGGAAGCGTTAGAAATGTAAACTCCTTCTTCATAGCAGGACTCTGCCAGGAGGTTGGAGCTCAGGTAGGGATGGGCACCCTAATCTCTGATAATAAAGAAATACTACATGAAGCCTGTATTAACTCTGCAAAATATAACGATGTTGTAATTCTTTCAGGCGGAAGTTCCGTAGGAATCAGAGATTTTACTCTAAGGGTGTTTCAAGAACTTCCAGAAAGTCGTATTCTCTTCCATGGTGTCGCTATAAAACCAGGAAAACCGACCATCTTAGCTACAAACAATAAAACCTACTTTTGGGGTCTTCCAGGACAACCTACCTCTGCCCTAATCGTTATGTTTGCTTTGGTTTGCCCATTTCTTTTGGCAATTCAGGGAGTCAACCCCTCCTTCCCCTTCTCAAAGGCAGTAATAGAAGCAAACTTGGCAAGTCGTGTTCCTTCCGTCCACGGTAGAGAAGACTATGTGCCTGTAAAATTAGTAAAACAGGGGGACAAATGGGTTGCCCGACCTATATTTGGTAAATCAGGGATGATTTCCCTACTGACCAAAGCTGACGGTTTCATTACAATACCAGAGCATACTGAAGGGTTCGAAGAAGGAAGCATCGTAATAGTTAATCTAATATAAACCGATACTTTCTGAACAGACTGTTTAGATTTAGATTGATCAGGCTTCGAAGTTTTTGTCATAAGATGAGAGTCCCCTAGCGGGATTAATTCAACAGAAGAAAGGAGCATAGTTATGGCGAACAACGTCGAACTTAACGAGATCATGATTACAAGGGCAATCATTGATAGATATATGGAAAAGCTCCACCAGAATCTAGAGGTCGACGTGGCCATAGTTGGAGCTGGACCAGCTGGACTGGTAGCAGGAACTTATCTATCAAGGGCTGGATACAAAGTATCAATCTACGAGCGAAAGCTCAGTGTAGGTGGCGGAATGTGGGGCGGTGGCATGCTATTTAATGACATAGTCGTTCAGGAAGAGGCCAAACGCATTTTAGAAGATTTCGGAGTAAGGGGTCGTCATTTTACAGAAACCTATTTCACCGCCGATTCAATAGAGGCTGTGAGTATGTTGGCAGCAAGGGCTATACAGTCCGGTGTAACCATATTCAATTGCGTTTCCGTAGAAGATGTTGTGATGAGACCGGAGAGAGTAATTGGATTGGTGATCAACTGGACTGCTGTGGAAATGGCTGGTTTACATGTGGATCCCTTAGCAATAAGAGCTAAATACGTGGTTGATGCCACGGGACACGATACGGAGGTGGTAAAGGTGGTTCATAGAAAAGTTCCAGGACGTCTTATGACTCCAAGTGGAAATATAGAAGGTGAAAAATCCATGTGGTCTGATCGAGCAGAAAAGCTGACTCTAGAAAATACCCGTGAAGTATTTCCCGGGCTATTTGTAGCTGGTATGGCCGCTAATGCAACCTTTGGTGGTCCCCGGATGGGACCAATATTCGGTGGGATGCTTCTTTCTGGGGAAAAAGTTGCTATCCATATAATAGAACGTCTTAAGGGGGAACAATAATAGCCTATTCAAGTAACTTTGAAAACTTGGAATCCGAGGGAAATATTTGGATTAAGAACACCTAATCCCTTCGGATTCTATAGAAACGCTACTAAAATCCCTCTTTGATACTCTGAGATTCTGGGGTTAAAACGAATAAAATACTATAGGAGTAGAGCGAAAGAAAGGTTCGTAAAGATGGGATATCCATAGCAAATAGAAAAAGAAATAGTAACCTTCGTAGATATCCTAAGGGCTCTTAAAGCCCATCCAGAATGGCTCGAAGAGCTAAGAAAGTTGATTCTTACTGCAGAGCTATTGGAACTTCCAAAAAATAGACGAGCTTTTAACTCGAGTTGGTAAACTAGAAGAAGACGTAAACACTATTAAAGAGGATGTCACAACACTCAAGCAAGATGTTGCAATGCTTAAGCAAAACGTTGAAATCCTTAAACAGGATATGATGTGTATGAAAGGTGAATTTGGAAGATTCAAAGGTAAAGAATTTGAAAGATCAGTTAGAGAGAAATACTATGCCTATTTTGGGAAACTTCTCAGAAAAAGCAAATTAGTTCCCTTTGAAGAGATTCTCTCAATTCTTGATGATCTAGAAGAAAGGGATTCAATATTAAATCTTGATTTGATCGCAAAAGGCCAAATCAAATCTACTGGCAAACAGGTTGTTCTTGGAGTAGAAGTGTCGTATAGCCTGTATGAAGATGACATTAAGAGAGCTTCAGAGAGAGCCGAGATACTTTCGCGAGTCCTTTTTGAAGAAGTTATCCCAGTAGTTGTAGGAGTTGAAGCTAAAAAAGAAGTAGAAACGCTGGCAGATTCTCTTGGTGTCCTTCTAATAAAAACCGACTATTAACAAGGTATCCAATCGCTTAAAATCATTTTATAATCAATGTAAACTTTTCACCCCCTAGCTGTATCTAAAAATATGATAGATATAACATGGGTGACTAATACCCTGAAGAATGGACCTGCCAATAGAGGAGGTAATGGAAATGAGAAGATTTAATTCTATTCTGCTAACTATATTGGTAACTATATGCATATCGCTAACCCTCACAGGTTTAAGCGAAGCGTGTTGCGGTAGTTCAATAGGTTACTATAAGGGAGACTATGATCCACGGCAATATAGGATGGTTGTGCCTTCTCCATATTGTTATGGCTATTACTGTTGCCGACCTTGTCCACCACCCAAGTTTTACTACTATAAACCGCATCCACGATATTGCCCCCCTAGAAGTTACGTTCCTGCTCATGGATGGTATCTGGATTTAAGATTTAAAAACTATTTTTAGCAAGAGGCAAAGGTGGCTGTTAAAACACCAATAGTCCTGACGAAAGCTGAAGAAGGAACCTTAGAAGAGGCTAAGGGCGGCAATTCGGAAGCCTATGAACAGATCTTTCTCTCTTACCGAGAAAAAGTTTTCAACGCGGCCTATCATCTCTGTAACTTTGATCGCGAAGCCGCCCTTGATCTAACCCAGGATGTATTCCTGAAAGTGTGGGAAAAACTATATCAATTCGACTCTCGAAGCGATCTTTACACATGGATTTACCGCATCATGATAAATATTTACCTTAAAGAACGAAGAAAAAAGCGGTTATACGAAAAATTCCTTCAAATCTTTCAGTTTCTAATAGAGGATCGGAATAATCGTAATGAAGAGCCATGTAGTAGTATCGAACAACAAGAGCTTAGGAGAGCTATTGTCAAAGCCATGGAAAAATTATCCTCAAAACAGGAAATAGTTTTCAAACTAAAAATATTTGATGGAATGACATTTTCTAAGATCTCAGAAGTAACAGGTATGGCCGAAGGAACTGTCAAGACTCATTTTACAAGAGCTATCCACACCTTACAAAGGGAACTCAGGGAGTGGTTACCATGAAACAATGTAGCTATACTGCTCAAAAAAGAGATGAGCTTATTATTAGAATCATCACAGAAGAAATATCTCAGGAAGAAAGAGATTCTTTCTATGATCATCTCACGCACTGTGAGGCATGCAGAGATAGGTTTGAAAAAACAAAGGAACTTACTAATAAATTAATTGGAATCTCACGACCATCCCCCCTTACACCTATAGAAATGGCTCTTTTGAATCGGCTCATAAAGGAATCTCCTAGTCTCCATCGTAAGTTTCTTCCTATCAATATCTTGCTAAAGACAACCATGGCTATAGCCTTTACATTAGTACTTATCTTCACCGGGTGGGAAATTCAGCGCAAATTACCTCTGAATAATCCAAATATCAATAAAGAGATTTTTTCTAAGGAAGATATGGACTTGATAGATAATTTGGAGATGCTTAAAGAGCTAGAAACTATCGAAAAGCTAGTTAAAACCCTTAATAAGAATTCGGAAAATCATTCATGATTAGTAGTGAAAAGAGATCTACCAAATTAGTTTTTATAATCCTTGCGATAGGAGTCCTTATGGTTTCTGGAAAGGTCCAGGCCTCCTCTCCATTAATAATGGCTCAAAACACCATCTCTCAGATTCCGGATGATCGTTACAGGGAGTGGGAACAACTATCTCCACAGGAAAAGGAGAAGCTACGGAGTAAATGGCGATATTATAAAAGTCTACCTACTAATGAGCAACAGCTCTTAAAGGATAAGTACGAAGAGTGGAAAAAACTCTCCCCTGAGGAGCAACATAATATGAGAGAAAAACTAAAGCGATGGGAAGAGCTTTCCCCAGAAGAACAAGAAACGATACGCCAAAGATTCAAAAGGTAAATTAAACCTTATTCAGGGGACAAACTTCATTATCCTTGACCCCTGTTTGGTAACCCAACTCTTCCTCCATTATGGCGTTAATTTTCCTGTAAAGCGTTCTCAATGGTATATGGGCTGGACAGGTCTCCTCACATAAACCACAATCTATACATCTTCCAGCCATATGAAGAGCTCTCACAAGATGAAATATAGGAAATTCAGCGGGAGTTTGACCTGGTTTTACAAGTAGTGGATCCTCAAGAGAACAATCTCTACAGAAACATACGGGACATATATTCCTACATCCGTAGCACTTTATACATCGTATAAAGGCTTCATCCCAGAAAACCTTTCTTTCCTCAATAGATAGGGACTCAAGGTATGCTCCAAGAGTGTTCGAATAAGTAAAGTCGACAACAGGTTTTCCTACTATCAGGTTATCAGGATAGGGTTTTTTGCATCCGCACTTCTTTATCCATTCGCCGGAGCAGGCAATACCCACAAGAACCAAACGATCTAGATCCACCTGATTCCATTTTGACATCTCAAAAAGGGCGCGCTCATCACATCCCCTAACCATCACCCCCAGTTTCCCCTCAGGCCAAGAATCGAGCAATCGCCGGCATATATCACCTATGGGATACCTTTCGACATTACAAACCTCGTCGTGATCCAACTCCATAAAGTCCAGTTCACCGATGGTCCGAAAAATAGCCGGAATCAGATGCCCTCCCTCTCTTCTATACCCAACAAAGGCCTTAATCATCTCCTTCTCAAATAACTGCATTACGTAATCTCTAAGGAAATTTAAATCTTCTCTCACCTGATTATCCTCATGATCCAAAACCGCTAAGGTTCTCATGATATCTATTCATTGAATCTTTACTCACCCTCTGCAAAACAGGCGATCTTCTTAAAGGTGACGGGCCAAGCTCTATCAACTCTTTTGTGAAGTCAGAGATCGTTTCAACAAGCTCGGAAGCTTCTGCGGAAGAGACCCATCTAACCCTAAGTCTTTCAGGTTCAATCCCGTAAAAGGGAAGGAATCCCTTAAGCAGTCGCATTCTTTTGTCCGTCATGTAATTCCCAGTTTGGTAGTGACAATCACCAAGACGGCACCCACCGACCAACACTCCATCTACCCCCTCCTGAAAAGCTCTCAAAATATGGTGAGGTGACACACTACCAGAACACATCACCCTAATAACCCTTATATTAGGTGGGTATTGAAACCGACTGACCCCAGCCAGGTCAGCAGCTGCATAGGCTCACCACGTGCAAAAAAAACAAAGAATAATCGGTTTGAAGGTCTCTTCCATTGTTTCCCCTAGATCCTTTCATATTTAGTTAATATCTCTTTTAGGGATTCAACTGAGGCATGCACTTGGGAAAGGAGCTGTTTAGGATTAAACCCCTTAAGCTGCACACTCTGAGAGGGGCAAACACCTGTGCAGGTTCCACAGCCTTTACACAATATGGGGTTCACTTCGCAAACATCCTTCACCTCATCGTAGGTGATAGCGCCGTAGGGACAAACTCCTAGACATCCCTTGCAACCACAGCAGCTGAGAGCGTTAACTTCCGCCACAATAGCACTTGAGACCACTTTACCTTTGCTAAGAAGCGCTCCAACTCTGGCAGCAGCACCCATCCCTTGAATCCTTGCCTCTTCAGCCGTGCACGGGAAACGGCAACTTCCACAAAGGAAAACTCCATCGGTTGCAAAATCTAGAGGCCTCAGTTTTACGTGAGCTTCCAGAAAGAAACCATTAGCGTCCACAGGAACACGAAGAAGATTAGCGATAGCTGTAGCATCGTCTGAAGCTATAAGAGGTGTAGAAAGAACTAAGAGGTCACATGGAAGTCCTATTACTTCATCGCTAAAAATATTGCTTTTAAAAAGCACCCTCCCTTCCCTCACTTCGGGCGGTCTGTTAACATCGTAAACGTAAAACTTTATGCCCATGGAACGAGCCTTCCAAAGCATAGCTTCAAAATCGGAACCGTAGGTCTGCATGTCACGATACAGTATGGAAACTCGAGTATCCGGAAAGAGCTCTTTAAGTAGTATCGCATTCTTTACCGCTGTTATACAACATATACGACCGCAATAGGATTTTTCTCCTTCCTTCTGAGACCTAGCTCCCACACACTGAATCATTACAACATCTTTTCCTAGGGCATCACCTTCTCTTTTCCTGAGACACTTTTCTAGTTCTAACTGGGTGATTATACCTCTTCCATCGTAACCATAAAGTCCCAGGGGAACATAAGGCTTAGCACCTATAGCAACAACAACTGCACTAACTGTTTCCTGAAGCTCCTCCCCTTCCCTAGTCTCTATCCTTATTCGGTAATTTCCCACATATCCTTCTATACCCCTGACCGTTGCTCCCAGGTATAGCCTTATTCCTGAATGGTTCTCCACCCTAGCTATAAGGGGATTTAATACCTCTTCAGGACTACTAAAGTGGGGAGCTAGGCTACTTAGGTAGGAGACTAATCCCCCTAGATGAGGTGACTTTTCCACTAAAACAACAGAGACCCCCATATCCGCAAGTGATTCTGCCGCAGAAAGCCCAGCAATACCTCCACCGATAACAGCAACCTTCGCCTCAATCGGCACCTCAAGATCCTCTTGGGGTTCTAAAAACCAAGCTTTGGCAACACCCATGCGAACAAGAGTTTTCGCCTTCTCTGTTGCTTCCTCAAAGTCTTTCATGTGAACCCAAGAGCACTGATCTCTTATGTTAACCATTTCAAAAAGATATGGGTTCAGTCCTACTTCCTTACAGGAACTTCTAAAAAGCGGTTCATGAGTTCTAGGAGAGCAGGAAGCTACAACCACCCGCGTTAAGCCCTTATCTAAGATAGCCCTTTTAATCTCCGCAATGCCGGATTCCGAACAGGTATAGAGGTTCGTAGTGGAAAAAACAACTCCTGGAAGGGTTGAAGCGTATTCGGCAACAGCTTTACAATCGAGATATCCAGCAATATTCGATCCACAGTGGCAGACAAAAACTCCAATTCTTACATCTTCAGGTTTCTCAAAATCCTTCATTGGGCCACCGCCTTCCTACTTTCTCGCATTACCATCTGGGCCACTCTCGCTGCAGCGCTACTAGCCTGGGCTACCGATTCTGGGATGTCAGCCGGCCCACGAGCACACCCACAAACAAAAATCCCTTCCCGCGTCGTATCAAAGGGTGCAAAGGGACGGGTCTTTATGAAGCCGAAGCTATCAAGCTCAACCCCAAGTTTCTCAACAAGCAAGGAAGCATCTTTAGATGGCAAACAGGCAGAGGCAAGAATAACAATATCAAATTCCTCCGATTGAACTCGTCTTGTCTTAGTATCCTCATACCATACCACAGGAAGCCCCTTCTTACCTTTTGTTATCTCGGCAACCCTGCCTCGGATAAATCTGATCCCCATACTCTCAGCCTTAAGTCTATACTCTTCAAACCCCTTACCTACCGCACGAATATCCATGCCAAAGATCCAGGCCTCTACCTCACTGTCATGTTCCTTAGCAATAATGGCCTCCTTGATGGAATGCATACAACAGAATCCAGAACAATGAATACTATACCTTTTATCCCGAGATCCAACGCATTGCACAAAAGCCAATCGCTTTGCATGGGGAAGATGATCTGGGATACTTCTTTTTCCAACAAAATCAGAGGGACGATAGAGGTGCCCCGAAGTAGGTCCACTTGCCGAAAGAAGTCGCTCAAACTCAATAGCTGTTATAACATTGGGAACTTTCCCATAGCCGTATTCCGTAATATCTCTAGGATTCATAACCTCGTAGCCAGTAGCTAGAACAATAGCGTCAACCTTCCTTTGAATAATACGATCCTGCTGAAGGTAGTCTATAGCCTTAGCTTGGCATATCTTCTCGCAGATACCACATTTTTTCACCTTAACATTGGATCCTTCCTCTCGAGCCCTGAGCCATGCAATATGACGGCAGGCGTTAGGATCGATAGTGTAGACCGAGGGTATACCCTGAGCAAAGTAACGGTAAATCGCCCTTCGTTCTCCAAGTCCTTCGTTATAGGAATCAGGAACTCTTGTAGGACACTTTTCAGCACAAGCACCACATCCCGTACACTTACTCTCATCTACATATCGAGCCTTCTTGCGGATAGTCACCTCAAAGGCTCCCAAATCTCCTTCCACCTCTTCCACTTCGGAGTAAGCAAGGAGTTCAATTTTTGGATGTCGACCGACATCCATCAGCTTTGGTGCAAGAATTCAGATGGCGCAGTCGTTAGTAGGGAAGGTTTTGTCAAGCTGAGCCATTTTTCCACCAATGGAAGGCAATCGCTCCACTAGATGAACATAGAATCCCATTTCCGCAAGATCTAATGAAGCTTGAATCCCTGCGATCCCTCCACCGATAACCAAAATGTGACGTTCTACTTCATTCATTTGTCTTGTATCTCCGTTACATGACGGGCTAGGAAGACATAAATGTCCTCAATTTGCAATTTCTTTGCTACCCTATCCTCTGGTAGAGCTGCCCTGGCACAGTTCAGATGAATGTAACACTTAGGACAAGAAGTTATAAGGATTCCCCCCTCTTCGCTACCATCAAGCGCCATAGTATCACTCGCTTCTTCAAGTCTATCAAACTGGATGCTTTTAGAGCAAGAAGAGCATTCAATCCAGGCGCTTGTGCCGCAGCAAAGAGCATTTTCTCTAGATCGCTCCATCTCCATCCGTTCCACTCCAGGCACAGCATCTAAAAGAATACGAGGTGAATCATAGATACCCTCCAAGCGCCCTAATCTACATGGGTCGTGATAGGTGACACGTTCTAATTCTTCCCCGTCTCTTGAAAGAAGCCTTTTCAGAAGATCGATCCTTTCCATGAAAAATTCTGATGCATAAATGACCTGGAAAGGTAGTTTACCCAATGCTTCAGTATAGTGATGTTTGAAGGTAATATATCCCTCAGGACAGGAAAAAATAACAACCTCTGCTCCAGAACGCCTTATAGCTTCAACATTCTTCTGGGCTAATTTAACGAAGGTTTCTTCCTCTCCCGTCCACAATGCATCATGTCCACAACAAACTTCACGATTGCTAACAACCGGCTCGATCCCCACAGCATTAAGCAAGGTAAGGATCGCCCTTGAAATATTAAGTGGACGAATTTGAAGGTATCGAAACATGGAACTGAAATAGGGGGCACAACCAACGAAGTAAAAATATTCTCCCTGTCTTCTCACCCT
This sequence comes from Syntrophobacterales bacterium, assembly GCA_026417655.1. Lineage (GTDB taxonomy): Bacteria > Desulfobacterota > Syntrophobacteria > Syntrophobacterales > Thermodesulforhabdaceae > JAOACS01. The sequence goes on from JAOACS010000010.1 coordinate 79,280, forward strand.
CCATTGGGACGCCCAACCTACCCTATCCTGCAAAAAATCGCGTAATTGAAGTCTTGGGATGATATGGAAAACCCCATGATGACTGGGTTCTGGGTAATAGCCGGCTTTTCTGGCTTCACTACGACATCTATTAACTATTTGAGGAATGTCTATGAGGGCTGGACAGCGAATACTACACCTTGCACAGGTGACACAACGCCAAATAATCCTATCTCTGGTTACCACATCCTCCCTATCAATAAGAAGCTGTTTAATAATCGATCGAGGAGAAAATTCCTCGTAGTGTCTTGCAACAGGACAACTCCCGGTACATACTCCACATTCCATACAGTAGGCGATCTGTTCATCTGTAATCTTCATAACTTTCTGCTCTTATTTCTGAGTGTTCCAAACTAACCCTAGGAGATATTCTCTTTAGGAATAGCCTCCTCTTCCTCCTCTTCCTTGGGACATTCCTCTAGATTTTTATTAAGACACTCTACAAACCCACTTACTTCTCTTACAAATTTAGCTCCCTCTGAGGCAGAAACCCATCGAAGTCTGAGACGCTCGGGGTTCATCCCTAGTAGCTCCATTATCTCCCTTACCCTTTGAACCACCTTTCTAGCCTTTACATTACCATCCAGGTAATGACAGTCACCCATATGTCATCCAGAGACAAGGACACCGCTTGCACCCTGTTCAAAGGCCTTAAGTATAAACCCCTCGTTAACACGGCCTGAACACATGAGCCGGATAAGCCTTACATTGGGAGGATATTGCATACGGGAGACCCCCGCCAGATCGGCTCCTGCATAGGCACACCAGTTACACACAAAGGCAACAATAAGTGGTTCACGTTGTAGTGACATTTAACCCTCTTATGTCTAGCTCTCTAGTTTCACCCTCAAAATCACCCGTAAGACTTTCTATCATTGCTAAGATATGTTTGTCCCTGAAATGAGCAAGCGATGCGGCACCGGTAGGACAAGCCACATTGCAGGCGCCACAGCCTGTGCAGAGAGCTGGATCGACCTCAGCTCTAATCCCCTTTCCCTCTGTCCGACGGTCAATTACCTTAATAGCTCCAAAACTGCAGGCTTTTTCGCATTCACCACAACCTCGACACAGAAAGGGATCAACAGTTGTTACCATCGCATCCGAAAACATTCTCTTCCGTGAAAGAATCGAAACAGCTCTTGCTACCGCTCCCTTAGCCTGAACTACAGATTCATAGGAGAACTTGGGTCCGTGAGCAAGCCCACATATAAAGAAACCGGGAACCGTAAAGTCCAAAGGTCTTAATTTTATATGGGCTTCAAGGAAAAATCCATGCTCATCAAGGGGAAGCCTCAGTCGTTCAGCAAGTTCTTTTTGATCCTCCTGAGGTCGGATAGCAGCGGTAAGGACTAATAGATCCGTCGGAAGAGATAAAAGCATCCCTGTTATTGGATCTCTTAACTGAACACTGAGAGTGCCTCTCGAATCCACAACAACTTGGGGTTTACTTCCTAATTCATACCTAACAAAGCGAATCCCCTTTATACGAGCCTCTCTGTAATACCGTTCCCTAAAGCCAAAGGTTCTAATGTCACGATAGAGTATTGTTATATTGAGACTTGGATTTATTTCTTTACATCTCAAGGCGTTTTTTATAGCCATGGTACAACATATACGGGAACAGTACAACCTTCTTGGCTCCCTCGAGCCCACGCACTGGATCATCACAAGGTGCATAGCTTCTTTTATTTTCTCAGGCTCAGAATTAATAATCTTTTCAAGAGACAGCTGGGTCACAACGGAATCGTGCTGTCCATACAGATACTCCGAAGGTTTGAATTCGGTTCCTCCAGTGGCCACAATAATAGCTCCCACGTGAGCACTCTCATTCCCCCAAGGAGTTCTTATTATGGCCGTAAAACGTCCACAGGCCCCCTTTATTTCCGCCACTTCAGAATTGAGAAAAATTCGAATTCGAGGATCCGATTCAACGGCTTGGATCAATTCTTGGGTGTATTGGGCCACGGGAAACCCACTCTCTGTTTGATAGATATGTTTAGCGATACCTCCAAGGCTATCGGTCTTTTCAACTAGTATAACCTCAAACCCCTGACGAGAGATCTCTTGGGCCGCTGTAAGACCCGCAAGTCCCCCCCCTATAACCAACCCACGCTGGCTTACCTCATAGGAACTATCGTAAAGAGGTTCAAGAAGTCTAGCTCTCGCAACAGACATCCTCACAACCTCTTTAGCCTTCTGGGTGGCCCTCTCGGGCTCCTGTTGGTGAACCCAAGCAACATGTTCCCGAATATTTGCCTGCTCGAAGAGATAAGGGTTAAGTCCTGCCTCCTTTAAGGTATTACGGAACAAGGGTTCATGTGTTCTGGGGGTGCATGAAGCAACTACTAGACGGTTAAGTTTATACTCTTCAATGACTCGTTTAATCTCCATTTGCTGATCCGATGAACAGGCGAACATACAGTTTACAGCATAAACCACATTGGGAAGAGTAGCAGCATATTCCGCTACAGCTTTAACATCCACTACTCCCGCTATATTAATTCCACAGTGGCACACAAAAACCCCTATTCTTGGCTCCTCTCCCAAAACGTTTCTTTCGGGGATCTGGGTTGGAACGGGAACCATTGTGTTTCTTGCTGGGGCAAGAAATGCCATTGCCTCTTCTGCCGCACTACTTCCTTGTTGGACGCTATCGGGAATGTCCTTTGGTTCCTGAATCGCTCCACAGACAAACACCCCCGGTCTGGAAGTTCTTGTCAGATGGAACTGATCCGTCTCAATAAAACCGTGGGGAGTTACGGAAAGTCCAAGGATGTTTGCCGCATCAATTGCAGTGGGATTTGGACATAAACCAATAGAAAGAACTATCATGTCAAAGGGCTCGGTGACGAATTTCTGATCCTCCGTAACATAGGTAACCTCTAATCGTTTCCCGCTAACATCTGGAACAATGCGGGACACCCTACTTCTAACATACCTTACACCGTATTCGCTCTTGGCTCTATCAATAAAGGCATCAAACCCCTTTCCATGGGCCCTCATATCTATGTAGAAAATGGTTGTATCTACAGATAGATCGTGCTCCTTGGTAACCATAGCCTGCTTAGTGGCATACATACAGCAAACGGAGGAACAATATTCCACTCCATTCATGAGATCTCGAGAACCAACACATTGAATCCAAGCAATACTCTGGGGCTCTTCTCGATCTGAGGGTCGAAGGATATGTCCCTCAAAGGGACCAGCAGCAGAAGATATACGTTCATACTCAATGGCAGTAATAACATTAGGCCAACGTCCGTAACCTAGCTCCTCCATAACTCGTGGATTAAAGGGCGAATATCCCCCCGCTAGAATAATGGCTCCACTCGGAACGGTAACGAAAAGATCCTTCTGATCGTAATCAATGGCCTTTTTGTGACATATTTTCTGGCAAATCCCGCACTTCCCTTTGGTAAACATTCGACAGTGTTTTTGGTCTATAGTATAAATAAGGGGAACTGCCTGGGGGAAAGGAACGTAAATAGCCTTCCTATATCTTAGATTGAAATTGAATTCATCTAGAACCTTAGTAGGACATTTAGTAGCACATATACCACAGCCTACACACTTTTCTTCATCTACATAACGGGCCTTCTTCCTTATGGTAACTTCAAATCGACCCGGTTCTCCCGAGACTGAAGCAAGCTCACTGTAGGCGAATATCTCAATATTTGGGTGGTTTGCCAGCTCCACCAGCTTAGGTCCCATCATGCAGGAAGAGCAGTCATTAGTAGGAAAGGTCTTATCAAGTTTTGCCATTACCCCTCCCACACTGGGATCCGACTCTATAAGATAGACCTTAAAGCCGGAGTTAGCCAAATCCAGAGCAGCCTGAATACCAGATATACCCCCACCAATGACAGTCACCGCACCTATGAGATGACTTGACATATATATCTCTCCTGAATTTATAAACTACTTTTAACCCCCTCCAAGGATGTCAAATTTTGTTTATTAACCCCCAAACGAAATGTCAAGTATGAATAAGGGCATTTCAAAATTTGATAAATTAGGTTCAGACAGAGGAATAGATAGAGCGTATTAAGCTTCGGGGTGGACCATATAAGAGATAGGTTGAAATGTCTAATGGACTGCAAAAAAAACGATTGACAGAGTTATCTAGTGTATGATTTCACGTAATGGGGAAAGTTAAAAACTTCTCTATCTTGGGGGATAAAAATGCATGAGGAAAGGCATAATCACAGCCATCACCATCATGATCACGAAGTGGGTCACGATGGGGAGAAGCTTCTAAAGCGTATAATCCATTGGAAACGTCACAATGAAGATCATCTTGAAAGCTATAGGGAGTGGGCCAAGAAAGCAGAATCTATGGGTTATGGGGAGGTAAAGGAGCTCTTAAACGAGATATGCTATAAGGCAGAGGAGCAGAATGGCCTCTTCGACAGGATAATAAAAATAATAGAATCTAAGTTATAAAGTAGGAAAATCTGGATGTGCTTATAGGAACAAATTATCTTGACCTATATTAACCTAAGGTGGTAGAGAAAAAAGGGAATTAAAATGGGCGAGATCAATAGTTAATTTAAATGCTATGGCGATGAGCAGATGAGATGGGTTGATACGTTAGAGCGCAATAAACAGAAAGTTATTGAAACCTGGTTTCAGAAAATAATCGAGACCTATCCTGAAGAAACCGCAAAATTCCTAAAGGCCCAGAAAAACCCCTTTCTAAATCCCGTAGGTGGAGCAATTCGAGAAGGGCTAGAAGGTATTGTGAATTGGATCATTTCCGGTGGAAAATCCGAGGAGGTAATACCCTTTTTAGATAGAATAATTCGTATTAGAGCCATTCAGGAATTTAAGCCTTCAGAAGCTCTTCAGTTTATAATCGAGCTAAAGGTGATAATAAGAAATATATGTTCCCAGGAGTCTTCAGTCGGTTTAGAAGCCGTCGATGCCTTGGTGGACAAGCTTCTTATGGAAAGCTTTGACGTTTTTTCTAAGTGTCGTGAAGATCTTTATGAGATTCGAGTTCAGGAGATAAAAGATAAAACATTTAGGCTTCTTCAAAGGGCAGGGGTTTTATACGAAATATCACCAGAGTCAGAACAAAGAGATCGATAAAGTAGAGTTGCAATAGGTCAGGTGTAGTTTAGTAATATAAGCTTAAGTTAAACTTTCATTTAAAGAGCGAGGTGAGACGTTATGGGAATGAAGTTTGCTCTAGGTGTTGTGTTAGGCCTGGCTCTTGCGGCAATTGTCGGGGTGAAGGTGTTAGGGCTTCAGTATGTATTTGGAGTTGTTATTCCCTATGCGGCGTTAGGTACCTTTCTAATAGGCTTTATTTACAGGATCATAGACTGGGCCCGATCACCTGTACCTTTTAGAATTCCGACCACCGCAGGGCAACAGTACACATCTTTAACATGGATTAAGCCATCCAAATTCGACAGTCCCTATACTAAATTAGGGGTTGTTGGGCGTATGGCTCTTGAGATCCTGCTATTCCGATCTCTTTTCCGAAATACCAAAATGCAACTTAGAGAGGGTGGAAAGTTAACCTATCATTGGGAAAAATGGCTTTGGTTAGCTGCTTTGGCTTTTCATTACTCATTTCTAATTATTTTCCTGAGGCATTTTAGATTTTTTGCCGATCCAGTTCCCGGGATTATCCAATGGCTTGAGAATGCTGATACCTTCTTTGAAATGGGTCTTCCGGGGATTCTACTTTCCGATTTTGTCCTGGTAGTTGCTGCTACCTATCTCTTTATAAGAAGGGTAGTAATCCCACAGGTCAAGTATGTATCCCTTCCGGCCGACTATTTTGTGCTGTTCCTTATACTAGCCATTGCCATTACTGGAATGCTCATGCGCTATATATGGAGAGTGGACATTGTGTCCATAAAACAATTGACGATGGGATTAGTAACATTCCATCCCACAGTTCCTAAAGGGATTAGTGTTCTTTTCTTTGTTCATCTATTTTTAGTAAGTATCCTCTTCGCTTACTTTCCTTTTAGTAAGCTTGTCCATATGGGGGGAATATTCCTAAGTCCGACAAGAAACCTTCCCAACAATAGTCGAATGGTGCTCCACGTCAATCCATGGGATTATCCTGTAAAGGTGCATACCTACGAGGAATATGAGGAAGAGTTCCGAGAAAAGATGGTAGAAGCAGGGCTTCCTGTGGAAAAACCCCTGGAAGGGATGGAAGAAGATAAAGCTGAGTAACAACAAGGAGTGAGGAGATATGGCAAGCGTTCCCAAACCAAACGAACTCGTAAAAACCATCAACCACACACCACCCGAAACGTGGTGGATGGACAAAAAGGTGGAGTTTCGGCCTGGCACCTTTTGTAACGCCTCTCGCCCTCAATATCTAGAAGCTGTTGGCCTGCCCTTCGCTAGAGAGTGGAGGGTGACCGAGGATGATTGGAAACTCCCATCAAATTGGAAGGAAATTTATATAAACGGTATTAAAGAAAGGCTAGAACGATTTAGAACCTTTAAAGTCTTTATGGATATTTGCGTCCGATGCGGGGCCTGTGCTGACAAATGCCATTTCTTCATAGGAAGTGGTGACCCAAAAAATATGCCAGTTCTAAGAGCAGAGCTTCTTAGATCCATCTATCGTCGCTATTTCACCACATCCGGAAAGCTTCTTGGACGCACAGCAGGAGCAAGGGATCTTACGGAAGAGACCTTCAAAGAGCTCTGGTATTACTTCTTCCAATGCACAGAGTGTCGCCGCTGCTCCCTTTTCTGTCCCTATGGTATCGACACAGCAGAAATCACCATAATTGGACGGGAACTTATAAACTTACTTGGTTGCAATATCGACTGGATCATGGGTCCGGTGAGTAACTGTTATAGAGTTGGAAACCACCTCGGTATCCAGCCCCATGCCTTTCGAGATATGATCGAATTTTTCTGCGATGAGATCGAAGGAGTTACAGGTGTTCGCCCTGAACCAAGCTTCAATAGGAAGGGAGCGGAAATTCTATTTGTGACACCCTCTGGAGACGTATTTGCAGACCCAGGAACCTATACCTGTATGGGTTATCTAATGCTATTTCATGAGCTTGGATTAGACTACACTTGGAGCACATATGCCTCTGAAGGTGGAAACTTTGGATTCTTCACCTCCCATGAAATGGCAAAACGGTTACATTATAAGATCTACGCCGAGGCCGAACGTCTTGGCGTAAAGTTCATAATTGGTGGCGAATGTGGTCACATGTGGCGTCTACTCCATCAGTATTTGGCAACGTGGTGGAAGCCACCTAAAAACCTAGAAGTTCCTGTATCTCCAATTACGGGAACCCGCTTTGAACATGCAAAATCTACCAAGATTATCCATATTGTAGAGTTTACCGCTGATCTAATTAAACATGGAAAGCTAAAACTAGATCCAAGCAGAAACGATAATCTCATTGTTACCTTCCATGATTCCTGCAACGTCTCCCGAGGTATGGGAATGTTCGAGGAACCACGTTATGTCCTCAAGAATGTATGCAATAATTTTTATGACATGCCACCTGAAACTATAAGAGAACAAACATTTTGCTGCGGAAGTGGCTCCGGTCTCAATACCGATGAATACATGGAAATGAGAATGCGAGGTGGAATGCCTAGAGCTAACGCGGTAAGACATGTGAATGAAAAATATGGTGTCAATATGCTCGCCTGTATTTGTGCGATCGACCGAGCTGTTCTTACGCCTCTTATGAGATATTGGGTGCCTGATGTGCAAGTTTGTGGACTCCATGAATTAGTTGGAAATGCTCTTATTATGACAGGTGAGCAGACGAGAACAACCAACCTGCGTGGTGAACCTTTGCCAGGTATGGAGGAAGAAACCGATGAAGATCTATGATGCAAAGCCCATTTTAATTGGTCTGTTGATATTTGTTGGCTTTGTCAGCATGCCTTTCTGGTTACACGGTGGGAAAGTGTCGCCACCTCCTGATCCTAAGCTGGACACTCCTGCTATTCAGATTCTTGAAAAGAAAGAGTGTGTCGCAAGTAAGGAATATATGAGAACGTCCCACATGGTTATTCTAAATGACTGGCGAACCCAGGCTGTTCGTAATTCTAAACGTTTCTATGTCACCGCAGGAGGGGCAAATTACCCAGCTAGTCTCCAGAGGGCCTGTATGAAATGCCACTCTAATAAGGCTCAATTTTGCGACACATGCCACAACTACATAGGGCTAGCTCCCTACTGCTGGGATTGTCATTTGCCGCCTAAACAGGAAACTGCTCAGGCAACAAAGTAAGAGGAGAATAAGCAATGGATGAAAAGAGAAGGGATTTTCTTAAAATAACTGGAGCCTGCGTGCTCGGTTTTTCGATCCTTCCCGTGCTTAAAGTATCTGCCAAGCAGGTTACCCAACCTCCCGAAAAAAGACCGGCATATAAAGATCACCCCAAAGCTTTGCACGGAAAACGTTGGGCAATGGTGGTCGATGTAAAGAGGTGCCAAGAGCAGAATAAGAAAGGCGAGTGTCGAAAATGTATCGAAGCGTGCCATACTATACATAATGTGCCTACTATCCCCAGTGTTAAAGAGATGAAATGGATCTGGAAAGAAAACTTCGAACATTCATTCCCAGGAACGGCTCATGAGTTCGTGCCCGAAGAATTCAAAGAAGGCCCATTTATATTACTTTGTAACCATTGCTCAAATCCTCCTTGCGTTAGGGTATGTCCTACAAAGGCCACCTTCAAACGCCAAGACGGTATAGTGATGATGGATCTACATAGATGTATAGGTTGCCGTTACTGCATGGCAGGTTGCCCCTTCGGAGCGAGAAGTTTCAACTGGTGGGATCCAAAGCCTTACCTTACCCAGATGAACTACGACTATCCTATAAGACGTCGAGGCGTGGTGGAAAAATGTACCTTCTGCGACGAAAGGCTCGCTGAGGGTCTACTGCCCGCCTGTGTTGAGGCGTGTCCGGCAAAGGCTCTCGTCTTCGGAGATTTAGAGGACACTGCCTCCGAGGTTAGACGTATTCTCAGCAAAAGATTGAGTCTTCGTCGAAAGTTTGAGCTGGGTACTCAGCCAAATGTATACTATTTAGTATAACACTCTTTTTTGTGAGGGAGAGATATGTTCGACAGAGTGTTTAAAGCGGGGGATGATTTTAAAAAGCTCTTAAAACTCCTAGGGGTTTTCATAGCTCTTGGGTTTGTATGTTACATTTTCCAATATTATCGAGGATTAGGTATCACGGGGTTGGGACGTGATGTATCCTGGGGACTATACATCGCTCAGTTTACCTTTCTTGTTGGAGTGGCTGCCTCAGCGGTTATGGTGGTGCTACCCTATTATCTCCATAACTTCAAGGCCTTTGGAAGAATCACTATCTTAGGTGAATTTCTTGCCATAGGTGCTGTTTCAATGTGTCTTCTATTTATTATAGTTGATCTCGGTATGCCCCATAGACTTTTTAATGTGTTAAGGTATCCTACCCCCAACTCCATCCTTTTCTGGGATATGGTGGTTCTTAACGGTTACTTACTCTTAAATATTATAATCGGATGGAATGCCCTTGATGCTGAACGTATGGGAGTTGCACCACCCAAATGGGTAAAGCCTCTTATTTACATCTCAATCCCCTGGGCTGTTAGTATTCACACTGTTACGGCCTTCCTTTACGCAGGCCTTCCTGGGCGTCACTTCTGGTTGACCGCTATCATGGCAGCAAGATTTCTTGCCTCTGCTTTCTCTTCAGGTCCTGCCCTTCTTATACTCCTTGCCCTGTTTATCAAGAAGAGGACAAAGTTCGATCCCGGTGAGGAGGCGATCCAGGCTTTAGCAAAGATCGTAACTTACGCCCTTATTATAAGTGTCTTCTTCGTGCTCCTCGAACTCTTCACCGCCTATTACAGCAAAGTGCCGGGTCATACAAATCACTTTGATTATCTCCTCTTCGGTCTCCATGGACACGCCGAGTTGGTCCCATGGACTTGGTTGTCCAATATACTTGCAGTGGTAGCTTTGGTGTTACTCATTAATCCCAATACCCGTAAGCAAGAGAAAACCCTCAAAATCGCCTGCTTCGCTACCTTCTTTTCTCTCTGGATCGAAAAAGGTATCACCCTTGTCATTACCGGGTTTATCCCCAATACCTTCGAGAAAATCACTCGGTATATTCCCACAATTCCAGAAGTCTTTATTACTCTTGGCGTATGGGCAGCAGGGTTCTTCATACTAGCTGTGCTCTATAAGATAGCCGTAAGCATAAAAGAAGAAATTGGTGCTTGATGAGTTGAAATAGTGCGATTAATCAATTACTTGCCCCGCTCTTAAATAAAATAGGGCGGGGCATTATTTTGCCAGGAGGCTTTTTTATGGCTTCAAAGATTCTTCTTCCAGAGGATAGGATTCCAAAACAGTGGTATAACATCGTAGCGGATCTCCCAAGTCCAATGGATCCAGTCTTACACCCAGCAACAGGTCGTCCTGTCGGAGCGGAAGATCTCGCAGCCATATTCCCTCCAAGTCTTATTGAACAAGAGATGAGCCAAAAAAGGTGGATCGATATTCCTGAGCCGGTTTTGGAAAAATACCTACTTTGGCGTCCAACACCATTAAGAAGAGCTCACAATCTGGAACGTTATCTTGGCACTCCCGCTCGTATCTACTATAAAGATGAAGGCGTGAGTCCACCAGGAAGTCACAAACCCAATACGGCAATCCCACAGGCCTATTTTAATAAAATTGACGGCACAAAAAAAATCTGCACTGAAACAGGAGCAGGGCAATGGGGAAGTGCTCTTGCCTTCGCAACCTCTCTCTTTGGAATCCAGTGTGAAGTTTATATGGTAAGAGTAAGTTACAATCAAAAGCCCTATCGTCGAATAATGATGGAGACCTGGGGTGCAACCTGTATCCCTAGCCCTAGCGATAGAACGGAGACAGGAAGATCAATCCTTTCTGTAAAACCCGATTCTCCAGGAAGTCTCGGTATAGCCATAAGCGAAGCCATAGAAGCGGCAATTACTCAGGAGGGAACTCGCTACGCCCTAGGAAGTGTCCTTAACCATGTTATCCTTCATCAAACTGTCATAGGGCTTGAAGCTCAGCAACAAATGGAAATTATCGGAGAATATCCCGATGTGGTTATAGGGTGTGTGGGGGGAGGTAGTAACTTTGCTGGGTTGGCCTTCCCCTTTGTTAGAGACAAAATCAAGGGAAAGGATATTGACATTATAGCCGTTGAACCAACTTCATGTCCTACCCTTACCAAAGGAGCCTATACATACGACTTTGGCGATACCTCGGGAAAAACCCCTCTACTCCCTATGCATACACTGGGACATCACTTCGTGCCGCCACCTCTTCATGCAGGAGGTTTACGCTACCATGGTATAGCTCCGTTGGTAAGTAAGCTACTTGTAGAAAATCTAATTAGAGCCTCTGCCGTCCAACAGCTTGATACTTTTGCGGCAGGACTTCTATGGGCTCGCACGGAAGGTTACATTCCAGCCCCTGAAACAACCCATGCCATAGCCATGGCGATAGAAGAGGCCAAAAAAGCCAAAGATGAAGGAAAGGAAAAGGTCATTTTATTCAGCTGGAGCGGTCATGGCCTTTTAGATCTTGCAGCCTACGAAGCCTATATGGAAGGGAAACTCGCAAACTACTCCCTTTCAGTAGAAGAGATCCAGGAGGCCCTTAAAGAGCTAGAGCATCTTCCTAAACCAAAAACAACATAACCTAACTATCCGGAGGGGCAGGTTTTTCTCCCCAAACCCCTCCGGTATCTGTCTTCTATTTTGCACCCTTTATGATGTCTACCAATTCTGCAGCCATATCGCTTAATTCGTAAATTCTCTGAATGCCTTCCTTCATAAATCTTACTTGGGCAATAGATTGCTCCAACTCATTATCACCTATTATTACCGAAACGGTGGCTCCTACCCTATCTGCCGATCTCATCTGACTCTTAACACTCTTGGGATCATAATCCATCTCAACCGAAAGCCCCTTCTTCCTGAGCTCCTGAGCGATCTGAAAACCCTTTCTCCGTGCCGAATCTCCAAGCAAAACAAGATATACATCCACATCATTTTCCCTAGATGGCTGGTAGCCAGACATAAGAAGCATAATACGTTCAATCCCCAGCGCAAAACCTATACCAGGAAGATCTGGTCCCCCAAGATCTTTCATCAATCCATCATACCGTCCTCCACCACCCACAGCATTTTGGGCCCCCAAGTGGGTGGTTACAATCTCAAAGGCGGTTCTCACATAGTAGTCCAATCCTCGAACCATTCGAGGATTAACCACGTAGGGAACCGATAACTGCTCAAGATAGGACTTTACTGACTCAAAGTGGGAAAGGCACTTTTGGCAGAGAAAATTTATCAATAAAGGAGCTTCTGCCAAAGCTTCTTTGCACTGAGGAACCTTGCAATCGAAACATCTCAGAGGATTTTTTGGGATTCTTCGAACACAGTCTGGACACAGATGATCCACATTAGCATTTAGGTAATCTTGCAAAACAGTTCGAAAACCAGGCCTACAGACAGAGCATCCCAAGGTGTTTACTTCCAAACTGACCTCTTTAACTCCTATTTCATCAAGAAAACTCCTTGCCATAAACATTAATTCCGCATCGAGCATAGGATCCTGGATCCCGAAGGCTTCGACATCAATCTGGTGAAATTGCCTATAACGTCCTTTCTGGGGTCTTTCGTGACGAAACATGGGTCCTAAAAGAAAAAACTTTCGATCTCCTGTTGTATGAAGCTGGTGTTGGATAAAGGCTCTAATGATCGATGCGGTTGCCTCTGGACGAAGGGATATGGAACGTCCCTTTGCGTCGTAGAAGGTATACATCTCCTTTTCAACAATATCCGTAGCCTCGCCTATACTCCTTGCAAAAAGTTCCGTTGCCTCTAAAAGAGGTGTTCGGATTTCACGATATCCAAAGCGTCTGAAGAGATTCCTAGCCCTTTCCTCGATAAATCGCCATTTCTCAACTTCATCAGGAAGAATATCCATCATGCCTCTGACTGCTTGTAGGGATTGCCTCACAATTCATCTCCTTTCCTATAGATTAGACCGTAAAATCAAGGTTGTTAATCTAATCGATAAACAAATATATCGCAACAATGTCTTTTTCTCTTGACTAATGGATCTAATTTACATTAGGTAGCCTCCTTCTTGAGGGCTCATAAATTTTAGGATCTTTTTCTAGAGGAATAATTTTAGTCAGAGGGCCCCAGGGTTTTTCAAAAGGAGTATGCTTTTTAGTTCTTCAAATCTATTGACTCTTAACAAAATCGTATAAAGTTTTAATAATGTAATCGCATTCACCGAATCAATAAGAGGGAGGACACGGTTCATGGCACCGGCTCAAAGAAAAAAAACCGACCAGCAAGTCACAAAAAAACCGGCACCTAATCCTGTAAGATGTAAGGAAGGAAAAGGTGTAAGAAATTTTGACTGCCCCCACTACGATGATTGTCTCGATAAGGCTGCCCGTGCCATGTGGCCTGGCTTTACATGTGGAGAATGCGAAAATTATAATGAACAAATTACGTAGGAGAGTGGTATGTCGCGAGTTTATTCTATAAGCTTAAGCGGCATGACGGAGGCGGCTCGACGTATGAATGTCATTGCCCATAACGTGGCAAACATTCAAACATCGGGCTTTAGGGCTAAGCGATTACATTCGGCTGATGTCGTAGACTCCAATGGGAGAGGGCTCGGAGTGGCAACTCTTGCTACCACCCATTCCACAGTTGGGGCCCCATTAATCGAGAGTGGAGAATGGAGTCACCTTTCGATAAGTGGTTCAGGCTATTTTGCTGTTCAGGATTCCAATGGAAAAACTTATTACTCTAGAAACGGAAGCTTTCATCTAAATAACGAGGGTTTTCTAGTAAATGATCAAGGACATAGACTTATGAATGCTCAAGAAAATCCTATACCGCCTTTAGATTATGAAACATACAGTTCCTTCAAGATTGACGAAGAGGGTAGAATATGGGGGACCGGATCGGATGGAACAACGGAGATGCTTGGTGCGGATTATCAGGTTGGCATTGCCACCTTCCCAAATGAAGGGGGTCTAGTTGCAGAGGGTGGAACACTCTATTCACCCAGTCCACAATCTGGCCCTCCAACAATTGGGCCTCCAAAGGCAGGAGGAAGAGGGGAAATAATTAGCGGCCTACTAGAAGGTTCTAATGTTAGTATAGAGGAAGAAATGGTCTCAATGGTAATGGCTAAAGCGGTATACAGCGCAAATGCCAAAGTAATTTCAACAGAGAATGATATGAATAGGGCCTTACTGGATATTAAGGCTTAGATCTTGACGGCAGAACATCCGGCTTAGGAAACGATAATTCCTAACCGGATGTTTATTCTTCAGGTTATCTTTCGAACCCAACCGAATATATCTTCCCTTTCACCATACTGAATGCCCATGATCTCTTCGTAAAACCGTTGAGACCACTCACCCACTTTGCCATCGTTTACAACATAGCTCTCATCATGGTAGAAGATTTCTCCCACAGGAGAAATAACGGCAGCGGTTCCAGTGCCAAAGCACTCTTTCATCTCACCAGACTTAGCGGTCTCTATGACTTCATCTATCGCTATTGGACGCTCACTCACTTTAATGCCCCAGTGCCTGGCGAGATAGATTACAGAATCCCGTGTAACACCAGGAAGAATCGAACCGGTCAAGGGGGGAGTAACAAGTTCGTCTCCTATGCGGAAAAATATATTCATAGTGCCTACTTCTTCTACGTAACGTCTCTCCACAGCATCAAGCCATAACACCTGAGTAAATCCCCTTTTCTTGGCAATTTCCGCGGCGTAAAGGCTTGCTGCATAATTTGCCATGGTTTTAGCCTCTCCAACCCCTCCACGGACTGCACGAACATATTCGTCAGTAACGTAGATCTTCACGGGATTAAACCCCTCCGCATAATAGGCACCAACGGGACAGGTGATGATATAGTAAAGATACTGATAAGCTGGTCTCACTCCTAGAGCCGGTTCCGTGGCTATCATTGTAGGTCTTATATAAAGAGAAGTGCCCCTGTTTCTTGGCACCCAGTCTGCGTCAAGTTTAATAAGAGTCTCAAGAGCATAGAGCTGAAATTCAATATCGATTTCCGGCATGCACATCCTTCTTGCGGATTTATTAAATCGTTCAAAGTTTTTTTCAGGCCTAAACAACTGAAGTGTCCCATCGGCACACCTATAAACCTTAAGTCCCTCGAAAACTCCCTGTCCATAGTGTAAAACCATAGCTGCTGGGTCTAATTTTAAATCATCGTAAGGAACAATCCGGGCGTCGTGCCATCCCTTATTTATGTCGTAACTCATAATAAACATATGATCGCTAAAATGCTTACCAAACACAAGGTTCTTTTCATCAAGAGGTTTAGGCCTTCGTTGCTCTTCAGTTGCTAAAGAAATGTGAATTGGTATCATAAATACCTCCTAGTTGATATTCTAAAAATAAGTTCTTGATCACGATACGGATTGATAGGATGATAAGGAATAGTTTTCAAGAAAAAATAGAGGGCTTGCAATGAGGGAAGCTAAAAGAATCAGGCCTGTTGTAGTTACGATCGGAAATGAAATCATCTTTGGCGAAAGAATGGATGATAATAGACTATGGATGTTAGGGGAACTTAAAGCTAGAGACATGCCTGCGGAAGCAACTCTCAGTCTTCCTGACGATGAGAATGTAATAGGTCATTGGGTCTCCTTTCTAAGCTCTAACCACTATACACCGGTGTTCCTTTCTGGTGGAATAGGAGGCACCCATGATGATAGAACTCGCCAAGGTGTTGCCATAGGACTCAATAAGCCACTAGTTATCCACAACGAATGTTTTCAAATCCTTAAATCCCGATACGGCTCAAAATTCACCGAACAGCGCCAGCGAATGGCATGGCTTCCTGAGGGTTCTTCGCTAATACCTAATCCCCTTGGGGCACCCGGATTTATGATAAACGATATCTTCTGTTTTCCTGGTTTTCCTGAAATGTTAAGACCTATGTTTCTGTGGGTTCTCGAAAAAATTCTAGGAAAATCCGCACCTACCTCAAAAATTGTAGTGAAAGAATGGTATCTTGCTGTAAATGAGGGTGAGGTGGCAGAAGCGATCGAACGCTTTGCCACCCAATATCCAGAGGCTTCCATAGGATTATATCCCCACATTATTGAAGGAAAGAAACAACATGTAACAGTAAGGTTGCGATATCCATACAATAGAGTCGATATTTTGAACAATCTTGACAGCCTGATCTCATCTATGGGATGGAAGATCTTATCAAGGACCTATCAACCAAGAGATGGCGAGGTGCAATCATGAAAATTGGTGTTATGACAAGTGGGGGTGATTCCCCTGGAATGAACGCTGCAGTAAGAGCTGTAGTAAGGGAGGCCCTTAATAATAACATTGAGATTTTTGGAATTGAAAATGGTTTTGAGGGATTAATAGCTGGTCGCATAAGACCTCTAGGATGGCACGACGTGGGGGGAATAATAAATCGCGGTGGAACATTTCTTGGGACAGCGAGATCGGAAAAATTTAAGACCCCTGAAGGTAGACGGGAGGCTGTAAAAAATCTTGTCCGCTTCCAGATTGATGCTCTTGTAGTAATAGGCGGTGACGGATCCCTTACAGGGGCTAGAGTGCTTGTAGAAGAATGGAACGAACATATTCAAGCTATCCAAGCCGAAGGGATTGACACAGGCACCATAGGCACTCTGAAGGTTGTAGGTCTTCCAGGATCCATAGATAATGATCTTTACGGCACCGACATGTCCATAGGAGCTGATACGGCGTTAAATCACATAATTAGAGCTATGGATGATATTTCATCGACGGCAGCTTCCCATCAAAGAACCTTTGTTATTGAGACAATGGGGCGACATTGTGGCTATCTAGCCCTTATGTCAGGTCTTGCTGGTGGGGCCTCTTGGGTTCTTATCCCCGAAGAAGAACTTGATGTAAGGTGGCACCATAAGATGATTGAAGCAATAGACAAATCCCGTAAGGCGGGGAGACCTCATCAAATCGTTGTAGTTGCTGAAGGAGCGAAGCATCCGGACGGATTGAGAATACGGTCTGAGGAAATCAAGGATCTTATTGCTAGAAAACTTGGTTTAGATGTTAGGCTCACCGTTCTTGGTCACATTCAACGAGGAGGTTCTCCAACCGCCTTCGACCGAATCCTAGCAACAAGACTTGGGGTAGCGGCCGTTGAGTTTCTCATTAACAATCCCAACAAACCGATATGTCACATGGCTGGACTTATCAAAAACAAACCCACATTTACTCCCCTTGACGAAGTTATTACTAAAAGTCGGGAGGTCGAAGATGCTGTAGAGCAAGGCAATTACCGTTATGCCCAAGAATTAAGGGGAGAAGGATTTCGAAAGGCTATGGAATTAGTGAAAATGTTGACCCAGATCACACCAGCAAAGACATGCACTGACGAAGGCTCAGTGCTTGTTTTTACTGGGGGAGCAGATTCACCAGGAATGAATACCCTTGTAAGCGTCTTAGGAAGGTGCCTTCTAAATCAGGGCATCAGAGTTATGGCTGCTAGAAATACATTTTTGGGGCTCATCCACGGAGATATTTTCCCCCTGAGTTGGGACGAGATTGTGGGTTGGATAAATAAGCCAAGTTCCGAAATAGGTGCTATGCGTATAGAATTGAGAGACAGCGATTACGCTAAGATGTCCGAAAATCTCGAACGTCACAAAATTATAGGGATTGTAGCGATCGGTGGCTTGAAGACCTATCTTGGCATGGAAAGATTTGTTGCTCTAAGGGAGCGTTTTCCCAGTTTCAACATCCCCGTAATCCTAATCCCCGCTTCGATTGACAATAACCTTCCTGGCACTGAATTTTCCGTTGGCTCCGATACAGCATTAAACGCTATAGTCGAAGCAGTAGATAAAATAAGGAACACAGCGGGGGCTAGCCGAAGAACCTTTATCGTTGAAGTAATGGGTCGTAAAAGTGGCTTTCTTGCCCTAATGGGGGGAATGGCTTCAGGAGCTGAAAAGGCCTATCTTCCCGAAAGAGGCATCTCTATTAAAGATCTTGTCGAAGATGTCCAAATGCTGAAAGAAAGCTTTGAATGTGGTAAAAAGATGGTTGTCTTCATAAAGAATGAAGCTGCATCTCAATATTATACCACAGACTTTATCAGGAGAGTCTTTGAAGAGGAAGGGGAAGGGAAATTTGGAGTAAGAACTACTATCTTAGGCCATATTCAAAGAGGTGGTGCTCCGACAGCCTTTGATCGTGTGGTTGCCTGCCGTTTCGGGGTCTATGCAGCGTCACTTATGAAGGAATTTCTAAGCAACATCGAGATACATTCGAAGAAAGCTTTAGTTCTCGGACTTAAGGGACGAAGTATTGTAGAAACTCCTTTAGAAGAGGCCATGAATGAAATGGATAGGGAAAATGAAAGACCAAAGTATCAATGGTTTCTCGAGTTAATTGATGTAGCCGACAGGTTAGCTCTACCCATGCCTCACTGTAAACCTCGTTCAAACTCCCTTTCAATGCGATAAACCGATTCCAAATGGGCCTCCCTCACTTTAGAATTATTTTCAACTAATTTTATCAGCGCCTCGTAGAGGCGCTCGAAATGGGAAATATTATTACACACAAGAAGACAATCTACACCTGCAAGAGTTGATCGCTCAACAATAACCTGAGGAGGATAATGATCCGATATCGCCTTCATATCGAGATCATCACTCAATATAAATCGGTCAAAGGAGAGGCGCTTTCTTAGCCATTCTCTACAAACGACAGTTGAAAGAGGGCCAGGCCATTTAGGATCCCACAGAGGGTAGATCCCGTGCGAAATCATTATGCCGAAAACCCTCGCTCTTATGGCAGCCTCAAAGGGTTTTATATCGGAGTACATATCGGAAGGGGAGTCCCATAGGACGGATAGTCTATGCTCGTGGGGATCCAAAAGGGCTCTTGAAAGCCCTGGAAAATGTTTTGCAACAGAGTGTATGCCGTGCTTTCTATGTATCTGGATCCACAAAGCCCCCAAAAGACCTACTTCATCAGGATCGCTTCCAAAAGAGCGATCGCCAAGAAAATGCGAAGACTTATCATGAACTATATCAAGAACCGGAGAAAGATTTACGTTAATACCATGAAATATCAATGTCTGGGCGGTCTCAGATGAATACCTAGAAACATTCATTTGGCGTTGTTCAATTGTGTTAGCATTTTCCGCCAGAGATCGAGGAGCAGGTGTTTCTAAGAACTTAAGCCGCCTTACCCGTCCCCCCTCCTGGTCAACAGCTATGAAGAGCCTTCTTCCAAGTCTTGAAAGGGCCTGTTTCTGAATGGTATTAGTGAGATCAATAAGCTGCTCTGAATCAACAATGTTTCTATGAAATAAAACCAGACCACCTACATGGTAACTCTCTATAAGTGTTCTTAGTTCATCGTTCCAGGAGGTTCCATTAAAACCTACCCAGAATCTAGATCCAATGGTGTTTGTCAACATTATATTCCCTTTTAAAAACCAAATTCGGCAAGAAGAGCATCCACATCTTCTTGAGACTTAAGAGCTTCCTTCTTATCATGAGCTGGGCCATAGAGAAACTCTTTTGGTCCCTTCTTCTCCCCCTTTCTACCACTTACAGGTATTCCAAAACTGGTTATGAGATTTATGAGACTAATTTCCAGGTCCTTTAAAAGACGAATTATTTTAATTATAATCTGACCTGTAAGATCTTGAAAGTCTTGAGCTGTCATGATCTTTAGCAAATCCTCCTGATCAGCATTAAGTCTTAGTCGAAGATTTTCTGAAAGCTTAATGATCTCATCGAGCTTTGCGCGAGCATTATCTCCAAGGGGATAAAGTAAGCTTGCAATCGTTTGAATCTTACTTATCATCTCATCCTCTTCAGTCTTACGGTTTTGAATCAATTCTACATGATCAAGAGTGGTATTCGCCGCATGTTCTGTGAGTTTCAGAATATGCTCAAGACGATCACCCGAGTCGGGAAGTTTCTCCTCTGCAAATTCTCTCAATTGGGGATCAATAGATTTAGATAAATTTCTCAGAGAGTCATGAAGTTGGCGAGCAAGTCTTCCAATTTCTTCATACAGCCCTCCCTTTTCTGTTTGAGCCTCAGCGAGTTCACTAAGCACATTCTTAGCTTTTTGGATATCTCCCTGTGAAAAGGCAAACATAAACTCCTTAATCTTCCCAACCAACCAGAAAAGCTTCGGATCACCGAACACATCCTTTCCGAAGATCTCCTCATCGGGATCGGAGAGGGCAAAGAGTCTCTCAAGGTAGGATACCGTAGCGTCTTTTATGGGAAATCGAATAGAGAAAAAGCCGTTTTCATTGTTTTGAGTAATCACCTCTCCACCTATACGTTCGACGAAAAGTTGGAGATTAACAAAATTTGGTTTTTCAACCTCCGAGGGAGATTCAAGAATAGCCTCTATTTTTGATAACTCTTCCTTTGTATTATTTTCCTCTGATAAATCTTCGGCTACAGAAATACCCACAAGCTCGAAAAACTCTGATATATGCTCAGGGGTGGGAACCCCACCATTGGATTCTATTCTTTCTCTAAGGGTTGCGAAGGCAAATTGAAGTAATTGTTTTATTTCGGCAGAAGAAGCATCATCCCATGGCATATCTTGAATAAAATTTTTTACCGAAAAACTTAAGGAAGATAGAACCGAAAACCCTAGATCTAAGGAGACTAAAGAAAGCATATCTAGCTGGTTCAATATATCAGCTTTACTTAGGGAAGAGCTAGAGGTAGAAAAACCCTCTTCCAAGGACTTAAAAATCTCCTTCAGTCTTTCCATGATTACTTCATTCCCCTTTCAAAGGCTGTAACAATCCCTTTGACATCAAGTATAAGAGCAATTCTTCCATCCCCTAGGATCGCTCCTCCCGATATTCCGACTATATGTTTAAGGGCACTTCCTAGACTTTTTATTACGACCTCCTGACGACCAATTATCTCATCGGCCAAAAGGCAATAATCTCTTCCATCTTCGCTGACAACAAGAAGCAGAGCTTCCCAAGGGTTATAATGAAGCGGTTCGAGCTGAAAGAGATTGTGAAGCCTTATAAGAGGCATTAACTTACCCCTTACGTTGATCATCTCTCCTCTACCCTGAACCGTCTGATAATCTTTCCTAAGGGGTCTAAGAGATTCACGAAGAGAAATAGTAGGAACGACATATCGTTCAGACCCCACCTTTATAATCATGCCGTCTATAATTGCCATAGTAAGGGGAAGTTTAAGTTCAAAAAGGGTTCCCTCCCCCCGTCTACTTTTTATTTCTATCTTTCCCCGAAGATCCTCCACAGTTCGCTTAACCACATCCATTCCAACGCCTCGGCCAGACACGTCGGTTACTTCATCTTTTGTGGAAAATCCGGGATGGAAAATAAGCTCAAAGAGAGCGCCTTCTTCAAACTTATCGTCGGGTTGGATAAGCCCTCGCTCAACCGCTTTTTTCCTGATCTTTTCTGCATCTAAACCTCTTCCATCATCCCTTATGTATATTACTATATTACCCCCCTTCTGTTCGGCGGAAAGAAAGATCGTTCCGTATGGAGGTTTTCCGAGTTTTAATCGTTCTTCGGGAGATTCAATACCGTGATCTACGGCGTTACGAATCATGTGAACAAGGGGTTCGTAAATCTGATCAACCATGTTGCGATCTATCTCCGTATCCTCTCCCGACATTTGGAGAACCACCTCTTTTCCCGACTTTCGAGAAAGGTCTCTAATAAGACGTATCATCTTCTGAAACGTTGCTTTTATAGGAACCATCCTAAGGGATGTGCTTATACGCTGAAGCTCTCCCGTTATACGTCTCAGTTGAACAATATCTTTTTGAAACTTTTGCTCTCTAATCTTTTGAACCTCAGGATTCTGAAGAACCATAGATTGAGCAATAACTAACTCACCAATCATATCAACAAGATTATCGAGCTTTTGAGTATCAACTCGGATCGATGTTACAGACTCCTTAAGATGTTTCTGCTCTCTTAATGCAAGGGCCACATCTTTGGGTGCAGCAAGACCCTTTTCAATAAGTTTTTCTCCTATCTTCTTCCCTTCCCGAACGGCCTCCTCAACAATCTCTTCTATCTTCTCCTCTTCCACTATACCCTTTTCCGCAAGGATTTCACCAATTTTAGGAATCTCAATAGGCAGGATAGCTCTAGTAGGATCAAAGCTTCTTACGTGTTTTAAAAAGTTTTTTACTCTAATACTACCCTGTGTGACAATTTTACCCTTAGGAAGCTCATTTTCGAGACTGGAAAGTTGTTCCTTGAGTATGTCAATAGCCTGAAGAACAATGTCTATTACTCCCTCCGTAACTGGGAAACTGCCCGAACGAGCTCCATCCAAAAGGTTTTCAACTTCATGACTGATCTCATGAATATCTCTTAGGTTAAGAAAACCTGCTACCCCCTTTATACTATGGAAAGGTCTAAAAACAGCGTTTATGACTTCCCTGTTTCCAGGATCTTCCTCCAAGGAGATGATGTTAAGTTCAATAGATGAGAGATGTTCCCTGGCTTCATCTAAAAAGTCCCTGAAAAGTTCAGGATCCTCAACAGACATAAGAACTTGAGATTCCGACCCTTCTTGCTCATCCTTCTGTGTAACCTCCGTTTCTACTATAGCAGGTGGTTCAACCGAGACCTTTTCTTTCGACCCTATTTCCTCATTTCCATCCAACACCACTGACTCTCCGACAGCGTTATCACAAAGAGTTCTGATAAGCTCATGAATGAGTTCCCAATCACCTCTAGGATCTTGAGACTCTTCTAGAACAAGTTTTTTGAAAATATTTCTAAGCTTTGTAACAAGCTCTACCTCCCTAGGAGAGATTTCACAGGACTCTAGCTCATCAAGAAGATTTAAAACATCCCCTATCCCCATGAGATCATCTATTCCAGCAATAACACTGGTAGCGATTCTATCGAGTAGTTCCTGCTTCGAGGACTCGCTCATAGACCTTTTCCTCAGTCTTTAGGGACGATCTTTTCAAGTTTTTCTGCAAGGGTCTGAGCCGTAAAAGGCTTAACAATGTAATTACTCACCTTCGCTTTAACCGCTTCAATAACATTCTCCTTCTGAGCTTCGGCTGTTACCATCAGAAACGGTATATCCTTGGTATCTTCATTCGCTCGTACCCATTTTAGGAGTTCAAGGCCAGTCATTTTGGGCATATTCCAGTCAGAGATGATTAAATCTACCTTTTGGGTTTTAAGGATATCAACGGCCGCCGTCCCATCTTCAGCTTCAAGGATTTTTTTGAATTCAAGATCCCGTAAGATATTACGAATTATTCTCCTCATCGTTGCAAAATCGTCAACAACAAGCACAGTCATATCTTTATAGGATGGCACGAATCTCCTCCTCCCCTATTAAGGAATTAATTTAGGTTCTTCGTCCTCTCTCAGCATACTTAAGATAACTTTAGGTATATCCTGTAATGGTGCAACCACATCTACTGCTCCAATCTTTATAGCTTCCTTTGGCATACCAAATACAACACAACTTTCTTCGTCTTGAGCTATAGTCTTCGCTCCCGCCTTCTTCATTTCCAAAAGTCCGCTCGCTCCATCTCTTCCCATACCAGTCATAATCACCCCAATAGCGTTGGATCCTGCGTAACGGGCAACAGAATGAAAAAGCACATCAACAGATGGTCGCTGATAACATACTAGAGGACCATCTTTAATTTCAACATAATATCGCGCTCCACTTCTTTTCAAAACCATATGATAATTTCCTGGGGCAATGAGGGCAACTCCCGGGATAACTGCATCATTATTTTTAGCCTCCCTGACCGCGATCTGGCATAATCCATTAAGTCTCTCCGCAAAGGCCTGTGTAAACTTTGGTGGCATATGTTGGACTATTACTATACCAGGGGATGTAGGAGGTAGTTGCATAAGGACCGCCTTGAGAGCCTCAGTCCCACCTGTGGAAGCTCCCATAGCGATAACCTTATGGGTAGTTTGAGTAAGGGAAAGTTTTAATAGCCCTGAAGTATCATCGGAAGGTTTAACGTAGGTTGATAACGGAGAGGATAAAATTTTAGCCCTCGCGGCAGCTCTTATCTTTTCCACAAGCTGAACGCTCATATCACCTACAGAGTAGGATCCTCCAGGTTTTGCGAGGACCTCTACAGCACCAGCTTCTAGAGCCTCGAGGGCCATAGCACTGTTTTTAGGCGTAAGGGAGCTTACGACAATTGTTGGAATGGGGTAGTATTTCATAAGTTTTCTAAGAAAAGTTAAGCCATCCATTCTAGGCATTTCAATATCGAGAGTAATAACATCCGGTTTCAGGGCTACAATTTTATCTCTGGCTATATAGGGGTCCGGTGCTGTCCCCACTACCTCGATATCCGGATATTTGGAAAGCTCCTGAGTGAAGATTTTTCTTACGATAGCCGAATCATCAACAATAAGAACTTTAATCTTTCGCTTTGGTTCAGCTCCTGTCATATTAACGATCCCCCTGGTAAGGATACCAGTCTTCACGGCGAATCCGATCGACATGAACAATTGCTATCTCACTGGTGAAAGTATTGAATACTACCTTACGACCCTTGGTCCCACCAACGTCTTCTGCCACAATTGGGATGCCGTAACGTCTTAGAATCTTGCGAGCAATGAATACATTACCTCTAGCTATACTAATATGGTCTTCAGAGGCATCAATCGGCGTAGCCCCACCTATAATCTGAGCTTCCAAGTCCTTTATTTCACTACCGTCCTCTCTAAAAAATTTTACAAGAGCTATGGTAGCTACGTTGCCGTATATAGATCTTGCTTCGAGGGGGTTACCGGTTTCTGGATATAAAAAGTAATTCATTCCACCCCGCTGTCTTTTTCTATCCCAAAGACAGACAGAGATTCCGCTCCCCAGAACGGTCGATATTAGGGTAGGGACGCTGGGAATATAAATATAGCCTTTTTTTAAAAAATACTCATTTCTCTGAACAGTATGTTGAGAAGGCATGATAAAATTTCCCTATTTATTAATCTTTGGAGCAAATAGTTACCTCTCCACATTTTTCTCCCAGAATAAACAGGGGGATAGTCCAGCAAAAACTTCCAATCATTGTTTCACTCGGGTAGCCTATTTGTGGAAGCCCAAGGGAATACTTCCCCTTTGAGGAGCTAACACAGTATCCTCCTATCATATTGGCTAATTCCTTTAGACAATCTTCCATATCCTCCTGTTTAACCTTCTCTACCACCACACCCATGAAATCAGCCGCTATCTGAAAGGCAACAGCTTCTAAGAGATCTACAGTTATAACCAACATCGAGTCCTGGCCAGTCAATTTTATATGAGAGACAACCCTTTTTTTATCCTTCCAATTGGATTCTTCATCGGATCCATCAAATTCTACTAGGGTGTAAAACATCTTCTCCAATGTATTAGAAATCGCTTCCTTCATCAATTCCGCCCATCGCATAAACTGGCTCCCCCATTATTCCCTTAAGATACTCCCTGATCTGATCGGGTTCGAAGGGTTTTCTTATGTAGCCCTGAGCACCCATAGACATCGCCTTTTGAAGTTTATTTTCGTCTCCCTCAGTAGTTATCAATACTACAGGGATGTCCTTAAATTCTTCTCTTCTTCTTAGTTCACTGAGAAATTGGTAACCATCCATAACCGGCATATGGATATCTGACAATATGATATCTACCCACTTAGAGTTCAACACCTTAAGAGCTTCCTCACCGTTAGACGCTTCAAATATCTCTCCAACCTTAAAGCCAGAAATTTGTAAAACCTTCCGAATCACCTTCCTCATAGAGTTGGAATCATCCACAATCAAGATATTGTATGCCATAATACCCCACCTTTCGGATTAAAACTCAAATTCTCCTTCTCCTGAAACCTTAAGGAAACATTTCCCAGATCCTATTTCTAGCCTCATGGTTCTGTTAACACTTCCTCCAACATTTTCGGCGGAGACCCTTACGTTATTGCGCCAGAAAAGTTTTTTTAGAATCATGTAATTCCGCTTTCCTATATTAAAGACCCCATTCTCATCAAGAATCTGTCCCCCACCAGCTACCTTGACAATCATATTAGTTTTCGTGGCTCCTAGGCTGTAGCACGATTTAAACAACAAAGGGATCCCTGTATCACCAAACATCGCTGGATTTTTCTTCGCCTTTTCGGGATCTATTGAAGATTCGGGTAACATATAATGAAGAATACCTCCAACCTTAGCTATGGGATCATATACTGCAACCCCGATACAGGAACCGAGGGAATAGGTTATGAGCACATCATCTGGCTTATTGCTCACAGCCATATCCCCTACACCTATAACGATCCTTGCCATGACTTTCCTTTCTCCTGCAAAAAACTTTAGTAGAATTGAATCGTATCCTAAGTAGATTTCTAAAAGCATTTGAAAAAATGGTCAAGCACTAAGGAATCCCTCCGAATATACTAAAGACCCCACTTCTACCTATGTTGAGCAAGAAGCCCTCTATCACCTTTTTCGATACACAGCTGGCCTAACGTAAATCAAGTCATGCTTAAGTCCCGCTAAGCTTTCCGAATGCCCTACGAAAAAATATCCTCCCGAATCGAGGTAGGAACTCATCTTAGTTATCAGACCTTGCTGAGTCGGTTTATCAAAATATATCATAACATTTCTGCAAAATATCACATCGAAGGGACCACTAAAGGGATAAGGATCCTTAAGATTGAGCCGCCTAAAGGCGATAATGTCCCTCAGCCTTTGGATCACTCGATAGGTATACTCCTCATTTTGGCGGATCTTCTCAAAATATTTGTGTCTCAATACTGGTGGAACCTTTTGAACCCTTTCTTCAGAATACACCCCATCAATCGCTACCCTAAGCACTCTAGTGGAAATATCGGTTGCAAGTATTTTAAAGTCCCAGGAATATCTTGAATGTTTCTTTTCCAAATACTCCAGGACACACATGGCCATGCTATAGGGTTCTTCACCAGTGGAACAGGCCGCACTCCACATCCTAAGCCGTTTTTCTCCCTTCTTTTCTTTTTTCCCAACAATTTCAGGTAAAACCGTCTCCTCTAAAAAGGTAAAGTGTTGCTCTTCTCGAAAGAAGTACGTAAGATTTGTAGATATAGCATCAATGAAGTTTATGAATTCAGCAAAGTTTTGAGAACTAGTCACATATCTGTAGTATTCCTCAAAACTCTTTAGTCCAGTAGCACGAAGTCGTTTGCTAAGCCTTGCCTGAAGAAGGGGTTTTTTGCCTTCGTGAAGATGTATACCCGCTGTTTCATAAATTAGGTCACTAAATTTTTTAAAAAGAGAATCACTAAGTTCCTGATCAACCATGAAACTTAACCTTTAGACATGAGAATAGTAACCATGCCACACGTAAATAAATTACATCACAAATTGTATTAAAACAATAGAGGCAAATGTCCAGAAACTAAAGAGGGGATCTAAGGGATCAAGTTATCTAAGGCTCCCACAGAAGGTAAAATTACTTTAACTTCTTATCGTAACTTAAAGGTTCCTTAGGAAGGATAAATTTAATCCCCATAGATTTAAGCATCTCCCAGGCATGCTCTT
This sequence comes from Syntrophobacterales bacterium, assembly GCA_026417655.1. GTDB lineage: Bacteria > Desulfobacterota > Syntrophobacteria > Syntrophobacterales > Thermodesulforhabdaceae > JAOACS01. The sequence goes on from JAOACS010000010.1 coordinate 106,931, forward strand.
CCCTGGCTAAAGAACGTAATCTGTTAAGCTCTATCTCCTCCTCAGAGGGACCACTCCGGTAGATGATAATATCTCCCCTATCCCTATCTTCCGCATACAGGTCAAGAGGTAAAAGCGTAAACACAAAAAGACTTAAGGCAAATAATTTTTTCACAGATAATCACCCCTTTTCCACTTTACAGATTCTAAAAAGGAAAACATTCGAACTTCCTCTTCAACAGGTAAAGATTCTTCGTAATTCTCAGTAGCAGCTTTTGCCATTTCATCGGCTACCAGTTCAATCTGCTTGGGATCAAAATCTAACGAATTCAGGAGCTTCGCAAAGATCTCAAGTCTATCAATGGATAATTTGACCGTCGAGGGCGTATCGGCCATCGACCGATTTATTGGAAGGTTTTCCTGGCAAAACAAGGAAATAGTCTCCTGAATTCTTCCCATTTTTACATCACCTTCAATCTGCTGCTTTTCCAACGCGCCCTCTAAACAGACAGAAAAATTATCGCCAGAAATATTTGATGAATTCGATAATTTTTCCTTCTCTCTAACAGGCAAGGAGTCAATTTTTGTAATCTTCATTTTGGCTCCTCCAAGGGGGTAGTCTTTTAATAACTCACCATGACCTAAGAGCAATTACATTGCCAGTTGAATAGAATCAACAAAATCTTACCATAGGTAACCACAGAAATACTTTTTCATAAGAAAAAAATTCCGACCACTAGGATAAAATTTCCCACTATATAAAAACATCTCGAACTGGTAAGATTAGCTCCACCCAGGACATCCCCTCAGAAGATCTAGTCAGGGAAATACTACCTCCATATTCTACCAAGAGCTTCTTCACGCAAAAGAGTCCCATTCCAAAGGATGGAATCTCTGAGACTTTCGTATCAAAAAAGGGCCAGAAAGAGTAGGATGGTTTAAAAAAAGTAGAACTATCAAGACTTACATCCCATCCACAACCAGAGTCTCCAACCCCAACAATAATACTATTTTTACTTTCGGTTACATTCAATTTGAAAATTAATTTTTTCTCTCCTTCAACTTTCCTAAGGGCCTTTAAGGCATTATTTACTAGCTCTACAAATATTAACACGAACACCTTCGAGGGCATCTCTAAAAGGGTTATTCCTACACTTGATTGAATTTCTAGGGAAACGCTATGCTTGAAAAAAAGATCGGCCTTAAGTATTTTGGAAAACAATTGATAGAATCCGTAAATATCTAAATTCATCTCAGGGCTATGAGCCATTTTATCAAAATATCTAAAGTCATCAAAATAACTGATGATACTTCCAAGTTGGGATGAAACATCCCTAAACTGGGATTGAAAGGTTTTCGGCGATTCAATTTCTAAAAATTCAAGAAAAAACACTAAACTCTGTAGTGGAGATCCTATATTGTGGATTAAACCATTTAAGAGTCGACCTTTAAAGGCTTGGTAATATACAAAAAGGATCGACTCACATCGATCAAGGCCTAAGGTCTCATCTTTCGTTGTTAACATAAATGAAAACTCACATTTTGGCACATAACTGGTCACTCGCCGCTTTCCTCATCCCCTCTATGAAAAGTATCAAACAGAGCATCTACCACCTGAGGATCGAATTGGGTTCCCTTATTTTCAATAAATTCTTTCCACACCACATCTCTACTCAACGCCTTACGATAGGGTCTATTGGAGGTCATAGCATCATAGGAATCGGCTACTGTAACAATACGGGTTACAACGGGTATATCCTCCCCTCCTATCCCATCGGGATAACCTCTTCCATCCCATCTTTCATGATGATGACGAATAATGGATCTTTCTATATCACTAAGTCCCAATTCGTTTACAATTCCCTCTCCTATAGATGGATGTTGTTTAATTATATTAAACTCCTCATTAGTTAGGCGCTCAGGTTTGTTAAGAATCTGGTCAGGAATACCTATTTTACCAATATCATGTAGATAACCAATAGTATTTATGGCATCAAGCTCTTCGATAGGTCTTCCCATTACCTTAGCGATCCTCATCGCTATCCTAGTAACACGCTCTGAATGCTTACCTGTGTAAATATCCTTAGCTTCAAGGGCATTTACTAACGACCGAAGAATACTATAAAAATTGGCCATAAGACTTTCGTAAAGAGCGAGATTTTCAATTGTAAGACTAGCCTTATTCAGAAGAAACTCAAATATTTTCCTCTCATTTTCATCAATCCAATTCTTCGCTTCTGGATCATACGCAACGACAAGACCAAAAACCTCCCTTCTAACCTCTATAGTCCATATTCTAAGATGTTCTGCAGGAACATCCAATAAATCAGAAAGATTAAGCAGGGAATTAATGCTATCTTTTGGCATGGGATACTTAGAAATTACTTTATCTCTCGGAAAGAGATTTATAATTTTAGGTAATATCTCCTTTGATCCTTCTTCCACACTTTCCTTCGCAAGAAGAAATAGGGCATCTCCAGATGGCAAAATAACATAGAAGCCAATTTCCTGAGCTCGAGTAAGTTTAAGACCCCATTTTACAAAGAATGTATAAAGCTCCTCGCTTGATCTTACGTTATCAAACTCCCTAGAAAGATTAAACAATCTTCTCTGAACCTCAAGATTCTTTTCAAGTTCTTGATTGAGCCGTTCTAGCTCCTTCTTGGCTTTTATCTCTAGCTTAAGGGCAATATTATCGAGAAGGATCTGCCTCTCTTTAAAGGCTCTTTCAAGACTCATTAAGAGATGTTGAAAGGTAAAGGGCTTAGCAAGAAAATCCGAGGCTCCAAGTCTCATCGCTTCAACGGAAGCCGCCATAGAAAAATTACCGCTCATCATTATAACAGGCATTGCAGGATCTTTGTCTTTAATAGCTTCAAGAACCTTGATTCCGCTTATATCGGGCAGATTAAGATCTACAAAAGCACAATCAAATTGAAACCTTGGAAGTAGGCCTATGGCCTCCTTCCCCTTTTCTACGCGAGTTACAATGTGGCCTCCAATACGGGCGAGATAGCTTTGAAGAAGGCCTCCAAGAACCTGATCATCTTCTACAATAAGAATATTCATCTTCCGCTTTCCCTTAAGTACTGACCGAATTTATTTTACCCATTGATATGGATTTGTAAATAGAGTAATAAGCGACCCATGAAAGGATTGCCAATACAGACAGAAGGCAAAAAGGAAGCATTACAGGTTGGTCACACCTGTTTATTAACCAGGACCCCCACTAATTCTTCAAGCTTTTGACGTAACTTTAAAAGTTCCTCCGGTGGGATTTGGCGTATCATCTTCCCAGTTTCTCGATTTATAATTTTCACTACAATATCATTGGTCTTGTCATCAACATCGAAGGAAAGGCTTATATTTATTTCTGAAAGGTATTTTTGAATCTCTTCCGCAAGTTTTCTAGTTTCTTCAAGGCTCATTTTTAGAAGCCCAGCTTGAACCCCAGGGCCTACTTTATTACTAGTAGCATCCCTTGCACTTCTACCCTCTTCAGATTCTTCAACGGGCTTTATTAATTCCTCTCTCCTCAATTCTCCACTCGGCTTGATCCATTGCTCTAGGGTAATTGGTTGTATTTCTGGAACCTTTACTTCCATATCAGTCTCCTCCCAGAGGGTTCTTTCATACAATGGTATCCCAAATTATATTCGGCTCCTACAAAAACTTTCTTGAAGATTTAACGATCTCCCTCATCAAAAACCCTACGAATTGATCGGCCAAAGCGTCAGTAACATCGTCTAAAGGAGGTGCTATCTTACCCGAAACAGTAGTCCAGTAAAGATCTATATCATTACCTGGACGGGAAATTCCTTTCTGCACCATAGAAAAAATTACCCTGTCGGAGATCACATCTCTAATTTTTACGGACACTATAATCTCCTGGGGTTGAGCGCCTCCGGTTGCTAAAACACGGTCAACTGATCCCTCGAGAAAGACATGGCACTCTCTACGGTTCATGAGGAAATCTCTAAGAGCGTCAAAAAATCTTACCGAAGCGCCAATATTCCTAGCCTGAAGACCATTTGCGTAACCCATAGCAACTTTTTTAAGCCATGCCTTAGGAAGATTTTCACCGGAAGAAAAGGTGGTAACACAGATTGAAGAAACATCAAGCCTCTCGGGATTTTCAAGAGGAACAATAATTTGGGGAGATCTCAGAGAAATAGTCTGAAACCCCATGGTTACACAACTCGGCAACATGGCGGTCATGACAAGGAATAACAAGACCCTATTATTACTCGCCATAGCTTAAATCCTATTAAAGACGGTCCTTAGGATGATACACCACAATTTAAATAAGATCCAATAATAATTTTTCAAAAAACATGGCATTCATATTGCTTAATGTTCAGTTCGAACGGTAAAAGATCAATAGAAGCGATTTTAAATAGTTGTAAGGAGATGATAATATGAGAATAAACACAAACGTTTCCGCAATAAATGTGCATCGCAATTTAACTTTAAACACTAGAAAGTTTGCTGAATCCCTCAAGAAATTATCTTCAGGTTACAGGATAAACTCAGCAAAAGATGACGCTTCGGGACTTGCGGTCGCTAACAGACTAAGAGCCGACATTGCTGCCATGAAGGTAGCCCATCAGAACGCTTCTGAGGCTCAATCAATGCTTCAGATCGCCGATGGAGCCTACAGCAAGATCTATGACATCCTTGTAAGAATGAAGGAACTGGCAACACAGGCAGCTTCCGGTCAAACTGATCAGACCCAGCTCACTACAGAATTTCAAAGACTTCAAGCGGAAATTACCCGGATCGCTAACTCCACGAAGTATTA
>JAOACS010000006.1 GCA_026417655.1 Syntrophobacterales bacterium
ACAGATAGTAAATTTGGTAAATGATTCTAATAAAGTTCAGTGAGCAGATTATCCTATAAGTTTCAATAGCTTTTCAGTTACTTCGCATACGCCTCTGAGTGAGTCAACGATAACCTGACAGATTCAAGCAATCGCCAAACCCTGAAGCTGTAATGACTTAAAACATGGCCGTCAGCTTGGGCGCAAAGAGTCAAGTCGTCGGGTCGATTGGTTCGGATAAGACCCTCTTGTGGCGGAGGGCCGACCTGCATATTACGAAGTCGGGGGACGGTTAGTTTGTATAGGTCAATTTAGTTTGTATAGGTCAATATTGTTTACTTCCAGATATTGCTTAAGCCCAGAGGTAGCACCACATGCCTGCCTCCACGGAGCCCCCTCAGTTTTATATAACAAACTAAAACTTTTTTAAAGATTATTATATAAATAACTACTATGAAATTGATAACTAGGTACATCCTTTCAAATTTCGGTGGAAAGGCAGCAACTAAGGAAGAAATAGAGGGAGTATGTAGAAAGTTTGGAGCTAATCCCACGCATACAATAAACTACATGATACATTACGGGTTCTTTGTAGGATCTTGAAGGGCACATATTATGTCAAAAGTATAGAGGAGTTTAAGCTTAAAAAGGCGGTAGACATTTACAAAGTTATTTCTTTAGGGATGGAAAAGCTAAACATTAAATGGTATTTTGGACTTTACACTTCTTTGAGGCTGAATGGCTTAACCCATGAATTCTTTGATACAATTTTTGTTTTAAACAGTGAGATATTTAGACCTAAAGAAATAAAGATAGCTGGAGAGAAAGTGAAGTTTATCAAGCTTAGGCTTAGACTTTTTGATTTTGGAATTATCGAGAAGGATAAGATTAAATTCTCAGACTCAGAAAAAACAGTCTTAGATTTCATTTACCTTTTCAGGTATAGGAGCGTTACAGAAGAAAGAATAATCTCCATGGTTAAGGGCTATGAAAAGAATTTGAAGAAAAGAAGGCTTAAGGAATACTTGAATTTTTATCCAAAAACTGTCTCAAGGGTTGTTGAGAATGCCAACCTTGTCTGAGTTCGTTGCCTCTGTTTCAGAGAAATCCGGGGTTAAAAATCTCGAATTAATAGAGAAGGACATAGTGCTACATAAAATTTTAAGGGAGATTTGCTCCTCAGCGATACGACAAGACTATTTGTTTAAGGGAGGAAGTTGTTTAGTAAAGTGCTACTTCGGCTACTATAGGTTTAGCGTGGACCTAGATTTCACATGGAAAGTTCAGGAAGTATGGGAAGGCTTAAGAAAGAGGAGGCTGAGAAGCGACCTTCTGAATAAAATAACAGACTTCGGTTTTGTGCTGGAGAAGGTTTGTGGGGAAATTGGCTTAGATTTTAAGACTAAGCTGGAGGATAAGCGATTCTTAGAGTTGGGGGGGAGAATGGTTACATTTAAGCTGTGGAAAGGTTCTGAGTTTGTGAAGATCCAAGTAAACTACATCGAGAAGATCCTGTTTAATCCAAAGAACATTATCGTGAAGACCATATTGGATTTTGAAGTTCTTCAAGATCCTCACCACAAAGCAGTAAAAGAATAAGTCTTTCCGTCCGACCCTCTTTTTCACTTTAAAAAATCCGAAATATCTTCATCAACAAAACTCGTCGACTCTTCTAATTTAATCACACTTGGCTTAAATGTTTCTGAATTGTTTCATTTTTTGAAAATATATAGTTTCGTCATTATAAGATCGCCTTGAACTTCCCTGCCTTATATTTAAACTTCTTAGGGTCTATCTCTTTTAGGTCTATTTCTATGCTAAAGCCCTCATATTCACAGAAATCGCACGATACATAAATCTTAATTTTTTTCCCTATAACCTCAGGCAAAACATAAAGGTCCTGTTTGCACATTGGACAGATCATAGCCGTTACCCTCGATCGTATTCTTATTTTATGCCTTGGTCGAATTAATAAATACTATACTTAATCTTAACCATTAAATAATTTATAAAATGTATGTCTCGCTGCAGGATTATAGTGCTTTGGGTTTTACAAACTATCAGAAATATAAAGCGTTAATGAAATATAGCAATTAATTACAAATAAAAAAGCAAAAAATATGTTATAAGAGAAAAGGGGAGGCTAGTTGAGCCAAGAATTCCCAGAACCTGAAAGTATTATGGAAGGACCCTTCTGGCCCGAAAGAGTTAAGGTGATTTATTCAAAAGCGATCGGTTCTAATCTCAAGATAAGGTCAACAGTTTTGAAAAACCTCATTTTAATATAATCATAATGGTGTGTATCCTTTATGTCTCTTAAAAATGCAGGCGTTACCCAAATAAGTTTTGAGGGGAGGGGTGACAGAATTGCGAGAGATTTTTACATACCCGTTTTGAAGAATTCTGTGGCCTATGATCGTGCTACTGGTTACTTTTCAGTTGAAGCCTTGGTGCATGCTGCGAGCGGCGTCTCTGGATTGATCAGTAATGGCGGAAGGATGCGTCTAATCTTGGGTGCCCACGATGTGCCTAAGGAACTCTGGGAAGCGTACAGAATGGGAATTATATCAGGAAGAGATGTAGTTGAAAATATAGGTAAGCGGATAGCAGAAGGTTTAGAAAAAATAGAAGATGCACTAGTAAAGCGACGCTTAGAAACTATTGCCTGGATGTTCAACCAGAGGCTCTTAGAAGTTAAAGTGGTCCTCCCCCGCCACTTATACTTGGGGCAAACAGGAATTTTTCATTACAAAATCCTTGTCTTCAAAGATAGAGAAGGCAATATTATCGCAGCTGAAGGAAGTGCCAATGAAACAGAGCCAGCATACACTGTAAACGGAGAACGTCTAGTGGTGTTTTATTCTTGGCGAAGCGATGATAAAGAGCGCGTTGAAGATTTGGTGAGGTGTTTTGAACGGTTATGGAATGACGAAAACCCCGATTTCGAGGTCTATAACCTTCCCGAGGCGGTTTACAGATCTATAGTGAAGTTTTCAGATTCCCCAAAAAACGGAAATGGAGATGGCAATAAAGGTTATTTGAGAGGACTACTTCCCGCCTGCAGATTTATTAGGATCTTGCCAAGAGTCCGATGTTTGGCGCACATGGGTCTTGGTCCAGTTAGGCTCTTCCCTCATCAGGTCAGAGCTGTCAATCTGGCAAGGGAGCGTTACCCCTTTCGAGTCTTATTTGCTGATGAAGTAGGATTGGGAAAGACCATCGAGGCTGGAGCCGTAGTGAAACTGTTATGGATTACTGGCTACGTCCGTCGCGTTCTGGTTTTGGCACCAAAGAACGTCACAAGGCAATGGTGGGACGAGTTGCGCGGCAAGTTTGGACTTCCTGCGTATCTTCTCAAACCTGGCAGACCAAATACTTTTGTTGCGCCCGACGGCAAAGAGTTCCCAGTATATGGCAATCCATTCGATGTCGTGGATTTGATTGTAGCATCCTGGCACTATGTTAGAGGCCGTAAGGGATCAGAGCCAGAACTCTTTAAAGCTAAGGGATTTGACCTCGTATTGATAGACGAGGCGCACGCGGCACGCATCACTAGATCCGAGTTTTCATCGCCTAGACCTACTAGGCTTTACGAATTGGCCACAGCAATATCCTCACTCACTCCACATGTGTTTCTTCTGACCGCGACACCTTTACAGCTAAACGAGCTCGAGATGTTGGATTTACTGAGAATTTTAGGGTTAGGCGGTCCTTGGGTCCACGAAGACTTTTTCAAGAGGTACTATTTGGCTTTGAACAAGCCTCCAAATGAGCGTACCTTGGATGAGTGGATTCACCTCTTCGAGCTCATATCTTGGTTTGCCAGAACCTACCTTGAAGAGAGGCACAGAGAATCGGTAGTAAAAGCCTATTTTGGTACTGAAGAAGCAAGAGAGCTACTATATTTTATCAATGAGGGAAATGTTGATGGATTTAGATCATTCTTGAAGCGCTCAAATTTCGAGAAAATTGACAGAATGGACAGAGTTATGAGGGGACTTATGCCAACATCGTGGTTTATGATCCGCAACACCCGCGAACGTTTAAAAAAGGAGGGTTATCGCTTTCCTGAACGAATTATTGATAATGTTGATGTTGTTCTAAATGAGGAGCAAAGCACCCTATTAAGCGAATTGGACGATTATTTGGCAAACTACTACAACGAATATATGCGCTTTTTGAGTGGAGATGAACGTTTCGGCTTCGGTCTCATAAGGTCTATATACCACCAACGTTTTGTGAGTAGCTTCGCCTCTGCCTATAACACAATAAGAAGAAGACGGGAATCGCTTGAGGCTCTGCTTGAGGGAGACGAGAAACGCCTACGCGAGTTGGCAGAGGATATGCTAGAGGATATCGGCGAGGAGTTCGACGAGGATGAGCTTTTAGACATGATGCGAGCAGCGGTAGAAAGAGCTAGGGATTTGGTCGAGAAAGAACTGGATAGGCTAAAAACTCTAGAGGTTAAGCTACTACCATACAGCAGAGCAATGAGTGCTATAAACGACCCGAAGTTGCGAGAGATTAGGAAGGTTGTGGAAAGGCTCCGCGGCGAAGGTAGGAAGGTCCTGATATTCTCAAAATTCACCGATACAGTGGACATCATCAGGGATTTTCTTAGTCAGTGGCTAGGTCCGGAAAAAATCGGAACCTATACAGGGAGGGGAGGGGAAATTTGGGATCAAGAGCAGAGACGTTGGGTTGTCTGCGAGAAAGAGAGAGTTAGCAGATCCTTGCAGGAAGATGTGGATGTTTTGGTGTGTAGCGATGCCGCCAGCGAAGGGCTAAACCTGCAGGCAGCTAGTGCAGTAATGAATGTGGATATGCCCTGGAATCCTGCCAAAGTCGAGCAGCGCATCGGTCGTGTCGACCGTATAGGGCAGAAAGCAGATGTCGTCAGAGTTATCAACGTATGGTATCCCGAGACCTACGAAGCCAAGATGTATAAGGTTCTGTTCGAGAGGCACAACATATGGTGGATAATCATAGGGCCTGCAAGTGGGATAATCGCCGAGCGCCTTCAAGATATGTTTGAGAAGGGTCTGAGAGGTCTGGATCTGCAAAAGCGCATCATGGAGATCGCAGAAGAGGTCGAAAAGGCTAAGGACGAGGCAGTTAAGCTTAGTAAGATCTTTCCTGAAGACCTTCCCCTAAAACCCACTTTCGTCGAGGCTGAAGTTACAAGGGTTTTGGAGCGATTTGTCGAAATAGGCTGCAGAGCGTTGGGAATGAAATTAATTCGAAGGGACAACTATCTGTTCGTTGAGCCGCTGGATCGTTTGCCAGAGAGGGTAAGAGTTTTTGTCGAAAAAGGCTTGTCGATAGAGCCTGGCGGACCAGATGCCTTGGTTCCTGGGCATCCTTTTGTTCAATGGTTAGCCTCAGAGTTGGAAATGAGCGCAGATCCTCCTGAAAGAGTTCCTTTTAGCCTATATAGTGTTGGTGGAGAGGACGGTCTACTAGATGTTTATGTTGTGGAGCCTGAGGGCAAACCTGAGCACATTGGCGATGTTGAGAGGATAGTCGATTTGACTAATAGACTAATAGAATTGGCTCAGGGAGGTGCGTAATAGTGATTTCGGATTGCGGGTGTATTGAGCGCTTTAGAAGTATGCTCGAAGATAGGAGGAGAAATGCGGGGCGCATGTTGGAGGTCGATCTGCCAAGGAGGCTCGAGGCTTTCGCAGAAGCCATGCGTCTCGGAGCCATCCAGCTCGTGGCTAGGCAGCTTTTGCGCGCAGGAGTGTACAGGTCGAGCCTGGACCTTAATGGATCCAGGGATGTAAGCATAGAGGATGCCATAAAAACATTAAACCGAATCGCGGCTTTGAGGCCTAGATTGCTAGAATTTCTGCAGAGACATTTAACTATAGTCTATGAGCAGGCAGTTTATGTTAATCCGGAGGAGGTTTTGCCTAAAAAAATCAAGAGTCACGAGCACCTGAGCGAGGTTTTTGGAGGGCATATTGATAGGGCTCTTGATGTCGCCGAGAAGATGCTGGACCAATTGGAGACTTTAGAGAAGAGGCTACCATTATGGAAGAGCTACGTGCGCGGTGCTGATGTGCCGCGTGTTGATCCAATAATGGACTATCACGACTCTTTAAGATGAGGTTTAGGGAGAGGTTAGTAACCAAAGTAATGATCTAGGCGCTCGCCCCTCTTTGGTGCTAGATCTAACGTCTTTCCCAAGGCGGCTAGCAGTGCCATTGCAATTGACGCATCCTTCTTGAAATTCTCGTCTGAGGAGTTTGCTGCATAGCGGGTGTAGGCCTGAAGGACCGTTGGAAAAGGAGATCCGGCTATGTCCAAACCTTTATCCTGCATGAGACGCTTCACCTGGATAATCCCGCCCCGCTCGTAGAGGATTATTGCAGCGTGGACTAGATCTATTGCTGTTTTTAGGGTTTTTGTTTCGTATGGGTCTATTATGCCTTGGGCTTGCCTATCTCTCGCGGAAAGGATTCTTATTTTATTTCCCTTCTTCTCTATCAAGCCATAAGAACCCTTAATGTCTAAGGTATCCAAGGTAACCAACCCGCCGAATACCGTGGCTAGGCGGGCTTCCTCGTATTCGGTCTCGACCGAGGGAAAAGTTGCTAAGAGGTTCAGATATGCAGCAGTCTCCCTATCAGCATTTTGGATACCAGCCTCTTGTAGGAACTTTTCATTTAGGACGTCTGCGACTAGGTCTAGGGCTTGCTGGGGGTCTATCTCTTTTCCAGTGGCGGTTTTTACTGGGTAGTAGTCGGCAAATTTGCCCAATACTGGACCGTAGACGCTCACCTTCAGGTCCGGACCGTTGATTCCGAATTGGTGATACTCCTCTATCTTTTGTTTGGCTAATTGGCGGAGCTCATCTATTATGTGCTCCCATATGCCTGGATGGTTTGCTATTCTTTTTCTACATGTGAGGAGGACCGTGACTTTAAGGACACCCTTCCCTCGTTTTGCGTATTTGTCCGGGGGCTCTGTGTGAACCGGCCAGCTACTTATGAATGTGAAGCCCGCGTTCATTAGGGCGGTAGCAAGGCTGCTCCAAGCCTCTGCAGCGCGGTGTGTAAACATCACGGTCATTACCCCGTCGTCTTGGAGGACGCGGTGCATCTCGCGGAAGCAAGCCTCTAACTTAGTCCGGTAGTCTTCTTGCGCTAGTTTCTTGGCGCTTTTACCCAGCCCCTTGAAGCGGGCTGGGTTGGCTACGGCCTCCTCCTCCTTTTCAGTCAAGTTTGATTTGAAAGCATCTGGAAAAATATCGCCCAACAAGCGTTTGAGCCAGACATAGAAGAAGTCGCTGACCTCGGCATACATTACGTTTTCGGCGTATGGAGGATCAACAACAACACATGGAACAGATTTATCTTTAAGAGGGATGGCTGTGGCGGATCCGCAGTATACAATCGGTTTAGGCGGATTTTCGGGTAGAAGTTCAACGATTTCGCTCAAGGCGTCAAGAACCTTAGATAAAGCCCACTCATATCCTCCGTTTGAAACAAGCGGGTTCCATTCTGCATAGCTCCACTTAAACGGAAAAGCTTGAATAGCCATAGTTCCTGCAATTTGCTGCCTAGTAGGGCGCCACCTCGCTAATAAACAATTGTAATCTACACAAGAATCAAATACCATAGCGCCATATGTTGCTACTGCCGCCGCGAAATCCCATTCTTCGCTACCTGTTGATATATCTTCAAAAAGCCTCTTTTTGGCTTCTTGAAACTTTTCTAGGTAAGTTAGGTGAGTGAGGAGTTGGCGGGGGTTAAACAAATCAGCCCATTTTTTAATCCCATAAACTGAACACCTATCAGAAAAACCTTTAAAATATTCCTCATAAGGCACTAGTCCTCTATTTTTCCAATCATGTAATTTTTCTTTCAGTTTTCTCTCAGCTTTTTCCACAGCTTCATATTCTTCTTTCATCGGTGCTCTGAAATCCCATCCTGCTTTGTTTTTACCCAGCCCTCTATTTTTGATGCAGACGCAATATAATTGATGTCCCATTTGTCCTTTTTGTGCCAAATTCTTAACTTCTTCTCCATCAATAACGGTGTGGCATCTGGGACACTCTGCGCTCCCGCCTTTAACCGTCCCTTTGTCAGGGCTTAGACCTCTCCTCTTAGGACTGTAAATAACTTCAAAATCGCAAACATCGCCTTTTTCCGGAACGATCACTCTCACAGCTACACTCTCTTCATCTCTTCCAGAATGGACGACCCACCAGTTCGGTGAGAGGGGAATAATTAAGCCACAACTAGAGCACTTGATGGTCCTCGCCCACAAATAGGCGTAAACCTTTTCACCAGGCGGTTTCGGGAAGAACTCTTCAAGCTCCGGTTTAGCAGCTTCATGAACATCTTTACAGAACTTTTCGACGGCTGGCAACAGTTTTTTGCCAAACTTTGCCGGATACTCCAAAGTTCCTTTAAGGCACACAAAGGCGACGGGGTTCAGGTCGCCAGCAATAACGGGTAAACCCAAACGCATAGCCTCAAAAGGAATACTCCCTCCACCAGCCATGGGATCTAAAACTGTAGGTCGTTCGACGCCCCAAAATTCGTTTAGAATGCTGTGAAATTT